>NZ_JCAJZS010000034.1:0-201 GCF_059510375.1 Shimazuella sp. NTD250 | reverse complement strand
CAAAAGGAAGCTTCCGTGGTAGGAGAGCAAGGAACCTTGCGTGGAGAAGTACCTTTTGTGCCGATCCAAAAATGGTTTTTGGAACAGACCGAGCATCCTCATCACTTTAACCAGAGCATGTTGCTGAAAGTAGGAGAGGGGAACGAAACGTGGCTCCGACAGACGATTCGCGAAGTAGTGGCGTATCATGATGCGTTGCGG
>NZ_JCAJZS010000033.1:0-232 GCF_059510375.1 Shimazuella sp. NTD250 | reverse complement strand
CAAGTCGGGGGATTATACAGCAGCGGAAACAGATATGGAAGCGGCCTTGATCGAGATTTGGGAGTCCTTACTGGGAAGATGCCCCATTGGCATTCACGATAACTTCTTCCAACTGGGAGGGGACTCCATACTCAGTATTCAAGTGGTCTCCCGAGCAAGAGAGAAAGGGATTTTGTTAAAACCAAAACAACTCTTTGCGCATCAAACCATTGCATCTTTGGCTCTCGTTGCC
>NZ_JCAJZS010000032.1:0-232 GCF_059510375.1 Shimazuella sp. NTD250 | reverse complement strand
TAAGTCGGGGGATTATACAGCAGCGGAAACAGATATGGAAGCGGTCTTGATCGAGATTTGGGAGTCCCTGTTGGGAAGATGCCCCATTGGCATTCACGATAACTTCTTCCAATTGGGAGGGGACTCCATACTCAGTATTCAAGTGGTCTCCCGGGCAAGAGAGAAAGGGATTTTGTTAAAACCAAAACAACTCTTTGCGCATCAAACCATTGCATCTTTGGCTCGCGTTGCT
>NZ_JCAJZS010000031.1:0-241 GCF_059510375.1 Shimazuella sp. NTD250 | reverse complement strand
CCCAAGGCTACTATGGTCGTCCCGATTGGACGGCAGAATGGTTTCACGATCATCCGACGTGGGGAAGGCTGTACCAAACCGGGGACATCGTTCGCTGGGATGCTGCTGGACAGCTGCATTTCTTGGGACGAAAAGATACCCAAGTCAGTATTCGGGGATTCCGAGTGGAGCTCGGAGAGATCGAAAGCCAGTTGCAAGCACATCCCACCATCGAGCAAGCCGTGGTAGTAGCCAAGGCAGG
>NZ_JCAJZS010000030.1:0-254 GCF_059510375.1 Shimazuella sp. NTD250 | reverse complement strand
ACGACGGTATTTTCCGTCGGTCCATAGTGGTTCACCACTTCAACCGGAAAGCCCGCTGGCGGTGCGGTTCGAAGCTGGTCTCCACCGGTTAAGAGATACTTGAGTTTCGGATGTTCCGGCCACTTCAAAGCTACCAACTGTTCCAACAGTGGCGTTGGCACAAAACTGACCGTTATTTCCTCCTCGATCAACCAATCACGTAATCCGGCAGGATCCAGGCGCAGCGTTTCCGTGGGAAGATACAAGGCCACACC
>NZ_JCAJZS010000029.1:0-321 GCF_059510375.1 Shimazuella sp. NTD250 | reverse complement strand
CAAGATGCAGGGGTGCAGTTGGTGTTGGCAGACAGCCAAGTAGAAATCGAGGTGCCAGCTCTACAGCTCCTTTCCTTGGATACCGGTTATATGGATTGGATGGGAGAACAAATAACTCCTTTGGATATTCCGATCGCTGCCACGGATACGGCGTACTTGATCTATACTTCCGGTTCTACCGGTCACCCCAAAGGAGTAGCAGTATCCCATGCGTCGTTATCCCATTTGATCGATTGGCATCGAACCACCTACTGGAAGGAAGAAGATCGGAGTACGTGGATTGCAGGAGTGGCCTTTGATGCTTCGGTATGGGAAATCTGG
>NZ_JCAJZS010000028.1:0-334 GCF_059510375.1 Shimazuella sp. NTD250 | reverse complement strand
GACTTGTTCTGCTACGATAGCGGGGGCATCAGGAGTCGTCGCTACCACGTGGGCGACTTGCTCCACCACGGAGACAAAGGGCAGCGTTTCCCTTGACCCATTCCACTTCCGTTGTTCCTGTTTCTCTGCTTCGGTAAGCAACGTCGCCTGTGATATGGATGTCTCCGGCTGATCGATCAGGTGGTGCATCAATTGGTGCAAATGTCCGGCCATCCGAGCGATGGTCTCCTCTTCCCACAAATCCGTATTGTAGGAAAACGTCACATTCATTCCTTCTTCCAACGGTGCCACATGCAACGTGAGATCAAACTTGGCTGTCGTTTGGGGCAAAGCT
>NZ_JCAJZS010000027.1:0-334 GCF_059510375.1 Shimazuella sp. NTD250 | reverse complement strand
TTCTTCTCCTGCAACGATGGCTAGGGCATCAGGAGTCGCTGCCGCTACACGGTCAACTTGCTCCACCACAGAGACAAAGGATAATGCCTCTCTTGACCCATTCCACCCCAGTTGTTCCTGCCTTTCTGCTTCGGTAAGCAACGTCGCCTGCGAAATGGATGTCTCCGGCTGATCGATCAGGTGGTGCATCAATTGGTGCAAATGTCCGGCCATCCGAGCGATGGTCTCCTCTTCCCACAAATCTGTATTGTAGGAAAACGTGACGCTCATTCCTTCTTCCAATGGTGCCACATGCAACGTGAGATCAAACTTGGCTGTCGTTTGGGGCAAAGCC
>NZ_JCAJZS010000026.1:0-396 GCF_059510375.1 Shimazuella sp. NTD250 | reverse complement strand
ACTTCCTCAAGCGTCAATCCGGGTATCTCTGGTGCTTGCCATGCTTCGTTTTCTACCGAGAACATCACTTGGAACAAAGGAGAATGACTCAAATGACGATCTGGCGCTACTTCTTCCACTACCCGTTCAAAGGGAACAGACGAATGAGCATAGGCTTCGATGGCAGTGGTTTTCACCCGCTCTAACACTTCGTTCCATGTCGGTTCTCCCGACAAATCATTGCGAAACACCAAAGTATTGACAAAAAATCCGATGAGCCCTTCCCATTCTGTTTGCGATCGTCCCGCGATCGGACTTCCTACTGCCACATCAGCAGCTCCGGTATATCGAGACAATAACGTTTGAAATACGGTCAAGGCCGTCATAAAAAACGTCATCCCATGCTGCTGGGACACC
>NZ_JCAJZS010000025.1:0-864 GCF_059510375.1 Shimazuella sp. NTD250 | reverse complement strand
CTAGAAGCTATTTCAAAACTAAAAATTGTCAAATGAGTCAAAATGAAATTAAATAGGGACATGAGCAGACATGAGATAACGGACAAACAATGGAAAATAATTGAACCGCTCCTACCTAAAAGAAAAACACAGATGGGTCGACCTCCAATCCCACTCAGAAAAGTGCTGAATGGGATTATTTACGTGTTGAAAACAGGTGTAGCGTGGATGGATATGCCAAAAGAGTATGGTTCCTATGTGACATGCTGGAGACGATTGAAAGAATGGGAAAAAGTCGGGATTTGGGAACGAATTTGGAGAAAATTATTAGGAATGTTGCAAGAAATAAAGCGATTGAACTGGGATCAAGTGTATTTGGATGGATCGTTTGTGGCAGCAAAGCGAGGGGGGACGGGAATAGGGAAAACCAAGATGGGAAAAGGAACCAAAGTCATGGCTGTAGCTGAAAAAAATGGCATCCCAATCGGGCTTTTGGTAGAGAGTGCACAACCACATGAAATTCGTTTGGCAGAACGAACATTGGCTACGATTCGAGTACCATCCAAGCGTGGTAGACCCCTTAGTCGATTTCGGGAATTGGTCGCAGATCGGGCTTACCATAGTCGAGCCTTTCGCCTCGCACTTCGAAAAAAAGGAATCAAACCTACGATACCCGGTCGAAAAACCGATAAGAAAAGAAAAGGTCGCCCATTGGCAGTGGGCGACGGGTACAAACAACGCTGGAAAATAGAACGTTGTTTTGCTTGGATGGACAATAATCGTAGATTAGTTGTCCGATATGAACGTTACATTCAACATTATAAAGCATTTTGTATACTTTCTCTAATACTTTTATGTGTCAACCGACTTTTGAAATAGCTTCTA
>NZ_JCAJZS010000024.1:0-1088 GCF_059510375.1 Shimazuella sp. NTD250 | reverse complement strand
TTTTTTATATGATGGATTGTAATATGAAGTGCGACACCTAGAAAGAAAAGAATAGCTCATGAAAAGATTCGTGTAAAATGAAGTCACCACAACACCATTTACACAAGGAGAATCTTCCATGAGCTATACGCATCTTACCATAGAAGAACGCATTCAGCTAGAGATGTTGCATAAAATGGGTTGGTCTGCACGAGAAATTGCAAAAACAATTGGACGTCACGCTTCTACCATAGCTAGGGAGTTGAAGCGGAATAAAAAGGAAAACTATTGTGCAAAGGCAGCACAAGGTATTTGCCAAAAGCGCCGAAAAGAACTGGCATACCAAGGGAAAACGACCCCTATCCTAGTCCAATTCATCGAACAAAAGTTAGCACTATCTTGGTCGCCTGAACAAATTGCTGGCTATCTAGCAACCCAAAAAGAATGCGACAAGGTGTCTTTCAAAACTATTTATCGTTGGCTTTATCTCGGGTTTCTTTCTAAAGGAGATCTCCATGTTTTAAGACAGAAGGGAAAACGTAGGAAACCCAAGGAAACAAGGGGGAAATTCCAGATAGGAAAATCAATTCATAAGCGCCCCAAAGAAGTACGAAAACGAGAAAAATTTGGGCACTGGGAGCTGGACACAGTGGTTTCCAGTCGTGGCAAAAGTAAAGGGTGTTTTGCAACTTTTGTCGAACGCAAGACTCGTTGCTATCTTGCTATCCAGATCCCAGATCGAACAGCCTCTTCGATGGAACGAGCATTTGAACAGCTTGCTATTCGTTTTCCCAAAGGAACCTTCCAAACTGCTACAGTAGATCGAGGGAAAGAATTCGCCTGTCACCTGGCATTAGAAAAACGTTTTGGAGTGGAGGTCTATTTCGCAGACCCGTACTCCTCTTGGCAAAGGGGAACAAACGAAAATGCGAATGGTCTGTTACGGGAGTTTTTTCCCAAGGGCACCGATCTAGCTAAAGTTTCCCAGAAAGAACTAGAAGTTGTTCTCCATTTAATCAATCATCGACCTCGAAAATGTCTGGGATGGAAATCAGCACATGAATCCTTTCAAGAAGAGCTGTCGCACTTAGCTTGACAATCTATCATAT
>NZ_JCAJZS010000021.1:0-1454 GCF_059510375.1 Shimazuella sp. NTD250 | reverse complement strand
TTGATCCGGAGATTTCCGAATGGGGAAACCCACTTCTCGAAGGAGAAGGACTGCCACCTGAATTCATAGGGTGGTCAGAGGCAGACCGGGGGAACTGAAACATCTAAGTACCCCGAGGAAGAGAAAGAAAACTCGATTCCCTGAGTAGCGGCGAGCGAAATGGGAATAGCCCAAACCAAAGGGCTTGTACCTTTGGGGTTGTAGGGCATCTCATATGGAGTTACAAAAGAAGTGGTTAGGCGAATTGGTTTTGGAAGAACCAGCCAAAGAGGGTAACAGCCCCGTAGCTAAAAACCGCTTCTCTCCGAGATGTACCCTGAGTACCGCGGGACACGTGAAACCCCGTGGGAAGCTGGGAGGACCACCTCCCAAGGCTAAATACTTCCTAGCGACCGATAGTGAACCAGTACCGTGAGGGAAAGGTGAAAAGCACCCCGGGAGGGGAGTGAAAGAGATCCTGAAACCGTGTGCTTACAAGCAGTCGGAGTTCCATGAAGGAATGACGGCGTGCCTTTTGTAGAATGAACCGGCGAGTAACGGTTGCGTGCAAGGTTAAGATGAGAAGTCGGAGCCGCAGCGAAAGCGAGTCTGAATAGGGCGCCATAGTACGTAGCTGTTTACCCGAAACCGAGTGATCTACCCATGTCCAGGATGAAGTTCCGGTAACACGGAATGGAGGTCCGAACCCACTGATGTTGAAAAATCAGGGGATGAGGTGTGGGTAGGGGTGAAATGCCAATCGAACTCGGAGATAGCTGGTTCTCCCCGAAATAGCTTTAGGGCTAGCCTCGTGTTTTGAGCGATGGAGGTAGAGCACTGATTGGACTAGGGGCCCTTCCCGGGTTACCGAATTCAGTCAAACTCCGAATGCCATTGTCTTGTATCACGGGAGTCAGACTGCGAGTGCTAAGATCCGTAGTCAAAAGGGAAACAGCCCAGACCACCAGCTAAGGTCCCCAAGTAACGTTTCAGTGGAAAAGGATGTGGAGTTGCACAGACAACCAGGATGTTGGCTTAGAAGCAGCCACCATTCAAAGAGTGCGTAATAGCTCACTGGTCAAGTGACTCTGCGCCGAAAATGTAACGGGGCTAAAACGTTCACCGAAGCTGTGGATTCGAAAGAATGGTAGGGGAGCGTTCCAAGTGCAGCGAAGTTGGAGGGAAACCGAAAATGGAGCGCTTGGAAGTGAGAATGCCGGTATGAGTAGCGAAAAGAGGGGTGAGAATCCCCTCCACCGAAAGCCTAAGGTTTCCTGAGGAAGGTTCGTCCGCTCAGGGTAAGTCGGGACCTAAGTTGAGGCCGAAAGGCGTAGGCGATGGACAACAGGTGGAAATTCCTGTACCGTAACGTTTTGTTTGACGATAGGAGTGACGCAGGAGGATAGGGTGTGCGTGCCCATTGGATATGGCGCGTCGAAGTGACGAGGTTGGAAGATAGGCAAATCCGTCTTCCG
>NZ_JCAJZS010000020.1:0-2250 GCF_059510375.1 Shimazuella sp. NTD250 | reverse complement strand
GAAACGGGAGTGACGGGAAGTACCGGATCCACCGGAAGTACTGGACCCACCGGAAGTACCGGAGTGACGGGAGAAACGGGAGCGACGGGAAGTACCGGAAGTACTGGACCCACCGGAAGTACCGGAGTGACGGGAGAAACGGGAGCGACGGGAAGTACCGGAAGTACTGGAGCAACGGGAGCCACGGGAGGAACCGGAGCAACGGGAGGAACCGGAGCCACGGGAAGTACCGGAGCCACGGGAGAAACGGGAGCGACGGGAAGTACCGGAAGTACTGGAGCGACCGGAAGTACTGGAGCGACCGGAAGTACCGGAGCCACGGGAGGAACCGGAGCCACGGGAAGTACCGGAGCCACGGGAGAAACGGGAGCGACGGGAAGTACCGGAAGTACCGGAGCCACGGGAGGAACCGGAGCCACGGGAAGTACCGGAGCAACGGGAGCGACGGGAAGTACCGGAAGTACTGGAGCGACGGGAAGTACCGGAGCAACGGGAGGAACCGGAGCCACGGGAAGTACCGGAGCCACGGGAAGTACCGGAGCAACGGGAGCGACGGGAAGTACCGGAAGTACTGGAGCGACCGGAAGTACTGGAGCGACGGGAAGTACCGGAGCAACGGGAGGAACCGGAGCCACGGGAAGTACCGGAGCAACGGGAGAAACGGGAGCGACGGGAAGTACCGGAAGTACCGGAGCAACGGGAGGAACCGGAGCGACCGGAAGTACCGGAGCAACGGGAGCGACGGGAAGTACCGGAAGTACTGGAGCAACAGGAGGAACTGGAGCAACGGGAGAAACCGGAACAACAGGAGAAACCGGAGCAACGGGAGAAACCGGAGCAACAGGAGAAACAGGAGCAACGGGAGAAACTGGAGCAACGGGAGAAACCGGAGCAACAGGAGAAACTGGAGCAACGGGAGAAACTGGAGCAACGGGAGAAACCGGAGCAACGGGAGAAACTGGAGCAACGGGAGAAACAGGTCCAACAGGAGAAACAGGAGCACGTGGAGAAACGGGAGCTCCAGGAGGAGCGACTGGTGCCACAGGTCCAACGGGCCCAACCGGAATCCAAGGCCCTGCGGGTTCAAATGGAGCGACAGGAGTAACGGGTCCGACAGGTTCAACGGGTCCAACTGGAGCCCAAGGCCCCGTCGGTTTAACCGGAACGACTGGAACCACAGGCCTCACAGGTCCTACTGGTCCAACGGGTCCCACCGGAATCCAAGGCCCCGCCGGTCCAGTCGGAGCGACCGGAACCACAGGATCCACAGGCCCCACAGGCTCTACTGGTCCCACCGGAATCCAAGGTCCCGCCGGCCCAATTGGAGCCACAGGGATTACAGGTCGAACAGGAGCGACAGGTCCCACCGGTCCAACAGGGCTTCAAGGAGTCACAGGGGCAACTGTAACAACAGATAATGCAATGATTGTAAACCTTGCAAGTCAGGTAGTGACAAATAATACTGCTATCCCACTCAGCACAAATTTGGTAATTAATGGGTTATCTATCTCTCATATACCTGGTTCAGCACAAATACTGCTTGCTCCTGGTCAAACTTATCTAGCGATTTATGAGACAGCTATAACTACAGTACCTGGAGTAGCGGCACAAGTTGTATTGCAATTAACTGGAATCCCAATTTCTGGTTCAGAATCCATTAATTCATCTTCTACTCTCGGTCTTCCTGTTGAATTGAATTCCCAAGCGATATTTAATACGCCACTTATCGGTAGCTCCATTTTGACCCTAGTGAATATCAGTGGATCATCAGCTACATTTAGTGGTACAAATATCACAATTGTTCGCCTATCTTAAGTAGAGTAAGTTTTTAAAAAACATATAAAATAAATTACTTCCCATTTCAATACCACTATTAGGTGGTATTTTTTATTTAACTATTTTGGTTTGTTTTGTCATAATCCTTTTCATTTATTTTTGAATATAATGACATGTATTGTTATGAAAAGAATGAGTATTAAGAGGAAGGAGGCAATATTTGTTGCAAAATGTATTAAAAACAATTTCCGATGCATTGATCATAGATACGCAAAAGCTTGTTACTGTTATGCAAGTCACAGGAGCAACGGGAGCGACAGGTCCAACCGGTCCAACGGGAGCAATAGGTCCAAGAGGATTAACCGGTCCAACGGGAGCAACCGGCTTGTCGGGTCCAACAGGTCCGAGTGGTCCGATAGGCCCAAGAGGATTAACTGGTCCGACAGGTTCAACCGGAGCAACTGGAAGCACAGG
>NZ_JCAJZS010000019.1:0-2709 GCF_059510375.1 Shimazuella sp. NTD250 | reverse complement strand
CCCGACCGGTCCAACGGGAGCAATAGGTCCAAGAGGATTAACTGGTCCGACAGGTTCAATCGGAGCAACTGGAAGCACAGGTCCGACCGGTCTAACGGGAACAATAGGTCCAAGAGGATTAACTGGTCCAACTGGAGCAACAGGAGTAACAGGAGTAACAGGCTCAACAGGTCCTGTGGGTAATACCGGTGCGTCAACTGGAGCCACCGGAACTACTGGAGCCACCGGAGTAACAGGAGCCACCGGAGTAACAGGAGCCACCGGAGAAACCGGAAATACGGGAGCCACCGGAGTAACGGGAACTACCGGAGCCATCGGAACTACAGGGGAAACCGGAACTACCGGAGCCACCGGAACTACCGGAGCCACCGGAGTAACAGGAGCCACCGGAGTAACGGGAACTACCGGAGAAACCGGAACTACCGGAGCCACCGGAACTACCGGAGAAACTGGAACTACCGGAGCAACCGGAACTACCGGAGCCACCGGAGTAACGGGAACTACCGGAGAAACCGGAAATACGGGGGCCACCGGAGTAACGGGAGCCACCGGAAGTACTGGAGCCACCGGAAGTACTGGAGCCACCGGAAGTACTGGAGCCACCGGAACCACTGGAGCCACCGGAGAAACCGGAGCCACCGGAGCCACAGGAACTACCGGAGCAACCGGAACTACCGGAGCCACGGGAGCCACCGGAGAAACTGGAACTACTGGAGCCATCGGAACTACCGGAGCCACGGGAGCCACCGGAGAAACTGGAACTACTGGAGCAACCGGAACTACCGGAGCCACCGGAGTAACGGGAACTACCGGAGAAACCGGAAATACGGGGGCCACCGGAGTAACGGGAGCCACTGGAACTACAGGGGAAACCGGAAGTACTGGAGCCATCGGAAGTACTGGAGCCACCGGAAGTACTGGAGCCACCGGAACCACTGGAGCCACGGGAGCCACCGGAGCCACCGGAGCCACCGGAACTACCGGAGCCACCGGAGAAACTGGAGCCGCCGGAGCCACTGGAGTAACGGGAGCCACTGGAGTAACGGGATCCACTGGAGTAACGGGAGCCACCGGAGCCACCGGAACTACCGGAACTACCGGAACTACCGGAACTACCGGAGCCACCGGAACTACCGGAGCCACGGGAGCCACCGGAGAAACTGGAACTACCGGAACTACCGGAGCCACCGGAACTACCGGAGCCACGGGAGCCACTGGAGAAACTGGAACTACCGGAGCCACCGGAACTACCGGAGCCACCGGAGTAACGGGAACTACCGGAGAAACCGGAAATACGGGAGCCACCGGAGTAACGGGAACTACCGGAGCCACCGGAGTAACGGGAGCCACTGGAACCACCGGAGTCACCGGAATCACGGGAGCCACCGGAACTACAGGGGAAACCGGAAGTACTGGAGCCACCGGAAGTACTGGAGCCACCGGAACCACTGGAGCCACCGGAACCACTGGAGCCACCGGAAAAACCGGAAATACGGGAGCCACCGGAGAAACCGGAACTACCGGAACTACCGGAACTACCGGAACTACCGGAACTACCGGAGCCACCGGAGAAACCGGAAATACGGGAGCCATCGGAGTAACGGGAGCCACTGGAGCCACTGGAACCACCGGAGTCACCGGAATCACGGGAGCCACCGGAGAAACCGGAACTACCGGAGCCACCGGAAGTACTGGAGCCACCGGAAGTACTGGAGTCACCGGAACCACTGGAGCCACCGGAGAAACCGGAACTACCGGAGCCACTGGAGCCACTGGAGCCACTGGAGCCACTGGAGTCACCGGAACCACTGGAGCCACTGGAGTGACCGGGAGTACGGGCGTGACGGGAAGCACCGGTGCAGCCGGAGCAGATGGAGTGACCGGAAGTACGGGAACAACGGGAAGCACCGGTGCAGCTGGAGCGGATGGAGTGACGGGAGCCACCGGAGCCACCGGAAGTACAGGAGCCACCGGAGCCACCGGAACCACCGGAACCACCGGAAGTACAGGAGCCACCGGAGCCACCGGAACTACAGGAGAAACTGGAGCCACCGGAACTACAGGGGAAACTGGAGCCACCGGAGCCACCGGAAGTACTGGAGCCACCGGAAGTACTGGAGTCACCGGAACCACTGGAGCCACCGGAGAAACCGGAACTACCGGAGCCACCGGAGCCACTGGAGTGACCGGAAGTACGGGAACGACGGGAAGCACCGGTGCAGCTGGAGCGGATGGAGTGACGGGAGCCGCCGGAGTGACCGGAAGTACAGGAACGACGGGAAGCACCGGTGCAGCTGGAGCGGATGGAGTGACGGGAGCCACCGGAGTGACCGGAAGTACGGGAACGACGGGAAGCACCGGTGCAGCTGGAGCGGATGGAGTGACGGGAGCCACCGGAGTGACCGGAAGTACGGGAACGACGGGAAGCACCGGTGCAGCTGGAGCGGATGGAGTGACGGGAGCCACTGGAGTGACCGGAAGTACGGGAATGACGGGAAGCACCGGTGCAGCCGGAGCAGATGGAGTGACGGGAAGCACAGGATCCACCGGAGCCACGGGAGTGACTGGAGCGACTGGAAGCACCGGAATAGCCGGAAGCATAGGAGTCACCGGAAATACAGGAAGTACGGGGGCGACTGGAGCGATCGGAAGCACCGGAACAGCCGGAAGTATAGGAGCCACTGGAAGCACCGGAAGTACGGGAAGTAC
>NZ_JCAJZS010000018.1:0-7088 GCF_059510375.1 Shimazuella sp. NTD250 | reverse complement strand
ATGCGATTGGTTCCAAGTGAAACCGGCTGGAAGCAATACTACCGAGCAGAAGGGGAAGCAGAACTGGAAGTAGTGGACCTGCGAGGAAAAGAAAATCCCATCGAGTGGTTGGAACAGAGAGCAGAGAAAGCCCAAGCGAGCTTACATCTAACGGAGGGACCAGTATTCCGGGCGATCTGGTTCCGCTTCTCGGAAACGGAAGGAAGATTGTTCCTCCTTGCTCATCACTTGGTGATGGATGGTGTGTCTTGGCGAATTCTAGTAGAAGACATCGAGACGATCTACCAACAACTTGCAGCTGGAAAACCAGTACAGTTACCCCAGAAAACCAGTTCCTATCGCCAGTGGTCGGAGTATCTTCAGAAATTAGCAACAAGCGAAAGAGTAGAGACAGAGCGAACAAGGTGGGAGAAAGTGCAGTCAACTTCTCTACCATTAGACAAAACAGGAGAAAATACGGAACAATCCGTAGACCAAGTTCAAATTATTTTTTCTCCAGAAGAGACGAAACACATGATCACAAAGACGACTGCGGAAACTCATGCTTCTATAGAGGAAGTACTATTGACTGCACTTGTTTACTCCCTGCAAAAGTGGACTGGGGATAACAAACACACCATCCATATAGAAGGACATGGTCGAGAAGAAATAGAAGGCATGGATCTATCTCGTACGGTTGGCTGGTTTACTTCCCTCTATCCTGTTAACTTAACAGCACAGGGGATGGAACTCACAGAAGTATTGCATCAAACCAAAGAACGTTTAAGACAAGTGAGTAAACAAGGATTGACATATGGTTTGCTTCGACATTTACATCCCAAGCCGTTAGAAGCTAGCAAAGCTTCTATCAGCTTCAACTATTTGGGGAAATTTGTGACCATATCCGATGGTAATGAAGTCCAGCTGATTCAGGGAATAACAACCGAGAACGCAGGAAAATCAAGTGCGCCATCAGCTATTCGGCCACATCTTATTGATGTAGTAGCCGTTCTGATAGAAAGCAAATTACAAATTACCTTGTTATATAGCAATACTGTTTTCCATAAAGCTACGATGATGTATCTTTTAGAACAAATAAGAATCACACTTCAAGAGTTGGAAAAACGAAAAATAGACGAATATGCTTTGTCTGATTTTCCACTTGCCAGGTTGCAATCAAATGAATTAGTAGAGATAAATGGAAAAGAATTAGAATCTGTCTATCCTTTGTCTCCTTTACAAAATGGTATGCTTTTTCATTCTCTTTATCAGCATGAAAGTAGTGAATATGTTGTTCAGATTGGTTTTGTATTGGAAGGTCAACTCCATCTGGATGCTTATCACAAAGCATGGCAAATACTTATCGAGCGTAATTCAGTCTTGCGAACTACGTTTTTATGGGAAGGATTAAACATTCCCCATCAGCTGGTTTATCGTGCTTCCTCCTTAGCTTGGGAAAATGTGGATTGGAGAGAACATCCAGCAGAAGATCAAGAGAAATGGATAGAGGAGTATGTCAAGCAAGATAGAGAACGTGGCTTTGATGTTCAGGATGGACCATTGTTTCGTGTTTATCTGATGCGTTTGGCGAAAGATGTCTACCAAGTGATATGGAGTTACCATCATTTGCTGATAGATGGTTGGAGTATGCCGCTATTACTGAATGAGCTTACTTCCATTTACGAAGCAGTGCTCAAAAATAAACCAATCTTGCTGCCGAGTAATCGTCCGTTTGCAGATTATATGAAATGGATTGCAGAGCAAAATAGAGAAGAAGCAAAAAAATATTGGCAAAAGCAACTAGCAGGGTATGATTCTCCTGTTCAACTAAGTGTTTTGGACATTAATAAAGATACTCAAAGAAAATCTGGTGAATCTTGTGTGTCTTTGTCCGAGCAACAAACAATTGAACTTACTGATTTTTGTCGTGAGCATCATCTTACTTTACACACGTTGTTGCAAGGAACTTGGTCATTGCTGCTAAAAGCTTTTAGTGGAGAGACTGATCTGGTTTATGGAACAACCGTATCTGGTAGACCTGCGGAATTACGTGGAGTGGAAACGATGGTTGGGATGATGATAAACACTTTACCTGTACGGGTAACTATTCCATCCGACCAAGCCATTCTTATATGGCTCAGTCGTTTGCAAAAGTCATTTCAGGAAATGAGGCAGTTTGAATACTGTTCATTGATAGAGATTCAACAGTGGAGCGACATTCCGGAAAGCAAAAATTTATTTGATTATTTATTTGTATTTGAGAATTATCCCACTAAGGAACAAAGCAAAGAAGCGGAATTATCGATGCGGTTTACACAAGGTAAAGAAGAAATTCATTATCCACTGACATTAGTAACAGCAGCCGATAAACAACTGCATTTCAAATGGATGTACCATATGAATCAATTTTCGCTTCCTGTGATTCGGCAGCTACAGACCTGTTTTATTTCCTTATTGGAGCAGATTGTTTCTGGAGAACACATACGCTTAGAGGACCTTTGTTTTACAAGTTTAGAAGAGCAAAAATTATTACATGTATGGGCTGAGGCAGATCAACTTGATCACCCATTGTATAAATTGCCGTCAATTGGTCGTCCGATTTCAGGGCGAAAAGTATATGTGTTAGATTCCAACAAACAACTTGCCCCTATAGGAGTTACAGGGGAGTTGTGGATTGGTGGAAATGGGTTAACAAGAGAGTATGAGAATCAACCAGACATTACAAATGAATGTATTGAACACCCTGCTTTTGGTCGTATTTATCGGACAAGTGATAAGGTCAAATGGTTACCAGATGGAAACCTTGCATTTGTTGGCCGAAATGATTCCCAAGTGAGGATAAATGGTTTTTGGTTAGAGCTCGGAGAGATTGAAACAGTCCTTGTTTCCCATCCAACTATCCAAGATGCAGTAGTTATTGCAAGGCAGCAGGATTATGGTAAACAACTGGTGGCTTATGTCGTAGCAGATCAAGAAGCAAAATCCGAATGGCAAACTTATGTGGCAGACCGTTTGCCTGCCTATATGGCGCCGCAGTTGTATATCGTTTTAGATCGTTTGCCACTAACCGTAAATGGAAAATTGGATCGAAAAGCTTTGCCGATGCCGACGAATGCAACGCAGAAGTATGAAGCCCCAAATGGAGAAAAAGAAGCAAAGCTTTGTGAAATTTGGTCCTACATTTTAGAGATTGATCGTTTGGGGGCAAATGACAATGTTTTTCAGCTAGGTGCTCATTCGTTGTTAGTAACACAAGCCGTTTCACGAATGAATCGGGAATTTCAAGTGAAATTACCACTCCAAGTTATTTTTGAACATCCAACTATTCGCTCGATGGCTGCTCAACTTCCAACGAAAGGGAAAGAAGAAAGATTGAAATACATCGATCGTTCCACACCCCTTCCTTTATCGTATGCAGAAAAAAGGTTGTGGTGGATGAATCAATTGCTGGAAAAGAAAGAAGCCTACAACGTTCCAGTCGCATTCGAAAGGGAAGAGGAATTAGATCTATCAGCTTGGGAGTTAAGTTTAGAGCAGATGATGATAAAACATGAAATATTGCGAACGAGTTATGTGGAGGAAGAGGAGAATGTTCAAAGAATTATTTCCAAGGAAATAAAGGTACCACTTTCCATAGTGGAGAGCAAAGAACAGTTACATTCAATAGCAAATGAACCATTTGATCTCACAACACCTCCTCTTTGGAGAATAGCGATCACAAAAGACTTAAAACAATGTTTGTTTGTCATGCACCATATCATTACTGATGGTTGGTCATTTGATCTGTTTTTCACAGAACTTTGTGCGATCTATCAAGCTGTATTAGCAAAGGAATGGAAACAAGAAGAGCAAGAACTTTTGCAGTATGCAGATTATGCAGCTTGGCAAGAGACTCAAGATTTGGATACGAGTTATTGGCAAAAGCAGTTAGCCGATTTGTCAGTACTCTCTTTGCCGACTGATTATTCAAGACCAAAAGTTCGCAGATCCCGTGGGGATGTAGTGTCGATATCTTGGGATAATGAATTATGGCAGAGCATTCGAGCGTTGGCAAAAGAGTCTGATGCTACACTCTTTATGACTTTACTTGCCATGTATCAAGTGTTGTTACACCGCTATAGCGGTCAACAAGATATTGCGGTGGGGACACCAATTGCAAACCGTGAGCATTTAGAAACAGAAAAAATGATTGGTTTCTTTGTCAATACACTTGTCATGAGAGGGGATTTGACAAAGAATCCGACCTTTCGTTCTTTTGTACAACAAATCCGACAAACTGCACTTGATGCTTATCGACATCAATCGATCCCGTTTGAAAAAGTAGTAGAAGAAGTGGCTCCAGAACGAAGTCTGGATTATTCTCCTTTGTTCCAAGTGATGTTTACGTTGCAAGAGAAAAAACAAACAGATCGCATGGGTTTTGCAGGAAAAGAATTACCTATTACTACTACCAAATATGATATTGCATTATCGATTGGAGAACGTGAATCAGGTGCAGATCTTGTTTGTGAGTACGATACTGATTTATTTAGTCGTCAGACAATGGAGCGATTATGTAAGCATTTGTCGAATTTAGCCCGTGAGTTGGTTTCTGATCCAGATCAAAAAGTAGGAGAAGTTTCCTTCCTTACTCTCGATGAACAAACAGAGCTTCTGCAACCAGTAGCAAATTCCCGCCTCATGTCTGTTTTATCTATCCAAGATAGAATTAAACACCAAGCTATTTCCACACCTACTGCCATTGCAATGGAAGACAACGGTAACTTGATTTCCTACAGAGAATTAAATCGAAAAGCCAATCAACTTGCGCATTATTTACGACAGCATGGAGTAATGGCAGGAGATTTTGTCGGGATTTGTATGGAGAGATCGGCAGATTTGGTTATTTCCGCTCTAGCTGTTTTAAAACTAGGAGCAGCCTATGTACCCATTGATCCTGCTTATCCGGAGTCGAGAATTACGTATCTTGTCAAAGATGCTAAGTTGAGCCTTTTACTTGCTCATTCAAAGCAGAGACATAAAATGGAAACTTCAACTTTTTATCTTGATGAAATATGGGATGAAGTCAAACTTTTTTCAGCAGATGAGATGGAGGTGATCACACCGATCACTGATTTGGCTTATATGATTTATACCTCAGGTTCTACAGGATTGCCGAAAGGGGTAATGGTATCGCATGAATCCCTGCTACATTTAGTGCAATGGCATTGCAAATTTTATGCACTCACTCCACTAGATCGAACTACTTTGTTGGCAGGTCCAGCTTTTGACGCATCTGTATGGGAAATTTGGCCTACTTTAGTAAGTGGTGGAACATTGGTTGTGCCGTCAGAAGAAATAAGGGTAGACCCTGAGAAATTAAAGACTTTTTTGTTAGAGGAACAAATATCGGTCAGTTTCGTTCCAACTCCGTTGTTAGAAAGCCTCTTGGTGCTGGATTGGCCAGCACAAGTTGCACTTCGGTATTTGTTGACAGGAGGAGATGCTTTACGCATTTATCCACCTGAAAATTTTCCCATTTCTGTTGTCAACCATTATGGTCCAACGGAAAATACGGTTGTTTCGACAGCAGTGGAACTAAAACAAGGTGTTCATCAGTCTACACCACCCATTGGGAAGCCAATTGACTATGTGACCGCTTTTGTATTAGATGCTTATGGTAATCCAGTTCCAACTGGAGTGGCTGGGGAATTGTATGTCGGTGGATCAGGATTAGCAGTTGGATACTATAACCAACCTGTATTGACAGCTGAAAAATATATGCAGCATCCTACTTTTGGACGACTATATCGGACAGGAGATCAAGTCAAACGTTTAGGCGATGGTAACCTGCAATTTTTGGGTCGCTTTGATCGACAAGTAAAAATACGTGGCTTCCGCATTGAATTAGGTGAAATTGAAGCATTTCTTAGTCAATTTGATTCTGTATCTGACACAGTAGTGCTAGAACAAAAGGGACAATTAATCGCTTATGTAGTGCCTAGCTGCCAAGAGGAATCTCATGAAGTGAGCTGGCGAAATACCTTACATGAGAAGTTACCTAGTTATATGGTTCCAACTCATTTTGTCATCTTAGAAGAAATACCATTGACAGCTAATGGAAAAATAGATCGAAGTAAATTACCGGAAGTTTCCTTCTCGCGAGTAGATACCTTTGTAGCTCCTCAAACTGAGGAAGAGAAACAAGTGGTTGCTATTTGGGAAGATGTATTAGGAGTAGAGGTTGGACTACAAGACAATTTCTTTTTACTAGGTGGACATTCTCTGTTGGCTACGAAAGTAATAGCTCGGATGAACCAACTACTGCCCTATATGATCAATCTACGGAAACTTTTTGAAACACCAACAATTGCTGGTATCTTGGCAAGTGCAAAAGCGACAGAGAAATCTGTACAGTTTAAGCGAAAAGAACGACCAGCTAAGCTTCCTTTGTCATCAGCTCAAGAAAGATTGTGGATTTATCATCAGTTGCAACAAAATAGTGTTGCTTACCATATTCCATTGGCTATGAAGTTAAACGGGGACTTACAGGTGGAAGCCCTAGAAAAAGCTTTTCAGTTGATAGTGGATCGACATGACTCTTTAAGAACAACTTTTTATGAAGAGCAAGGGATAGTTTATCAGGCCATTCGACCAAAAGGAAATGGATTAGTGTTTCAAGTTTGTTCGATTGATGAAGCATTAGAGTGCATGAATCAAGACGTGCAAACACCATTTGATCTCTTACAAGATTCTCTTTATCGTGCATATCTCTATCAAGTAGATCACAAAGTTTCTGTTCTTTATATCAATTTGCATCACATTATTGCGGATGGTTGGTCGATTCAGCAATTATTGCAAGAGTTATGGATGGCTTATACTGCGATATGTCAGGAACAGACACCTTCTTTACCAGCACTACCCATCCAATATGTCGATTACGCTCTACAGGAACAGGCATGGATGAAAAGTGAAGTGATAAAGCAGGAGTTGAGCTACTGGAAAGAACAGTTGTCCGATTTGCCTGTCCTCGATCTTCCAACGGATCATTCAAGAGGACAGGAGCAGACGTTTGCAGGAGCGACGTATTCGGTGGTTTTACCAGAAGAAGTTCGAACTGGATTAACCCA
>NZ_JCAJZS010000017.1:0-7279 GCF_059510375.1 Shimazuella sp. NTD250 | reverse complement strand
TTTTTTTAAAATTTATTTTTAGCATGTCACTTCATTTTATCCCTCAATCTGTTAAATCTCTCTACTGTATTATAAGTTTATTGCTTTTGACTAAGTAATTGGACATAGTCGCGTCAATGATTTTAAAGGGCATGTTTCTCTTAAAAACTGCAAAACAAAAAACTCCCGCTATTAGCAAGAGCTTTCAAGAGTTTACTTCCCTAGATACCGCAAATGAACAGTAAAAGTTGCGCCTTCTCCCTTTGTACTTCTGACTGTGATATCTCCTCCATGTGCCTCGATATACTCTTTTGCGATCGCTAAGCCCAAACCCATACCACCATGCTCGCGCGAGCGATCCTGATCTGCACGATAGAAACGATCAAAAATGTAAGAGAGGTGTTCGGAATCAATTCCGCTTCCATTATCTTTTATATGGATAAAAACATCTGGATTAAGTGCTTCTAATTGAACTAGTACCTTGCCGCCTGCTGGAGTATGACGGAGCGCATTGGTGATAAGATTAACAAATACTTGTGTGATTCGATTTGGATCAATGTACAGTAGAGGAAATGCGTTGTTATTAAGATATTCTAACCGCAGATCAATATCACGTTCAGATGCTTCCAATTGATACATACTTACAATATTGCTTAACAGACCACCTATATCTGTATCGCTCTTATGCAATGGTAGTTGTCCTACTTCTGCTAATGACAACTGATGTAAATCTTGAACCAAATGAATCAACCGAGCAACTTCATCTTGAATTGGCAGTAAGGTTTCAGGCTCTGCTTTTTTTATTCCTTGCTGAATCAATTCCATTTGACCCTGAATAATTGTCAAAGGTGTTCGAAGTTCATGTGCTACATCAGCTACTAAATGACTCCTCGCTTGTTCTGTTCGATATAAGCGATTGGTCATCAAATTAAACGTCTCACCAACTTCCCCAAATTCATCATTTGTATGAATTTCTAATTTTGCTTGCAAATCTCCATCTTTGATTTTTTTCATACTTTGTATCATGGATTGCAAAGGATTAGAGATAAAACTAGACAGCCAAATCCCTACTAACAATGCAATAAAGGAAGTAATAATAATCCCAATAAATGTACCCATCTTCATGGAATGGAATACCGTTTGCTCCATGATAGTAAGCCGATTGGAAATGCCAGTCGTTAGCTTTAAAATACCTACTTTTTCGTTATCGATCATGATATTTACCGTTACGATATCGCCATTCTTTTGATTATTCGGACCGAATTGGGATAACACATTTCCATAAATATCGGTCAGAACAATACTATCCATACGATCACGATCGCGGTTTTGACCAGCTAAAAAATGAACAAATCCATCTACGCCAAACCAAGAATTATTATTCTCCTGATAATAATAAGCAAGCTGGTTAGACCATTGCTCAGCACTTGCTTGTCTCATATTTTTCGCATAGCTTTCGAGCATTTGCTGGGTATATAAATAAGTGATTGCATAGTAAGCAGAACCGAGAAAAACAATTAAAACTATCAAGCTTAAAATCAATTTGTTTCGGAACTTCATTGAATATCTCCAAATCGGTATCCAACACCATGTACGGTTTGCACAAATCGAGGATTGGATAGATCATCTTCAATTTTTTTCCGTAAATGGCTGATATGACTATCGATACTTCTTTCATAACTGAGATAGGTGTCGCCTGTTATGACTTGAAGTAATTGCAGTCGACTATATACTACACCCGGCCTGGTAGCTAGAGTAAGGAGAATTTGAAATTCAGCTGGAGTCAACATAACTTCTTTACCTTTCTTCAACACAACATGTTTCTCCTCATCTATTACAACATCTCCTCTTTGAATAACATGGGAATTCAAAGAGGATGGATTTGTTCTTCGTAAAACAGACCGAATACGAGCGGCTAATTCTCTAAGGCTAAACGGCTTGGTCATATAATCATCTGCGCCAACTTCCAATCCAACTACTCGGTCCATTTCTTCTGTTTTCGCAGTCAACATAATGATCGCCACATGAGATTTTTTTCTGATGTTCCGACAGACTTCTAGGCCGCTCATTTCTGGTAACATCCAGTCTAGGATAACAATATCCGGATTTTTATCGGATACTGTTTGAATTGCTTGACTGCCATTAGTAGCAGTCATCACATCAAATCCTTCTTGTATTAAGTAAGGCTCGATAACATTTAATACCTTCAATTCGTCATCAACCACAAGTACTGATGTTTTCATTTTTCAACCCCCTCTTGAACCTTTACTCATATCGTAAAGCCAATATAGGAGACAGCTTAGCTGCGCGATATGCGGGATATAATCCAAAAACCAATCCAATCACTAGTGATACAACAAAAGAAAGCCATACTGCGGTAAAGCTGATCGGAACATCACTTTGCATCAATATCCCAGCTATCCATGAACCGACAGCCCCGATCAAGATTCCAAAAACTCCTCCACACAAACCAACCAAACCACTTTCAAATAAAAACTGTTGCAAGACAGATTTTTTGGTAGCTCCAAGTGCTTTTCGTAAGCCGATTTCTTTGGTTCGTTCTGTAACAGAAACCATCATGATGTTCATGATACCGATGCCCCCAACTAAAAGGGAAATTCCTGCGATACCGCCTAAAAAAGTCTGCAAAGTTTTACTAACTGATGTCAATGTACTCAGCAAGGTTTCTTGGTTAGTAACAGTAAAATCTGCTGTATCTCGAAACGACAACTGGTGACTCGTGCGAAGTGTCATTTCCACTTCCCTTTGTGCTTGTTCCATCTGGTTAGAGTCTTTGGCAGAGGCATATATTATGATGCTGCTAGTTTCCCCTGCAATCTTCTTTTTCATCGTCTCAAACGGCACGATGATTTTATCATCGTTATTGGTAGCGCCACTTGATCCTTGAGAGGTAAGTACACCGATAACTTGGAAGTAAAGATTACCGATTTGAATCTTTTTCCCGATTGGATTTACGCCGGTACCAAATATATTTTCAGCAGCTGTCGTTCCTACTACTGCAACTTGAGCCGCATTTTGATCTTCTACCGTATTGAATGCTCTACCTGCAGACAGCGTCAAATTTCGAATCGTGAAAATATCTGGTGTCGATCCTTCGATACTCGTTTGAAAATTATTACTCTCATAAATAACCTGCGATCGGGAAGTAATAGTAGGAGCAACCGCTGACAATGAAGATAATTTACCCAATGCATCCACATCTTTTGTCGTTAAAGAATTAGAAGAACCAAGTCCTTGACTAACCCCATTGTCATCGGAAGATCCCGGAGATATGATCAATAAGTTTGAACCCAATCCCTGAATCTGAGATGTGACACTGCTTGTTGTAGCTCCACCAACGCTCATCAAGATGATAACAGATGCAACTCCTATCACAATTCCTAGTAAGGTAAGGATAGTTCTCATTGGATTTAACCTCAGACTTTTTACTGCTGTTTGCATCAACTGAACGGTACTCATTGAAATTCACCTACAGGCAGACGAATTGGAGCACTCACCAATTCGTCCTTAAAAATATTACCATCACGGAATCGAATAATCCGCCCAGCATGTTGACCTACTTCCTCTTCATGAGTAACAATCACAATTGTTTTTCCTTCTTGATTTAACTGTTGAAAAAGGGATAAAATCTCATTCGTTGATCTGCTGTCCAGATTTCCTGTTGGTTCATCGGCAAGAATAATATCCGGATCATTAACAATGGATCTAGCTATAGCAACTCTTTGTTGTTGCCCACCTGATAGTTGACTGGGATGATTTTGTCCCTTTTCCTTTGGATTCAATCCTACTCTCTCCATTGCCCTAGCAGCTCTTTCTGTGACGTTGCGTTTATGCTTTTTCTTGCCATACCAGAGAGGCAGAGCAATATTATCCAAAGCACTTGTACGAGCTAATAAATGAAAGCTTTGAAATACAAACCCAATTTTCTCATTTCGCAACGCCGCCATATCTTCCTCGCCTAATCGTGATGTGAGAACATTGTCAATCCAAACCTCTCCACTTGAAGGGGTATCTAACAACCCCATTAGATGCATGATAGTAGATTTCCCCGAACCAGAAGGACCCATAATCGCAACAAATTCACCTTTTTCAACAGTCAAATTAACCCGATTTGCAGCATAAAAAAGTTCGCCGCCCATATTGTATGTTTTACTTGTTTGTTTAAGCTGAATAAGTGCCATTAGTTCTGCCCTCCTCTACCTTGACCTGCTCCGCCAGATGGAAAATTACCACCAAATCCTCCTCCATTCCCACCATTCGTTCCACCCATGAAACTGCGCTGGTTTTGATTACTGGAGTTAGAACTGCTAGAAGATGGAGTAATTGGAGTGTAAATAGCAACTTGGTCGCCTTCTTTTAACCCACTTTTCACTTCAACATAGTCACCACCATATAAGCCGGTTGTAACTGCAACAAAAGTAAGTCCTGCTGGTAAGTTGCTAGACTGATTGGCATTATTGCCGGAACTGTTTCCTTGAATATATACTCCTGTTTTTCCTTGTTGCTGTACAATCGCCGCAGTGGGTACGCGAAGTACATTCGCTTTCTGCTCTTGTGTTATTGTCACTTCTGCACTGACACCTGGAAGCAGTTTTGTACTAGAGCTTGTAGGTTTATCTACTTGAAGTACGACAGGGTAAGTAGTAACACCGCTATCTGTTTGTGGTAAATAACTAATTCCTGTTACTGTTGCTGTTAATTTGGTTTTTTCTTCATTTGACAGAACAGCTGTTGCAGTTTGTCCAGATTCGATTTTTTCAGCATCTGTTTGAGGAATATTTGCTTCAATCTTAAAATTACCAGTATCTAAGTTCGTAATAACTGCGATGGTATTACCACCAGAAGTAGATCCAGCATTTGAAGTTGTACCTGAGCTTGAATTCCCATTATTTCCGGATCCGGAAGATGTAGATGAGTTCGTAGAAGATGAACTGTCATTCAAATCCATCACTTGCATTACGGTTCCTGCAATTGGACTCTTTATCGTACAATCTGCTATTTGCTGTTCAATAGAATCTACACTCGCTTTTTGTTGATCAACATTTGCTTGTGCTTGTTTGATACTATTTTCATCTGGTTCTTTCGTAGTACTTTGACCTTTTGCATCGACGACCGTAGTCGTCTCCTCTGCTTGATCTAACTGCGCCTCTGCTTGATCTAACTGAGCTTGTGCCTGTTTTAATTGCAGCTCTAAATCAGAAGTATCCAACTGTGCAACTTTTTGCCCCTTCTTCACCTTTTCATTCGTCTTTACATAAACTGCCGTCACTTCTCCTGAACTTGTCAATGTAGCTTGATTTGCTGGATTTAGCGTTCCTGTCAAACTTACCGTTTTCTCTACATTCCCTTTATCAACCTGCGTCCAGCGTACGTTACCTTGTGTATCATCTGCTTCCGCATTCTTGGCATAAATCCAGTAGCCACCTCCTCCAGCGACTAGCACCAAAACAAGTAGAATACTCCATAATTTCTTACGAGATTTACCTTTCCCTGTCAAAATGACACCCCCTCTATGTATCACGCATAAAAACCATTATAAAGAGGACATTTGGAGATTATGTGGTGATAAATCAGAGAAAATTTGATATTGGTTGGAAAATTTTTGAATCAGCATTACCAAGACTATTAGTAACGGTAGAACTATTTTAATATTGAGGATTTTAATTTTCAGTATAGAGGAATATTATGGGGGGTTTTAAGCCAACTATAATCGAGAAAACTAAGACTTTTGTCCTAATGATGGATTTTGGAGCTGATACAGTTCTTGCTCTATAGAAAATAAAGTTATTTAAAAAAATCAATAAAAAAATGCCTCTTACTTAGAGGCATTTCATGAAAATAATGAAAGATAAGCTCCATATCCCTCTTTCTCTAAATCCTTTTTGGGAACAAAACGAAGTGCAGCTGAATTTATACAGTATCGTAGTCCATTAGGTCCTGGACCATCGGGAAACACATGCCCCAAATGGGAATCTGCTTCTTTACTTCTGACTTCCGTACGAATCATATTATGAGTGTAATCAGCCTTTTCTACGACCTCTGCTTCTTCAATTGGTTTCGTAAAGCTCGGCCATCCGCATCCTGCATCATATTTATCTTTAGAACTGAAAAGAGGTTTACCAGAGACAATATCAACATAAATGCCTTCTTCTTCATTATCCCAAAATTCATTTCGAAAAGGTGGCTCTGTTGCGTTCTGTTGCGTAACTTCATATTGTAAGGAAGTTAATTTTTTTAATTCCTCTTGACGTTTTTTCATCTTGATACCTCTTCTATTCTAGAATAGTTAAATTGCTTTGTGACTGTAATTCGAATCGATGGAAGGAAGTCATGATAGTGGGTTAAATACCATAAGTGTTTCCTCCATTAATGGATAAACATTGACCAGTGATAAATTTAGATTCCTCTGATGCAAGAAAAGTTACTGCATTTGCAATATCTAAGGGTTCGCCCAAACGATGTAACGGAACATGAACTCGATAATCTTCTGTTTCCAGCCCTTTATGCCGTTCTACTGGAATCCACCCTGGTGCTATTAAGTTTACCCTAATTCCGTAGGGTCCTAACTCGCTTGCCCAAGAACGAGTCATTCCAATCATCGCTGCCTTTGCAGTTACATAACTGGAAAAATGAGGATTTCCCAACTGAACAACTTCGCTGCCAATATTGATAATACTTCCCCTCATCTTTTTCTTCATACTGGGAAGTACCGTTTTAATGAGATATAGAGGTGCTTTTACGGAAAAATCCAATTGATCTTGATATGTTTGCCAACTACTGTCCTCAATGGACAACTCAGGTTGAGGTCCAGTTGCATTATTGACTATTACATCAATTGACTGTTTAAATGTTTTTTCCACCTTCTGTATAAGATGCTTGACCTCATTTTCCCTAGTAATATTAGCTCGAAAGTCAATCGCTCGACCATTTTCCCTTTCAATTAACTCAATTGTCTGTTTTGCATTTTTTTCGTTACTAGCATAGTTAACAGCAACATAAGCACCATTTCGGGCAAGTTCTAAAGAAATCCATCTTCCCAATCCCCTCGATCCACCAGTAACAAGGGCTACTTTTCCTGACAAACGTTTTTTTGTCACACCAAATCCTCTTTTCTTTACAGTACACTAATTTTTCTCTAATGGGATAACGTAATGGAAATTTTATTAATTTATTATGGGAAAGATTAATATGGCAGAGATAATAGAGGTTAATTCTATTCGTTATTATGCGCATGATGATAACTAAAAACCCCTCGTACATATGTACGAGGGGTTGAATT
>NZ_JCAJZS010000016.1:0-7894 GCF_059510375.1 Shimazuella sp. NTD250 | reverse complement strand
TGGTGGGTTTTTTTCTTATGTGGCCAGCAACCGTTAATTGCTAATTCGTGAAAGTCCAACGAGGTAAGCACCAGGTCGCCTCGCAGCTGACAGGCAACTGTCGGATGATTGAATACAATTCAAAGGAAAAGGGGTACAGGTAGAAACGCTGGAAGCATCGTATACATCAAAAGCAAGTTTCTTAGAATGTGGAAAATGAATGGTGCTGTGAAACATCTTGAAGAAAGCATTTTATACCAAAACGGAGATCAAATATTTGATCTCCAAGCGATAAAGGGTTTGGAATCCACAATTAGAGGTTTGGACATATTATATGCCATAATGAAAATACTTATATTTTATTTTACTTATTGATGAACGTTTACCATTTGAATATGACCTAAAAATATAATAATTGGGGGATAATATGGCTTCGAGTTTTGATGAGTATATTAATCGATATAATACCTCTTCAGAAAAATGGGATGAAGTAGAGAAAATATATCGCGAACCTGATTTGTTGCCTTTGTGGGTAGCAGATATGGATTTTCGTTCCCCTTTGCCTGTCAGAGAAGCGATGGCAAAACGAATCGATCATGGAGTGTTCGGCTATAACATTCGCATGGATTCATATTATGATGCAATTGTCGATTGGATGGATAAAAAACACAATTGGACGATTCAAAAAGAGTGGATATCTTACAGTCCAGGTGTAATGCAAGCGATTAGTTTAATCATTAACCATTATTCTCAACCAGGGGATCGTATACTTGTACAGCCTCCTATTTATGCTCCATTATCTGAAGTAGTGGTAAAAAATAATAGAACTTTAGTGGAAAATCCCCTTAAGTATGAAAATAATCGTTACACGATTGATTTTATAGATCTCGAAAGAAAACTCGATCAAGGAATAAAAATTTTGATCTTTTGTAGTCCTCATAATCCAGTAGGGCGGGTATGGAGTAAAGAAGAACTTACTATTCTTGCACAAAAATGTATCGAGCGTGATGTTCTAATCATTTCTGATGAAATTCACTCTGATCTTATTTATCAAGGCAATAAACATACTCCATTGGCATCTATATCAGAAGAAATTGCACAACGATCTATTATTTGCAATGCACCAACTAAAACGTTTAACTTACCTGGAGTGCAAACTGCCAATATCATTATCTCAAATATCAAACTTAGGGATCTTTATAGAAATGCACTTGATCGCCTTTTTCTACAATTTAGCAACACTTTTGGAGTTGTTGCGACAGAAAGTGCATATCGATATGGTGCAGATTGGCTGAATGAGTGTATGGCTTATGTAGAAGGAAACCTAAGGTTAGTGGATTCTTATTTGAAAGAACATACTCCAGAAATGAAGGTTGTACAGCCAGAAGGTACTTATCTAGCTTGGATAGATTGCCAAGGATTGCAGATGGATACACCAACTTTGATGAAATGTATGCTCAAAAAAGCGAAGGTAGCTCCTATCTTTGGCAGAACATTTGGAAGAGAAGGGGAGGGATTTTTACGTTTAAACATTGCGGCTCCTCGATCTTTAATCCAGAAAGGTCTTCAACAAATGTCAACTGCAATTCATGAATTTCAAGCAGGGCAAAAAAATGTATAAGGAAAACACCAAGTTGGTTCCATTGATGGTTCCAACTCTTTTAGCTTTTTGGGGGGCAAGTTTTTTCATATATTTGTCGATTTTTTACTAAACTCTATATGTTTTCTGTTTTTGCTAGCTTTTTTATTTTTTATTCCTGTCTTTTATTGATCTATAAGGAAGATATTTACATAAACTCACAGTTTCTTATGGTGTAACAAGTATTTTCTTGTTATGATAGAAAAATGACTGTTGGAGCATTGTCATATTTTCAAGGGCTTTTTTTCGTTAAGATGGAATAACAAATACTTTTTTTGATAGAGTTCGAAATAGAAATGGTTTTCATTTTCAATTGAATGTGGAAAGGACTTATGCAATGGATAAAGTGTTAGTTTATTTCCCCTTTGCGCTTGCAAAAAAAGCTGATAGTGGATCAAAAGTACGCCCACTCAAAATGATTGAAGCATTTGAGAAGTGGGGAAATGATCAAGGATTAGAAGTTATCGTTGTTTCTGGTGAGTCAAAAGAACGAGAAGCGAAATGGAATGAATTGCTCCAGCAGAATGCTTTGACCGATGTCAGGTTTTGTTATGCTGAAAATCAAACTATCCCTATTTGGTTAACAGATAAAAATCATACTCCGAGTAGACCTTTTATTGATAAAAAAGTTTTTCAATACCTCAAACAACATCAAATCCCGATGGGCATTTTTTACCGAGATGTGTACTGGAAATTTGATGAACTCTATCCGCTAAAAGGGTTGAAAAAACGATTGATGCAGTGGCTTTATCGTAGAGAAGAAAAATTTTATGAGAAATATGCGGATGCCATTTTTTTGCCAAGCTTAGAAATGGGTAAATATGTAGATATAAATAGGACCAAAGTAGCTCTTCCTCCAGGTGGAAAAGAAGTAGCATTCCAAAAAACAAATCGTGATGGAAATCGAGTTCGTGCTATTTATGTAGGTGCAGTCAAACATGCAGATAATGGTCTCCCACTCCTACTGGAGACATTGGAGCGTATACAGACAGAAAACTTATCCTTGACGGTGGTCTGTAGAGAGGATGAATACCAAGGCTTACCAGATGAACAAAAAGAAAAAATGAAACAATTACAAGTAGACATCAAGCATATTTCTGGTGCAGAATTAGATGCATTGTATATGGAGATAGATTTTGCCTATTTGCCAAGAACAAAAAGTACATACAATGATTTCTCTGTTCCTGTGAAGTTAGTGGAGTATTTGTCTAATTATTTACCAGTGCTGGCCAGTAATTGTACTGCACAACAACGATTTGTGGAAAGTGGACCATATGGTGTAGTGGCTGGTGCAACGACTGATGAGATGGTGGCTGCAACTAGAAAAATGATGGAACAACATCAAACTTTTTTGAAAACCATTCAGGAAAAATTTTTAGCAAGTAACTCGTGGATTGCTCGTGTTCAAACCGTAAATCAAACCTTAACAAAAAACAAAACGGAGTTATAGTTATGAAAATCGCTTTATTTGCCCCTAGTACATCTACACATACACAAAAATGGGCATTAGGACTGAAACAAAAAGGATTAGATGTCTGTATCATCACGTTTTCGAACCATTATTGTAAAACTCATGCAGAACGAGTGGAAACGTATGCTTTGCCACAATACTTACCAGGAAAGCTTTCTTATCTAACTACTGTGTTTGCACTTCGTAGTTTACTATCGCAAATAAAGCCTGATATTGTTCATGCTCATTACGCTTCTAGTTATGGATTTGTAGCAGGGCTAGCTCGTATTCACCCTCTGTTTTTATCTGTATGGGGGAGTGATATTTTTCAATTTCCTAAGAACGCATTAAATACACGGATTTTAACTTACTCTCTCGCTGCTGCAGATGTGCTCTGTTCTACAAGTCATGTAATGCTCAGGGAGACGAAAAAATATATAGATAAATCAATTGAACTGGTTCCATTTGGAGTAGATACGAATCATTTCGTGTATGATCCATCACAAAAATCGAGCGGTGAATTTCATATTGGAATTGCTAAAGGTTTAAAGGATATATATGGATATCCGAAATTAATAGAGGCATTTTCTAAATTAGTGAAAGAAGAAGATTGTGTTCATTTAGTCATTATTGGTGATGGCCCAGAGAAAGAACGTTATCAGCGGATGGTAAAGGAGCGGGAACTGGAAGAAAAGGTAACTTTTGTTGGTTTTGTTCCTCAAGAGGAACTTCCTCAGTTACTCAGTCAATTGGATTTATTTGTACTTCCATCTGAAAGTGAGAGCTTTGGGGTGTCAGCATTGGAAGCAGAAGCTTGCGGGGTACCTGTAATCGTAAATAATGTAGGTGGGTTGCCTGAAGTTGTAAAACACGGAGAGACTGGGATGATCATTCCAAATAATGATCCTGAAGAGATTTATAAGGCAATGAAAACATTGTTGAATGACGATTATAATCGTCATCAAATGGAAGTGAACGCAGTTCAGTTTGTGAAAGAAAACTACCAGTGGGACGATTGTGTTCAAAAAATGGTTGACCTTTACCAAGCAAACGTAAAAAAAACAAATTTAGAAATTATGGACAAAGGATGAATAAATAATGAATGAGGAAGCGAAAAAATCGTATGCTTTTTACGATTATCTTGCTTTTATGTGGCAGAAAAAGTTCTGGTTGATTGCAATACCTATCATCGCCATTATCATTGCGGTTATTGTGAGTGCTGTATCAAAGCCTACATATCAAGGAACAGTATTATTTAATGTGGCTGATGCGACAGATGATAAAGTAACCGTGCCTGATATTATTATGGCAAATTATCAAGACATATTGCCGAAGGACATTCAACCTTCATTACAAGTAATTGTTCCAAAGTATAAACAAGTGCAAATTCAACTTAGTGGCAAAGACAAAGACCAAGTTGAAAAAGGATTTCAAAAAGTATCCAAAGCTTACTATGCAGATTTACAAAAAGTATTTCAACAAAAGATCAGTATGTCAAAACAATACATGGCTACTTTGCAACAACGAGTAACTACATTGGAACAAGCATCAAAAGTAATTAAGCCATCTGGATCTAATGTCGATGCGTTTACAAATCTCCAAAAGGAATTAGCGACAAGACAAGAACAGTTACAATCGAGTAAGTTAGATTTGGCTAGCGCTCAAGCTCCTGTAATTGTACCGCCTTCTTCGTTAAATAATCTTACTGTTACAGAGAAAGTATCGCCATGGAAAGCAAACATTATTATTGCATTGCTTGCTGGTATAATTTTAGGAATTGTGGTGGTAGCACTTTGGAAATATATATTGGATGCAAAATCATCTCGAGATCAATCATTATAGGAGATGTTAGCCTGTGTTGGCCCAACTAAAAAGATTAGCGGGAGATTCGTTTTTATATGCTTTGATGAGTGTGAGCACAAAATTGATCGCATTTATCATGTTTCCGATCTATACACATTACATACTGCCTTCAGAGTATGGTGTATTGGGTATTATTGATGGCACGATTGGTATATTAGGGTATTTTGTTATCTTTGGTACAGACACAGCTTTGGCCTTTTATTACTTTGAAGAAAAAGACCAAGAGAAAAAGCTACAGTATGTGCAAAATGTTATGGCTTTTCGATTGCTGATAGCAGTCGGACTCACGGTAATTGCACTTCTAGCTGGGAATAACCTTGTACCATGGTTAAATATTAGTAGCAAGTTGATGCCGTTTTTTTATTTATCGCTCGTCACTTTGGTACTTGATTCGATAAATGTGTTAGCTTTGACCGTTTATCGATATGAGATGCGGACTCTACGGGTAGTATTGCTCACAGTAGCAAAGATGTTGTTTATTGCTGCTTTATCGTATATACTCCTCGTTTATTGGTCAGGGTCGATTGGCAGTATTGTTTGGGGAAGGATAATCAGCATAGCTGTCGTTATTGTTCTTTCTGGTAGACAAATGCTTAAATACCTCAAACTTCGTTTTGATAAGGAAATTTGGGTAAAAGTATTGCAGTATGGGGCACCATTGGTTCCAGCATCCCTATCTTTCTGGGTGATGGGATCATCCAATCGTTATATTATCGCAGCGATGGATAATACGACTTCGGTAGGGATATATGTAGCAGCTTTTCAATTTGCTACGATGATCAGTTTACTTACCTATGGGATTCAAATGGCTTGGAGGCCATATTCGATGCAAATGAAAGATCACCCAGATGGAAAAGCATTTTTTGCAAAAGCATATATGATTATATTTACCGTTGGGATGTTCGGTATTGTTTTTGTGACAAGTGTGATGCCATTAGTTATTTTGTTGCTCGATCCTAAGTATCAAACATCTTATCAATATGTAGGATTTCTATCATTAGCATCGTTTTTAAATTTTTTCTATATTATTGTGTCATCAGGTTTATTGTTTGCAAAGAAAACAAAGTCAATCTCGGGTATTTTGGTGATTGCAGCCGTTCTCAATATTGGATTGAATATCGCATTGTATATTCCATTTGGACTTTGGGGGATCGTAATTTCCAATGTGATTGCATATTTACTAACATGCATTCTCGTTTTTATTCAGAGCCAAAAATACTATCATGTACCTATAAAAGTTGGAAAGATGTCTTTCTTATTTATTCAAAGCGTGATTACCATTGCTGCGATGGTTTATTTACAAGTACAAAACTATGCTGGTTGGTATCAGATTTTCCCATGGATTTATTTTCTTGTGTCTCTAGCGATTTGTCGAATTGACCGCGAATTTATGGGGCTAAAAACCAAGTAGTCATCAGGAGGAAGTTTAAGTGATTTGGATTCTAGCGTGGATACTTACTCTAATCATCGGTGTTTGGTTACTACACAAAAGCTCAGGTGGGCTATCATTAAACAAGCCTAATTTACACTTGGTGATATTTGGGTATGTCTACCTTCTTTCCAGTTTGATTGGTTCTCTTTTGATCGTATTGGAAATAGATCGTTCCTATATCATTAATAAGCTTCTTTTTCCTGAATCCAGACAACTTGGTTTTATTTTAGTCTGCGGATCATTTTTGTTGTTCGCTTTTATAACTGTCATAGTCTCTAGAATCGTAGGATTTAAGCCTGCTTTAGAATTTGATAAGTATTGGAATGCTCCTGTAAACGAAGTATTTGTATCTGAACCGAACAAAAAATTGTTTTTTCGTATTTTTTTAGGTTTAAGTGTCGTCAGTATTTTATCTGTTATTTATACCCTGTTACATACGAGTACGATTCCTCTTTTTTCAGCTTTACTTGGGCATACTGCTGATTTGGCTAAAGGAAGAATTGATGCAAAAGAAGGGTATACAGGTATCGTTTATGTAAAAAATATTTTGGCGATTGGACTTACTCCGCTGTTGTCGATCGTTGCTTTTGCCTATGCTTTAAAAACCCGCCTTTGGTCTTGGAGAGTATTGTTTGGTTTGTTATTTGTAGTAGCTGTGATTATTCAAATATATAACTTTGAAAAAGCACCAACACTTTTTTATATGATCATGTTGATTTTAACTAGTATTTTTGTTGGGAAATTAAAGTTAAACTTACGTTTGATCCTTTTTTTTACGGCAGTGGGAGTAGCTTACATTGTTGTGATGTATACATTACTAGGTGCTTCAGGAAGCTCTACCTTTCTGAATTATTCTCAAGGCCCCATTGGAAGGATCATATTGACGCAAATTGCTCCGATGTATATTTTTGTCGATCGTTTTGGTGAAGTATACCCATTTCTGCATGTCTATGGTTTACCAGATTCTATTCTTCAATTGTATGATGTAGATCAAATGAGAAGTGCCAGAGTAATTATGATGGACCTATTTCCAGAGAAAGTACAAGAAGGAACAGCGGGTGTACTCAATACCCTTTATGTAGGGGAAGCATTTGCTACCTACGGTGTATGGGGGGTAATATTAGGAACCGTTTATTTAGGCGTTTTTGTTCAGGTTCTTTATATTACATTTATTCGTTTACCCAAACATCCTGTCTTTATAAGTTTATTTGTCTTTTTTATTGTCAATATTCCTCGTGCAATGGTGGGTGGCTTTTCAGATTTAGTGATAAATCCTGTATGGATTGTATTGTTTGCTATTGTCATTTTTCCATATGCTGTAGTTCGATTGAAGGAAACATGGCCAAAACCAATAAAAAAAGTGAAAAAAAGTAGTTGACTTTGATTTTTAAGCGTGTTATATTATTACTTGTCGCCGCGACAGAGCGGACAGACAACAAAAGAGAAGTTGTTCCTTGAAAACTGAAGAGTGAGATCACAAACCTGTTAATTTTTAGATTTACATTATGAGCAAGTCAAGCTTTTCTAACAT
>NZ_JCAJZS010000015.1:0-10995 GCF_059510375.1 Shimazuella sp. NTD250 | reverse complement strand
GACAGAACCCCAACTAGGTGTCCTGCCTTTATATCAATGTGCTACACTATTTGCAGCATATAATTAGAATACTTGAGCCAATCCGATGGCTTGATGCTTCTTTCGTACCTCGCACCTTACTTTCATTTTCTTGTGGATTGAACAAGTCGACTTAGAGCTGTCTGGATCGGTGTTAGTGGTCTACCAAGCAGTTTTTCGAAGTCTGTACTTTCCACTTCCAATGTTCCTTCGCGAATTCCTTGTTGGATTCCGACGAGAATTGGAACAACGAAGTCTGGTACACCTACGTTTTTCATGATATCAACATAGGTAAAATCGTCGACTTGCTGAAAAGGTACTTCTTTATTCAGAACAATACCAAGTGCTGACACCAATTCTTCTTGAGTAAGTAGTTTGCCAGACAATTCGTAGATCTTGTTCTCATGACCGTTTTCTGTAAGTACAGCTGCAGCAGCTTCTGCATATTCTTGCTGGAGAGCCCAGCCCACCTTCCCAGATCCCGCTGAAGTCACCCAAGGTGCCCCTGCTAATACACCTTGAATACTCGATATTTCATTTTCTAAATACCAATTGTTGCGCAAGAAAGCGTATGGAATACCGGTTTTGAGAATTTCCCTTTCCGTAGCTCGATGAGGTGGAGCCATAAAATTTTTGCTTTCAGCTGCATTTGCAATGCTTGTATACGCAATAAAACCGATGTTCGCACGAGCTGCTGCTTTTACAGCATTTCTATGCTGACGAATTCGGATTTCATTTTCCCCATCTGCGGAAATGATCAAAATCCTATCAATTCCAGCAAAAGCTGCATCCAACGTTTCCGGACGATCAAAATCACCTTGTCGAACCCCAACGCCTTTATTACGGAATCCTTCTGCTTTATCTGGATTGCGGACACTGACAGCCAGTTGGTTTGCTGGTACATTTTTCAATAAGATGTCCACTACTTTCGACCCTAATTTCCCTGTTGCACCAGTTACTAAAATTTTCATCATGTTTCCTCCTATATAATCGTTATTTATCGTTGTAATAAAACATGTTACAACAAAGATATATAATAAAAGCTCTTCAATGGGAGCTTTTTGCTAATTCGACATTACTTCTTAGGCTTAGCAGATAGTGTACAAGTACCATCAGCACAAGTGGATGACGTCAATATCGTTATCGTTCTGCGCCTGCGATTCCTTCCAAACAGTATAAAAACACGAAGAAACATATCAGTAGACTGTGCACCAGATACGACATATTTACGGCTGATGACGAAAAATGGCACACCATTGATACCAAGCTGGCTTGCTTCTTTTTCATCTTCGCGCACTTCATCGGAATAAACACCATTTACGATTATCCTGAGAGCTTCATCACGGTCCAACCCGACCCTTACCGCTAATTCAGCTAACGTCTCATGATCACCTAAATGCTGAGAGTCGGTAAAGTAGGCATGAAACAACTCTTGTTCCATTTCGTTCATTTTTCCTGACTAGTGGCATAGTGTGCCAACCTATGAGCATCAAATGTATTCGTCAATATCATAGTGTCAAACTCGAATCTAAGCCCAACTTCCTTCGCTTGCACTTCGAGATTTCGGTTCATCTCTATTGCTTGTTTCCGGCTCATGCCATATTTAGTGGCTAACATATCATGCACATCATGATCCACATCTCTTGGGGCATTCGGATCGAGCTCAAAGCTTCGAAAAATAACTTCTACATCATCTTTGTACACAAACTGATCAAGGGCAGCATCGAACCGTTTTTTTCCAATGTAACAAAAAGGGCAAGCAAAATCGGACCAAATTTCAATTTTCATTCTAGCTACATCCTTTCCGTTATTTCAAACACGGTGTTGTAATTCAAATTGTTACAACAGTTCCAAAAAAAATTGGCTCATGTTTGCTTTTTTATCTGCTCGTTAAGCTCAAAAACTAATTCATGCATCGTGATTTCAGCTAAGATCGATTCCATTGCATTTTGAGCCCGTCTTAGGATCAGTTCGAGAACGCTTTGAATGTTTGCACCAACTGGACAGTCTGGATTCGGTTGTTCATGGATGTGAAAGAGCTCCCCTTCCTCCATTACTTCCACCGCTCGATAAATATCCAATAACGTAATTTCTTCTAACCCTTTAAGTAAAAAAGCCCCTCCCGTGCCTGCTCGTACTCCTGCCAATCCTGCTCTCTTTAATTGTCCAAGTATTCTTCGAATGACAACTGGATTTGTGCCAACACTATCGGCAATCCATTCCGACGTATGGTGCGCATTCTTGGCAGTAGCCAGTAATGAAAGAATATGAACCGCTATGGAAAATCTGCTGCTAATTTTCATTACGGACACCCTCCAGTTGTAACAATTATAGTTACAACTGGAGGGGAAAGTCAAGAGGATACAGGAAGAAAGTTGTTTCTGAGTTCTCAAGTCCTTTTCCATTATTATAGCAGCCAAGCCAAAAAGCAATATTCTTTCCTTTTTCCCAAAAGATCATTTGTTTAAAAAAATAATAGTTTGTAAATTAGGAGAATGAAAGCATATTACAATTTAAATAGCGTTTTTTAGAAATTTATTTTTTAAAAAGGTTTCGTTATCATAAAATACATAATCATAACAGGTAAAATAGTTGCAATAACCCCAATGACGGCCCAAAGATATGATAATTTTTGATATTCTGCTCCTATTTGTCCATTTTCAACCCATTTCGAACTCTGTTTAATCATTTTTCGTTGTACTGGTATTAGAATAAAAAGCCATAAGAATCCTGTAATTCCAAATAGAATCATTGATAAGGTTAACCAATTGAATCCAGTCATTGGCATACCTGATTTTACTGCCATAATTAAGCCTGATACCAGAATTAGAATAATACCTGGAAGGGTAAACACATAGTCAGCAAACATCACGTTTTTAACGCTATGATGAATAAGAGTTGGATCTTTTTGATAATCTGCTCGTATTTTCCAAAATGCAGTAACAATTATATTTCCGACTGATAATACCACTCCAGCTAAGTGAATAAATAACCATAATGTCATTTCACTCATATCCCTTCCGTTAGCCCGCTAGAAGTACGAATGCAATAAAAAAATTTGATCATAACTATATATTCTCATCTTGATTAAGCTTTTAATAAATCACTCATGAGCGATTTTCATTCATACATTTTAAAAGATTGTTTTCTTACTGAAATAGAGTGTCACATTCGATAGCCAAACATCCTTCATACATGAGTACTTATATGGCAATTATATATACAGACTATCGGTTTGTAAATATAAAGCATGCTATATAATTCACAAGAAACTTTATATTACATTTATGGTAAAATGTAGACAGTATTAGGAATGTTACAAAAATAGGAGGAGTTATTATGAAAAACATAAAAAAATGGATGACTGTTTGTTTTTTGATGGCTTTGATATTATCACTTGGATTCAGTCCTGTAAGCGCAGCCAATGTCATTAAATCAAGTAATAACACCACAAAAGCCGGGTGTGTTGATGTGACTTTGTATGAACATGCTAATTATGAAGGAGAGTGGAGACATTATGGTTGTGTCGACTCAGGAGGTTATTATTCACTAGGCTGGTGGGATAACGAAGTATCTTCTATTATAGTAAATGATTTTAATGGTGCTGGGACAAATTGTATTAGGGTGTATGAAGATCAACATTATGGAGGTAAAAGCACAGTTTTTTGTGGGGAAGTTCCTTATGTTGGGGATGCTTGGAACGATGACATAGAATCTATGCGAATGGAATAATACATGAAGCACAACTTTTTAAATAAAAGATCAAAACGCCAATTGAGGAGATTGGCGTTTTTTAGATTTACCCGCTTCCACCTGTTGAGGACAGGGTACGGAATCTATTTGCAGATCGAGGGGTCTCTATTGTATTCAAAAACATAGGGTTTCTGGAAAAATGGTTCATCTTTCTCTGTTGACTGGATCTAGAGAATATAGTTTCCTATAGATAGGGCAACTTAACAAGCTTAATTGAGGAGTCTGGAAGAACAAAAGGGTCCTCCCTTCAATAAGCTTGGCCAGTCTCACGAAAGAGAGACAATGATCAGGAAATTATTCAGAGGGGTCAAGCAGACTTCTCAGAAATTTCATCGGAGTTGGTATTGGACGCCCACTCCTAGGGCACTGCTAGCTCTCACCTTCTTTTTGTCTCCAACGGGAACGATCATCCATCAAGTGCTGCCAGCAATCATGATGGAGCAAGGACATGGTGGTCATGTTGTAGCTCTGCCGATCTTTCAGCTGGGTCTCCAACTGGCAGGAACCACAAGCGCTACTTGGATCATCAACCGCTATGGTCCGAAAAAGGTGATCATCTGGGGAGTTATTGTGTGGATCTTCTCCTATCCGATCACTGGGGTTTTGGTACAAAAGGACTGGATCTGGGGTTTCTACGCAAAGGCGTTTACCACCTTGCCAACCTCTTGGGCGGTTGTGGCTATTGGTGCCTGGTGGTTGGAGCTGAGGAAACAGAGGGGTAACGAAGGAGACGATGGCCTCCAGGTCGACAACTGGTCAGGACTTATCCGAGGCCTTGTGGCGGGATCCCTCACGGCACTGGGTTTCTTCTTGGTACGACACCAGCAGATTTGGCTGTGGGTAACCATCCCCGCTGTCATCACTGTACTCCTCCTCGTGCCGATCAAGCAGATGAAAGAGACAACTCTAGAGCAAAAGAAAGAGAAAAAACAAAAGAAAGAGAAAACGACATGGCGTACCGATAATGCCGTTCGACTCGAACTCCTCGGAATTGGAGCTCCGATCTCGTCTTCCATCTTTGGATCGGTTCTGATCCTTTCAGCGATGCAAGGCTGGGGTTCTTTGATTCTGTTGTCAGTCGTACCTGTGTGTACGCCACTCATCAGTATCCATCTGCTCCAGAAGACGGAACTGAAAACAATGGAGCCCACTCCAAGTTGGTGGCGGAGTGTACACAGATGGCTTTTCTGGAGTCATAGTATGGCTGTCGTAGGCTACTGTTTGAGCGCACTGGGACTTAGTACTTCCCAAAGCGTACTTCTGATAGTAGCTGTTCCCTTCATCGTGCTTGGTCGTACGGCTCCAATTTGGATGGCCCGTAAGGCAAGACAACTGACAAACAATTCGTCGCTGTATGTAGCGGCAAAGAAGTCACAGGATACCATCGTCCAGCTGATTTCCGCGTTCCTTGGGTTCGGTATCGGGCAGTGGCTGGGTTTGACGTCAGCCCTATTGCTGGGCGCGTTACTCTGCACCGTATCTCTGGCTCTCACATATCGGTATCCCTATCGGTAAACGTGAGGCTACCCACTCTAATTCGACGCCTTAGCGCTGAATTAGAGTGGGATCAATATTTATATTGAGGTCTTAGGAACATCGAAATGAAGTCAGATGGTTGACGCTTCAGATCTAGTTGGTATTTTCCAAACCGATTGAGATGAGCCACAATATTAGGACTTAAAACTCCTAAGAGTTCTTCATCGCTTTTATTTCCGTTCGGCTGGTATTCGTGCAAGATAAAGGACAAGGCAAATACATTATAGAAGATTAAGCAGTTTTCTGCTAATTGGTTGACATAATTATCTTCCGTTGTTTCTCTCATCATTCTCCGCAGTGACACCTTCCCCCAAAAAATAACCATTTGATTTCGCGTTTTGATCGGCTTTTATAAACTCCATTGCTTGCTCTAACCCCTAACTCCATGCTGTATACCATCTCGGAAAAGCTCGGTGTGAGAAATCTACTTATTTACTATTCATCATAAATAAAAGAGAAGTTCTCAAAATTCAGGGACTCTTCTTTATTTTAGAAGCTTTTTCAAGCATTGATGCATCTCTTGAAAGCTTCCCATTATTTGTCCAACTGTATCCCTAATTTTGATGCTCTATCTTGTAACCTTTTGAGCTTCTCATCCTTAATAACAGGATGTAATGCTTCAAGGATCACTTTTAAACATTTCTTTGCCTCTATAGCATTATTTTCAACTACTTCGAAATCGGACTCATTGTCTGAATCAAGACAATCTTCTATTCGGGATAATATTCTGTTGAAGCCACTGCCAAATTCCAGCTCATTCTCTAAATTGAAAACATGATCCTTAAGTTTATCTAATTTATTTACTATTTTTAGATTGCTAATTACTTGTCTTTTCCATGTTTCAATATTTAAATCTTCAACCCCTAACTCGGTTACTAGATAGTAAGCGTCATGAAGTGATCTCATTTTCCATTCTACGGTCTCTTTATAGTCTTCAATTTCATCTAGGATATTATCTAGTTTCCAAGAAATAGAGAAAAGATCATCGCTCAATTTTGTTAAGAAATTTATATTTTCGTCTGGATTAATTCCATTTATTGCTTCTTCTATATCAAGTTCTAGTCTTTTCAATCGGGACTCAATTGTATCTTCCTCTTTATCTTTTTCAAATAGATTATAGATCATATCTTCTAACATCCTTTTTAATAGATTAAGGGAGTAGATGAACCCTACCTCTATTTTCTTCTTCTGCATGCTAGATACCTGCTTTAAGTCTACTTTATACCACTAGTAATAAAGTCTATTGAAAACTTGAATTCTAGGTAGTAGCTACCAAGAATTCCTCTCCCTTTGGCAACCACAGACCATCCGTTCGTCCAGTAAAGTAGCGCTGGTTAAGATCTGCCGATGACACGTACTGGACTTCTTGGAAACCTGCCTCGCGGGCCAATGTCAGCATCTCTGACGGTCTGAAAAAGCTAACAAAAGGCGTGCCGCTTACTCGCGCTCCCTTCTTCGCCTCCTCAACACTAGGCTGCAACTTGGACTCAGTAAGCTCAGATGGTAGCAGGAACGTCATGGCTAATGCGGAGCCGGGGGTAAGTGTTGCAACTTGGAGCAGTGTGGCAGCGATCGCATCTTTGGTGAGGTACTGGGTTACACCAGTAGAGGCAACAACAGCTGGGCGACTTGCATCGAATCCTGAAATCTTTAGCTGTTCCCACCAGGACCAGCCAGCCTCGAAATCGACTGGAACGAGTCGTAACCACTTGGGGATGTCAAAATCGAGTACATTCAGGCGCTGCTTCTTCCAAGCCAGCATACTAGGCTGGTCAACCTCAAAAATCTGCATTTGAGAGGCTATCTCTGGTCTGCGCTGAGCAAAAGTGTCGAGACCAGCGCCGAGGATGACATACTGAGTGACTCCTTTCTTAAGCTGTTCGATGACCAGTTCCTCAATAAAGCGAGCCCGGGCCACGATCGATGCTCGGAAGCCACTAGTGCTCTCTGGATCCATGTCAGGACGTTGACGCCATCCATTTCCCGGATCTGCCAATTGCAGGCCGATCTCGTCTTTGAATACATACGGTGGTGAATCGACCTCTATATGCAATGCTCGCCACAACGCAACTCGAACTGCTGTGTGATCTGGTTCAGTATTATCATACATACTGTTCTTTCTCCTTTCGAGCGAATCACTCACTTTTCAATGTTTTTTTGATCCATGTTAACCTTGTTTTTATTTTAATAAATTCCCTTACATATAACAGATTCTGAAATTTTCTTCTTATTATGTTGATTATCTATGTGTTGTATTCTAGCTTCTTTTAAATGAACTTCCCTCCATTTTCTCCCAAGCTGTTTGGATTTTCTTATCATAAAAATTAAAAAATACTCCTGCGTTCATGGTTTTAGTTTGCGAAAGAAACTAGTTTTCATTTATTGTGAGTACAGATATATGATACTTCATTCCATTTTTAAAATATGATCGAAGACAACTATTACTTCAAAATTCCTCTCTACATTTTGATTCATTTTTACTTTCAGACTACATTTCTAGCATTAGTACGCTGTACCATACTAACTCCGAAAAATATAAGTACTTATCTTTCAACTATAAACCTGTCATAATCATCAATGAGTTCTTATACCAACCGAAAAAGGATGAAAAACATGAAAATAATGGTGATCGTCGCACATCCCGACTTAGGTGAATCTCGTGCTAATCAAATTTTGAAGACAGAAATATCAAAAGAATCAAATATATTTATTCGTGATCTCTATCAAGAATATCCAAATTGGATAATAGATATAGAAAAAGAACAACAACTATTATTAGAGTTCGATCGCATTGTTTTTCAATTTCCATTTTATTGGTACAGTTGCCCACCGCTTTTAAAAAAATGGTTTGATGATGTCATGCAGTTTGGATGGGCATATGGTCCAGGAGGAGATAATTTAAAAGGGAAAGAATTTATTCTTGCTATAACAACAGGCGGATCAGAGAATTCATATCGAGCCGGCGGACATAATTGGTTTTCGATAAGTGAATTAATCAAACCAATCCAAGCGACAATTATGCGCTGTAATGGAACCTTTTTACCGTCGTTTATCACATACAATGCCAGTAGAGGCAGTGATGAGTATCTACAAAATCAAGCCAAGAAATACAAAAAACATATAGCTGAGTCCTTAGAAGAACTGATTCACTAATTTTGGTTCAACTGTTTGCTTCCCCAATCACACATACCCTTTAAAATAGGATATAACGTTTTACCTAAAGGAGAAAGGGAATATTCAACTTTTGGTGGTACAGAAGCATATGTTTTTCGTTCAACTAATCCGTCATTCTCTAATTCTCGCAATTGGGTAGTTAGCACTCCTTGAGTGATGCCATCTATGATCTTGTGGAATTCACTAAACCTTTTTGTTCCTTCTTCCAATAAAATAAATAAAATTAGCGGTTTCCATTTTCCTCCGATTAGTTTTAAGGTGTACTCTACTGGATACCGATAGTTTTTTGATACCATGTTTCCATCTCCTTTGCATGCTTATACTAGCAACTTGATTAAAAAGTGTAAACAGGAGATTATATGAATCCGGTTCTTGCTAATTGTAAACTTGCCTCTCATGCAAAAAGAATCAACTCTTCTGTTGATTCTTTTTGCAAACAAATTCGATGCTAAGACCATTCCTTCATTCTTTCAATGTCAGCTGATTCTTTTGATAAAGTTCCTCCACAAATGACCTTGTTTTTGCGAAAGCTTCTACTGGACCATCAGCGACTTCCGCGATATAAGCTTCTTCTGGTAATTGATCATCTATGCCGGGAATTTTAATTCGATCACCATAGCTGTTAATCGAACCATGTTCCCGCATACTATCAATACATTTGAAAACAGGCTCCCAGTACTCCGGATGAACAAATATTGCCTTTGTTCGATGCTTTCGGAGGTGATTAGTTTGTATTTTGGAAAGCGTTTCAAAAACTTCCCATGCAGTTCCAAATCCACCTGGCCAAAACAGGATAACATGAGAGTAATTAATAAGAACCCCCTCTCGGATAGAAAAATTATTAAGCCGTAGACGCTGATTGGTATGGATAGAGTAAGTATCTTTGAGATTAAAGAAGTTATCTACTCCAAACTGACAATCAATTCCTATAACATGTGCATCTTGATTTCTTGCTCCTTGGGCAGCTGCCCGCATGATTCCAGGTCCTCCACCCGTGCATAACGGTACATAACAACCACCAAGCACACTCTCCTGTTCATTTGCAGAATAGTGTCCCCATAACTCACCAAATTTGAGCGCAGAATCCCAGTATTTAGCGCTCTTTTCAATCATTTTTTTGTGACGCTCCATCCTCATATTTGTCTTGTTTAACTGATCCTGCATAAGTTTTCTCGTCAGCGGATGGTTTTCCTTTTCGAGTGCTTTCTTCACTTCGTCTGCATGACAACCTAATATATCTAATTTTTCTTCCGCAATTTCTTTGCATGAAATCGTACCAGAACCCATCAGAGTTATTACACCATATTTAGCCTCATAACTAAATAAAAGTTCAGCAGCATAAATATCAGCTACGCTCTCTTGTGTGCCCAAATTTCTGTCATTTGGAACGAAACATGCTTTTACTCCTACTACTTGAAAAGAAGCAATGCAGGTCTCATTGGAATAATTCTTCCAAGTAATGATAAAACCGTTTTCATCTACGTGATAAGTCTCTACGTCCCCATTTTTATTAATATTGCTGATAAAAAGACTATAACTTTTTGTTTTTGATATTTGTCCAGAATCAAAGGTAATTGGCTCTTCAAACGTAATCTTGGCCATATGATTGTCCGTTTTTTCAATCCACCAACCTGTACCAGAAGCCGTCCATTGATTTGTGGTTGGTTCATAAAAAATCGTGCCATTCAGTTCAATTTCATTCATACGGAACAACCCTTCTTATGACATTTAGAATAAATCCTATTAATTAGTTTGATTTACCAATAAAGTTTTATGCACCATAAATTCATGTTCATTTACTAACAGGTATCTGTGTTATCATTACCCCCTTAACAGAAAATTTACTTATTCATAGTTCATTATCGTATATAATAAAGTACATATTCAGTCACACAAGTCAGATCAAAGAACGGAAATCAATGCAAGAAAACTTGGTAGGTTCAACTAAACAGCCTGTAGCGATCAAGACGGTCAGCTTTGGCAAGAAAGCTAAGAGTACTCCTATTCAAGTGAACAATGGGATTACTCTTATTCCCGGTTCCCTTCGTACCCAACAATGCAAAAACCTTTGGCGTTCTGAAGGCAAGTATGCATACAAAAAAGGACGCTTGAACGATTCTCGTCCTAAACTCATGTTCACTGATCTTCACGATAGCTTGGGAGTATCAGCTAAATACATCAACCAGAAGGACGAACATTCTTGGGTAGCCGATAAAATTGCGACAGTACGTATCTTTCCGAATCTCACCATTTGGACAAGTCTCCTGCACATGGACATGTTGGAAAAACGCATTTATTTTCCGACGTTTGTCGTCGTCAAGCATCAAGATTATGTATTCGGCGCCATCTCTGCCGAGTTGACCTTTGCAAGGAGGCCTGTGCTTTCCTATCAGTTCAACCAAACCATTCAAAGCAGACAAATTTCTGACTAATTTGATCTGCTTGTGTTACTCTTCCCTTGTGTTACGACATGTTTTTATTGATATGTTTTCTTACAAGGGGAGCAACTTATTT
>NZ_JCAJZS010000014.1:0-12064 GCF_059510375.1 Shimazuella sp. NTD250 | reverse complement strand
TCCCGTGGCTCCGGTTCCTCCCGTGGCTCCCGTTGCTCCAGTACTTCCAGTCGCCCCGGTACTTCCCGTGGCTCCGGTTCCTCCTACGGCTCCAGTACTTCCCGTGGCTCCGGTTCCTCCCGTCGCCCCCGTTTCTCCCGTCACTCCGATACTTCCGGTCGCTCCGGTACTTCCCGTGGCTCCAGTACTTCCCGTCGCCCCCGTTTCTCCCGTCACTCCGATACTTCCGGTCGCTCCGGTACTTCCCGTGGCTCCAGTACTTCCAGTCACCCCCGTTTCTCCCGTCACTCCGGTACTTCCGGTCGCTCCGGTACTTCCGGTCGCTCCGGTACTTCCGGTCGCTCCAGCACTTCCAGTCGCCCCTGTATCGCCAGTTGCTCCAGTTGCTCCGGTTGCGCCAGTTGCTCCGGTTGCGCCAGTTGCTCCGGTTTCACCGGTTACTTGGAGAATGGTTATATCTAAAGGATTAATAACACCAATAACCCTATTTTTTTCGATGGCATCCCATTTATAAGGCAAATAACTGTCTCCTTTCTTCTCTTCAATGAGCACTGCCTTCACCGACAGCATTTTTCCAAGCATACTTATCTATTCTATTCACAAGAACGAAAATAGCTACTAATATCGAAGGAAATAGTCATATGTTTTATTTGTTGTCCGAGATGTAATTATAAGGAAATTAGCGTAAGTGATATGAGCTCAGCGACGCTTTCTCTATTCTTCTCAATTAAATTTTCTTGTTCTCCACGGTTTGAAAATATAGTAAGGAAAAGTGAAGCGAAACTATTATTATCTTTTCTTCAATACAGAACGAAAACAATAAAGAGTAGGAGGGTGAAAGCGGGAGTAAAGTGCGTCTTCTGGAAGTTCAAATGAGACATCTCCATAGAAAGTTAAATTTGATTGTCTTATCGCTTCTTCTAAGATATTAAATTGGATATCTGGATAATCAAAAGTTAGAACTAGCAAACCATCGTCTTTTAACACTCGATTAAATTCTTGAAAAGCTCCAAATAGAGAGGTTTGATCCATATGTTCTAAAACAGAAATGCAAAATATTTTGTCAAATTTGTTGTTTTCATATGGCAATGCACTTAAATTCGCTATAGAGAAATCTACTTTATTTATATAGGACTTATCCAATTGAGCAGCTACATCTGCACCAAGAAATGCCTTAATATCTTGTATTATGGCTTCAGGATCTAATATTCTAGAATCAAGATCACAGGCATAAACCGCTTGACATTTATCCGTTAAATAAAATTTAAAAGGATGACACACACCACAAGCTGCATCCAGAACTACATCATCTTTGCTTACAAACTCACTTGCCCATTCATACTCATAAAAACGACTCCACCAATCAAGAGGCAGCTTTAAAAGTGAAATATCTGTTTTCTCATCTGTATGAACAAAAAACCGAGAATCATATTTACTCATATCACACCTCCTATTTTTCCTCTTGTATTTGAACCAAAGTCCATCGCTCTTGACCTAATATTTCTCTATAAATCTCCTCATAAAAAAACACTCTCTGTAGGTCTTGAAGGAAAGGATAATGGTCAAAATCATCAACTAAGATAAGTGCATTTGGTTTTAAGACATTGCGGAATAAAGGATAAGCAAGAGAACGACCATTTCCATGCGGACCGTCCACTATCATGACATCGATTGATTTTTCTTTTAATGGCAAATCGCCAACTTCTGCATAGAAAGTATTACGAATAGTAAATAAATCATAGTCTTGTGCAGATACAGGTTTACCAGAGGACTTCCAAAGAGCAAGAGACTGATTCTGAGCAGAAAATATATTTTCCCATTCCTGATCAGATAGTTGCTTTAACGTTTGCGGAAATACCTTTATATGATTGGAATCTACTCGATTACTTAATACTTTCGCCCACTCATGATGATGCTCCAAAGTGGTGACACGAAGAGGTAATAATTCACTATCCAGTAACTCCCGCCAAAATAAAGTGGACTGTCCCCCTCCAAGCTCTAAAATGTGATAAGGCTCATCTTTAAATTCAAGTCGCCGGCAAAGATGAATGATTGCTCGCCTGCTTAAAGCCATTCCTCCGTATCCCAAAGCCGATTGCGTAGAAAGTTGGATAACTTTTTCAATATCTTTTACCAACATGGCTTTATGCCTCCCACGGTATCAAGTGAGGATGTTCATCCAAAATGGAATCATATTGCTCCTTCCAACCAAATTTCCCCTCTGGATCTAATTCCATATAGCGGTCAAACTTTTTCTTGCGATCTTTGGGGGATGCCCATCCTAGATGTTTCATACGTGCGGGGTGGCAAAAATAGGAAAATTGGTAGACCTCTATGGGAAAACGCCCGCAATGCTGGGCCGTTTCCTTCCATGTATACTCCAAGTCATCACGGTAACGAATCATAAATGGACGGTAAAATTGATGCGCTTTCCAAAAATTATCTTCTCGATAATGGGTTTCATTCCACATGTCATACAGTCGAAAGTAGATAGCATCATATTTTTGTTGTTGGTGTATATCTTCAACTTGGTGTACAAATTTTTCTTCCAGCATTTCATCTGCATCCAAATTTAAAATCCATTCAGGATTTGTTTTTACTGTTTCCTCCCATTGTTGTTTGCGAAGAGCAACTTCGTTTGCAAACTGAGAGGTTTCATTTTGAATAAGATGCAAAGGGATATCATGAAGTATTTCTTTGCAAACATCTACTGTATCGTCTGTACTTCCATCATCTATGATTACAGCTTCATCAATGTAAGCAAGATGACTTTTTAAAACTTGTCGAAGATAACGGCCAGCTTCATTTTTCACAATCATAGAAAGGGTTATTTTAGATGTCATGCCACACATTCCCTTCCTCCTTTTTATAAATCACCAATATTTGTTTGGCATCCCAATACGTATTGGCAATGAGGCGACAATCGATCTCTTTTAAAAAGGTCAAACGAAAATCTTCTATTTTCTCTGGGAAATGCTCATAATCGAAGCGAAAAAAATGTTCATAAGTGCCTGTATCGTCTTGAAAAGGAAGCAGTAATACTAAATACTTATTGGATTGTTGTAATAATTTATCCAAGATAGGGAAAGGATCATGAAAATGTTCCAATGTATTAGAGGAGAAAATAATATCGAATTGATCGGTCATTTGTAGGACATCTGCTACTGCAAATGTATAAGAAGGGTAATATTGCTTGGCTTTATTGATTGCCTCCTCAGAAAAATCAATTCCTGTAACTTCTGTAGCAGGAAATGCCTTTGCTAAAACATCCACTCCATCACCTAATGCACAACCTGCGTCACACATGCTATAAGAGTGAGCATGAATCTCTTCTTTAAACCAAGTTGGTAAATGATCCAGTGCCACATTAGCAAAAAAAATCGTTTGATCACGGCCACGGCGTGCTTCCCAAGTGTGTGTAAATAACATATCCCAGTAATCTTCACTATTTGGTGGAGGTTGTTGCAAGTTATACACTCCTTACTTTTTATAGACAACTAAAACCTGTTTGGTTTGACAATAGGATTGTGGGATTTTACCACAATCTATTTCTTCTAAGGCAACAAGCTGGAATGGACCGACTGACTCAGGAAACGAATTAAACGTAAAAATTGCTTGATTTTCTTGTGTTTTCTGTTCGACTTGATATGGCAGTAATAATACAACGTAATGCTTTGTTTTTTGCATCAATTGCGCCAATGAGGCAATTGGATCTGTATAAAGAGCTAAGACATTGGAACAGAAAATGATATCATAATCATTCGTTATACTATCTATACTTTCTACTCGAAACGAATATTCAGGGTAAGAAAGATGTGCTTTGTTAACAGCATCTCTCGAAAAATCGATTCCTTCTATCGTTGAAAATGGGAAAGCTTTGGTATATACCGTTATCGCATCACCAAGCGCACAGCCCACATCACAGAGCTGATAAGATGAGTTTTGCATTTCCTTTTTTATATTTTCCGGAAGATAATCAACGATTACATTTGCAAAGAAAGATGTTTGATTCCTTCCACCTAAATTTTCCCAATCAGTCAAAAAGCGAATATCCCAGTATGTTGATGTTGTTGGCGGGAATGTTTCTCGACGCTCTACCTTTTTTATTTCCTTGTGTTTAGCTAAGTCTGAAAGTATCGGTTCTATTTGTTTCACTCTTGCCTCCCATGATTCCTGTAGAGCAAAACATTGAAGTTCTTCTGGATTTTCCATGATAATACGCTCTATTTCCTCTACCCATTCTGTTGCAGTAGCTCCTGTCGCAACATAAGGACAATCAATCGCTTCTTGAATAGGAGTAGATATAACAGGAACTCCTGCTGCTAAATACTCATACATTTTGATGGGTGAGCTACTATGTGTCATATCGCGAACCTGAAAAGGTACCAAACCAACCGCAAACTGCCCAACATAAGAAGGCAGTTCGTGATACAGTTTCCTGCCTAAGAAAAAGACATTTGGACAATCTGCAAAAATGAGTTCTACACCTACATAATCATTTCCTAAAAGGACAATCGACCAATCGGGGCGTTGTTTTGCTACTTCCTTCATAATCGAAACATCAATCCAAGACGCGATAGACCCCATAAAACCTAAAATAGGTTTAGGAATATGCAGCAATTCCAATGGTGACGCCATCTTTTTTGCATCACAAAAATGTTCAAAATCAGCAGCATTTGGCATCAGGATAAGAGGTTTTTCCGGAAAAAGTTGCTTTACGATATGATATAAACGCTGGCTTACAACTGTGATAACATCCGCTGCCTCCATTGCGTTTTGCAAGTCTGGATTATTCCAAACAGCAAATTCTTCTGCCGCTTCATCTATATAATCAAAAACGACTAAATCTGCATGGAATGTATCTTTCATTCGATAGTAAGGTGGATGAGTTACCCATAGCACAGTTGATTCCTCTGCCTTTGGAAGAATAGAACGACAATCACAAATTTCAACACCATCTCGATAATAAACTGCTCCATCATATCGGCCATATTCCATAAAAACTGCTCGGTGACCTAATTTTGCAAAAGCTTTCATCAATTGCTGCGGACGTTGAAAAACAAGGCTGCCTTCCCAATGAATAGTCGGAGGATAAATAACTTTCATTTGGTCACTCCTCTAACTTTCTGCTCTTTGCGCGAAATATTTTTTATTATGTAATATACTTGGATGGTTAGGGTTTAGCGAATAAGCTTGCTCATTGTGATGAACAGCCTTTTCTTTATTTCCAAGTTTGTCATAACACAGGCATAACTGTAAGTGAGGAAGCCAACTCCAAGAAGCATGATCTAGGGAGCCCATTATTTCGTACGGTTTTTGTAAATTAGTAGCTAATTCATACCAAAATACTGCTTGATCTAATTGATTTTGCTCTAAAAATAAAGCTCCGAGTCGGCAACAAGCTTCTGCCCTTGGTCTATCAAAATGAAAGGTTCTCAGTATAGCTTGTTGTTCTGAATCAAACTCACATAAGTGATGATAACAGTCAGCAAGTTTTAAACAAGCAGCTATATTATCTTCCACCCAACCCTGCTTGGTAAAAAGAAATTTCTCATAATAAGTGACAGCTTCTTCATAAAAAGCATTATCTCTCAATTCATTGGCGAAGTAATACAAATCCCGAACAGAAAATACAGCTCCTAAACGCTGATGATTCCGATAAATTTGCAAGTTACGGTCTGTGTATGCTTTGTCTTTTTTATGCGTGATCGCAATATCACTATGTAAAACATTTCCTCCTACTTCCAGATACTCATGCACAAATCCAATCCAAAGAAAGTTGCAAGCTCTTCGTACTAGTCGATTCCGCCTTAAACTATGCGTTACATTTCCTTCTTCATCAAATGAAAGATGATAATGCATCGATACACTATCAATTCCTGGGTCAAGTGTTTTCTTAAGAGACAGTAAAGAAGCTTGATCATTTTCTTTCAAAAAATCGTCTGCATCAAGCCAAAGAATATATTCCTTCGTCGCAAGACTAAAGGCGTAATTACGAGCTGCAGAAAAATCATCGATCCACTCAAACTCATAAACTTTTGCACCAAACTTTGCTGCTATTTCTTTTGTTTGATCTGTCGATCCTGTGTCTACAATAATAAGCTCATCCACTATTGTTTGAATAGAAGACAAACATCTCTCTAGTACATCCTCCTCGTTTTTTACAATCATACAAAGACTGATAGTTATCCCCTCATCTTGGTTCATGGAAATACGACACCTTCTTTTATAGGCAGGTAATCCTTTCAAATCAGAAGACCGATAAATATGATAAGCTGGGTAATGGGTATCTACATGTAATAAAAATCCGAGAGCAGCCGCACGGATCGAAAAATGCCGATCCTCTCCCCAATAAGAAAGATTGGAGATTTCTGCAAATTTCACTCCGGCAGCAAGTGCCTTTTTCGAAATCAAGGTACAGGCTCCAAGTCCCCCAACTTCATATGTTCCTGGCTGCCGTAACTTCTCCAAAAAAGAATGAGTTCTCTGTCCAATCTCCTCCTCTGTCAGTGTCTCGTTTCGATGTTTCGTATAGAGTGTATAATGATCCTGTAGCCATACTTGTGGCAGTTCAGATGCCGTCGGCTGCCATTTCGTCCAAAAAATATTCGAAACGATATTTTTCTCTGCTTCTATGAGTTGCTTCAGTGTATAAGGATGCAACACCAAATCAGAATCTATGAGAAAAAGATAATCAAAATCGTTTTCCTTTGCATAATCAATCATCTGGTCTTTCATCTCTGCTACTTTCCAAATCTGTGCTTCTCTCCAATAATGCGTGTACTCATCACAATGATAGGATTCTTTTTCACCTAAGTATTTGTCAATAACAACCTTTTCGTGCTTTTTTGCAAAATCGGAAAGTAATTTACTTGATTTTTCAGACACATTATCATCTACAAATCGATATTCTACGCTTAGATCTTCTCTATTTAGTTCTGTGAGAGAGAGCAGATATTCTTGTAAAATTTCAGGTTGTTGATGGACAGGAGTCCCTATTAATATGCGCTTCCTCATGTCATTCCCCCAATCACCATAGCTACCTCAAATATATATATGATAAAAGGAGTTAACTTTATTCAGGAAATAAACAAGAAGAAATATCCATACATTTGCTTTTCCTTCTGACAATTAAAGCACTTACAAATTCTTCATTAGACCAACAAGCTTAAGGAGAAAAGTCCAGTCAAATACTCCTGTATTGCATTTACTATAATGACAAAATCATGAAGAAGGTGAGCAATTGAGCTTCCCAAATATACCCAACATCACGCCGAAAATTTCATTATCTGAAAATGATTCTATTTCATTATTACTTAGTTCCATTGCATTAGAAGAGCTGGCTTTAGCGCATATCATGAACGCTGAGGCAGAAAAAATACAATTTGTTTTAGGCACCTTGCCTGGAACAAAAAATACGATCAATCCTCCACATATAACTATTTCCGATCTCCTGACAATAAACACAGATGTCCGTAAAACATTGCAGGATGTAATAAAAAAAGAAATGCTGCTTCAATTTAAATTAGAAAATATTTTACAACTCAAAACAACATCATCGACAACAACTACCACTACAACATCATCGACAACCACAACTACTACTACGACGAAAACAACAACTACTACATCCACTACTTCTACGACAACTACAACTACATCATGCGGATGCATGGTGACGAATCCAGCAGATGATAACTTTAATATTAAAAGAGGTACAGGAGCAAATGACACAACTGTTGTATTTAACGGAGTGACGCAACCGACAAATGCACACGGCTCAGTGAATTTCTGTGGTCATATATGTTTAGACTGCATATCAAATAATCAGTTTATATTTGACTATGGAGGGACAGCAACATTACGTGCTTTCCGATTCACAGCAACTACCTTTCATGTCCCACATTGCAAAAATCAAATTGTGACCATAACAGGCGAAGGCAATACCACCAATACTGCTTTATTTGGTCCTAATCCTGTGACCTATACTCTCGATTTGAACGGTATAACAAATAATAAGCGTATTTCATTGTTAATTACAGGAAGCAATGGAAGTTTATTTTTCGCAACTATATCAAAACTCGGGAATCATGAACTATCTGTAACTAATTGCCCCTAATTTTTAATAGAGCTCTTTATTACGCTACAGGCGACCATATCGGTTGCCTTTTTTAACTGCATATTTTAAATGGAACGACAATCATCCCTGTTAAAAACTCTGTCTTGTCATAATGTCATTTTTAAAAGTGGCTCCAACTGATTGTTCCAAACCCATTGAGGACTATATCTCTGTCTGCTCAAAGTTTTGGCGTGTATAACCGCATTCTCTCTCATCAAGTTGACAATTTTTGTTGCATTGTGTTCTAAATATGCATTCTCAGTTGGATGGTAGGTCTCAGAAGTATCAAAACCAAAGTTGCGTGCATCCCATCTCATAAAAAATGCATTTAATTTTTTTCCTAATTCTTCAAGAGCTGGCACTGCTTCATTCACAATAATAAAATTTCCCTTACTGGCTGCTTCTAATACCGTTAGACCAAATGATTCCGAAAGCGAGGGACAAATAAATAGATTTGCTAATGAAAAAAGCTCCATCACTGCTTTTCTTGGAAAACCACTTTCAAATCCGATATCAGATGTAAAAATCATATCTCTGAGATCGAGCCCTGCTTCACATCCTTCAAGCAGAACTAGTGACTTATACGTCTTTGGATCAATGTCCTTACTGGAAAAATCACAAAATACAACTTTTACATTTTTTTCGCTCCCTTTTTTGATAGCACCACATAAAGAGGCCACTTTTTCAAATTTTTTTGCTGGTGTTAAACGACCTGGATAAATAACAAGAAAATCAGATGAAAGTATATCTATTTTTTTTATTACCGTTCTGACTTCATCACTTAAAAAGCCTGGAAGATCAAGGCTATTGTTTACTACCTGACACTTCCCTTCTGGAACATCATACTGCCTTGCCAGGGCAGGTATCCCCGAGTAAGTTGGATATACATAAATAGTACTTGGCATAGGAGTATAGCGTGCTGAAAACGGCCATTCCATATTTAATGGACGATTGACAGGTGCAGAATGAGTAAAGGCTAGAAATCTTAAATTTGGCAACTGCTGCTGTGCTTTTCGAACCGCAACATTATGGACAAGATGCCATCCTTGATAATGGATATCATGCATCAGACAAACATCCACATCTGACAATTTCTCTACCAGATCATCTGCTATCCTATCTGCTTCTGCAAAAAAACTTTCGTGAACTTTCCCTGTAGGCTGAGAGTAGTCTTTCCAATGGATAACTTCCCCATCAATCTGATTCGCAATTTTTATCCATTCTATCCTCTTATCCAAATAAACACCGTATCGCTCGTGATCAGGACAGTGCTCACTGACAAGCAATTTGATTTTTACCTTTGCATCAAGCAGCATTCGAAGTTGTTCAGCTACAATATTGACCAGTGAATATGTGTTATTTAAACCATTGAACATGGTTAAAATAGCAACCTTCAAAGTCTTATGCCTCCATTTCACCATTACGTTGTTCATTCAATTAGAGGATGCCCTATGAACCAATTGGAACGATGGGCAAGTCACTTGATGTATGTCTTCCGTGCCTTCCCTCCAAACGCAAAGGACACTCCACTTTTGAGATTAGTCCTCTTCAGTTTCGGTTTGATTTATCAATTCCAATATGTTTTCAAATTTAAATTGAAGCAACATCTCTTTTTTTATTACATCTTGCAGAACACTGCGTACATTTTCATTAAGAAGCAATAAATCCTTGATAGATACCTTATCTGGGCAATCATTAGCGGTTTCCAAAGACCCTAAAACAAACTGTATTTTTTCTGCTTCTGCATTGATCAGATGAGCAAGAGCTAACTCCTCTAAAGCAATCGATGACAATAATAGTGATACTGTCTGCCCTGGAGTGATGCTAATAATCGGTGTGATATTAGGTATATTCGCTTGAGACATTTCTTCACTTCCTTTTTAGAATTAGGATATAAGTCAATATATTCTCCATTCATACTATGGTTGTTTGTCCCCTAAAAAAATCCCATCCGATTCTATTATCAATGATTTGATCATATCCATAAGAGTAATTAAGTATTTGGAAAGGAAGGAAGATCATGAGTATCCCCCAAATGCCTGATGGGAAGAACCGTCCATCCTTTTCTGAAGTAATCATCGATTTATTAGAATCTATTGCTTTAGAAGAAATAGCATTGGCACATTTGATTCATGCAGAAGCTGAAAAGGTACAAGCATTTGTTGGAAAAAATCTAGACTTTCCGACATGTCCCTCTAATGTAGAGATAAATATGTTTAACAATGAAGTTTTAAAGTTAATAGATGCAATCGTGATGAAGGAATGGCTGTTGCTTAGAAAGTTTGAAAACGTTATCCATTGTATCGATTACGATTGATCTATGATTTCAAAAAGGAGAGAAGCAGGATGAACATGAAACATCTCCCCCAACATTCTCGTTCTTTATACATAGATGCTTATCAACAATGGAAGTCAGCAATTTACCAATTTGTTCTTGCTTATCAACTGTTACTAACAGCTTACAAACAAAAGGATCAGTCTTATTCTGCTTCCTTTGTAAAAAAAGCAGCTCTTACTTCGAGCAAACTTTATCACATATATACTGCTAGAAAGGCTCTTTGGTCTGCCGACAAATCTACCCTAAACCGCCAATCCCCACAAAATCCAATGGACTGTTTTGCAGATCTAAAAGAAATCCTGAGAGACAACAGGAATCGATCAAAAAAGGTAATGAAAGGATATACACTTTTTCTATCTGGAGTACAGAAAGGTCGGAGGAAGATCAATGAAAGATAAAAAACTCCTATCTCTTTGTATGATTGTCCAAAATGAAGAGACGTTTATCGGTAACTGTCTTCATAGTGTAAAAGACATTGTTGATGAAATGATTATTGTTGATACAGGTTCCACTGATGCTACAGTAGAAATCTGTAAATCAGCAGGGGCAATCGTTTTACACAGGGATTGGGAAGATAACTTTGCAGTTGCAAGAAATTACGGTCTGGATCACGCGAAAGGGGATTGGGTTTTTTGGTTGGATGCAGATGAAGAAGTGGAGAAAGAGAACGCAACAAAATTGCGTGATGTGTTAAGCCTAACAGAAGAACATATAGCTGGTATTCAATTAATAAACTACTACGGCTCCTATCCAATTCATCCAGATCATGCATATTTGGTAAACCATCATCGATTATTTCGTAATCACATGGGCTTTCGATTTAAAAATCGAATTCATGAGCAACTAAATGTACAGGAAGTCTTAGGAGCTGTCGATGATATCATTACTTTACCAGTAAAGGTTTATCACTATGGATATTTAAATGACGTCACCATCAAAAGGGACAAACACAAAAGAAACATCCAAATATTAGAAAAAATGAAACAAGAAGGCAGTACAGATCCTTGGATTGATTACCATCTAGCAAATGAATACTATCGTAAACAAAAACATGAAAAAGCATTTCAATATGTGAATGAAGCTATTTTAAAGTTTATTCACATACAACAAACACCACCATCACTTTTATACAAGTTAAAGTATGAAATTCTCATCACACTCAATAGCTTTGAAGGTGCTTGGCCTGCTATTGATAAAGCTATTGCCCTTTATCCTGATTATGTCGATCTTCATTTATACAAAGGATTAATCTTTATTGGGCAAAATGAATATGAAGAGGCTATCAAAGTATTTCAGCATTGTCTTTTTTTAGGAGAAGATAACCATCATCATCTCACTTTAAAAGGGGCTGGCAGCTTCCAAGCATGGTACTATATAGGTAAATGTTATATCCAATTAGGTCAAATAGAAAAAGCTACTCTTGCACTTGAAACTTGTCTTGAGCAATCCTATAATCACCAACTTGCTAAAGAAGAATTAGAGAAAATAAAAAACCCTTCCAAATAAGAAAGGTTGTTGTGGTGGAGCTAAGCGGGATCGAACCGCTGACCTCCTGCTTGCAAGGCAGGCGCTCTCCCAGCTGAGCTATAGCCCCATATAAACTGGGT
>NZ_JCAJZS010000013.1:0-15015 GCF_059510375.1 Shimazuella sp. NTD250 | reverse complement strand
GGGGGCGACTGGAGCGACCGGAAGTACCGGAACAGCCGGAAGCATAGGAGCCACTGGAAGCACCGGAAGTACGGGAACGACAGGAGCTACGGGATCAACCGGAAGCACCGGACCAGCGGGAAGCATAGGAGCCACTGGAAATACAGGAAGTACGGGAACGACAGGAGCTACAGGATCGATCGGAACCACAGGACCAGTGGGAAGCATAGGAGCCACCGGAAGTACGGGAATTACCGGAGCTACAGGAGTGACTGGAACCACAGGACCAGCGGGAAGCATAGGAGCCACTGGAAGTACGGGAACTACAGGAGCTACAGGAGCGACTGGAAGTACAGGACCAGCGGGAAGCATAGGAGCCACAGGAAATACTGGATCTACTGGATCAACCGGAAGCACAGGAACAGCGGGAAGCATAGGAGCCACAGGAAATACTGGAAGTACGGGAACGACTGGAGCCGCCGGTGCAACGGGAACAGCAGGAACATCTGTTTTGTTTCTATTTAACACTACACCTGGGCCAATTGCTGTTCCTGTTACCCCACCAACTGAAACTGTGTTGGGAACATTAGCTGTTCCAGTAACAGCAGGACAGACACTTCAACTTTCTTATGCTTCTGCTATAGAATTTATTACTACTGCGAATTCTACTATTAGTTATTCTTTGAGGTTCTATGCAGATTCGACATTGATAAACACTCGAACCTTTAACACATCATTTACAAATGCTTCTACTTATAGGAGGCCAATAGCAGAAATTACTGGGTTCAATGTAGCCGCAACAGGTACGATTAATGTTCAAGTTAGAGCGATCGTTAACAGCCAAAGTAACGTCATTTCTCTTGTTGGATTAAACACTGATATTAATGCATTGAGAATCGGATAGCATCAAAAGGCACTTCTGATAAAGGATTCAGAAGTGCCTTTGATGATCTTTTGTCGATGGACGAACTACTGATGAATTGTACCTCACATACGACCTGACTAGAGAAGAATCGAGACTAGTGGGTATTGGTTAATATATCATCACGTTTGAAATTCAACCTCACTTTACTGAAAGGGAGATGGTGGATGGTTAGACAACTTGTAATGGTGCAATATCCCTTGTACGATGCGTTTTGATGCATTCCCATCTCCATATGGATTTTTTATTCCGATCATGGATTGATATGCATTTTTATCTTTTATTAAATGACTTCCCTCTTCAAAGATTATATTTTCATCTGTTCCAACCAGTTTAGCTGCTCCTGCATTTACTACTTCTGGTCTTTCTGTGACATCACGCATCACTAGAACAGGAACCTGCAAAGTTGGTGCTTCTTCTTGGATTCCTCCCGAATCTGTTAAAATCAAGTAAGAATGTGCGGCGATATTATGAAAATCAATCACATCGAGAGGATCGATCAACAGTATTCTGGGATGATGACGAAGGATAGAATTTGCTTTCTTTTGGATGATGGGGTTTAAATGAATCGGAAATACAGCAACTACATCAGAGTGAGTTTCTACTAACCGACGAATAGCTCGAAACATGTTATCCATTGGCTCACCTAGATTTTCTCTGCGATGAGCTGTTATTAAAATCACTTTTTTTCCTTGGACTTGTTTGGCCAACGGGTGATCGTATTTTTTTTCAATTGTCATACTTAGCGCATCAATTGCGGTATTTCCTGTTATGTATATGGAGTCTTTTGATATTCCTTCTCGATATAAATAATTAGCTTCTTTATCGGTGGGAGCAAAGTGCAGGTCAGCTAAACTCCCTACTAATCGGCGATTTAACTCTTCTGGGTAAGGGAGATACTTTTGGTGAGTTCGCATTCCAGCTTCCACATGTCCCACTTTTATTTGCTGATAAACGGATGCAAGGCTAACAGAGAAAGTAGTAGTTGTATCACCATGCACCAAAACCAAATCAGGTTTTAATTGAATTAATACGGTTTCCATTCCTTGAAGTACTCGAATTGTAATTTCGCTTAAAGTCTGGTTATTTGTCATCACTTTTAGATCAAAATCAGGTGTCAAATCAAATGCTTGTAATACTTGCTTTAGCATTTGCTTATGTTGAGAAGTTACACAAATAAATGTCTCAATCTCAGCATGACGTTGCAATTTATTGATAAGTGGAGCCATCTTAATTGCTTCTGGCCTTGTTCCAAAAACAACAAGAATACGGAGCATAAGCACCCTCTTTTTCAACAATTTTTTCTATTTTTATGTTTAGGACATGAAACCTATGATTAAAGTCATGCTTCTTCTCGAATCAAAAAGCCATTCCTTCTTTAAAAAAGGAATAGCTTTTTGATTTATCTTGGTCCACGCTTAAAAGGGTTAAATTCCACCGATTGAGAAGCCTGTTGTTGAGGGAAATATTTTTTTGGAGTTTGAGAAGATTGGGGCATAGAAGTTGTTTTAGCCTGCTCATTTGTTAATTTTTTCGATATTCGATCCATTGTTTTAAAATGTCCATCTGTAGCAATTTCTTGGCGTTTCTTCGGTATGGATTGAATGCTTTTTTGCAATGCTTTTAAGTTATTTTGATATTCAAATTCTCTTTTTTTATATTCTGCGATCTTTTGTTCAAGCTGCTGAATCTTTTCCTGTTTATCGATTTGTTCTTCTTGGGGTTTTTGTTCGTATTCTGCGATCTTTTGTTTTGATTCTTCGATTAATTGTTGCTTTGTTTGTAAATCTTCTTTTAAACTTGTGATTGTTTCCTCCTGTGTTGTGATTTTTTGTTTCAATTGGATGTGTATTTGTTGTTTTTCTTCTAGGTTTTCCTTATGTTCTGAGATGGTTTTTTCATGTTCGGTAATTTTCTTTTCTAATTGTTCGATTAATAATTGCTTAGTTGCTAGACTCCTTTGTAATTCAGCGATATCCTCTTCGTATTTTTTGATCTTTTGTTTTAATTGATCTATGGTTTGTTGTTTTTCATCTGTACTTTCTTTAAAAGAGATCGTTATTTGTTCGTGTTCGTTTATTTCTTGTTTAAGATCATCAATCAACTGTTGTTTTATGAGGGAATCTCCAGTTGCTTCTTTTTCCTTTTGTTCATATTCTGCCAATTTTTTTTGAAGTTCTTGGATGGTTTGTTTATCTTGATTTTGATCTTGTAGGTATTTTTGTTCTTTTTCAATATATTGCACAATAAGTTTATTTTTTTGTTCCAGTTCCAATCGGTATTCCTGTTCCTTTTTTTTGCACTTGTCAATGATTTGATCTTTGTCTTCGCGTTTTTTCCAGTTCCAAAATCCCATTTAGACAAGTCCTTTCTTTGTTATTTATAACTCCATTTATCATATATATGCTATGCATACATCTATGTATTTGTTAAAGTAAATCAAAATCTCGGTCTTACCTAAATTAAAAAGCTGTTGATTCTGATTGAGATCAACAGCTTATGTAGGGTGAAGCATTGAATTACGTCGTTGGAGAAGGGAATGCATTACAGTCTTGAATAATAATAGCGTTCCCGATGTCAACGGAAGTTGCAACTGCTGCAAATAATCCAGGAGAAACACTTAATAAGGTCAAGACATAGCTATCTACTGCACCTGCATCAACTAATGTTAGCAAATACGTTACAGGTATGGTATCTCCACCTGCAGTTACGACAGTACCTTGACCGGATACTACTTGTGTTCCTATTCCTAAAAGGACGGTGCAAGTTTCGGAAGTAAAGGAGTTCGCAGTAAAAGTAAAGCTATTATTTGGTGGAACTGCATCTGTATCTGTGAAGGTAAATCGAATGTTTGTATTGATTTCCGCACAACCGTTGCATACATTTCCAACAAGTGCAGCTGTACCAGCACTTATAGCAAATCCATTTAGAACTAAGCCAACCGAGGAAGGAATTGGAGCATTTGGAGAATTAAAGGAACTCTCGCAATCACAATTAGGTTGTGGAAAGAAATCACATTGCTGTGGGAACAAAGTTGGCGGACAAACGGAAGTAACAGGTATTTCGATTGGCGCACGCGGTGAGCAGAATTTCGCCAAAACTTCTAATTTTACTGCGGCAATTACTTGAATTTCTTTACATATATTGAGTTCGATTCCTACAGATGCTGGAAATGGGATACCGCAAACTGGTGGTGGAGTGGTGATGACACAATCTCCACCGATAATCCGACAAATAAGGTTGTCATTTGTAAACTCCGGTGGAAAACACAATACAACTTGGCGAACAAATGGCACTGTCAAAGGAATCGTACAAGTAGCAGGATTGCCATACTCATCGGTACCAGTAAAGGTTATATCAACAGGGATGTCTTGTCTCAATTTCACTAAAGCTGCACTGACTCCATCGATGTTAATGGGACGACGATCAAGTATGGTACAAACTCCATTGGTAACACAAGTGATAGGAAAAAATTGTTCCGTTATTAATGTGCAGGTAATATCTGTAACAGTGGTTGGACATTCGGCAGGGTGTTTTGCAGGTAATGGTACGGTTGTATTAATATCTTCTGTTAAGAGCACAAAGTCGTATACTTTAGGCACACAGATGCATTCCGTTTGGACATTATTTGGAATAGGCGGAGTGACCTGAGAGCCTCTTATTGGTTTGATCATAGTGTTCTTTCCTCCTCCTTATTTACTTTAAGATGGACTTTTTTAGTCGATGATTCATTGGGTATATGTATCATGTATATTCGATATTTTTTTATTAATTAATCAATTAAATCTATTTTTGTATGTAGCTGAGTTATGTTTATCATAAAAATAAAAAATAGCTGTTGGTGTATGACCAACAGCCTGTGTAGATGAAGCATGGTTACGTTGTTGTAGTAGGGAATCCAGTACAATCCTGAATAATGATAGAGTTGCCGATGTCGATAGACGTTGCAACTGCTGCAAATAATCCAGGAGAGACACTTAATAACGTCAAGACATAGCTGTCTAATGCACCTGCATCAACCAATGTTAGTAAATACGTTACAGGTATGGTATCTCCAAGCGCAGTTACTACTGTACCTTGACCAGTTATTACTTGTGTTCCTACTCCTAATAAGAAGGTACAAGTTTCAGATAGGAAGGAGTTGGCGGTGAAAGTAAAGCTGTTGTTTGGAGGAAGACCATCTGTATCCGTAAAGGTGAAATTAATATTTGTGTTAATTTCCGCACAGCCATTACAGACGTTCCCTACAAGAGAAGCGGTACCAGCAGCTATTGTTAAACCATTTAGAACTACGCCAACTGAGGTTGGTACTGGAGCATTTGGTGAATTAAAGGAGCTCTCACAATCACAGTTAGGTTGTGGGAAGAAGTCACATTGCTGTGGGAATGTAAGCGTTGGACAAGCGGTAGTTACTGGAACTTCGATTGGAGCACGTGGCGAACAGAACTTCGCTAAGACTTCTAATTTTACCGCAGCCAATACTTGAATTTCTTTGCATATATTGAGCTCGACTCCAACAGAAGCAGGGAATGGAATACCTCCAACTGGTGGAGGAGTGGTGATGACACAATCTCCACTGATAATCCGGCAAACTAGGTTGTCATTTGTAAACTCAGGCGGGAAACACAATACCACTTGGCGAACAAAAGGTACTGTCAAAGGAATCGTACAAGTAGCAGGATTTCCTAAAGCATCTGTCCCGGTAAGGGTGACATCCACTGGGATATCCTGTCTTAATTTGACTAAAGCTGCGTTTACCCCGTCGATGTTAATAGGGCGACGGTCGAGAACAGTACAAACCCCATTTGTTTCACAGCTTATTGGAAAAAAGGAAGTTACACCTGTCAACGAACAAAAAATATCGGTTACGGTAGTCGGACATCCTGCTGGTGGTGTCGCAGGTAGTGGTATCGTAGCATTGATGTCCTCTGTAAAGACCACAAAATCATATACTTTGGGAACGCAGATACACTCAGCCTGAACATTATTTGGAACTGGTGGTGTGACCTGAGAGCCTCGTATTGGTCTAACCATAATTTCCATTTACCCCCCTTAGGTAGTAATAACTTTCAACGTATATATACGCAAAACAAGTAAGGATCGCTTTAGGCAAAAGTCCAATTTTCATAAAAATCTATTGCTTATAATGGGAGAAAAGTTTTTTAAATTGTTACTTTTCTTCTATTCCGGTTCATAAACTATTTCTGATATAGCGATAAAGACAGGAGGATGTCTATGGACTGGAAGATATATTACGACAACGAAAATAAGGGACAGTTACCTTTTCATTCTCTACCTATTTTTCAATTGTTTTGCGAACAGATAGGTTTTCAAACGAAATGGAACCAACGGGAAAAAATACTTCACCTCGCCTCTGTGTTTCAAGGAAAAAAAGTATATCTCATGCCAATGAAACAAAACGATAGTCATACTTTTATGCTGGACACAACCAAAGAGTTCCTTAGCTGTACAGGTATCCAAGTAACAGTATTACAGGCGAAGTCATCTCTTCCAGATGATGGAGAAATAATGGTTAAACTAAAATCTTATATGAGTGACAAACCTACAACCTCAAGTCCAAAATTTATGATTTCTCATAGTGAAGGGTTAATAGCGAAAAAATGGGCAGAGATGTTGGCGGAAGAATGCCAAAAACATGAAATTATTGCACGGCTTAAAGAAGAAGACAAAAAATCCCCTATTCCTATCTTGGAACTTCGCAGTAGATTACCCAAATCGCAAGGAATGGAAAGGGACATGGAGGAAAAAATCAGCCTTATTTTGGCCTCTGCATTACTCAGAGGATGTGCTGAAGAAAATGTTTTCTCATTTCTACCATTTCTGCCTCTCGATTCGATGAAATTGCTTTTTCCAAAAGAAGAAAGAAGTTCTCTCCCTCCATCGGTTCCAGCAGAACCACAGAAGAAAAAGGATCAAGCCCAACACACAGAAGTTTCACCACAAAAGACAGGGAACATTACAGCAAATCCTGTGGCCATTCCACCTTTTCGGATGGAAGTATGCTTTGATTACCAAATTGTTTTTCCAACTTCGGAGGAGGATGATTATTTGGTTTTAGGAAATATGTTTCTCAAAAATACAGGTATGGGTGCTCTGCCAGATCCCCATATTTGCATTCAAGTCCCCCCTTCTTCCCATATAAAACTAAAAGGTCAAATCATCCCGCCTAAAATGACGGATACCGTTGGCGTTCAAAGTTTTTCAGGAGACAGTGCGGTTGGATGGACATATGTAGATGAAGATTGGCGTAATAAAGTAAAAGAGTTAGGGGAGTATTGGGTAAAGTCGATGCAAGCCTTAATCGTTAACCCTGGTGAAACTATTCTATTTCCTAATTTTCAGTTATCCATTCCCCGTGATAGTAGTGGAGACATTATGATTGAAGGTTCCGTACACTATAAAGGGCTAAATTTCCAGTATCCAGCAACGAATAAAATCGCCCTTTCGTTTACCTAAATTTCTTTCGAGGAGGGACCCATTTGTTGGAATTTTCATGGTTTCAGTTTCTCATTTTTGTTCTTGCATCTTTTCGGTTTACTCATCTCATTGTCTTTGACGAAATAACGTCTATCATCCGAGAGCCATTTGTCAAAGTTACTTATGAGCCAGATGATTCTGGTCAAGTTGTAAGAAAAATCCATATTATAGGCACAGGATGGCGTCATACTGTGGGTTTATTTTTAAGTTGCCATTGGTGTGTCGGAATTTGGTCATCAGCTTTGCTTTTTTTCTTATACCTATGGTTTCCAGCTTCTTATCCCCTCCATCTTGTCTTAGCAATTGCGGGAGCTGCTGCATTTATTGAATCAAAATTGTATTTTGGTTAACAGAGAAGAATAAAGTATATTGAGGTGAGAAAACGATGAATGAAAAAAGAAATGCAAGTGAAATGTATAAAAAGAAAATGCTTCAATTACAGCATATAAATCAGGCATATGAAGCGAAAATAGAAAAGTATAAGTATCAACATGCTAAAATGGGGCGGCTATTAGAAAAATATCGAACTCTAGAAGGAAGATATGCAAAACAATTGGATGAGATAACAGCGCATTACGAAGAAAAAGAGTATGAATTAAGGCAAGCTTTGAGTACAGCTAAGGAATTAGGAACCGAGAAGCATGAGGAGATCAACGATTTACAGGAGAATGAGACAAAATTACGGCAATCACTGCAACAAAAAGAACGACAAATAGAAACATTATTAAAAGAAATAAAGGCTTATCAAAGACAAGGGCAAATAAAAAGCATACAAAGAGAAAGTATACAAAAAGAAAGCATTCAAAAAGAAAATAATATAGAGCAACTCCTGCAAACGAATGAGCAAACGATTGGACAATTACGATCAGAAGCTAATTCTTATGAGAGAAAAATCAAACAATTGGAGCAAATCGAACAGAATTACGCAGAAAATGTAACGGAGCTGCGACAACTTCTTGATGAAAAAGAACAAACGATTGGGCAATTACGATCAGAAGCTAATTCTCATGAGAGAAAAATCAAACGATTGGAGCAAATCGAACAGGATTACACAGAAAAAGTAACGGAGCTGCGACAACATCTTGATGAAAGAGAACAAACGATTGAGCAGTTACAATCAGAAGCTTATTCTCATGAGAATAAAAACAAGCAATTGAAGCAAATCGAACAGGATTATACAGAAAAAGTAACGGAGCTAAGACAACATCTTGACGAAAAAGAACAAACGATTGGGCAATTACGGTCAGAAGCTCATTCATATGAGAAAAAAAACAAGCAATTGGAGCAAATCGAACAGAATTACGCAGAAAAAGCAACAGAGCTAAGACAACATCTTGATGAAAAAGAACAAATGATTGGGTATTTACGGTTAGAAGCTCATTCATATGAGAAAAAAAACAAGCAATTGGAGCAAATCACACAGAATTACACAGAAAAAGTAAAGGAGCTAAGACAACTTCTTGATGAAAAAGAACAAACGATTGAGAAATTACGGTTAGAATCTGCTGCGAATCAAGAACAAATCAGTAAATTGAAACAAAAAAATGAAATTTTCCAGGAGAATAAAAAGGAACAAGAGGAACAGACGAAAACGCTTGAGAGAGAAAAAAGGAAACTTGAAAATGATGTAAAAGAAAAGGAAAAACAATTAGTTCAAGAAAAAGAAAGTATGGCTTATCAGATTAAGCTGCTCACTTCTGCCTTTCAAAAACAACTGGAGCAACTTAGCCAAGAAGATCCTCAAAAAGAAGAGGCTTTGTTGCTGGATGAGAAAACGAAGGAGGAGCCATTGAAACTAGAGAAAGCAATCACAGCTAATCATACAGCCCATCCTATATCTGGTAACGTCACTAACAAGAAAGCCCCAATAACAATCCAGCAACTGCCACCAGAATTTCAAACAGATCCAGATCAAAATGGTAAGTTTCTACGCAACCATCAAGTACCTTATGAAAGTAATTACAGGGAACCATTAAAAAAGGAAACGGATGACTAATTTCTACAGATATACAGCACGTCTGGAATAAATTCGAATATGATAATACCGAATATATTGGCTATTGTAGAAAGGAGATATTTTATGGATCCTCGATTTATCCAGTGGCAAAACTTTCGTCCATCAAGAAGAAATGGGCAACCTTGGAATGAAGCAGCTTCAAACTCTGATCAAAATAAATTAGTTCGTCCTATACAACAACCGTCTCAAGGGAGGGCCAATCAACAACCGCAACGCCGAGGCGGTTGTTGTGGGAAGAGAGCAACAGACTAATCGCTGTTTTACTTTTTTTCCACATGTGTTTAGCTCTATGACATCCCATTGTATGGAGCAAAAACCTTTTGAAGCATGTGGTCTGTTGTCTGGTAACCATAATGTGGCTAGTACCTTCTGGCCTATGAAGAATATTTTACGCAGTCCCGATGCTTTTCAAATGGATATGGGTCAGCTCGAGATAACATTTAAACAAATGAAAGAAAAAGGAGAACAGCTAGTAGGGATTTATCATTCCCATCCTACTGCTGCACCTTATCCATCACCACAAGATGTGATCTATGCCAATTATCCTGAAGCAGTTTATGTGATTGTTTCATTATTTCAAATAAAACCAGAAGTTGCTTGCTTTCGTATTCGGCAAGGTAAGGTGACACCTATACCATATAACATTCACTAAACTTCTTAGGTTATCACTAGCCTTCTCTATCACTAGGGGGCTAGTTATTTTTTATATTTCTTTGTGCATTATAGTCTGGTTTCTTTCGTGTTTAATTGAGAAAACAAACACCAAAGTAAAAAATAACCACTGATTATTGTCAGTGGCCAAACATCATGCTATTTTGGGAGTTTTGTTTTCGTAGAGAGGTACATAGCATTGATTTATTCGTTTTTATCCATAAACTTGAGCAATTGATAAAGTTGAAAATATACTCCTGTCAGTAGGGCACGTGGATCAGCCTCAAAGTGTGGCGAATGCAAATCGTATATTTGTTGTTGGTGTTCTGGTTTGGTTCCTAAGCGGAAGAAATGCAGGGGATAACCTAACTCAGAAAACCAAGAGATATCGTCTGCTCCTCTGCTCGACTCCGTATGCTGGACTTCAATCCAAGGGAAATGTTCAGAGATACCATAGGAATCTTCGACGAGTATTGGGTCATTCACAACTGGAGGAAGAGCAGGAATCCCACTATTTTTTAACTCCAATTTTACAAAATCGTTTTCCATACTTTTTACATAACGATGGATTGCTGTTTTTGCTTTTTCATGAAACGTAAAGTCAGGTGTTCGCAATGTTCCTTCACACCAAGCTGTTTCTGGGATAATATTGCCTTTGCTGCCACTGTGTATTTGACCGAAAGCGAGAACAGCTTCTGGAACATCATGCGCGATAAACTCAGGTAATTGTGATAGCACTTGTCCTATTACTGTAAGAGCACTATAGGAATGTTCTGGTCGAGCAGTATGTCCTCCTTTTCCTTTCACCTCAATTTTTAGAAATTCGGCTGAATAATTAATTAAGCCAGGACAAGTAGATATTTTACCTGCAGGTAGTTCTGGATATACATGCAGGCCAAAACAAACAGCATCTTTGCCGAGATAGTTAAGTAATTTTTCCGATTTGATTAGAAATGCAGTCCCATTTAGTTCTTCGGCAGGGCGAAAAAGAAGGATAACTCGACAGTTTAGGATATCTTCGTGTTCTTTTAACCACCAAGCTATTCCCAATAAAATAGATGTATGCATATCATGTCCACAAGCATGCATCGTATCATTTGTTTTTGAGCGATACCAATTAATGGATGATTCTTCAATAGGTAAAGCATCAAAATCAGCGGTAAAAATTACAGTTCTTTCTCCCTGTCCAAACGATACGGTGATTGCTTGTGAAGAAACAGGTTTTTCGAATATTTCACCATTAATATCATATAAATTTACTTTTAAACCTAAATTTTTTTCAAGAACCATGGTGATATAACGGATCGTATTTCTTTCTTGAAAGGATAATTCAGGGTGTTGATGCATGAAATAAAAATGACGTGACATCCATTGATACCACTTGGATTGTGATGTGTTTTGAAGTAGTGCTAAGCGGTTCATATTTTCATCATTCCTTTGTAGAGAATAGTTTTATTATACAATGATTTGGTTTATTCAAAAAACAGGAATAAAACGGCTTATGTCAATATATCTCTTTATTTTCAAGGGGTATCGCGCTTTAACGTCATTTTAAAATTTTTTTATAAAAAGGGCAGCATGAACTAAATTAAATTTGATTTGTCATTCTTGGCAACCATCTTATGTATATAACCAGATGAAAAATGCTTGTTTAAAAGAGAAGTTCGCATGGATCTCATCCACAGTGTACTTCTCTTTTTTTTTCTTTTTCTACAACGCTTAATTAATGCTTCAAAATGAGGGGGGATTTTTTTGAAAAAAATATGTAGGAGAGGTGCCCTAACTAGGCAAATAGCCTTTCCGTTATAGATGCCTCTGTATATATTAACTAGAGCCAATTATTTTAGGGGAGTTGAGATGATGTCACAAGCTAATACACCAAATGTTACTCGAACTATTACAATTACTCGAGAAGATGCGATAAATTTGTTACTCTCTTCTGTAGACTTAGAAGAACTTGGTCTTAGCCATATCATTAATGACGAATTTCTGCGTGGCATACTTCCAAGCGATTCCGGAGTTTCAGTATCAATCAGCGATTTATTAAAGGCAAATAACAGTGTTCAATCTTCACTGCGGGAAATTGCGAAAAAAGAATTGCTATTACAAAATGAGTTGAAAAATGTATTGCAATCTACTGTATCCATAAGTTCAACAGGAGATACAGATGCAACTGGAGATACAGATGCAACGTTAGGTGCCGTTGAAGCCGCCGAAGAGACCGAAGCAGCGGGAGCCTCTGAATTCACAGAAGAAACAGGATTCATTAGTGAAATTAAAGCCATCGGAGAGACTGGAGCCAAGGGAGAAACGGGAGCCAAGGGAGAAACCGGAGTCACGGGAGAAACGGGAGCCAAGGGAGAAACTGGAGCCAAGGGAGAAACTGGAGCCACTGGAGAAACCGGAGCCACGGGTGAAACTGGAGTAAAGGGAGAAACCGGAGCCACTGGAGAAACTGGAGCCACAGGTGAGACTGGAGCCAAGGGAGAAATCGGAGCCACGGGTGAAACTGGAGTAAAGGGAGAAACTGGAGCCAAGGGAGAAACGGGAGCCAAGGGAGAAACTGGAGCCAAGGGAGAAACTGGAGCCACCGGAGAGGCTGGAGCCAAGGGAGAAACGGGAGCCAAGGGAGAAACCGGAGCCAAGGGAGAGGCTGGAGCCAAGGGAGAGGCTGGAGTCACGGGAGAAACCGGAGTAAAGGGAGAAATAGGAGCCACTGGAGAGGTCGGAGCCAAGGGAGAAACCGGAGCAGAGGGAGAAACCGGAGCCACTGGAGAAACCGGAGCCACTGGAGAAACCGGAGCCACTGGAGAAACAGGAGCCACAGGTGAGACTGGAGCCAAGGGAGAAACCGGAGTCACGGGAGAAACCGGAGTAAAGGGAGAAACAGGAGCCACGGGTGAAACCGGATCCAAGGGTGAAACCGGGGTCAAGGGTGAGACTGGGCCCAAGGGAGAAACTGGAGCCACGGGTGAAACTGGAGTAAAGGGTGAAACCGGAGTAAAGGGAGAAACCGGAGCCACGGGTGAAACCGGAGCCAAGGGTGAAACCGGGGTCAAGGGTGAGACTGGGCCCAAGGGAGAAACTGGAGCCACGGGTGAAACCGGGGTCAAGGGTGAAACTGGAGCCACAGGAGAGGCCGGAGCCACGGGAGAAACGGGAGCCCAAGGAAATACGGGAGCGAAGGGAGAAACGGGAGCCAAAGGAAATATGGGAGCGAAGGGAGAAACCGGAGCCAAAGGAAATACGGGAGCGAAGGGAGAAACGGGAGCCAAAGGAAATACGGGAGCAAAGGGAGAAACCGGAGCCAAAGGAAATACGGGAGCAAAGGGAGAAACCGGAGCCAAAGGAAATACGGGAGCGAAGGGAGAAACCGGAGCCAAAGGAAATACGGGAGCGAAGGGAGAAACCGGAGCCAAAGGAAATACGGGAGCGAAGGGAGAAACGGGAGCCAAAGGAAATACGGGAGCGAAGGGAGAAACCGGAGCCAAAGGAAATACGGGAGCCAAGGGAGAGACCGGAGCAAAAGGTAGAACTGGAGCCAAGGGAGAAACTGGAGCGAAGGGAGAAACGGGAGCCAAAGGAAATACGGGAGCCAAGGGAGAGACCGGAGCCAAAGGAAATACGGGAGCAAAGGGAGAAACCGGAGCCAAAGGAAATACGGGAGCAAAGGGAGAAACCGGAGCCAAAGGAAATACGGGAGCAAAAGGAGAAACCGGAGCAAGAGGTAAGACTGGAGCCAAAGGAAATACGGGAGCAAAAGGAGAAACCGGAGCAAGAGGTAGGACTGGAGCAAAGGGAGAGACCGGAGTCAAGGGAAATACAGGAACAAAGGGAGAAACCGGAGCAAGAGGTAGGACTGGAGCAAAGGGAGAGACCGGAGTCAAGGGAAATACAGGAGCAAAGGGAGAAACCGGAGCAAGAGGTAGGACTGGAGCAAAGGGAGAGACCGGAGTCAAGGGAAATACCGGAGTAACAGGAGATGCCGGAGTCAAGGGAAATACCGGAGTAACAGGAGAGATCGGAGCCACCGGTATGACCGGAGCAACAGGAGCGATTGGAGCCATCGGAGTGACTGGATTAACGGGAATGACTGGAACTACAGGAGTCACCGGTGCGACCGGAGTAACTGGAGCCACCGGGTCCACTGGTGTCCCTGGATCAAGTGCTATTATTCCATTTACTTCTGGTCTTCCAGTTTCACTAACTTCTGCATTATTTGAGGAAGTTGGAACTCAAGCACTCATTGGCTTTGGAAATTCAGGTTCAGTTGTTGCTGTCTTAGGTGGAACAATAGATATCGCAGCAGTCCCGGGAGCACTTCATAACTTAGCATTCTCCATGCCTCGGGATGGTATTCTCACATCATTTGCTGCATATTTTAGTACAACTGTTGATTTATCTTTATTAGAAACAATAACGATAACAGCTAGGATATATTCTTCGCCTGCACCTGACAACATATTTACACAAATCGCTTCAGCAGCATTAGAACCAAGTCTTACAGGGATTGTTTCAGAAGGAACTATCAGCAGCGTTGTATCGGAATTGCCAAGTATACCTGTAACCGCTGGAACGCGTTTGCTACTCGTCTTTACAGCGGATTCAGGTGATTTAGATATTGGTACTGTTATAGAGGGCTATGCAAGTGGCGGTTTAGCTATTAACTAATGAAATAAAAAGGTCTTAAGGTAAATCCCGATAAGACCTTTTTTGCTTACTGTTAGATTCGATGTTATGTATTGGTTGTACGAATTATTATTTTTCGAAGGTGAAAAAGAATACTTTAGGTCAAAGGAATGGGTGAATGTTCAAGGATAAGATCACAGGCTGAAAATTTTTTATAAAAAAAGGGGTTGCAATCTTTTTTTGACCGTGTTATATTATTTCTTGTCGCCGCGAGCAACACTCAAACGGCTGACACAAAAGAAAAAACATCTTGTTCTTG
>NZ_JCAJZS010000012.1:0-18030 GCF_059510375.1 Shimazuella sp. NTD250 | reverse complement strand
ATGTTAGAAAAGCTTGACTTGCTCATAAATGTAAATCTAAAAATTAACAGGTTTGTGATCTCACTCTTCAGTTTTCAAGGAACAACTTCTCTTTTGTTGTCTGTCCGCTCTGTCGCGGCGACAAGAAATACTATAACATGGCCAATATCTATAAGTCAACACTTTTTTAGGATAATTTTATTCAATGAGTATCTCAAACAATCATAGCAATTAATTTGCTTTTCTACAGCACTTTCTTATCACTCCTATTGAAATACGCATCTTCCAATTCAATTGTTCTACTAGGTAACAACTTATTTTTTTGAAGAATACGGTAGGTTCGTTTATTCGTTTCTTGTTGCTTTATGACACTATCCTCATCGATATAAGGATAGTTACGCATTTCCCAAAATGCCTTTGCGATTTGCTTTTCCCCATGCTGTTGAACTATTTCTTTAAATCTCATATAACAAGAGATATAGTATCGAGATGCTTTTTCATCTGGCAGCTGTTCCAAATTCATCTGTTCTAACTGGCTGATAGTGAAAGGGTGAAAGTTTATTTCTATTTCTGGTTGTTCTTTGGAAAACCACGCTTCATAATACATCGCTGCCCCTTCTTGCAGCCAATACGCTGCATTATCATTGGTCATATCACTGAGCAGTTGGTGAGTATACTCATGAGCAAGTCCATGTGTAAGAGACGCTGCATCTGATTTTCCTACCACTAACTTTATGGATTGCCTTGCTTCGTTCCAACCTCCAGCCCATGAAGGTAAAGATAACTTAACGGATTGACGAAAAACTTCTGGATCATGATATAGTTTTACTTCTAATATGGATGGGTGCCACAAATATTTGTGAGCCATTTTTTCAGATACATGAGATAATATCATCAGTGCATTTTGCGCCTCAGGGAGTAAATTCCGATCACTATACTTTACTGTTATTGAACTTTTTTTCCTCTCATAAGCAAGTGAATCTGCATCTTTCCAGCCTTGCTTTGTTTTTTTCATCTCAACCGGACGGATAAACGAATACAGCTTATGATTTTTTTGATATGACTGAATGATCTCTACATGAAAATGGTTTTTAGAAATAAAATGATAATCTTTTACTTTTATTTGAAATGTCTTAGGATCAATGAAAAAAACTGCGTCTTTAAACCATCTTTTTTGTTCCTGTCTGTAATGTTCGTCTTCATATATAGTAGACACATAGCTGGACAAATTATTTGCATTTACAGCTTGCTGCTGTACACGAAACAGATTTTTTATCTCGTCTATATCACTCGCAGGAAAAAGATTAATCCAAATACCAAGCAGAATACTAAGCATAAAAAAACCTCCCTATTGGTAGGTTTTCCATTGCATTTTTCGTTATGCACAAGAAAAAGCCACCGAATTCGGTGGCTTTTTTATATCTTACCATTACTAAGGATACGGACCTTTCGCTTGTCGATAACTACTGCTTTGGAACTCCAATAGAATCCCCCCTCAGAAAGTCACGAAGCATTTTGCCATTTCCAAGTTAAGTACTTTTTAATGCGATGTCTATGGGTAAGGCCCTAATGAATCTACTTTCTTCACTTCAATGGATTTGATCATATACTGATACCCTCCTAGTGAGTCAAGTATTCACCAAGTAGATTGTTGCTTAACTACTTGTAAAGCTAATGTTAATAGTTTATTAAGATATGGTCAAGGCTTTTTCTATAATAATTTGAACAAATCGAACATTTGCCACTAGATAAAACTTCGTTTTATACAACAAAACTCCCTTGTTTAGTAACAAGGGAGTTTTGTTTATATTGCGCCAAGATAAATAAAGCGAAGGATAAAAAGTACAGCTAATATATACATGATTGGATGAACCTTTTTCCAATTTCCAACGACAATTTGGCAAATCGGATAAAGTATAAATCCAACTGCAATACCTGTAGCGATACTATATGTCAAAGGCATCATGATCATGGTTAAGAAGGCTGGTACTGCTACGACAAAATCATCCCATCTAATCTTTTTCAAACTACCTGCCATTAAGACTCCTACAATAATCAAGGCTGGAGAAGTGATTGCTGCTACAGACGCAAAAGCTTTCACCAACGGAAAGAAAAAGACAGATAAACCAAGGCAGATAGCCGTCACGACAGCAGTAAGTCCAGTGCGGCCACCAGAAGCAACTCCTGATGCAGATTCAATATAGGAAGTGACAGTACTTGTTCCCATTGAGGCACCAGCCATCGTTGCAATAGAATCCGTCACAAGAGCTCTACCTGCTTTTGGCAATTTGTTGTCTTTTAATAATCCAGCTTGATTAGCCACTCCAACTAATGTACCAGCGTTATCAAACAAATCGACAAATAGGAAAGAGAAAACGATCGTAAATAGTCCGAGATCAAGCGCTCCTATAATATCCATCTGCATGAAAGTTGGTGCTATGCTCGGGGGCATGGAAAAAATACCGGCCGGTGGAGCAATTAAACCAGTGATTACTCCTAAAATTCCAGTTACAATCATACCAATAAAGATGGCTCCTGTCACCTTACGGAGCATTAAAATGACCGTAAGAACAAGTCCGAAAATCGTCAGCAATAAATTTGGATCGTAAGAAAGTTTTGGATTCAAAGCGATAAATGTTGCTTCATTCGCAATGATCAAACCTGCATTTTTCATGCCAATAAAAGCAATGAAGATCCCGATACCAGCAGAAACTGCATATTTTAAAGAGGATGGGATAGAGTTAATAATCATCTCTCGTACTTTTGTTACAGTCAGCAGTAAGAATATAACGCCGGAAATAAAAACAGCTCCTAATGCTTTCTGCCAGGGTATTCCCATACCAAGACAAACTACAAAAGTAAAATAAGCATTTAACCCCATCCCAGGAGCAAGTGCTATCGGATAATTTGCAATAACTCCCATCAATAAAGAACCAAGAGCCGAAGCCAAACAGGTAGCGACAAACACTGCCCCAAAATCCATACCTGTTTTACTCAGGAAACTTGGGTTTACAAGAATGATATATGCCATTGCAAAAAAAGTGGTAACGCCTGCCAAAATTTCGGTTCTTATATTCGTTTTATGTTCTTCTAGTTTAAAAAAGCTGGATATACCTGAGGCCTTCTTTTCTGTCATTCCGAAATCCCTCTACTTTTCCATATTAATGACTTATTTTACTCCCATTCAATGGTGGAAGGCGGCTTGGAGGTGATATCATACACAACTCGATTGACATGATCGACTTCGTTTACAATCCGTGTGGATATCTTTTCTAAAATGTCATAAGGAATTCTCGCCCAATCCGCAGTCATACCATCGATGGAAGTAACAGCACGAATTCCAACCGTGTATGCATAGGTTCTTACATCCCCCATCACACCTACACTTTTGAAATCAGGAAGTGCAGTGAAATACTGCCAAATCTCTCGATCCAATCCTGCTTTTGCAATTTCTTCACGCAAAATTGCATCGGAATCACGAACGATTTGTAGTTTTTGTTCGGTTATTTCTCCGATTACTCGAATGGCTAAACCTGGTCCAGGAAAAGGTTGACGCCAAACAATTTCACGTGAAATGCCAAGCTCCTCACCGAGTTTACGAACTTCATCTTTAAATAAAGTATTGAGCGGTTCAATGAGTTCCATACTCATTTCCTCTGGTAACCCGCCTACATTGTGGTGAGATTTGATGGTATGGGCAGTTGCTGTACCAGATTCGATAATATCGGTGTACAGAGTTCCTTGTCCTAAGAAATCATGTTTTCCTAACTTGGCAGATTCCTCTTCAAATACATAAATGAATTCATTTCCAATAATCTTTCGTTTCTGCTCTGGATCGGAGATTCCAGCTAGTTTTCCTAAGAAACGATCTTTGGCATCGATTTTTACAAAATTCATATGGAAATGATCACGGAAGGTCGCAACTACTCCCTCTGCTTCTCCTTTACGGAGCAAACCATGATCGACAAACATACAGGTAAGTTGATCACCGATCGCTTTATGGATCAAAACCGCAACAACAGAAGAATCCACCCCACCACTGAGAGCGCAGAGAACACGTTTATCGCCAACACGGTTTCGAATATCTGCAACGGCATCTTCCATAAATGTTTCCATTGTCCAATCGCCTTTGCATCCACAAATCGAAAATAAAAATTGCTTTAACATTTCATTTCCATTAGTGGTATGTTGCACTTCTGGATGGAATTGCACAGCATACAGCTGTTTTTCATCATCCATCATGGCAGCAACCGGAGCAGATTCTGTTCTTCCGATGACTTCAAAACCAGCTGGAGGAGCTAAAAGCACGTCACTATGACTCATCCATACTTGTTCTTTTGTCCCAAAAGATTGAAAAAGTTTGCTGTTTCCAACTACCTCTAATTCTGCTTTACCGTACTCTCTTTTATGCGCACGGTCTACTTTTGCACCGTACTGAGCAGCGATCATCTGCATGCCATAACAAATACCTAAAATAGGCACTTGCAGGTCAAAGATAGCAGGATCGCATTTTGGTGCTCCTTCTTCATAGACACTATTGGGACCGCCAGAAAAAATAATTCCTGTTGGTTTATGTTGTTTTAGCTCTTCCGCTGTAGTAGTATGCGGAAGCAATTCACTAAATACGCCTAAATCGCGAATTCTTCTCGCGATGAGTTGATTATATTGACCTCCGAAATCCAACACTACCACGCGCTCCATTTGTTGATTCATAACGACCTCCAATTCTATTAAAAACGAACATATATTGAATTATTTCTAACAAAAATATAATCATATACGAACATTTAGGTCAAGGTATAGGTTGAATGTTTTTTATAGACTACTCTTTCCTGACACGAAAGAATATTTTGTATTTGATATAATAGGAAAGACAAATATGCCTTTCAGAAAGTATGGTGATGAATGAAAAATGTGGAAAAAAGATATTGTAGAAGAAGCTGTCAAGCGATTCCGTGGGACAGTAGCTTCTATCACTTCGGTCGGTGGCTTCTACCAAAATGTATTTCAATATGAACGCGATGGAGAGGAATTCATTCTTAAATTAATTCCTTCTGCCAACAAAGATCGGAACATGCTGTTATCAGAGATGAAATGGATTCAGTACTTGCGAAAAAATGGCATTCAAATTCCGAAAAATGTATTGTCCAAGAGAGGAAACACCATCGAAGTCATCCACACCCTCCCTATTCCTTGCTGTGCTATTTCATATGAAAAAGCAGAAGGAGAAAAGATAGCTGATAGCCACTGGAACGATTACTTGTTTACCAGATGGGGTCAAGAGATGGGTAAAATGCATGCGATCTCAAAAAAATTCCACTTAGAAGAAGTAGATACGCCCTTTGATGACTGGGATCAAGGCGAGATTTATCACCGTGACTTATCCACTGCCCCAAAACTGGTACAAGACCGCTGGATTGAATTGCGCGAAAAAGCAAGTAGTTTTGTGCGAAATAAAAAGACATATGGTCTCATTCATAATGAACTTAGCAATCGAAATATTCTACTGAATAAAAGTAGAGAACTGATCATTTTTGATATGAATCATGTCAAATACCACTGGTATACATACGATATTGCCATTTCCCTTTATCATGCCCTAGATTATGTATCTGAATACGATCAAAGCTCTTTTAAGCAAGAGTTTTTACATAAATTTATGTTTGGTTATCTCTGCGAAAATGAATTAGAAGATGATTGGGAAGAGCAAATCAATTTCTTTTTGAAGTATTACACCAATTTCCGTTATCTCTACTTACATATTTATTTGCACAAAGAAAGTGCTAGTAAGGCAAAACTGGAAGAATACAAAAGGTTAGAAAGCATTGTAAATCCTGCGAATAAACTTTTACGCAGATAAATACGAGGGGAGAAAAAGTGATGAAAAGACAAAGAGTGTTGACAGGTGCTCCATGGGAATCCGTTGTTGGATATTGCCGAGCAGTTCGCGTAGGTGATCGAATCGAGGTAGCAGGTACTACTGCTGTGAAAGACGGAAAAGTAGTGGGAGTCGAAAATGCATATGAGCAAACGAAATTTATTCTGCAAACCATTGAAGGGGCATTAGAAGAATTAGGTGCTAGTCTGTCAGATGTCGTCAGAACGAGAATGTTTGTCACAAATATTTCCAAATGGGAAGAGATCGGCAGGGCACATGGGGAGTTTTTTAGAGAAATTCAACCTGTGGCAAGTATGATAGAAGTGAAAGGGCTGATCGATCCAGACTTATTAGTAGAGATAGAAGCAGAGGCTATAGTAGAAGACACCCCTTTATAAAAGTTTGGGCCGTTCGTTCTCGGATGAGAAACGAACGGCCCCGATCAGAACTTGACCAAAGAATCCGAGCCAACCCCAACGAACTTCACAGCATTGGAGTTTACCCCGAAGAACTCCTTCGCGACTTTAATCACAGCGTCCCTCGATACGCCATTACCGATGTAACGCGGGGCTACCATTTCACCGAAGGCAAAATGAATCGCCTGCGAAGTATTTGCTGCACAACTGTGCACTTCACTCCGGACCCAGCCCCGTTCTATCCTACTCCCCGTTTTTAGTTTGAGAAGCTTGGAAACCGCTCCGAGAAAACACGTACAGATTGCCGCCAATGCGAGCATTTCCAGACCTCCCTCTTCAAAGTCAATGGAAGACTGTCCATGATTTTGGAGGAAATCGTTGTACACACTGAGCAGATTCTCAGCCAGTGTTTTCCCCTCGTCACTAGCCTTTTTCTCCAACTCTTGGCGATTCCTCTGCTCGTAAGCCTCTCGAATCGTTTTCAATTGTTTCTGGAGGTCATCGCGGATTTTGCCGTGGTTTTTCTTCATGATCTTGTTTGTCAGTTCCTGCGAAGTCATCCCAACTCCTTGATGTTCTGATCGGTAGACACTTATTCTTTTATTTTAGTACATGTATCAAAGTATTTCATCTGTTTGATGCTTACGTTTGTCTATTATGTCAAAACACTATTTATAACCTTTTCTACCTTGAAGACCCTTAATTCAGATAAGTTTATTACTCATTCTGAATTAATTTTCAAAAAATATAAATGAATGCTTGACTAAATTTTACTCATCACCTATTCTATTATTGAACGGTCTGACCGGTCAAAAAAATACAAAGGGTGAACAACAATGGAATACAAAAACATGAAAAAAAATGATTTGTGCTTAGTTACTGGAATAACTGGATATGTAGCGTCTTGGATCGGGAAATATTTATTGCAAGATGGATTTCGGGTGAGAGGTACTATCCGAAACATAAATGATGCAAAAAAAGTAAAAATGATCAAAGAAAACTTACCTGGAATTGAACTAGTAGAAGCAGATTTACAAAAAGAAGAAGGCTGGAAAGAGGCTGTCACAGGATGCAAATGGATTTTTCATGTCGCGAGTCCACAAGCCAAAAAAACGGAGAAAAATTTGATCGCAAGTGCTACTCAAGGAACAAAGCATGCCTTACAGGCTTCCTTTCAATCCAACACTGTGAAAAAGGTAGTCGTCACTAGTTCTGAATCAGCAATTATTTTTGGACATCCTGCAACCAAAACTCTTTTTACCGAAAAAGATTGGACAAATCCAAAAAATATCAGTGAATACTTTCGCAGTAAGACTCTTGCAGAGAAACTTGCTTGGGATACGGCTCAAGACAAACAACAGAACCCTAACAATGTGAAACTATCAACGATCAATCCAGTGTTTATCTTTGGGCCGTCTTGTCTGCCAACTGTATCTTTCACCCAAGAAATGATAAAAGAAATTGCCGAAGGAAAACAGCCCATGCAGCCAGATATGTCAGCAGATGTAGTAGATGTTCGAGACTGCGCTCGTATGCATATTGCAATTATGGACAAAGAAGAAACGAATGGAAATCGACATATCAGTATAGCAGCTAGAGGAAAGTTTGTAGATTTACCCAAAGCAATTCACCGTCACTTTTCCCATCTCGGATTTACTCCACCAACGAAAATAATGCCAAAATATATGATGTGGATGGGAAAATTTTTCAATAAAAATGCAGCTTCTGCTTATCCGTTGGCAGGAAAAACGATTAGAAGAGAATCCATCTATCCTGATGTATACGATTATCAATATACGAAGTTTGATCAAATCATTAAGGAAACAATAGAAGATTTGCTTGCAAAGAATGCCTTAAAGAGTAAGATATAACCCATTTTTGTCTTGATTCGTTTCTTTCTCTATAATGAAATGGATAAATCTAAATAAAAGGAATGCATATTATGTCCCCACTGAGTGAAGAACAATTTAAACAAATCCGTGACAATCGCATAGAGCAGATATTGGGTGTCGGACTGAAAATCTTTGCCCGTAAAGGATACATCGGAACGAAATTGTCCACGATTGCTTCAGAAGCAGGTATCAGCAAAGGTCTTCTTTACCATTACTACAAATCAAAAGATGAATTTCTAGAAACTCTCATTCATAAAGCAATACAAGAATTAGAAAACGGCATACAGGCAATGTATCAAACTCCGGCAACTCCACTGGAAAAATTTAAAAATATGCTGAATGTTAAAGAAGAAGAGCAGTACTATTTTCTGCTGATCCACCAAGTTCTTTTATCGGAAGAAGTACCTGATAAACTAAAGAAAATTGCCAAAGAACACTTCCTTGGCACTGAACTTTTTGATAAATTAGTACCCTTATTTAAAGAAGGACAAGAACTTGGTGAGTTCGCACCTGGTGACCCTAACAAAATCGTGACTTCTTTTCTTACCGTACAATCAGGGTTGATGGCCTTAAATTTAAATAATGATGAAGAATTTATCAAACCAGACCCAGATATACTGATCCGAATATTGACTGGCCGCCCCTAATACGAAATCGAAAGGGACTTCATACATCCCGTATCTTTTGTCGTCTCACCCAGCCGTGTACTGAGGGTATGAAATAAATTCTAACCTCTTTCCTAGAAGAGAAAGAGGTTAGAATTTATTATTTGTCTATAGGTTGCTAGTCCCTCTTCCCATTGGAAAGTAGAAATCTGTTCAGTGTCTCTAGCAGACTAAGTTACCAAAAAGGTATCACGAAAAGGCTCACACTCTTTTATACTTCTTCGTCCGTTCATCCTCTATCACACCATTCCAATTCAGACCATAAGCAAAATCGTAAACGTGCTGCTCTGTATCCACATGGCATTTCATATCATGAGCAACGTCTTCTAACTGCTCTTCTACGGTCTCCATATTTGCAGGCATTTGCATGGGAAGTAAGCCAGAAGGCTCTTCGTTTCCTACTAAAAATTCCAAGATCACGTGATCTTGAACTCCAAAATTAGCGAGCATACCATCAACTTCCTGTTCAAATTCATTTACTACCATTGGATTGGACAAAAGCAGGGAGACAATAACTGGCTTGCCTTTCATCTTTTCTTTCGTGTCGAGGAGAATATCCAAGTCACATTCATTTTGCGTCGTTATCGTTTTCCCACTATAAGATCGATTGAGCACATCTTCTGGACGAGCATCACCAGCAATGCTGACTTCTCTCGCTTTTACTGCGGTGTATGGTCTATATTGAAGGCTGATCGGAACATATCCATTTCCACCTTGTTCAGCATCCTCTTTGTTATATCCAATGCCTGATTTTGGCGTACGCATAAAGACTAAAGCTGCATCTGCTTTCTCTGGATCATCGGTTATGGAGAAATATTTTTTTGCTGTTTTTATGTCGATCGGATATTCCTCTTTTTCAGGTGTAGGATTACCAAACCAGTCTTGCCCAGCAGGAGTATATCTTTTAGGAATATATATGGTGCAAGCTTTGCTCAATGGTAAAACTTGCTCTTTGTTTTTTAACATCACAACGGAGCGAAGCTGTGCTTGGTATCCTTCCTCCTTAAACTGAGCATTACCAACTATATTCACACTCTCTTGCACGTCGAGGTAAGGATTTTCAAATAATCCCAAGCGAAAAATATTTTTTAACAGACGAACAGCAGATTGTTCCATGCGATGGCGCATGTAGGCTTCGCCATGTTCCTCTACTCCCATCTGATATGCTTCCAAAATAGGACCCATCTCATTATTCCCGCCAAACTGATCGACACCTGCCATCAGCAGCTTGTAATGGCGTTCTGCGACAGATAAATGTTCCACACCCCATGATTTGCCGCTAGCTATCATAGTTGGTTCCAAACTATCTGCTGTAATCATCCAATCCGTACAAACGACGCCATCATAGCCGTATTTTTCCCGGAGGAGATTTTGAATCAAATATTGATTGTAGGAGTTTCCTAAGTTCTCCCCATTTACTTGATCTTGATTAAATGAAATCGTGTAATAAGGCATTACCGCTGATGCCGTTTTCGTTTTTCCTTTTAATTGAAACGCTCCTTTGGTGAATGGCAGTAGATGTTCTGCAAAATTATTTCCCGGGTAAACTGCAAACTTTCCAACTCCATAGTGAGCATCACGACCACCTTCCCCTGATCCGCCACCCGGCCAATGCTTTACCATGGCGTTTACGCTGGCATAGCCCCAACCATTTTCTATTTCTTCTTCGCCAACTGAAGTTTGAAATCCGTCGATGTAAGCCTGAGCCATATCGGTGGATAGCTTGACGTTTTCACCAAATGTCCCATTAAATCGAAACCAACGAGGATCTGTCGCAATATCAATTTGTGGAGAAAGCGCAGTCGTAATTCCCAAAGCTCGATATTCTTTTGATGCTATTTCCCCAAACTTTTCTACGATTTTCGGATCAAAAGTTGCCGCTAGTCCTAACATTTCCGGCCACAAGGAAACTAAGCTGCCCAGTGATCCAATATTGAACTCTGAACTAGCATCAGAACCATGACGAGGATCAGAGCTTGTGTTCACAGGAATTCCTAAATTCAGCGATTCAACCAATTCTTGCACCTTATTATTCCAACGGGCTGCTACTTCTGAATCTTCCAGCATGGTCACTAAAATATGTCGTACACGATCTTCTGTTAAAAAATGAAGCTGTTCATCCGTAAGATCCCACGGATTTGCATCGCTTTCTTCATAGGCTTTTCCTTTATATTTTGCCGTAAACCAACTATCACTCGTTGCTGGAACAGCTTGATGGCTGCTGTACAACATCAAGCCAGCTATTTGTTCGATTGTCATTTTAGAAGCTAGATCGAGGGCTCTCTCTTCCACAGACAGCCGCCAATCTTCGTATTTATCCAATTTCCCATCTTTATTTAAATCTTTAAAGAAATGACCGTCTTGCTCTAAAATAGTAACATTAGATTTTGCAGAAACACCAAGAGCTGGCCCTTTTTTGTTTTTTACAAATTGAATGTTCTCCCCTGTATTCATGTTGTATTTCCCCCATATTTTTATAGATTTTTGCCAACTTCAGGAATTGGTTTTACCGAGAACATACCAATCAGAACAAATAACCCTAAGAACAGAAAGAAAAATGTCCATCCACCGATCGATAAAAGAAGTGGTGCAATCGCTGGTACAATCGATTGAGGAAGTGCATTGGCTACATTCATCAAGCCAAAATCTTTGGCTGCATCTTCTTTATTGGGCAAAATCCGTGAAACCAAAGCTGTATCCACTGCGGAGAAACACCCAAATCCAAGACCAATTACAGTTGCAGCAACCATATAAACTGTCATGTTAGGAATAAAAGCAAACAAGAGCAAGCCGATCAACATAATTAGAGCCGAAATATATAAGAATGGTTTTTGTTTTTGGAACTTGTCCGATAAAACGCCTCCAAGAAAACTAGTCAAAGACATTGCGATGAGAATGATGATTTGAATGGTTCCGACACTGCTGGTAGCTTGGGTCTCGGTAAATCCCATCCGATTGACAAACATCACCGTCAGATATAACGTACTGGAGTATCCCATCATCAGCGCAAACTTTCCTAAAATAGCCCATGAAAACGATGGGAATTTTTTCGGACTTGGATAAATCGTACTCATCTTCTCAGCCAAGGAAACTTGATTCTTTTCCACTTTCATTATTTTGACTTTTCCGTCACGAATCACAAACAAACTGATGACAGGACCAACAATTCCAATAATCGAGACAAGCAGCCATTTGCTAAACATCGATATATTAGGCAGTAGCATCATCAGCACCATTCCTACTGCCATACCAATTGGTACAGCCAAACCCATCAGCCCAGAAATTGTTCCTTGTTTTTCCACCGAAACTTGATCTGGAACAAGAGCAGTATATGCTGCCATACCAAAATTAAAGAAAAATTGCGCGATACACCAAGCTACTGTAATCTGCCATATTTCTGTTGCTATCCCAATCCAGAGCAGACTGAGACAACCGATCAGCGGACCGATCAATATCCACGTACGACGACGTCCAAAAGCAATATTTGTCCGGTCACTGATTGCCCCTCCAATCGGATTACCAATCAAGGCAAAAAAAGCACCAATACCTGCTACCCACCCATAGGAAGAGGTATATCCACTTGGATCAACTTGAATCATTTTAAACGTGAGCAGGATGGTAGCTGGAGTCATCAGTGCCAGCATCATACAAGCATATCCAAACAAAATACCAAAAGTTAAACGTCCAAAAGGTGTTTTCACTTGCCCTTGCACGGTATTTGGAACCATGAGATGAACCTCCTTATGACTGTCGATAGATGAAAGCGATTACAATATCAATTGTAAAGGAAGCGTTTACATTTTCGACAGGGCTTAGATGATCCATCTTTATAGCCTTTTTTATGCTTTTGCAGTTGGAAAACAAGAGATGATGATCTATCACAGATAAAAAATTGACTCAAGTTTAATAGAGACGAATTAATTCAATCAAACCGATTGCATGTGGTTCAAGTGTTATCGTTAAGTGAAGACTATCCGCTACTTCTATCGGTTCCACTTCGATCTTTGGTCTAGCAGAAGATCGAAGGTAATCAATTTCTTCTTCGGATAATTCCTGTGGCGCTCCCATTGCCACCCATTCATCATAGCTGCTCCCATGGCTTCTATTCACCAAATAGGTCACTTTTTTATACTTACCTGCCGGCACATTTTCGAGATGAAAGTGAAATTTCTTTGTTTTCTCCCCTGTAAAGCACTGATAACGGTTTGTCATACTGACAAAAGATGTATCTCCTTTCGCATACTGCTCATCGATATGACAATAATGATAGGCTAAAATTTGTATCGATCTATTACTCTTTGCAACAAAATAACTGGATTCTTGTTGAATCAGCTGGTCTCCTAGTTTAGCCAACAACCAATAGGCCATCATTCCTGCTTTCGGAATGCCACGCTGTGTGACCAGTCCTAATCCGCCATGAAAGACAGCTGGGTCAGCAGCCTGCTCTTCGATGTTATCACTGAGCACCCAATAGCCAAAACCTGCTATCCGATCGAGATTTTCGACTATATTTTTCACGATATAGGCCGCTTTATAAAGAGTGTCGTTGATTAAATCCCGGTGATAGGCAGTCGCATTCCACTCTGTTAAATACAGCTCTTTATCCTTTAAAGCCTGTTTAGCTAATAAGCTTTTTTCTCGAATCAAACAATCCCGTAAATAATCTGGATTTAAAGATATTTGCATGAAACTTGGATCTTCGAGATCAAAAGAAAGGTATTCACCGTTATCATCGTGCTGCAAAGACGTTAGGCCATGTGGATAAAAATGAATCGGAATAAAATCAGGTATGCAATGATGCTTTTTGGCATACTGAAAAAATTCATCGATCCATTTGGTTGAATCAACAGTAATAATGCGACCAGGAGCACCTACTTGAAAAAGCGGGGATATCGATTTGATTTTTTCATACGTTTTTTGATACAAACTAAGATATTCCGCTTTACTTCCTGACCAAAATTCGTATATTTCTGGCTCGTTCCAGAACTCAAATTTCCAAGTCTGTACCTCATGTAATCCATAACGATTGACACAATGACGTAAAAAACGATCAATTAATTCAATCCATCGATTTTCTGCATATGGGGGGCTTGTATAACTTGGCTTATAAAAAATCGACTTTCCTCTGTCTTTTGCCATTGCAGAGGGCATGAAGCCCAATTCTACAAAAGGCTTTATGCCGATCGATAATAGGAAATCAAATAATTGATCCACATATCGGAACTGATAAATGGCATTCCCTCTATCATCTTCTTGATATATCATCATGTCATCATCAAATATCCCATGGAATCGTAAATAGTGAAACTTACATACTTTTTGTAAATATGTGAGTTGCTGTTGAACATCTCTATGTAATCCTTCTTTTGCCTTTCCAATCGTGATGAGGTTTTTCCACGTATGTTTGATCTTTGTTGGTTTATCCGGCATTTTTATTCGATAGGATGCATTCTCTATCTCATATGACAAGGGATTTGAAACTGGAGGATGCAACGGCAAATATTTATTGATAATACCTAAAGCACTTTCTTGATTGAACATTAAATAATTAGCTAGTTCCTTTTTGGTTTCTTTCTGAGAAACAACTGGCCGGTTCTGGTTTCGGTAATCAGATGGAGTCGTATGATATCGTTTCTTAAAAGCGGTATAAAAAGATTTGGTATTTGGAAAACCATGAATGATTGCGAGGTCCGCGATTGATTTATCTGGATGTACCAACATATCCTCCACTGCATGCTTTAACCGAATACTCGTAAGATAAGACTGAAAATTTTGTCCTACATTTTCGCGAAAAAACTTAGAAAGATAAGGAATAGACAAATATTCTTTTTGGGCAATATCATGCAATGTAATGGATTCTTGATAATGTTGATCGATATAAGTCACGATTCGCAGCATTCGATCCATTAACTTATGGTTCACCATTTTACCCGAAAACGGCTCTTGAAATTGTTTCATTAACATAGCAAAGACTTGTAACATCCTTGCTTGCATCTCAAGTTCATAGCCAGTTCGCTTTTTCTGTCTGAGTTGAACAATCTCCGCTAACCATTGTCTCATCGTATCAAAAGACGGTTTCTTGTCCCGGCCGACTGTTTGCGAATAACAACCAAAATGAAGTTTCTCCACTCCTGTAATGTACTCTTTCAAATAGGCTACAGGTATAAGGTAAGTCACAATAATATTCTTCTCGATTCCAATCACTTCATGAACATGAGATTGATTGATTAGCAAAACATCTCCTGCCACAAGCGTAAATTGTCTCTGATCTACGATTACTTGTAGTTTTCCTTTGAGAACAAAAATGATTTCTATGCTATAGTGCCAATGATTTGGAACATAATTTACATGATGCAAAGATACCGAAAACGGAAGATTATCTTCTGTCTCCACCCTTTCATAGATAGAATTAGTCATCGTGATCCCTCCAAGTATTGCTTCGTATATAGAGTATCCAAAGAAATGTATATCCATCATGAAACATCTTTCTTCACTAGACTTAAGGGAAATCCACGTTATCCATATAATGATGGAAGCCAGTATCACCAAAAAAGCTGCTCTTAAAAAAGAGACAGCTTCTATTCTACCGATCTATTTTATTTCTATTCTGGAGAAAAAACCAAAGGATTTATTACTAACCTCAATAACCAATTCACATCTGGCAATAATCCGTCATCTTCACTCAATTTTAATGTCATCAATCCTGATAACACTTTTAGATAATTTGAAGCTAATTCACTCGTATCACCATCTGTGAACTCACCTATTTCCTGGCCTTTTTCAAACAAAGGAACCAATTGTTCTGTGTATTTTTTATTAGAATGTTGTTTCATCAACTGTTTTGCTTGGTCAGGAATACCATCTCCAATACGAGCTTGATGAATTAACAAAAATCCATCTTGATTTTCTTTATCAAGTATATGTGTAGTTAATTCTCTTAATTGTTCCAAAGGTGATCCGAGCTGAACATTTTTAAATACAATCATTGATTCATCTACTGCTATTTGCACAAGTGAAATGAAAATCTCATCCTTGGATTTAAAATATTTATATAATAATCCTTCACTCAATCCTGCTTCTTTAGCAATCATACTCGTTTTCGCTCCAATAAACCCTCGTCTTGCAAACACTTTCAATGCTGCATTCATAATTTGTTCTTTACGTTTATCACGAATTTGTTTTAATTGTTCTGTATTTAATGGTGACATCCTACCTTCTCCTCCAAAAGGACTGGAACTCAAGAAAAATTTACAAAGTTAGCTCCAGAGAATGACGGAATTAATCGGTCGATTTGATCATTGGTGAGTTGACCTGTTCCTTGTGTCACTTCATTATACCATTGTCTATCTTCATTCGAAGCATCAGACATCACAGTTCCCATCATTTCCGCATTAAACAATACTCGTGGCGAAAATAGCAGTGTGTTCACTGCCCAGTACATGCCATATAGTTGAAGATTTTTTTTAACGGTTGCATGTTTCAAATATAACTTTAAGTATTTGCTGGCAAATTCAATTCCTTTTAAGGACTCACCCACATACTCAACCCCTGGCCATGATAAATCAGCCGCACAATTTAACCACCAACCTGGCTCAATAGCATCTTGAATCCGAGATAGTACATGCTGTTCAAAGTTAGAACGAGGATCATTTTGTTGTTCCTGAATACATTTCTCTAACATTTCCACTTCAATCGCAGCCATGGTAATGCCTTGACCAAAGATAGGGTCGACATGGCAAAGTGCATCCCCTAAAACCAATAGCCCTGCTGGCCATTTTTTCATTTTATCAAATCGTTGGCGAATTAATTCTGGTACTTGGAAACCACGAGGTGCAGTGATTGGTTCCAGTTGTTTCATTATCTCTGCAATCAATGGATCAGAAAGCTTAGCAGTCGCTTCAAAATATTCATCTTGTTTTATGGTAGGATGCTTTCCTCCCAGACCATAAAGCAAAACTTCGGCAACATCATTTTCAATGGTAGAGAAAACACCAGTAAATGTTTCCGTTGAAGGATGTCCGGCAATCCGAATGACATCCCATTTCTCTGCTAGTTCAGTAGGGATATGAAAACGTCGAGTACTGTAGGAAAGGGAAACCTTTAAGAGATCAGCTTCAGGTACTTCATAGCCAAGCTGTTGTAGCCATAATCTCAATTTGGAGCGTCGTCCACTAATGTCAAATATCATATCCGCTGAAAGTGTCTTTTCTTGCTTAGAAGTTCGATCTCGCAAATAAACACCTGTTATCGTAGAAGCATCAGAAGTAGCATGTAAACCTAGAACATCATGTTTCTCTAAAAAACGAACATTTGGTATCTTCTTTACATATTCTCGAATCGTCCACTCCAGTAACGCACGACTGCAAGTAACCTCTTTTTCTTGGCTAGGCCCAACTACTATCTTCCCATAGTGATTTACTTGATAAATATATTTATTAAATGATAAAGAAGCCCCATTCTCCAATAAGACATCGTTATATCCAGGAAATAAATGATTCAATATCACCTTCAAGCGTGGTGTAAATCGATGGGGATGAAATCCTTGCGGTGTTCCTGCTCGATCGACAGGCTTCTGAGGTAATTCATCCTTTTCAACAATCAATATCTCCGAAAAATATTCAGACAGTACTTTAGCTGTTAACAATCCACCCATGCTGCCTCCAATTATAATTGCTCGTTGAGTTTTTTCTTTCGTAAATGTTGTATTCGTCGTAGTTATCATTTTTATATCCTCCACATTTAAAAGTGAGTTACTCACTCAATAACATAACAAAAAAATATATCAACTTACTAACAAATCATCCTCTGTATTCACCTTAATTACAATCTACTGTCCTCTTCAGAGGCAAATAACACTATATCATTCTTGCCTATATCATTCTTGCCTATCTTATGGCTCCCTCATCAATATAATGAGGTATGAGCCTTCAGAGATATACATCTAAAATTGAGTGAGTTGCTCAATCAATATAAACTTATAGTACTTTCATCAACATTCTTTGTCAAGACACTTTTCATTTTCAATAAAATGAAATGATCTTGACAGCTTCTCCCTACAAACTGTCTATCAAACACAAAAAAACCTCCTACTCTGTTCGAATAGAAAGGTTGGTGTGGTGGAGCTAAGCGGGATCGAACCGCTGACCTCCTGCTTGCAAGGCAGGCGCTCTCCCAGCTGAGCTATAGCCCCATATAAACTG
>NZ_JCAJZS010000011.1:0-28643 GCF_059510375.1 Shimazuella sp. NTD250 | reverse complement strand
AAAACCTACCGTTTATGGTGGGTTTTTTTCTTATGTGCCCAGCAAGCCGTTAAAAGGGCAAAAAAAGGGGAGTTTCTAGCACTCTCGAAGAAAAGCAGGTCTTAGTAAAGTAAAACAGATCTAGATGCAGGTTGGATGAAACGACCGAATAAACCGCAAGGCTTTCATTATTTAAGCCATACAAGTATAGATTGTGCAAACGGTATAATAATTGCTAGTTGGTGAAAGTCCAACCGAGGTAAGCGCCAAGTCGCCTCCGCAGCTGACAGTCAACTGGTGGGAAGATTTTAAATTCGTTTCGTAGGGAATTTTATGTCTTGGGATATTCCATGAGTTATTTATAAAAAGGTTTGTTGGCTATATCGTTTTTTTTATAATTTATTGTGAATGGATTTTTATGTTTCTTAATCATTCTTTTTCTAATTGAAAGTTATTATACTTATAAAATCACAATATTTATACAATAGGAATCCAGTATATACTATACTAGTATTAGGTATCTAATCAAAATCGACTTTAGATGAGTATGACTATATAAATGTTTCATACTTTAATTCCATTAGGAATGATAATCTATAGATTATTAGGGAAATACTAGAAGAATTTATATGCTCCAATATGTATCTCATTTAGGTTAATTCAAATTGAATGACTTCATTTATTAAAGAGGGAGTAAATAAGTATATGATTTGGGACGAGTCGCTCCCTTTGTGATTTTACATATGGAGTAGTTTGGGAGGCTACTATGGTAAAAGTGCAGGGATTGTATAGAAACATCAATGATTTAGAGGGATTTGAAACATATTATACAAAGGTAATTATCCCAAAAATATTAAGTGTACCTGGTGTTATAAAAATTGATTTTACTATTCTCTATCATTCAACAGATAAACAACCAGAAGGGTTAAATGATATCCATGTTGTTACAGAGACTTATTTTGAATCAATAGAAGAGATGAAACGAATACTTAGTTCGGAAGAAGGAGTAGCAATCTTAAAGTTGGTTTCAGCTCTTGGTGAAGATGGTACTGAAATCGCAAGTTTCATGGCTCAAGAAAAAGTTGTTTATGCTCCTAAGTGGATAGAGAAAAAAACGGAAGAAGGAGAAGTTATTGAGATAGTTGATCTTAATAATCTTGAAATTTTTTGAGATGAATATACCAAAAAGAGATGTGCCAAGTCAATGGCCATCTCTTTTTGGTTAAAGATTTGGAACTGCCCAATCGATTTCGTTTTTTCCTATGCTGCTCAAGAAATTGTTTGTTTTACTAAAAGGCCTGCTGCCAAAGAATCCGTTTTTAGCAGAGAGTGGGCTTGGATGTGCTGATTCAATGATATAGTGATGTTTGTTTGTGATGAAAGATTTTTTGGCTTGTGCGTGTCTCCCCCAAAGAATAAACACAACTGGTGTTTCTCTCTCATTCAATTTTTGTATGACTTGATCTGTGAAGTTTTCCCAACCCTGGCTTTTATGGGAGTTTGGTGTTTTTTCCCGTACGGTAAGAACTGCATTGAGGAGAAGTACACCCTGTTTAGCCCATGACTCTAAAAAACCATGGTTTGGGATAGCATGTCCCAAGTCAGCCTGAAGCTCTTTGAAGATATTTTTTAAGGAAGGCGGTTGTTTTACTCCTGGTTTTACAGAGAAACTTAACCCATGTGCTTGTCCAGCTCCATGATATGGGTCTTGCCCTAAAATAACTACTTTTGTTTCTTCATAAGGAGTAAGATGAAGTGCATTGTATATATCGTCTTTTATAGGATAAATAGTTTGTGAATTGTATTCATCCACTAAATATTGTCGTAGTTGTTGGTAGTATGGTTTTTCAAACTCACTTCCGACCACGTCGAGCCAGTCATTATGTAAAATGGACATATTTTCACCTCATTTAGTATATACGTTCTATTATGACATACTTTTTCTGTTAATTTGGTAGCAATCTTGTTAAAGTTATGAAATTGGACAAAAAAACTGGAACCAATAATGTGGTTCCAGTTTAACTATGTTTTGTGTTTACGTTTTTTCACTACCTGATAACCGATAGCTAAAATAATAAACCAAATAGGTCCTACATATAGAGCGATTCTTGTTTCATCATTAAATGCAAGTAAGACGATAACTAGAGCTAAAAAGAGAATGACAATCCAGTTAGTAACAGGGGCACCTGGCATTTGAAAGTGACTTCGTTTAATTTTTCCAGCTTTCACTTGTTGGTGATACTTTAAATGGGCAAACATAATAATGATCCAAGTCCAAACAGCACCTACTGTCCCGATACTTGTGATATATGCAAATGCTTGCTTTGGAATAAAATAATTCAAGGCAACGCCGATAAGGAGGAAAAGGGTAGAGATAGTAATTGCTCTTCCAGGTACACTCCGATCGTTTACTTTTTGAAACGCTTTTGGAGCTTGTGCAAGGTTGGAAAGATTAAATAACATTCTCCCTGAGCTGAACACACCACTATTGCAGGAAGATAATGCAGCGGTTAAGACAACCATATTGATAATCATTGCGGCTCCTGGGATGCCTACTTTTTCAAAGGTTAATACAAAAGGGCTGACATTTTCATTTAAACCTACCCAAGGGTAGATGGCCATAATCACTGCCAAGGAGCCAACATAAAAAATTAAGATTCGCCAGATGACACTATCTACAGCTTTCGGTATGGTTTTATCTGGGTCTTTCGCTTCTCCAGCCGTTATCCCGATTAACTCCACCCCGATGAAAGCAAACATCACCATTTGAAGAGATAGAAAGAGTCCACTTATTCCATTGGGTACAAAACCACCATGGCTCCATAGGTTGGAAAAACCAGTAGCATGACCATGGTTTCCGATTCCAGTAAATATGATTAATAATCCTACAAGAATAAGAACAACAATAGTTACTACTTTGATCAATGCAAACCAGAATTCTACTTCTCCAAACACCTTTACAGCAATCATATTAATAATGTATATAACAACTAAAGAAATTAAGGCAGGTATCCAATTCGCTACCTTTGGAAACCATAGGTGGACATATTTTGCGATAGCTGTTATCTCTGCCATCCCGATCACAATCCACATAAACCAGTACGTCCATCCTGTAAAAAATCCAGCCCATTCTCCGATAAATTCTGTAGCATAAGTACTAAATGAACCAGACACAGGTTTGTACATGACTAGCTCACCCAGTGCACGCATGATGAGGAAAATGATCATTCCAGCTACAATATAATTAATCAGTATTGCAGGTCCAGCGGTTTTTATGGCTGTTGCTGATCCGAGGAAAAGCCCTACACCAATAGCTCCACCAATGGCAATAAGTTCAATATGCCGGCTCTGTAACTCACGTGATAAACCATGTTGTGAGTTTTGTTTTTTCGACAATCGCATCCACTCTTTCCTATGTAAAATACAGCATATCTATATTTTTCTTTGTTACATTCTGCATTCCCTTTTAGAATTTGTTGAATGAGAAAAAATATGTAGTGCAGGGTAGTTAAATGGAATAAAGGCTAACTTCACATTGAGTAATAATGAAATGTGGGTTTATCGATACAATAAAGAGAAATTGGATTTGACTAATCTGTTCATCTGACATATAATGATTTGGTCAAAATACGTATATTTCCTATGCTGGTGTAGCTCAGTTGGTAGAGCACTTCACTCGTAATGAAGGGGTCGCAGGTTCGAATCCTGTCTCCAGCACCACTCGAAACCCTTGTGTTTACAAGGGTTTTTGTTTTTTCTTGAAGAGCATAACCTTGATTAGAAATATATAATGGTGTCTATTGGTGTTCAAAGTTCAAGCGATTCACTTTAGAAATCAATAAAAATAACGAATTGAAAGTAAATTCCTGTATAGGAACTTACTTTAGATAAAACTCGCACTTTACACATTCTGTGAACCTCGATGCCCTCACTTGAAATAAAACCGTCCAGACGGTATAATATGGTGGGTGGTGATAAAAGTTGACTTCAAATAAAAAAAAGTTAAAAAGAGAACTGATTCTTAGAACTGTTTCACAGATTGTACATGAAGAAGGAGTAGAAAAACTAACATTAGAGGCTGTTGCAAAAAGAGCAGGCATAAGTAAGGGGGGATTACTGTATCATTTTTCCAATAAAGATGCCTTGATTCTGGGTATGATCGAACATCTATCCGATCACTTTGTAGGAAAGTTTAATAGGAGGGCAGAAGATGAGCATCATTCCAAAGGAAAGTGGACACGATCTTATATAGATACATCGTTTTACGGAGAAAACTATAGGAATGATCTGTACACTGCCCTTTTAGCAGCGCATTTTACTAATCCTGAGATGCTGAAACTGTTACGGGATGAGTATGCTAAAATTCAGGATAAAATCGAAAATGATGAATTAAACCCTGTTCGTTCTACGATCGTCCGTTTAGCAATAGATGGTTTATGGTTTGCCGAAATGTTTGGGCTGGCTCCTCCAAAAGCAGAGCTCAAACAAAAGATTATTGAGGAGTTGAAGGCGAGTATTAAGGAGGATTCATAATGGCATATCTTTTTCTGGCAGTCTCTATTATTGGTGAACTGATTGGAACTTCTATGCTTAAGGCATCAGAAGGATTCACTAAGATATTTCCAACATTATTCACTATCATCGCGTTTCTTATCTCTTTCTTTTTTATTTCTTTAGCTCTCAAAACACTTCCTTTAAACATGACTTATGCCATCTGGTCAGGGGTAGGAGCTGTTGCCACAGCACTGATATCGGTACTGATCTGGAAAGAAAAAATAAATACTGGAAGTATTATCGGGATTTCTTTAATCGTAATTGGAGTTGTGATTTTGAATTTATTCGGTGCAGCTCACGGTGAGACAGATAGTACAAAAGAAACGACAAACTCATCTATTCCAAATTAAGACTAATAGTTCCTAAGTTTAGACAGAGTACTAATAAAATGTTGGAGGGACTTCTTTATATGAATGAAAGAACTTTATAATCATTTAGACTCTACCTATTGTGGAATTATCTAGAATCTCGACTAGAGCAGTTACCGTCTCACTACCCCTAAATGAACATTTTCAGGGAATATGCAAAAAAAAACATTCGCTGTCTATTTAAAAACTTCTTTAAAAGTTAGATTTCTTCACTGACTACCTTTGTCAGGGTTGACGTTTTAAAATGAAAGGGACAAGAATTAAGGAGGCGACCAACGATGGTCATGACATTGGAGCAATTTCGCGAAATTTTGGATGGGAATCGTCGTTTAACCATTCGAACAATTGAGGCTTTCCCTGAAGACAAGTTATTCACCTTTGCACCGGTAGAACCGCTTCGGCCATTCTCAAAAATGATTTTAGAGATACTAGATATTGAACGTGCATATATTCGCGGTATCTCTCTCAATGAATGGGAATTTAGCCGACCTTTTGCTGGTGTTTCGACCAAAGCGGAACTTTTAGATGGTTGTCATGAAACAAAGGAGGATGTGCAAAAATGGTGGCCAAAAATCACCGAGGAACGGTTGCACACCGTAGAAAAAGATCCCTTTTTTGGTGGTGAAATGAGTCATTTCGAACGTCTTCATTATGCGTTGGAAAATGAAATCCATCATCGAGGCCAAGGTTTTATTTACTTACGGTTACTCGGGATTGAACCGCCAGCGTTTTGGGAGCGACAATAAAAAGGGACAACATTTTCATTTAACCCGGATTCGTTTCTGGTTTTTTTATACCAGTAGCCATAGGTTCGAGCCCTATCTCCAGCACCACCCTAAATCCTTGTGTTTACAGGGGTTTTTGTTCTTTCTTGAAGAGCATAACTTTGTTTTGAAATATATAATGGTGTTTATTTGGTGTTCAAAGCTCAAGTAATCCATTAAGTCTGAACGTACAATTTTCTTTTTTGGAACAATGACCTCCAAAAAACATTACACAAGAGAGTATAATAGTGATAATATTGGAAATATAGTCATTTAATACAAAAATGACTAATACATATACTGGAGTGGATGTTTGATTTGAAAAGATTATTTTCTTTTGTTGCCTTATTGCTTGCATTGCTCACATTGAGTTCGAATGTGTTTGCAGATCAATCCTCGACAACAATTTTTTTGCAACCTGGCACTGCAAGTAAAACTTCTGGAAAAATATATTTGCAATCTGGACAGAAGTTAAAAATCAATGTAAATAGCTATTCCGGTCATAAGGTTTACTACAAAGTATTTGCTGAATTAACTGGGAAAGTCGTTAAAAGTGGATATGTACCATCCGATAAATCCGTTGCTTATAATGTAGGTGCTCCTGTAGGATATTATAAAATCTCGCTCATATGTACACCCAAAGATTGTGATGTGGAAGGACGTATAGCTGCGAATTACTAGACTGCTACACAATATAGCTGTAAATATTTACAGGATAAGTTAGACTGGTTACAATGATGTTTTTGATAAGATACAATCATATGCCTCCTATATTAGAGGTGAGTAAATTTATAATGAACATATGATTCGTAGAAGGTTGCCCAAGTGGTGACCTTTTTGTGTTGTAAGGGTGTCTGCTGTTTCTATACTACTATGCAAGGGGGAAATTCTTTAATAGTGGGTTCTCAAAAACATGGCATGTCTGCCAAATCTGTTCATACTCCCTTTCTCTGTTTGTTTTTCTACAAAACGTATGGATATCAGTATCCATTATTATCCTCTTAAAGTAACTGATGAAATCTTCATCCCATCTGTACCTGAAATTCTAGTGCGGAAATTGTCCGCAAAAATGCCATTTGGCCACATTTTGACCATGCACTTTGGTAAAATAGGGTTACTAGGAGGACATTTGTGGTTCCAATAGAACCAATATGCATGTTCTTTATTCCATTTTAAATAAAGATATATTTTAGATCATATTTATTCACACTTTAATTAGGAGTAGGTGTTTTTTTATTGAACGAAAGTCATACAGTAATTAAAAGAATTCATACCTATAATGCATTAAAAGAAGTAGCTGCCATACGACGTGAGCTTTGGCCAAATGATGGTGAAGTTGCTTTGGATCATATGAAGTTTATTTCTGATCATGGTGGAATTATTTTAGGGGCTTATCGGGATAATCAGATGGTTGGCTATGTCTATAGTTTCCCTGGTTATCAGCCAAATAAAGTGTACCTGATCTTACAAAATATTGGTGTTCTCCCTGCTTATCAGCATCAGAAGATAGGAGAATCTTTGATGCAATATTTAAAAGAGGAAGCCAAAAGATTAGGATATCAAGAGATAATATGGACATATGAACCGTTAGAAAGTGTGAATGCATATGTATACCTTCATAAGATGGGTGCGGTATCATCTGAATATCTAAAGAATTGTTATGAAGATGATGGAAATGGCTTATCGGTTGATCGTTTTCTGACCCGCCTAGATCTTACTCATCCCCATCAGGAGTCTTTGGAAATACCAGATACATTGATTGACCAATCATATAAGATTCAATACAACAAAGATAACCATAATCTAAAGTTAGATTTTTCAGATTTAGAAAAATATCCATATGTTCTTATACCTGTTCCTTCTCATTTACAGTCTATTCGTTCTCGTATGGAACTTCACAGTTGGAGGGCTTTCACACGCTCCCTATTTTTCCAGCTTTTCAAAAATGGATGGGAGGTTTTTAACCTGTTGAAAAATGAAGATTCTGATTCCCCTATTCATTATTATGCTGCAAGAAAAAAACATGAAAACGAGGAATTTTCATTATTGGGGAACAATTCAGGAAGGTATATATGAAAAAGAATCGAGTAGGTATAGTTATCTCTTCCTACTCGATTCTTTTCAGTTATTTGCTGAAACTTTATCAATCATAAACAGTAGCAGATGTACCATCAGATGAGGCATGGTAATAAAGTTCTGCTTTTTTATTAGTTCCATCTACAAACTTATCAACATTGAATGTCTGACATTCACCGTCACTTAAGTATGTAGTACCTACATAATCATCTGCATTATCTGGATCATACTCATACAGATTAAATTCAATTATACCGACGGGAACATGAGCACAAAATTTTATATATCCCCCACCAGAATAAAAGATCTGCGACTGTTTAAAAGTACCAAGTTTCTGCCAACCAGCAGAATCAGCAAATGCTGATGTAAACGGAATGGCAAGCGCAATACTAGCAAGAGCAATGGAAATACCAAGTTTCTTCAGTTTCAAACCCTATTCCCCCTAAATGAAATATTTTTCTAGAAGAAGACTCCTTGTGTTGAGATTGCCACGAATCATTTCAAAAAGATGATGTAATTCATGTAACAATCTTAGTATAATTTTAAACTATACAATAAAATCTATTTTACTAAATGAAAATATGCAAATCAATAATAATCTTATAAAGATCATAAATTATTTCATAGGATGGAGTTAATGGGTTAGACGATAAGAGAGGAAAGCGAAAAGGCTATCATTAAGGTAATGCGCTTTTTAGACAGGCATTTTCCAATCGGAGATTTTGATATAAACAATAGTAAAAGCTCAATTTGCCTAAATAATAGAAGTCGAACCGATCTATATTTCAGAATCGGTCTTTTTTCATTTGAATTCATATTAAATTGTGGGGATATCTGAATTATCATTTTGGATCATCAAATCCATAAACGCTTTGCTTGCAGGTGTTACTTCTTCGAATGAATGAGCAATGATACCTATCTGACGAGAAATCTTAGGAATGATATTTTTTGTGATTAAACTATGTGATACGGAAGACAATGTGAAGTTGGAAATAATGCCTGTGCCTAAATTACTTTTGACCATATTAATTAAAGTTTCAGCATTTTGAACGGTTAAGTTCTCTTCATATGCTATGTTGTTTTTTTGGAATATTTTGTTTAAGGCGAGTTCATGTCCTCCTTTACAAAAAATAATTGCATCTTGATAGTTTTCCAGATTAATTTCTTTGTCTTCCTTTAATTTATAACGATCAGGAATAATGGCAACCATATGATCGTCATATAAAACTTTATATTCAAATTGATCAAAAGGGGATGAGACAATCCCGAAATCAATAGTTCTTTCTCCAACCCATTTTTTTATCTGATTGGAAGTTCCTTCTACTAATTCAATATTTACATCTGGGTATTTGGATCGAAATATGGAGATAACTCTGGGTAGTATTTTTGTTGATACAGCTGGAAAAGAACCTATTTTCACTTTCCCTCTTAGCAATTGGTTTTCTCGATAAGCAACTTGATATATTTTATTTTCAATTAACTTCATTTCTCTTGCTAATATAAGAATTTCTTTGCCTATTTCAGTAAGTATTAATCCATTTTGTTTATCCCGAAAAAACAATTTAACCCCCAGCGATTCTTCTAAATTTTTTACTACTTTGCTCACCGCAGGTTGTGATATATATAACTCTTTAGCAGCCTCAGTGATGTTCATTTTTTTCGCTACCTTTAAAAATGTCTCTAGGTTATTCATCTTCATAACCAATTAGTTATCCCCTTTATAAAAAATAGCTATTTCAGTTATATAAAAATATATCATATGATGTATCCAACAACAATTGAGAAACAATAAAGAAGACATTGATGTTCAAAGTTTTTAATTCTTTTTTTATCAAAACTAAAATTAAAGGAGGTTTAAGATATGAATCAAACGAGTCATGAAGAAACTTTGACTCAGAGTCATGCTATGACCACCCAGACTCAAGAAACTGGAGTATCGAAACAGTTTGTTGTCTACAATCAACAATCTTGGCGGATATGGATAGCCTCTTGGATGGTAACAGCAGTATTTATACTCTCGAACTTACCGACTCCGCTTTATGTGTACTGGCAACGAGAAATGGGTTTTTCTAATGGTACTCTAACCCTCATTTTTGCAGCATACATTGTTGGGCTGCTTGTGACACTTCTGTTTGCAGGTCAGCTTTCTGATCGGTTTGGACGAAAACCGATACTATATCCTGGTCTAGCAGCAGCTTTCCTTGCTTGTTTACTGTTTGCTACAGCTTCCTCCGTTCTTGCGCTTATTGGAGCTCGATTTCTGACTGGAATTGCTATTGGGGTGATTGTTTCGGCGGGAATGGCAGCAGTAATGGATGTAGGTGGACCAGCACAAAGGCCGGCTGCCTCTCTTGCAGCATCGGTTGCAATGGTGTTAGGAGCAGGTCTTGGGCCACTAGTATCTGGAATCTTAGCACAGACAATCACTCGACCTATAGTTCCGATTTTTACTATCGAACTTGTGATATTAATTAGTGCGTTTCTTGTAGTAGGTTTTCTGCTCAAAAGCAGCACCAACTCTGGTCAAAAGGATGAATGGCGCCTAAAAACACCTAGTGTCCCGTCAGCAAATCGCTTGCATCTGGCTTTTGGGATTGCCATGTTCGCACCTGGTATTACGGCGACATCCTTTGTCTTATCTCTAGGACCTTCGCTTTTATCAAAGCTTCTAGAGGTGAAAAGCCCTCTTATTTCAGGTGTTACTGCCTGTTTAATGTTTCTGGCGGCAACAGGAATACAGTTCATGCTCAAAAAATTACCTGTTCGAACCATTTTCTTGTTTAGTGCAACAGCAACTATCCTATCTATGGTAAGTATTGCATTAGCCGTCAATACCTCAGTTCTACTATTGTTCGTACTTGCTGCTATATTTGCTGGTATTGGTCAAGGTCTTGGACAACTAGGTGGATTAACACTTATTGGTGTTCATGTTCCGGATCATCGGAGGGCTGAGGCAAATGCGGTACTCAATCTTGGCGGCTACATTTCAGCTGCTCTCCTGCCAGTAGGCACTGGTTATCTTATCGATAAGACAAGTTTAGCAATCGGAGCCGCTATCTTTACAGCTGTACTTTCTATTATAGCCGCAGCTGCTATGATTTTCGTCCTAACACGTTTTCAGAAAGAATAGTAGATATTAAGTTCGGTCACATTAACAATTAATGGTAGAAGGAAAGGTGACTTTTCTTAATGTGTTAATTTTCTGTTATTTGATAGGGGCTATATTGTATAATATAGGTATAAAATCAATTCTGTGAGGAGGACAATTATGGCGAAAAAACATAAGAAACATAAACATCGAACAACCTCCAGTACAATTTCTACCCTAAAAGCTATAACTTTTACCAACTACAATACCACTTCCAACTATAACACTAGTTCCAGCTCCAGCCACCATAACCATACCAATTCCAGCTCAAACTACACCTCTGGTTCTAACTCAGGTGGCTCCTAGTTCAAATGCAGGATATCATAACTTATACGAATAGCAAAAATACTCTTGGCAAGACGAGCCGAGAGTATTTTTATGTGAGTTTCGCAGTGACATACTAAAGTTTTTTGTCGCTTGCTTCTGTAGAGTGGGTAGCTTTCGTTTGATGGGAATCATCCAGTACCATTTTAAATATTAATCATAAAAAGTGACTTTTGTTCCAGAATGTATGTCTCCATATGTCCGAATATAAAGTTCTGCTTTTAAATTTGTACCATCAATATAGTCCGTAACATACCACCAAGTACATTGACCTGAACCTAAAAATTCATAACCGATGTAGTCATCTTTCCCACTGCCGGTAGTACCAGGGTCCTGTTCCCATAATTCATAGGATGAAGTTCCGGTAACACGGAATGGAGGTCCGAACCCACTGATGTTGAAAAATCAGGGAATGAGGTGTGGGTAGGAGTGAAATGCCAATCGAACTCGGAGATAGCTGGTTCACCCCGAAATAGCTTTAGGGCTAGCCTCGTGTTTTGAGCAGTGGGGGTAGAGCACTGATTGGACTAAGGGCCCTTCCTGGGTTACCGAATTCAGTCAAACTCCTTCGACCCAGTAAAACCTGATGAGAGACAGCCCGTGGGTTCGTTCCCTTGGTGCTAAAACGTGCTGGGTACGCCAGTTACATTTAACGGTACCAACGATCTAGATCATGGTGTCGGTAGGGAGGCGTTCAACGTCGTTCGTGTTCAGATCGTCGACTTGATCATCCACATATTCCGACATCTATAGAAGCACTGTCCTTTCCGAATCTATTTTCAAGGAAATTTCTTATTCCGCCTTTTCGAAGCGTTGTGCAAAAACATCCAAAACCGGAATAAACGGAACACAAGTTTTCTTACTTCACTTGGTCCTACCCTTAATTTTAGTATTGTATTATAGTTCATTCTAAGTTATGTGCGAATGAAAAAATATCGTTCCTATCGTGGAAAGGTTGGAAAAATTGCGCCGAACCTTTTGGCACGTCAATTTCAAGCAACAAAACCCAATGAAAAATGGGTAACAGATGTCACCGAATTTCATTTACATGGCGAAAAGCTGTATTTATCGCCCATTCTTGACCTTTAAAAATAAAAATTCTAAAATATGGAAATAATTCTGTGAACTAGAGCAGCAACCCTGTCACTAGGACTAGTTCGTCAGATAAATTCAATTTATTAGTATGCTTGTGATTTACCGTTTGATTGTAGGATTATAACGAAAAACAGTCCTGTCAGAAACAGAGACTGTTTTCATAATTTATTTTAAATTAGTTTTATTCGAGTCCGGACATCCCAAATAATGGTCATCCGGTCTTTTCCCGTAATTTTTGTTATGGGAGTTGATGTTTCGCTCTGGGTTGGCTACCCAGCCACCAACACTCGGGGCGAGGTCGTACGCTGAGGATAAGAAATTGCCAATCTCTCTATCCCATAGTGTCGTAAACGTGGCCTTCGCTCACAACACCCCCTTTGATATCTTGATTCAAGAAACCAAAGGCAGTGTTGTGAGTAGAAAGAATAGAAACATCTAAAGTCATTATATTATAAATAATAAAACATTGTCAAAAGCCAAGGAGATCTATTAAACCATTTCGGGGAATATGCAAAAATTTGGTTACTTTGCAGTCTGTGGTAAAGCAATTCTGTCACCAGTATGAATGAAACATAAGAGCAATTATGTTTCATTCATAGAATCTGGCCGCACCTGTTTATACAATACTAAACTCCATAAGTGGCCACAGTGATATACTGGTGTGTATTTCAAATGGATACAAACCAATCTGATGCAAAAAATTGCTAAGCACCTTAATCAAAAATCAAAGAGCTAAAAACCCCCGTTAAACTCTTTTGTATCCGCATCGTTTACATTTTTTGGATAATCCGATTTGGAACTGGTGGGATAAACGCCCTAATAACAAAGGCGTGTCGAAAACGGAATTAGCAAAACGCCTAGGGGTAACCCATGCACAAGTGAACAAAGATGAACGTAATGAATACGCAGGAGCGAGTGAAGTAATGCCAGATCATTGTCATCTGTTTTTGAATAGTCATCTTATTCGCCATCAGATATCATGGCAAATTGGACAAAAGACTATAAAAGGTACCGTAACCCCCCTTATTACGCAAGTCGTATCCGCCTCTAATCAGGTTGGCGATGCATTAAATTGGGTACTCTCAAGTGAATAGTAGATTATAGGAGGGGCTAACACCAAGTGGTAAGCCCTTTTTATGTGTTCACAAACATTCGAATCCTCTATAAGTTCTGCTTTGCGGTCTACGGTAGGAACCCTGTCACTGGTCCTACATAAACCAACGGAACCAAAACAGTAGATGTACCAGCAAATGACTGAATGAAATATCAATTTTGCAAATTTGCTGCTGTTTCACTCAAAAGAAACACCAGAAAACTAAGATTTTTCGCAAAGTATGGTGTGGTTTCAACAATCAGGGTGCCTGATCTAGTCCGCAGGATTACTTCCATTTTTCGGTCAAATTAGGGTTTGTTGTTCGGATGCTGGTTCTGGGCATACTAGAAAAATACTTTCTCCTCGTTCTTAAATTAAATTATCGATATCCTCATCAAATATCGAGTTTGTACTTGAAGGTGATAACATAAAGTCACTTAATTCTTGTTTTTGACTTATAACATTATCAATCTTCTCCTCTATTGTATTTACTGTGATGAGTTTATGAACTTGTACAAAGTTTTCTTGGCCAATACGGTGTACCCGGTCAGTTGCTTGATTTTCTACTGCTGGATTCCACCAGCGATCAAAATGTATAACGTGGTTAGCAGCCGTAAGGTTTAAACCTGTTCCCCCAGCTTTCAAAGACAGAATAAAAATGGGTGCTTGCTTGCTTTGAAAATCTTCTACCATCTTTGCCCTTTCCTTTTGGGGAGTACTCCCATTCAAAAATGGAACGTTGACCTTAAACTTTTCAGTTAAATAGTGTTGTAGTACTTCTCCCATTTGTACATACTGAGTAAAAAGAATTACACTTTCACCTGCCTCAATTATATTACTGATGAGCTCATCAACTAGTGCTACTTTATTGGAACGTTCTGCGACATTTGTTATGTTATCTTCTTTTAAATATAATCCCGGATGATTACATAATTGTTTTAATTTTCCAATTATAGTCATCATATATGCTTTCCTTTTTTTCTTGGTTAAAGTTTTTACTTCGTTTTTTACTTCATGTACCAATCTTTTGTATAGTTCTTCTTGCTCATCAGTTAATGTACAGTATTGCTTCTGCTCTAACTTATCTGGTAAATCACCTTTTATTTTTTCTTCGGCTTTTGTTCTCCGTAGAATGAAAGGCTGGATTAGTTGCTGAAGTTGGTGTACCTTTGCCTTATTGTGCTCATGTTCGATTGGTTGAACATACTGTGTCTTAAATATCGCTTGTGTACCAAGAAATTTTGGATTTAAAAATTCAGTCAGTGACCATAACTCCATGAGACGATTTTCAATAGGTGTTCCGCTTAATGCCAATCGACCCTCGCTGTTCAAAGAGCGTATGACGTTCGCTCTTTTTGTCTGAGCGTTTTTTATATGTTGAGCTTCATCCAAACAAATAATATGCCAATTTATACTCTTAAAGAGGGTATGATCAATAATAAGCGTGCTGTAAGTTGTTAAGATAATATCGTATTCAGCTGCATACTTTTTAAAACTATTTTTTTTGCGTTCTTTTCCATAGTGGATGTGGACTTTAATATCTGGAGCGAATTTGCTGAATTCTTTTTCCCAATTGACTATTAGAGACGTAGGTACAACAATCAATGAAACTTTTCGTTTTTCACGTATTTCATTAAAGAATGCGATCGTTTGAATTGTTTTCCCAAGCCCCATATCATCTGCTAATAAAGCCCCCATTTTATGTTTATTTAGATGTATTAACCATTTAGCTCCATCTAATTGGTATGGCCGTAATGTACAATTAAGATCTACAATTTTCTTCAAGGAGGTTTTTCTTTTTTTAACTGCCTTCAATCGGTCACTATATAATGGGTTTTCCGAGTTATCTGCAGGTACACTTCTTTTTTCGACAGTCTCCCAATACTTGAATAATTCACTTGACTGTCCTGGTTTTTGCATACTTTCTGTATAAAATAACGTTGCAGTGATATGTTCACAAAACGAAGATACTGAACATGTACAAGTATATTTTGAATCCTGAATTTTCACTTCATAGTTTCCGCTTTTATCAGCAACCATTGCTAGAATTGAATTAACATCATGGTTATAATTATATACTGCTCCTGAACGACTTAATTGACGCCCCGTTTTAACAATTTCTTTGACGTAATCATTCGAACTGTTGTATAGACTGAATAGGTTTTTCCACAATAATATTAGATCCATATTGTAATCACTCTCCCGTAAACATTTTAAGGGGATAATAAAAAAATAGATAGACTTGTACTTTGTATTGGTTTATACCCTAAGATCCGGTTATAGATTTATAGATTTCATATAGAGTAGGTAAGCGATTTGAGGAATGAGGGGCACAATGGAAAATATATGAATCTGTCATCCTCGAATTATCTCGAATGATCTCCTATAAAAACTCATAATATTCTGCCTTTAGAAAACAAGAAAATGCTTAGAGAATAAGCATCATCTCATCTTACTGCTCCGGGTGGGAGTTCCATCACCGAACCTTGCTGGGTCATGCACGTGAAAGGTCACAAAGACAGTTACAAGATCGAAGAACTCCCTGACGGAGCCATGATCCCGATATACCCTCTGTCGAGCTCGCTAGTCAGATACCACCCACCGCTCATTCTAAGAAAATGACTTTGTCTGCTTGGAACGAGTAGGTCTGGGTGTTTCATACGCCTAGACCAGAGAAAACAATTGAATTTCACATAGATTGAGCCTTTTACTGGGGCAATAATAAGCGAGTAATACAAACAACCGACTATCTACCTTAACAGGTAGGTAGTCGGTTTAATTGTGTCTAAAGTATGTCTTAATATGTATTTTTCTTCTTTGGATACGGTGACCCGATAGTATTGTAAAATCGTAACATTATTGTAGGTTATATTTATTTTTTTGTATATAATTATACTTAATTTATATGAAATTATATAATTATGTTAATTGGGAATTGGATGGTTTAATTGGAAATTTGAATAGATACCGTTTATATTCAAAAAGTGCCAAGAAACAAATTGTCCTTAGTTGTTGTAAGTGTAGTTGATCATAATTTCTTTAAAATTGGTTTTTTTTGTTTTTGGAATACGGATTTGAAGTGTATTTTGAGTATAATTTGCTTCACTGCCGTCTACATCACCATTACATGGTAAATTTATCGATATAGGATCATGATTTAAACCGGTAACCTTCAATTTATTTGTATCCAAAAAAATTCGCATGTCTTCTGCTCTTCTCTGTTCAGGAACTTGAATTTGAACAACCATATAATCATCTGTTTCTTTTATGTTTGGTGGAATGTTAAAAGGTGGTTTTTCTATGTCATATTTGTTAGAGAAAACTTGGTCAATGGATTTATTAATAATTCCTTCAAGCCAATTCAAATCCATAGAGAAAAAGGGAAAAGTATTTTTGCCATTAGAGGAATAATCATTACGCATGAATGATTCCCAATCAAAACTTGAAAATGGATTTTTCATCTTTCCTGTACTCCTTTTATATGCCTTAAAGTTGAGTTCCTACATAATTACTTCCTTCAAAACTTGCATTATCTAGATAATCAGGGTCGATGTTTATAAATTTGTTTGTTTTTACATTACCTAATCCTTCAAAAATAATATAATTACCTACATTTCGTTTTGTCGTATTTCTATTTTGAATGATGTTGGCTCCAAAGTTAATGGATCCAGCTTGTGCAACAGCATTAGACTTAACATAGCCAAGTTGAATAAATGTTGCCATAGATAATGCCTCCTACAATTGAGGTCCACCGAAGTTTTGACCTTCGATATTTGCTTGGTCGATGTTGTCTGGATCAACATTTTGATGAAACAAGACAGGAACATTGTTCAATCCTACTCCTACGTTTGTGGAAGCATTGTTATTTTTTGTTCCATTTCTATTCTGGATAATGTTTTGCCCAATCCCAATTGATCCACTGGATGTAATGCTATTATTTTGAATGAATCCAAAATTAAAAAATACAGGCATGGAAAATATCCTTTCTAATTAAGTCGATTTCATCGCCCAATTATCCCCACTCCATACACAGTGATCGAAAGTATCTATATCTATTGCATATTTTTCATCTTCCTCTATGTGAAGTTGGCCACTGCCAATAAATGCAATACCTTGGTTCTGTTTTTGTGTATTTCGTTGTGTAATGGAGTTTGTTCCATTTGCTATTACCGCATCTTGGCTGCAACGATCAATAGAAAAGCCGTCTATTTTGATTCGCAAATCCAAAGTTAATTACTCCTTTATGAGTCGTTTACGCTATAGTATATCGTTCTATGTACAAATGTGCAGGAACATTTACCTAACTCTTACATACGATAACAAGACTAATCCAATGGGGCAGATCCCCATATATAAAGGTAGGTTGGCGTCTTGGATACCAAAAATATAAATATCAATATTAACATTGGGACAGTCAAGATTATTTCCATGGCAACTGCTAGTACTTTTGCTATTGGAAACAGTGGTGTTGCCAACCGAAATACCAGCAAAACAAACTCTGGACCATCGATCATTGCTGACGGGACGGTAACGGTGCCGATAAAAAAGCAAATCACCTATGATCCAGATCAATTAGATACACCCGAATGGAGTGGGCATCATGTGGTCAACACTCCAACCTCATAATGGATATATTTCGTACATAAGTAGCATAAGGAAAATTAGACTCTCTGATCTAATCCAAGAGAATATTTTCGATTGTTTTTTTAGATTTGCAAATGAGAAAAGCTTATGGTTGGAAATGGAAGGATATGAGCTGGACGAGGGAATTTTATCTCTCTTTTTTTTATGTTCAAATGGAATTATTCTATATTTTTTATTTTCACTGGGTGAGAACTGGAATCTCTTTGTTCTAAATAGAATAGAATGGAATAAATAGTTTGATAAGTAGGTGAAGATGTTGGCAACAAAAAAAGAGATATTTATAAGTAGTATCTTTCTTACTGGCAGTGCTCTTTTCTTCATCGCTTCTTTATTTTCATTTATCGTATTATTTCAACCAAAATAAGACGCTCTGAGGTTCTTTAGTCAAATAAGTATCTATCTAAATAAACTATAGAAACCAAAATAACTCTCAGTCATTTCCTTAGGGTATTTTGGTTTTTCCCGTTAGTCTGGGTGAAGTAATTCATAATCTCCCCCAATTGTTCGATGTAACTCTGTTTGATAATAGTTCTGTTCCCTAGTATGTTGTAACGCTATACATTTATAAAAATTACTACTATAATGATGTAGGTGTTAAATGAATTTTATAATTTAAGCTTAGGAAGAGGCTTATTATGGGAACAGAAAATAACAGGGGTATTTGGTATGCTGTTTCGGCATTTTTTATGTGGGGGATTTTGCCACTTTATTGGCATTATATGAATAAGGTCTCTGCTTTAGAAATTTTAGCTCATCGTATTTTTTGGTCCTTTTTATTTGTAGTTCTTCTCATAATAGTACAAAAAAAGTGGATGGATGTTATAAAAGTTTTTCAGACTTGGAAAGTAATCCTTGCTATTTTTGGGTGTTCTTTATTTATCAGTGCAAATTGGTATATCTATATTTGGGCAGTAAATAATGGTCATGTTATAGAGGCGAGTCTTGGATACTATACGAACCCTCTTATCAGCATTGTATTTGGAATGCTTTTTTTACGAGAACGATTAAATTCATGGCAATGGGTTGCGTTGTCTTTTGCATTAATCGGAGTTTTGATCCAAACTGTCGAGTTTGGACAGTTCCCATGGATTGCATTATCTTTGTCTATTACTTTTGCATTTTATGGGTTATCAAAAAAATTAATTCAAGTGGAAGCGATGATTTCACTTGTACTCGAAACTATGATGTTAGTTCCGTTTGCTTTGGGCTATATCCTATACGTAGAAGCAAAGGGGACAGGTTCGATAGTTCAACTCCCTGTTTCGAATGTGCTCTTATTAATCGGTACAGGTGTAATAACTGCTCTTCCACTGCTTTGGTTTGCACAAGGGGCAAAACGTGTTTCTTTATCGACTCTAGGATTTATTCAATACTTAGCTCCTACCATTTCCTTGGTTTTAGGCATATTCTTTTTTCATGAGCATTTTACCAAAGTGAATTTCGTTAGCTTTGGATTTATCTGGATAGCCATTCTTATTTATTCGCTATCGCAAATAGGACTGTTAAATAGATGGTTTTCCAGAAAAGCGTTCGTAAAAGAAAGAATATAATATATAGATGTGGTGATAAACTGTATTGTTGTCCTATAGTCTTAAATTTGTGCAAAAAATAAATGCCATGTGGTATCATAATTTTAACAACATATATATTCGCTTTTTCGGAGGAGCCTGTCATCATGGGGCTCCTCTCTCTATTTTTGGATAACCTAAAAAGAGGAAGAGAATGAAAGGGGTTATTTATGCAGCTTTATATGGAACTATCAATTTTACTTCTTGCTATTGCGACAGGTGTAACAGCGATTGCGAAGAAGTTTGGTATTGCATATCCAATTGCATTAGTTGTAGTAGGGACGATTGTTGGTTTACTTCCTATTCCTGGATTAGAAGAGTTAAAGTCGTTTGTTGTAGAGGATGAAGTATTCCATTTTATTATTATTTCTATTTTTCTCCCTGCTTTACTTGGGGAAGCTACGTTGAAATTATCTATACAACAATTAAAAGAAAATCAGCGCAGTATTATTTCGTTAGCAATAATTGGTACATTGCTTTCATTTGTTACGGTTGGTTTTTTATCGATGAAATTTTTGTCTTTGCCAATCGTCGTAGCCTTTACCTTTGCCTCTTTGATGGCTGCAACAGATCCAGTGAGCGTTTTATCTATCTTTAAAAAAGTAGGAGTGAATGACAGGCTTGCCATCATTTTAGAAGGAGAGAGTTTGGCGAATGATGGTGTAGCAGTTGTTTTGTTTCAAATTTCAAGTACAAGTTTATTATTGTATGTAAATGAAGGATGGAAAGGTTTTGGACTCGGAATAATAGATTTTTTACTCGTAAGTATTGGTGGAATTACAGTAGGAGCTATTTTAGGTTATTTATTCTCCAACGTCTCTCGTTATTTTGATGACTTCGCATTGGAAATCCTCATGTCACTTGTACTTTTCTACAGTGCATATTTAGCAGCCGAATTTTTACATGTATCAGGTGTGATTGCAGTAGTGGTAGCTGGACTTGTCCTTGGAAATTATGGCGCAAAACAAATGACACCTACTACTAAGTTAAATATCCGCAACTTTTGGGATACGCTCGCGCTCATTGCTAATTCGGTTGTATTTTTGATGATAGGAATAGAGATTAATCGAATAAACTTTGCAGACCGGTGGGTTCCTATTTTGATTGCTATCGTGATTGTACTTATCGCAAGAGCGATTTCCGTTTATTTATCGTTATGGGGAAACAAAAATGTTCCTATGAAATGGAGACATACAATGAATTGGGGTGGTTTGCGGGGAGCTCTCTCTATTGCCTTAGCATTAAGCCTCCCTCTTCCATTTTCAGGAAGAGAAGATATTATTGTTTTAGCATTTAGTGTTGTTTTATTTTCATTGCTTGTACAAGGACTTACGATGAAAAAATTTGCAATTTGGATGGATACGCTTGTATCGAAAAAGGGTGTAGATCAATATGAGGAGTACTTGAGTTATATGCAGCGATATCGTACAGGACAAAAAGAATTGGCTGTAATGAGAGATCAGGCAGCTTTATCCCCAGTTTTGTATGATCTTTTGCAACAAGAATATGCATTTAAAATAGACCAAGTCCAAAGGAAAATGGAAGAGTTGTATCAAGAAAATCCATCTTTACAGATAGAACAACAAATAAAAGCGAAGCGTAGAAGTTTATATGCAGAATACGATGTTGTATCTAGATTAGAACAAAACTCTTTAATTAGTAGCGAAGTAGCTGATCATCAACATCAAGAGATAGTGGATGCTTTAGTAAATGCACAGGAACTTAGCGATGAAGAAGTAGCAAAGATAAAGAAACATGCCGATCAATACAAACAAGAACCATCAAAATCGATTTGGATTATTAGTGATCAACATACCCAGCTTGGGGACGCGCTATTAAAGGAAATGGGAAAGGGTGTTACCTATCTTCATGGAGAAGGAGCATATACAGGAGAAGGGAAAAAGGTAATATTTTGTGTAATTCAACATTCCGAAGAACCAAAATTAAACGAAATTGTTCAACGTGTTGACCCAAAAGCATTTTTGGCAATGGGTAATCTTCACAATGTACAAGGCGGGAAATAATATGGTCAGATCTCGATAAAGGATCATGCTAATATTTTTAAGTAGATAAGTTTATGGAAATTATATGAAATTAATGGGATGATACAAAGATTCTTTGGTCTAATTACACAGAAATATAGCAAAACATCTGTTAATGGCTTATCATGTTCATTAGGAATATACATAAGGAGTGACAGCATGAGTTATTTTGATGGAAAGAATGAATTTGCCATTGCAGTAACAGATAATGGTCGGCATAAAGTAAAAGGAGCACTTATTCAAGGAAAGCATGTGCACACGGATGATTTTTTTAGTTATATCGGTGAATATGTAGACTTGGATTTTCATGCGAATTCAGATGATGATATGATTGTTCAAATTGGGAGAAATGGGGAAAAAGGCACTTATTTTGTAGGCGATTTAGCTCGCAGAGCCGGTAATCATGCAAAAAAAGCAAAGCAAGATTCTAAGGCACATGAACAAAACATCATTTTTACTTTGACTATGTTACATCGCTTAGGTGTGGCAGGTAATGTAAAACTAGGTACTGTTGTACCAATTGAAAATCACCGTTCAGATGCAAAAAAATTAAAACAAATGCTTGTCGGAGAGCATTTTGTAACTGTTAATGGTGTAGAGAGAAGAATTCATGTTCTTGATGTTTTAGTTGGGGTAGAAGGTGGAGCTACTTACTATGTAACTCCTGAAGAAGACACAGAGGACAAAGTAGTTCATATTATGGCTATTGGTTCTGAGAAATCTAACTTTGCTACTTATGATCATAACGGTCGTTATGTGCATAATCAATCTGGTTCTTCATCGAATATTTCTTGGGAAAAATTCCGTAATTTCTCCAAAGATAAACGTTCTGAAGCAATTGCAAAAGCTATTTTTTCAGAAGTTGGTGGATATCATTGGGATTTGCCATATGAAGATGAATACGGTGATGTGAGAGAAAAAATGTTTTATGTGTCTGGTGGAGCTGCTGAGCTATTATTGCCAGAGATTCGTAAGTTTTTCCCAAATGTACAAGTTGCTCCAAATCCTTTGTACAGTGATTGTTTAGGTATGCTTCACGCTTCTGCTCTCGAGTGGGTCCCAGAAGGGTGGTAAAATAAATGAGCGAACGAGATACAAGGGAGTTGCTTTCAACTCGTAAACGCAATGTGACGCTTACCTTTAATCTAAATGATCAAATGGAGCGTGAAGTTTATGAGTGGTGTAGTGAACATGATGATTCGTGTTCTGACTTTATCAAAAAAGTACTCTCCCAGTACAAGGAGTATCGAGAGTTTGTGCAAACGGTATCAAAGTTGCATGAGATGATGCCAATGATGCAACAAATGTTTCCGGCAATGGGTACAAACCCAGTACCAAATCCACTCCAGCAGATGAGTTCGCAAGTAAATCAGAAAATGAATCCACAAGTGATTCCACAAATGAGTCCGCATATACAACCATTTTCCAATGTCCCACCAAAAGCTCCTTCTTCTACTTCCGAACTGCCATCACGTTCTGTTCGTCATGGTGGTTCGAAAAGAAGAAGGACAAGTATGCCGATGGAATAGAAAAAGAAGACCTTATAAAAGGGTCTTCTTTTATATTTTAAGCAAGATAAGCTTCCGTTATTTGTTTATTTTCTAATAATGATTTTGCTTGATCTGCTAGGATGATTTTCCCTGTTTGGATTACATAACCCCTGTGTGCGATGGAAAGTGCTTGATACGCATTTTGTTCGACCAATAAAATGGTCATTCCTGTCTGATTTAATTCTTGGATGATCTCAAATATCTGCTCCACAATGATCGGTGCTAGTCCCATGGAAGGTTCATCTAGGAGCAAAATGCTAGGTTTACTCATGAGTGCCCTGCCGATTGCTAACATTTGCTGCTCTCCTCCACTCATGGTTCCTCCTTTTTGATGGAGCCTTTCTTTTACCCTTGGAAAATACTGAAAAACGATTTCCATCTGTTCTTCTATCTCTTTTTTGTTTTTTAGTTGAAAAGCACCCATTTCTAGATTTTCTTTGACTGTTAACCTAGGGAATATCCGGCGACCTTCTGGTACATGTGCGATGCCTAGTTTAGCAGTTTGATGAGGAGGGAGTTTCGTTATATCTTTTCCGAGAAATGAGATAGTTCCAGTTGTTTTTACCTGACCACAAATCGCTTTTAAGGTTGTGGATTTTCCAGCACCATTGGATCCTACCAAAGTAACGATTTCACCAACATTTACTTCGAGTGAAATAGCATCTAATGCTTGGATCTGATCATAGTAAGCTGATACTTGTTGCATTTGTAGAAGCAAGCGATCTGACATCAAGAAACAGCTCCTTTTCCTAGATAGGCTTCTATTACCCTTGGATTAGATCGTATTTCTTCTGGATTTCCAGATGCAATTTTTTGACCATAATCGAGCACGATTATTTCCTCGGAAATATTCATTACAAGCTTCATATCGTGCTCAATGAGAATAATCGTAAGGTTGAATTCCTCTCTGATGCGAGTGATAAGTTCAGTTAGTGTTTTTGTTTCCCTTGGATTCATCCCAGCTGCTGGTTCATCGAGAAATAGGATGTGTGGTCTAGTAGCAAGGGCTCGGGCAATTTCTAATCTCCTTTGTTCTCCATAAGATAGATTTTTAGCCTGTTCATTGCATTTTTCCGAAAGATGAACTATCTGCAATAATTTATAAGCATCTATTGCTGCTTTCTTTTCCTCAAAGCGAACATGTTTAAATTGAAATAAGGTGCCGAGTAAACCAGAAGTGAGGTGGGAATGCATACCGATCAATACATTCTCCAGTGCAGTCATTTCTTTAAATAGACGTATATTCTGAAAGGTTCGAGCAATTCCTAAGTTGGCTATTTGGTTGGGTTTTCGGTTTATAAGGGATGTTCCATTCATCGCAATACTTCCCGAATCTGGTTTATAGATACCAGTAATGAGGTTAAACAAAGTCGTTTTTCCAGCTCCATTTGGTCCGATAATGGCAGTAATGGAATTATCTTTGATAGACAAGTCTATTTTGTTTACAGCAGTTAATCCCCCAAATTGTTTGGTTACCCCTTTTAGCTCCAATGCGGTCATCCATATTCTCTCCCTTATTTGTCTGGAATGGTTTGATCTGCTAGCTCCTCTGGATCAAACTGCTTGGTTTTGGCAGTAATCAACCCTTTTGGGCGATAAACGGCTATTAAGACAAGGATAATCCCAAAGATAAGACGCTGCATTTTTGTCGGAGATAATGTTTCAGATATACTGATCGTCTGTGTTAAGAAATTGGTTACTTCTGTTAATATTTGCAGGTTTAGTACAGAAATAACAGCAGCTCCTAGAATGACGCCAGGTATACTTCCCATACCGCCGAGAATAACCATTACAAGAATAGTGATGGATTCGATGAGAGTGAAGCTGGAGGGATCGACAAACATATTTTTGGCAGAAAAAACCACCCCCATCATTCCTGAAAAGGATGCCCCTAACGCAAAAGCCCACAATTTTGTCTTAACCAAGGGGATGCCCATTGCTTGGGCAGCAATTTCATCTTCTCGGATAGCTTTCCAAGAGCGACCTAGCTTTGAATTCTCTAGTCTCTGAACTCCTACTATCACGATCAGTAATATTGCAATGACGATATAATAAAACTGACTGGCAAGACTAAAGGTAAATCCAAAAATTTCAGGTTGTTGAATCTGGGAAAGACCTTGTGCACCGTTAGTAATATTTATCGGTTTGTCCAAATTGTTAAAAACAATACGGATGATTTCTCCGAATCCTAGCGTAACAATAGCCAGATAGTCACCTTTTACTCGCAGGACAGGAATTCCTAATAATATGCCAAATAGAGCAGCTATTAACCCTCCTATAATAATAAACGGCCAAAACCAAACTCCACCTAAGGGGAAAATATCACTATGAAACAGTGCAGCTGCCTGTGGGGAGGCAAATATTCCATACGTATAGGAGCCAATAGCGAAGAATGCGACAAATCCAAGGTCTAAAAGACCTGCAAAGCCAACTACTATATTTAGTCCTAGTGCCATCGCGATATAAATCCCCGTTTGGACAGCTACTTCCATGTAGTCTTGTTGTGAAGTTCCACCAGAGGTTGCTAGTGGAATAATGACTACTAGTAGTATGAGAGCGATGCTCCATTTTATTGGTTTGGACAGATGAGTATAGTGAAGAAGTAATAAAGAGCCTAACAACAGGAGAAATGCAGTGACTGATCTTTCCAAGAAGTAAACACTGGCGCTACTTATTAGGATAAACAGTAACAATAAGATAAATTGTAGTCTTCGGTTATTTTGCAGCATATCTAAGCCTTTGTTCATCCTGATCACCTACACCTTCTCCTTGGCAGATTTTCCAAATAAGCCTTCTGGTTTAAAAATAAGGACCAAAATTAAAATAGCGAAAGCAAAAACATCTTTGTATTCCGAGCCAAATACGCCGCCAGTCAGTGTACTTAGATTGGCAGAAGCAAAAACTTCTAATACACCCAAAAGTAAGCCGCCAAACATTGCTCCACGAATGTTTCCAATTCCCCCAAGGACAGCTGCAGTAAATGCTTTAAGCCCAAGTATAAATCCGATGTAAGGATCAATCGTCGCATATTGTTGAGCAAATAAAAACCCAGTAGCGCCGCCAATTGCAGAACCGATAAAGAAGGTGAGACTGATTACTTTGTTCACGTTAATGGACATAAGCGATGCTGTTTCTTGATCTTGTGCTACAGCACGCATGGCTGTACCCCATTTGGTGCGGTTGACAAATATATCGAGCATAATCATGATAACAATGGTAATGCCTATGAGAATAAGCGTGTTTGTTTTAATCGTTGCATTTTGAAATGTTCCAACGATTGAGGAAAAGGGGATGGTTAATTTCCCTTCAAATAAGGTAGTGCCTGTTATGATATAGTTACCAGTTTTCCATTCAGCTAGGAAACGAACTAAGTCTTGCAATATAAAGGAAATACCGATTGCTGAAATCAAAGGAATCAGTTTCGGTGCTTTTCTCAGTGGTCGATACGCCAGCTTTTCGATGCCCATTCCTAAGAGACCAGTGAGGAGAGCTGTTATGATTAAGATGAGTATAAGAGTGATCCAGGCAGGCAAAGCTGCACCAAATGCCCCCATAGATAACAAGAGACCTGTTCCGATAAATGCTCCAGTCATAAATACTTCGCCATGAGCGAAGTTAATGAGTTCCAATATGCCGTATACCATGGTATAACCTAATGCTACTACAGCATAGACAGCACCGAGTGTTAGACCATCTACTAATACTTGGGGAAGAGCAGAGAAGATATGACTCATGAAGAAAACTCTTCCTTTCTTTATAGTTTGGGAAAGAGGTGAAGCGTTTTCCTTCACCTCTTTGGAATATGCTGTTATTTTCCTTCTTCTCCAACTAGAGGACCTGGATATTGATTGTTTTCAAATTTATGAATAAAGATTTTAGCGAAATCATTATCGCCTTTTGTATCGAAAGATACTTTGGTAGCGATTCCTTGATAATCCTTGATCACGTGAACAGCGTCTAAAACTTGTTGACGTGTAGGCTTTTTGTTACCATTTTTCTTAATTGCATCTTCTAACCCTTGGAGTAGTACATTCATAGCGTCATATCCATAATAGGCATATGATTGAGGAGCTTTATTAAATTTTGCTTTGTATCGGTCTGCCCACTTTTTCCCTTCAGCTGTATTACTAACATCGGCAGCAGTTGTACTATAATAAACATCTTTAATGGCATCTCCTGCTATTTTATACATATCAGACGAATCTACTCCGTCTCCACCCATCATAGGAGCAGTAATTCCTTTTTCTCGTGCTTGTTTGACGAGTATTCCGAATTCAGAATAAATACCACCATAGAAAATAAAGTCCGGTTTTGCCGCAGCAACTTGATTTAATACCCCGCTAAAGTCTTTTTCTCCAACAGTAATACCTTCATTGCCAGCAATTTTTGCTCCATTTTTCTCAGCTTGTTTTTGGAAGTTACTCGTAATTCCTTGTCCATATGCTGTTTTATCTTGGATGATAAAAATGGTTTTTGCATGTAATTTGTTCGTGGCATAGTTTGCATCTGCAGATCCTTGGACATCATCTCGTGCTACAATCCTATGCACTGATTTGTTACCGCTTTCAGTTAGCTCTACAGCAGTATTTGCAGGAGATACCATTGCTAATTGATTTTTTTGATAGGTAGTAGAGGAAGGGATGGCTACCCCTGAATTATAGTGACCGACTACTCCTAAAATCGATTGATCTGCACCGATTTGTTGTGCATTTGCAACGCCTTTTTTAGGATCGGCTTGATCATCGTAAGGTGCTAATTCTAAATTAAACCCTAATTTTTTTAATGCTTCTACATGATCGTCGATTGCTAACTGAGCACCGTTTTTAATTGCTTCGCCTACAGTGGCTTGGTTGCCGGAAAGAGGCGTCTGTGTTGCTATTTTTATTACATTTCCACTGGAATTATTGCTACAACCGATAACGCTAATAGAAAGAAGACTGAGTGATAACCCTAATGAGAAAACTCTTTTCATTTGCGTACCTCCTAATGTTGTTAACTTTCAAGTAAACAGATGGATATGTAACAATCGCCCCTTTCTGTATTTCGGAAATAAAATAGTTACGTGAAATTTTTGTTAACTATAATCGATATAATAATAAATAAAAACAAAAAAATCTATAACCAAAGAATGGGTTGTACCTATTTTTGAGGATAGAGATAGTTTGGAAAATAAAGATAAAAGTGACCCTTCCTAGTAAGAAGTACAATAAATAATTTTTAGGGTTGTTCCTATCAATTAGTATAAGACCTTAGGATAAATCACTTGGCTGCATTCCCAAAAGTGGTAGGTTCTCTCCACTATGAACATTTTATCAATAATAATAATTAATGAATACAAGATAATAATTTATATATAGAAGAAATCGTATTTGTACTGCTTTAATTTATACATGTAATGCTAGGTTCTTTTGGCTTAGAGGAAAAAAGATTAAAAAAAG
>NZ_JCAJZS010000010.1:0-82218 GCF_059510375.1 Shimazuella sp. NTD250 | reverse complement strand
TCTGTCGCGGCGACAAGAAATAATATAGCATGGACAGACTTAAATAGTCAACACTTTTTTTAAAAAAGTTTTTCCTAATTCTATCCGATTTATCCCTTTCAAATGTTCTGCACCCCGCCTATATGAAATAGATGGGGTGCTTGGCTCACTTTTCTCTTTTTATTTTTTAGTTAGTAAACGTCGACAGAACTGGCTTTACAACCAGCTCTTCCTCTGGTTCTTTCTGTGGTTTTTGCTTTGGAATCCACCTTTGAGTGTAAAAATACCAACCCAAAATGGTGAATTTCAGCAATGATGCTACTACTTGCAGAGAGGAAACCACCATCCAGTCCCCAGTCGATCCCCACAAATACAGGGCTGCACCCCAAGCACCATTACTCACTAGGCTGCCGATCAAAGTGATCTTATTCGATCCCGCAGCTTTCAGAGAGTACGTCATGATTTGAAATGCTGTATTAGAACTATGGGTAAACACGAGGAACAAGAGCCACATTTGAGTCAACTTCAACAGGCTCTCATCGTTCGTAAAGAACTGACTTGTCACCCATGGACCAATAAGGTAGGTTCCCATCAGCAGTACAAAACAGCTAAAGGTTCCTACAAAAAGCATCATGGAGGTGAAAGATCGAATCGATTTGTACGCTTCGTCCCCATGGTATTGCGAAACATAGGCAGTGATCAAAGGATAAGCTCCAGTAATCAAAGCCAAGGGAACAAGGGTGATCTGATTTGCCACTCGCTGGGAAGCCAAGACTTCCAAATCATGCCCCTGAAGACAGTGCCAGAAGTATGCAATACATGCTTGAAAACTCAGCTTCTCAAAAATGTAAGGCCACGCTTCTTTGCATGTATCCCACTGAAAACGCCAATCAGGGCGTAGTTTGACGAGAAGGTTGGAAAATCCTTTATGGTAGAGCATGTACACGAGGATAACAGCTTGTACCACACTCGCAACTACATTTGCACAAGCCACGCCCTTGAGCCCCAAATCCAGCACTTTGACCGCTAGGAATCCAAGCGAAACTTGTGTAATAAAACTGCAGGTTGCTGCAATCATCACACTCTTTGTTTCTTTTTGACTATTGAGTGTACTAGATAGACAGCTTGCAATGGAACTGAAAACGACACATCCCATGATAATTTGGAAATATGGCGCCCCATGCACTGCAACAGTATGTTCAGCTCCACTAATTTCCAGAATTTCTCTTGGAAATGCAATGGCCAGTCCTCCAACTAGCAAACCCAAAAACAGACTAGAGAAGAAAGAGTTATAGGTAATATACTGTACTAGTACCAGATCCCTCTTCTCTTTTGCTTCCTCTTTCACCCGCTGGAGACTAGGTGGCAGATTTTCTAGCTTCTCACTGGTAGATAGTCCAACATATCGACCAGTCGCTTGCTTCATGCCATTTTTGTCTACACTTACGTAGAAAAAGGAAATAATAGCAGTGGCTGCAACACCCGAGATGGCCGCTGTACCCAGATAGGAAAGGAACGCCATGTTGATGAAGTCGCCCAAGACCGTAGAAATATTGGTACAAAAGGACCACTTCGTCTTCTTTAGCACTTCTTTATAAGGAGGCTGCTTTCGGTGCTTCCCATGAGAACTTTTCCTGTGCTTAGCGTGTTTCACCATAAAACCTTTCGTTGAGAACTATTCTCAGTATACAACAAAAAAGAAAAAATCACCTTATCTTTCTGTACTATTTTTACCTGTGATACAATAAGGCCTTGGAGGGGAGGCTCTTCCTGTGCTACTATCAGGCAAACTAAATAAAATACGTACTTTTGCCCTACTCCTTATTTTCATTGGAGTAGGTGTTATGTATATTGGCTTTCTAGTTCCGAGTTGGATGGCATTGTTCATTGCTTTTGGAATGATTTTCGTTCTAGGGAGTGTGGGGATTTACTTTTGGGTTGGCATATTGTCTACGCAGTCTCTTAGAGTCACCTGTCCGGAATGTGGAAAAGATACAAAAGTTCTTGGTAAGAGAGATCAATGTATGCATTGCAAAGCAATTTTATCGGTTGATCCAAAAGATGCACCTGAAACAAAAAAAGAAGAGCCACTGTCTTAGGACATGCGCTCTTCTTTTTTTTCGTGTAATGATTTTTGACAGTTTGGACATGTCCCATAAATTTCAAGACGATGTGTATTTACTTCATATCCCGTCATCTCACTAGCAGACTTTTCTACTTCCGATAAGACAGGATAGTCAAAGTCCGTAATATGACCACAGTGATGACAAATGACATGATAATGGTCATTCATATTCGCATCGAATCTACTAGAAGCATCCCCATATGTCAGCTCTCTGACCAAACCAGCTTCACGAAACAATCTTAAATTATTGTACACAGTGGCAACACTCATATTGGGGAAGTTATCAGATAAAGATTTATATATTTCATCTGCCGTTGGATGTTGAATACTGGACAATAAATAATTTAAAATGGCATGCCTTTGAGGGGTCATGCGAACTCCCTGTACTTTTAAAGTTTCCACTGCCTCCATCAAGCGGCCGTTAGCCATTTGTTTCACCTCATTTACGAAAATAATTCTAACTTAAGAATAACTACTTACTTATAATCTTGTCAATGTTAGCTTGCCCATATTTGCAATACGGAAGCAGGTCACACATGGAACATTTCGGCTTTCGTGCCATGCACAGTCTCCTGCCATGCCAAATTAATTGGTGATGTGTATCTAGCCATTTTTTCTTTGGTATCTTTTTTGTCAGTTGTTTTTCCGTTTCTACAGGAGTCTCACTTTTTACTAAAGCTAGGCGGTTAGACACCCTCTGTACATGTGTATCGACTGCAAGAGCTGGTATACCAAATGCATTGCTCAAAACAACACTCGCTGTCTTCCTTCCAACTCCTGGTAACTTCTCCAATGCATCTCGTTCCATTGGAACTTGACCATTATATTCTTCTACCAAAATACGACAAGTCTGGTAGATATTTTTACTCTTATTGCGGAACAAACCTAACATCCGAATTTCATTCGCCAATTCATCTTCTGTTAATTGAAGCATCGCTTCAGCCGTAGGATATCTCTTAAACAGACCTTTGGTCACTTTATTCACTTGTACATCAGTAGATTGAGCAGAGAGGATGGTAGCAATAAGCAACTGAAATGGTGTTTCAAATTCGAGTTCACAATGCGCATCTGGGTACATATCTGCTAATATATCGAGAATTTTTTTTGCTGAAACCCGCATCTCCCTACCTCCTAGCTAACTTAACTGCCTCTACAATTAATTCCTCGCTATTTGCATCAAATGGTGCACGATAAAAAGAACCATATCGATTTTCTATCTTAAAGCCACATACAGCCAGCAAATGACTTAACTCAGCTGGAAAAATATAGCGAAGACGGATTTTGGATTTTGTTCGACTGACCGATTTCCCACGTGCATTAAAACGTTCCATATATCTTGTTATATTGGCAATCTGATTAAAAGTATCTAGTTCTGTAAAATCATAGACTTCCATTTCATCATTACCGCTTGGAAAGCTGCCTCTAAACGTATACTTTCCTTCCATATCGATCAGCTTTCGCATATGGGGAACAAAAGCATGGAACGCAAACAATCCACCCTCTTCCAAATGACGGCGAATCGATTTTAATGTGCTAAGTTGGTCGCGAATGTTGATCAATTGCAAAAAAGATCGGTCAGGCATAATAATCAAAGGAAATGTCTCACCTGGAACCTGAAAATTTGTGATGCTCGCTTCCACCCATTTAATTCGATGGGATAAACCAAGATCGTCAGCTTTCTGCTTTGCGATCGCTAATTTCTCAGTACTAAAATCAACACCAATTACTTCTATTCCTTCTTTGGCAATAGCGATACTCATTCTACCTGTGCCACAACCTAACTCGATTACAGGACCACCCGTTTGTTTTGCTAGTTCTACATAATAATGAATATCTTGATCCATATCTGTCGGATTATTGGCATAGAAATTGTAATATTCCGTCATAATGGGTTCAGTATGGCTCCCCATCCGTTCTCTTCCTCTCCTTCTTATCTAGCTAAGGTTTTCTTTGATAAAAGAAAGTGCCTCTTCTACATGATCTTTAACTTTCACTTTTCGATAAATCTTAACTACTTGCCCCGCTTTATCAATGATAAAGCTTGATCGTTCAATTCCTATTCCAGTTTTACCAAACATCTTTTTTTCTTTTAAGACGTCATATTGTTTGCAGACAGTCTCTTCTGTGTCGCTAAGCAGTAGAAATGGCAGATCATATTTATCGACAAATTTGCGATGGGATGTGGTTGAATCTCTACTCACACCTATAATAACAGCATTCAAATTCGCAAATTTGTCATAGGCATCGCGAAAATCACACGCTTCAGTGGTGCATCCTGGTGTGTTGTCCTTTGGATAGAAATACAAAACTACATTTTCCCCTCGAAAATCGGAAAGGGAAGACTCCGTTCCATTACTGGAGAGCAATGTAAAGTCTGGGGCAATATCACCCTCATTGATCAAAACAAACACCTCCAAAACATGTATCATATTATTCTATCATTTTTGCCTGGCACTCTGCTATACGATAGCGTTTCTCATTATACTGGATCAAATTCACAACTCTACTTAGGATTTTCTGATACTCCTCTTATAATACCAGCAAGGATAAAAATATTAGCTGAGAATTATCCAAAAAAGTCCACACTCGGAATACAAGTTCATGGAAATACATAAAAACCGATCATGCATAATAGTATACAAATAAAGATCATACTATTTCTATTCATCAAGTATTCCACTAAGCTAGGTCCCTGTTATCAGGATACTGAATGAAATGATGGTACTTTTCATAGAAATCTACAGTTTATTTGTTAAAGCAAATAGACCTTAGCTCTGCATCTAATTAAAAACACAAGGAGGAAATGATAATAAAAAAATACAGGAAATATTCGATGTTTGGATTAGTAGCAATTGTACTAGCGATAACTACTTTACTTAATTCTTATTTAATAGAAGTTAAAGCAGATGATGCAAAATCTGCTATAACTGCTCATGGTAAAAAAGACAAGCTTACATTTGTACTCGTTCACGGTTCATGGGCGGACACGAGTTATTTTAAAGAAGTAGCCTCCAAACTTCGCAAACAAGGCCACAAAGTTTATGTCCCTGAATATGCAGGTCACGGCTCTATGAAAAACATGAAAAACGTTACTCATGAACAAATTACGAAATCCGTTGTGGACTATATAAAGAAGAAAGATTTGAAAAATATAATACTGGTTGGTCATAGTTTTGGCGGCACTGTAATCGCCAAAGTGACCGAACAAGTCCCTGACCGCATTAACCGACTGGTATTCTTTAATGCTATTGTTCCAAAAGACGGAGAAAGCCTATATGACCAGCTTCCACCACCAATACAAACAACGTTTAGTCAGCTTCTTGAATCTTCTGGTAACGGAACAATTATGCTGCCATTCCCACTGTTCCGTGACGCTTTTGCAAATACAGCTAGTCGTAAAGAAGCTAAAGCATTGTACAGCAAAATTTCCCCAGAACCAGCGAGTCCCTTGTTTCAAAAGTTGGACCTCAAAAAGTTTTACAGTTTACAAATTCCTAAAAGCTATTTGAATCTAACTGAAGATACCGCTATTCCACAAATACCAGGTTACGGTTGGCATCCAGTACAATCCAGCCATCTTGGTTTATACCGTTATATTGAAGGAACCGGTGATCACTTTACAACCGTTCACACTGATCCTGAACAAATTGCAGAGAAATTGATTGAAGCAGGAAGACCATAATCCTTATTATTTTAATGAAAAATAGAAAACAATTAACAAAAATCTACGAACGCCAAAACCATCCTTATTGCTAGTAGGATAGTTTTGGCGTTACATTTAGCTCTCAAATGAGATGTATCCAAGTATGTTCTTCCTATTTGGAGTCACAAAAAATATCATAACTAATATACTTTACCCGATAGCATATCCTACTTATGGATGACAATCATATCCATTTCAGTTGACCTCGTGCAATAACGGGATTATTATAGATATATATTATCTTTAATATCTATTTTAAACCACAGGAGGTAAGTATCATGAAATTGCGCTTTAATCATCGTGAAGTGAATCCCAAAGTATTTGAACTGATGTTACAAATGGAGAAAACGGTATTAAAAACAGGAATTGACCGAACATTATACGAAATGATCAAGATAAGAGCATCTCAAATTAATGGTTGTTCTTACTGTGTCGATTCCCATTCAAAAACTTTTCTAGACAGAGGAGAAGCTGTGAACCGTCTTATTCATATTCCGATTTGGCATGAGTCCCCATTGTTCACAGACAAAGAGAAAGCTGTCCTTGCATTAACGGAAGCTGTTACAAACATATCAATCGAAGGAGTATCAGACCAAATATACGAGAACGTAAGAAAACACTTTGATGAAAAAGAGTATATGGACTTGATTTTGGCGATCAATACCATCAATTCATGGAATCGCATTGGTATTTCCACAGGTATGTTTCCCGGTTGTATCTAGAGTAGTCGAGTAGGCAGGGCCCCTCCTTTTGAGGATTGCGCCAATACCCCTCACAGTTATTGTTAAAAAGCCGCATCCTTCAAAGGCGTCTGAAGAGGCTTGAGCTGATTGCAGGGAAACTCGCACGATCAGTTCTTAGAGGGGAGAGGTGCCTGACCTACCCGACATATGCAACCCGAGCAATACCCCTAATTTCATCAAAATTTGTGATCTTAAATATTTTAGAATATACATAATAACCTATCCTTCAAAATTATATGAGTGTTTTGGTCATTACAAAGTCTATTTGTTCTTCATCACCCATATAAAAAGATTGTGTTCCGGTTTGGAAAAACCCCATTTTCTTATAAAAAGCAATAGCATTTTCATTCTTTTCCCATACACCCAGCCAGATTTTCTTTTTATTACATTCCTTCGCAATTTCCATAGCTGTATTCAACAGATATTTTCCAAGCCCACATTTTTGAAATGTGCTCTTTATATAAATCCTCTCAATCTCAAGTGATTCATCACCCATTTCTTCAAACTGAGCATTTTTGGTATTGACCTTTAAATATCCAGCAACTTCATCATTAAAATAAACAAAAAAGAATTTCGAAGAAATATTGGATACTTCTTGTTCTAATTGTTTTAAGTTAAATGCCTTTTCTAAATAAGCATTCATATTTTCAGGTGAATTCTGATGCTTAAATGTTTCATTGAATGTGTCATAACTAATTTCTTGAAGTTTGCGTAAATCTTCAAGGGTACACTTTTTTATTTTTGTAGTCATTTTCATATCTCTCTCCTTTATTTTACAATTTCACTGCATCTAAAACAAAAAATGGGAAAGAGGTCGAGTAAAGTGAAATATGTTTTTTATGTATTAGGAATTTTAATATTAACCCTTGGTATTTCTTTTACTATACATTCAAACCTTGGAACTTCACCTTTTGATGCACTTTTGGTAGGACTGTCCATAAATGTAGGGCTTACTGTGGGGAGTTGGGAAATAATAATAGCTTTAATAGTAACATGCTGTAATTCATTTTTAAAAAGACAAAGACCAGAAGTTTTCGGGTTGTTAACAGCATTCATAACAGGTATTGGTATTGATATGTGGCTTTTTTTATTGCACAACTTGATAACACCTGAACTATGGTACAGCAAAGTTATTTGTTTTGGAATCGGCTTAGTTATTATCGGATTAGGGACTGCAACATATTTACACACAAATTTCGCACCGATTCCAATTGATCGATTAACATTAATCATACAAGAATTAACTAGAACAAATATATTTTTTTCGAGAACACTCATTTACCTCGTATTCTTGATAATAGCAATGATTTTACATGGACCAATTGGTGTTGGAACTTTATTAACCGTTTGTTTAAGTGGAATAATACTCAATAACTTTATGCCATTTACCAAAAAAGTATTAGACTGCTTATTGATACACTCACATACATCATTAAATGATGATAGAGATAAAAAGCATTCCATATAGATTGCTTTCAGCTTGTCGACAAAATACTTATAGGGATCGATCCATGGAGAACAAAGCAGAGTAATAGTAATCTTATTAGTAGGGAAAGAGAGAAAAATCTACCAAAGATCTGAAGAACCTGACCGAATTGACATTTCTATCAGCATGTTTCAAGCTATATTTAAGTTTTCATGAGAAAAGAACCTCTTCTTTGAAATCCTTTTCTCATGAAATTTAGCATTCATTTGTTTCTAATCGTATTCCTTGTTTGGTTTTCGGATTTGGAGCCGCAAAAACATCATAACTAAATCCTTTTATTTGGGTGACATGATCGGTAATCCTTGACTCCACAGGACCAAGCAATTCAATTTGTATCGCTTGTCCATCCATTGTCTCTAGTACCACATAACAAACTTTAGGAATCGTCGGTTTAAAAATATTGGTCGTAAATTGAAATTCCACCTCTTCTTTGTCCTTCCAGTCTTCTGTTTCGATGGTCATAAAGGTTTGCGTTTTTAAGTGAGTCACAAACCCTTTAAGATCACCTTGTTTTCCTTTTAGTATCATCGTCAGCATGGAAACTCCCCCTTCCTTACTCCAAACCGCCTAATAATTTCGTAAGATATTGTTGTGCCTTGCGAATTCTTTCCATCTCCAACATCGCAATACAAGAGATCATGGAAACATGAAGGTGCCGTACTTCCTCCATTTTTCCATGACGAATAAATTGACATACTGTCTGCCATTTCGCGGAAGTTACACGCAGCCGATTGGCTTGTACCTCCATTGCTTCTCCATAATAGATAAAGGAATGGAAAACATCGATCAATGCCTGTCGCGAGCGAGCCGCCCGAAATTGTTCGACTAACGATACATACTGCTCCCCTTCACAACAGGTGACCAAAAATCTAGCGATCTCTTTGCCTAACTGGAAGATTTGTGTTTGTTCCAAACCTAACACCTCCATCCGCCTTTTCAAACACAAACTCCACCATATCTCTATCAGGAGAATAAACATACTTCGCAGCATCATAAAAGGTATAACGCTGATCTGTCCTCAGGAACGTGATAAAGTCCCGAACCACTTTGCTCTCTCCTTCAACTTTAATGTTTAACCCCATAATCTGATTCCCCTTATCATCAACTGTGATTGATATTATTTTAAAATATATAATTTAATTTTACAAATATTATATATTTACTGATTATTATATTCAGTTATTGCATATTCCTGTTTTACATTCTTAATTTTTGATTTATTTGTTTATATCCAAAAACAAATAAAGGATAAATGGAGTTTCTTGTCAAATAAGGATGAAAAGTAGGTTTTGGAGGAGATAGAAAAATGTTGAACCTCGATCGGACAAGCATCGGAAGAGTTTTACGCAGGGAGCGTTCTAAAAAAGGCTGGTCATTGAGTAATCTATCCAACATGGCAGCCCATCTCTCTTCCTCCAGTATGAGCAACATCGAACGTGGATTTTCCGGTGTATCAGAGAAAAAAATTATCGAATACTGTGAACTACTCGATATCGACCCTAAGCAGCTACCAAAAATGGTCAACTTAGATAATGATGTAGAAGAAGGCTGGGCAAAAACCTTACTGCGGATAGAACAAAAGATTGATTTATTGGGAGCAGAACAAGCACATCGGGAACTCAGGAAGGTTAACGTAGAGGAGAAACATCCTTTGTATGTGGTTTATCTTTATTTGGAGGCACGGTGTTATTATCATAAGCAAAACTATGTCAAGGCTAGTGATCGTTTTACACGAGCTTTGCAAGATGTGATCAAATACCCAGACCTTCGTTATTCCAATATTAGTGCTGCTTGTTATAAGGAATTGGGGCGAATCGCTTTTTATTTTCATCACAATTTGGAACAAGCATTATCGTATACGGATCAAGGTCTAGAGGTGTTTAATACTAATGGAGAACGGAAGATTATTAAGTATGCTTTATTAAGTGATAAAGCATCATACCTTGAAAAAATGCAACGGTATCAAGAAACCTTGAAGATACTAGAAATGTTACAACAAGAACAAGATCAGTGGTATCGAAGTAATGAAATTGTTCTAAATATGATGGAAATTCAAGCTAATATCACAGCTAAACAAGGATTTCATGACGAAGCATACCAGCTTGCCTTGGAAGGGATGGAGTTAGCTAGATCACATAAAAATCTGGAACGCGCTTTAGAATTTATCACATCATTAGGTAACATATGTATGTTAAAAAAAGATTATAAAGAAACAGAAGAATGGCTTTTATTTGCTCTACAATTAGAAAAAGAGACTAAAAAAGAGCATTTATTTGTATCAATTTATACTCAGTTAGGATCGTTATATATGTCCTTAGGACAAATGGAAAAAGCACAAAATAATCTACAAAAAGCAGTAGATTTAGGAACAAGAAATGAAGATAGCGTCCGACATCACCATGCTTTGGTTACTTTTGGAGACTACTGCATGAAAGTTGATGATTTCAAACAGGCCCTAAAGTATTATAAAGAAGCTATAACCAATGCTGAACAACAAGCCTCTATTATTGATCCTGATGTCTATGCTAAGATGTCCCGCTGCTACCAAACTACAGACTTGAGCATGGCACAGACCTATATGGACAAGTATCTAAAGGTTAAGTTAAACTGATATCAATTGGACATCAGGAGGTATATAAAATATGACACATACCTATGAAGGAGACCCCGTTGATCCTTAAAAACTTATCACTTTACTTACATAAATCCAGCTTTGATTTACCTAGCTGGATTTTTACATTTCACAGAAATTCCCACAAAAAATCTATCTCCTAAACTTGAACTTGCTTCCTAAGCTCTATCACTTCCTTAAGCAATCTTGCAGCTTTGGTAGGATCAGAATCAGAGAGTTCTTTTATCATTTTCTCCTTTTCTTGTATATCTTTTAGCAATGGAGCAGTTTTGATATTTTGCAAATAACTTTGGAGCACATTTTCCGATATGCTTGCTTCAATGATTAACATACCTATCTCAGCCGTTTTGTTTACAAGCTTTGCTACAGGTAAATATGACATAAATTTTGCGATGTTTGCTTCCTCACCTCGTGAGTAGTAATTATACAGATATTGAGCTATTTCTCTGTAAATCTCCGTCTGGAACTCTGTTCCTATATGTGCTTTTACCCATCTGGCAACCGTTTTATTTTGTAACATATGTGCGATTAATAGCATCTCTGACCTTTCAGAAATGGACATATACTTAGACCCAAAAAGCATCCCCTTCATAACAGGTGGCCGTTGATTGGCTCTGTTTCTTTTTATGGGACGCTTCTTTAGCTCTTCTCTAATCGCGGAAAATGATATGTTTGTTTCTGTGGAAAGCATATAGAGGTATTGTTCTTGTTCCTTTACTCTGGGGAGAGTGTTAATCAAATCTATGGCTTTGGCAAGGTACATCATTTTTTGATCTTCATCATGCAAATTATATGCTTTTTTTAGCTGTTCAAGCTGAAACAAGGATAGAGGCATTGCTTGTGAAATGATGTCCCGTTGAAATGGATCACTTCCAAACTTACGGATGTAATCATCTGGATCAAAACCACTAGGCATTTGTGCCACTTTTACAATGCAACCTTGATTCTTCAAAAGCTCTGCACCGCGAAGTGTAGCAGACTGTCCAGCAAAGTCGGAATCATAACACAAAATAACATTTTTCGTAATGCGAGAAATCAAATTCGTTTGTTCTTCTGTTAAAGCAGTTCCAAGTGTAGCAACAACAGAGCCTATTCCAGCTTGATAAGCAGAAATAACATCTGTTGTCCCTTCAAACAGAATGACCAAATTGTCTTTTCTTATCGAATTCTTCGCACGGTGCAAGTTAAATAAATTTTTCCGTTTATGGAAAATAAGTGTTTCTGGGCTGTTTAAGTATTTAGGTCCGTTATCCCCAATTAACCTCCCACCAAAACCGATTACCCTACCTTGGCCATCATGTATTGGGATCATAAGCCGATCTCGAAAACGATCAAAATATTTCTTGTTGCCGTTTCGTTCGCTAAATGCAAGTAGACCCGCTTTTTCTAAAATAGAATAGCTGAATCCTCTCCTCCCCAAAAAATCCCTCGCAAAATCAAATGAATCTGGGGCATAACCTATTTGGAAATTTTGGGTCATTTCTGGCGAAATTCCTCTGGATTTCACATATGTAGAACCTTTTTGACCATAAATCGTAGCTGTCAATACATGATGATACAGTTTTGCCGCTATATCTAATGCATCTCGTATCTGTTGAATTTCTTGTTTTTCCAGATCATGGGAAGGAGTATCCATGATGGGTACTGCAATATTTGCTTCATTGGCTAAATAGGTTACAGCCTCTTCAAAAGTCAATTGCATGATTCCCATGACAAAAGTAAACATGTCCCCACCCATGCCACACTCAAAACAATGATAGATTTGTTTTTCTTGCAAAACTGCAAACGAAGTAGACCTATCCGAATGAAAAGGACATTGTCCAAGATGGTAGTTTTCATATTTCTGGACTTGTACATACTCTTGCACCATATCTAATATGTCATAGTGCTTTCGTATCTCGTCCAAAACTTCCCCTGATATATTTCCTTTCAAACGGATCACTCCCCTAAAAGCTACTTCTCTACAATCATTCGAATATGTCTAACTGCTGTATCAATATCACAATTGGTAAATAGCTTGTATGTTGGTACTGATTGAAACAAATGTTTTGCATCTTTTTTTATCAAATCTATTATCTCTTGTTCTTCCGAAAGTCTCAATAGATGAAGTTCTGGATCAACATATTCCATCACTTCTTCGTAGCCAATTGGATAGATACCTGTGTGATTTTCTGTTTTATCTAGTAAAATTACAGCACCTAAACACCCATTTGATTGGAGTTTATTGGGGAACGATGTTTTTAAATTGATTAGTACTTTTTTACTCATGTCTTTGGGATAAATATCTGGTTTAAAATCGGGATAAATATGAATCTCGTTTGATCTAATATAAGTTACCCAAGGCTCTCCCCATACTGTTAAATCGTCATTTATGTGACGTAACACTAAATCATCCGACACATATCGAAAACCTGCTCTCATGCAATTAAGAGACAAGGTAGATTTACCAGCTCCCCTTTTTCCTAATAACATAACCACAGAACCATCTAATTCTACCGCAGAAGCATGAAAACAATAAGAATCACTTTGTCTGTAGACGGTGTAATTTAACAAGACTCTCATAAAACTCCTTACAAACCAGTAAGTGTTCGTCAAATCCTCTGGAGTTAAGAATATAGTTATTTTATTGTTGCTACCTTCGCTAATCCCTACAGTATTATCAGAGAGCCAAATATACCTGTTTTGACTGCAATATTTTCTATGTATTTGTTGAACTGGCAAAGGTGTAGATTTTTCCGTAACAAATATGGAAAGGACAAAGAATTTTTCCTGATAGTTTGATCCACTTTTAACTTCATCAAAAAAATATCCCATCACCTTATCTATAAAAGTAGTATTAGACTCAACCCTCACCAAATAACCTAAGTAGGAAAAATCTCTTCTATAGGTAACAGGATACTGAAATTCACCTGAATCCGGGATAAAAAAATCAATGTCATTCTCAACAATTTGTTTCATGCCATTCTCCCACTTTACCTTGTTGAATTAAAAACTCCTTATTTTCCATTGCATCTTGATTGTTTGGATCTATTCTCAACGCCCTATTTACTGCTGAAAGGGCTTTTTGTACATCTGACTCCGCATAGTAAATGCAGGATAAGTTAATCCAAGACTCTACCAAATTTTTGTTTAATTCAAGAGACTTTTTGTAGTAATATTTAGCTTCATCCAATTTCGACCATTCCTGATATAAATTTCCTATTCGAAACCATACGAATGAATTATTTTCGTGCCTTTTTAAAGCTCTTCGAAGTAATTCCAAAGCCTGATCAAATTCCTTATTGAAATCAATCAGTATCATGGCAGAGTCTAAGTACCCTTCTACTCGATTGGGGAACTTTATTCTTAATTCCCTTAAAGTTGATAATGCCTTCCCTGTCTCTTCATTCATATACTCAGTGTGAGCTTTTGAAATTAAATGTTCAGGGCTAGGTGATGTCATTTTTTGAGCAGTACAATAACAATCTAGCGCTTCCTTGTATTTTCCCAAAACAGATAAGTAATTTGCTTCCTCCAACTTAAAAAGGAAAAAGTCATTTTCGAAGTCTTTGGTTTTTCTTATCCAATATAGAGCTTTTTCATAATTTCCTTGGAAATACTCAATTTGCGAATAATTATAAAGGAATGTTGCTTGTTCTATTCGAATACGATCATCGGAATAGGGATCAAGAATTTGTTTTGCTTTCAATATAAAAGATTTAGCTTCATCCAATCTGCCTAACTGAAATAATGCAAAAGCTTTCGCATTCATGCAAAAAGCTTTTGATATTCTGTTTTCTTTAGAACTAGTATTTTTCATCTTATAAGAATCCAGCATTGATAATGCATTTACAGGATCTCGGACTATCCTTAAATAAACCATAGCAATATTGTAAATAGAATTCATGATCTTACTTTCGTCATTTAGGAGATGAGCGATTTCTAGCTGTTTATGGGCAGTACTTAATGCCATATCGCCTTGATAATGCACGACAAAGGTAATATATTGACATTGAAGAAGTTGGTATGTATGTTGAATCTCCTCTGGATACGCAACATGTATGAGAGACAATGCTTCATCAATAAATGTTTTGGCAAAATAGTAGAAACCGCCATTCGTGTAGTCTACAGCTACTTTTATAAGAGAACTAAGTAGTTCCCCACTATTGTTGGTTTCACGTAAGTAGTTAATAAACTCTGGCTGGTTATATTTTTTTTCATTACTCTCAAGAGAACATCTTTCGCTAAGTGAATAAGTGGAACAATCATTCTCTTTCTCCTTACCATCTTTAATAGAGGAATGATAATAATTCACCTCTACAAAGCTGTTATTAAAAGAGGAACACATGCTTTCAGCTAAATCCACATTAGAATAAATTAAGTTAATCTTACATGGACAACATCTAGTCAAGACTGTGATAAACTCAATTGAAAGTGAATCTAGTGCTTCGGCATTTTCAATTGTCAACTGAATCCCTTGATTAGCTTCTTCTAATAATTTACTAACCATATAGGCAGCATCTACGGAAACATTTAAACAGTGATCTTTTGGAGGAAATCGAAATGGTTGAATCCATTTTGTTTTTTCCATCAGAGACATTTCACCTGAAACCTCAATCCATAAATCTGTTAATGTAGATTTATAGATATCAAACAATTCCGAATCAAATCTTTGTAGAAAAAACTTAACAGTTTCTCTAGTCACTTGTGATGGTTTCATAATATGTAGATATATGTCAACGCATAATAAATTACTTTCGATACTTTTTAAAGCGAGTTTGGGACAAATAATATTTACAATCCCTTCTTTTTCCTTACACATCCAAAAACCTCCATTCATTGATTATCCATTCTTTTTGCATACATAGACAACTTTCTTACTGTTGGCATAAAGAGGCTGTCTATCCCAAGAAGAAAAACATTCAATAATAGAAAAACCTGTATAACGCATAAGCCTTTCCATTTCTTGTTGATAGGTATATCTCAAACTTATACGACTTACCATTTCCTCCCCCTTTTTGTAACGACGATAGACATTATAGTGTTGTATTTGCGATAAAGGATCATATACGGACTGGTGGTAAAGATCATATTCATTTCCGTTATGGCTTTGAAGCGTACGTTTGTAAATTGGTTGTGAACTTTGTATCAGTTCAGGCGCAGCAGCAAATCTTGTATCAAAAATAAAATATCCTTTAGAAGTAAGCACTTGGGAAATACTTTGAAAAAGCGATTCTTGTGCTTCATTTGTTAAAAAATGCTGAAATGAAGTGCCAACCATTATTACTAAAGGAAAAGATTGATCTAATGTTAATTTCGTACAATCTCCATGAATCCACTTAATCTGTAATCCTAATTTTTTCGCTTTACTTCGTGCCTGGAGTAACATTCCATCGTGTATATCTACTCCTACTAACTGATAACCAAGCTCTGTAAGAGGAATAGTGACTCTCCTGCCTGTACCACAAGCTAAATCAAGAATAGAACATTTTGGATGACTGTATTCTTTTATAAGTGGAATTTCTAGAATTTTAGGATTTTCAATATCATATAATATTGGATCATTATACTCTTCAAGGTTCATCATTGTTGTCATTCCCTCCATTTATACAGGGCAAGAAAGAATCTTTCTTGCCCCAAAATATTAGTTTCCTCCTTGATACCAGTACGCAATTGGTTTGATAATCTTCATGATTTTAATGGAAACTTTTTTCATACTAACACCTCCCCCCATATGGCATTCATTCTAAAACAATGTTTAAATTTTTACAAACATTATATATTTATCAATTATTGATGATTTTTGTTGTATGTATTTGTTTTTAGTTTATATTTTCAAAATTATTTATCTATTGCCAAAAAACAATGTAAGAAAAAGCTGGTTTCATTTCAGATCTTTTAATCTAGAGAGTTAGATAAAATAGAATAAATTATTTAATTTTGAAGAATAGGAATGAGAAGGATATCATGTTTAATAATGATCCTATCGTCGAACCGAATTGATTATAGAACTTCCCTTATACCAACAAAAATCCAGCAGGTTTACCCTAGCTGGATTTTTTACATATTACTAACTATCCAATCATTTAATAGAACATCATCCACCCTAAAAATGAAAGGAAGCTATATAACTCCATATCAGATAAATCATAAGAAAAAACACACTACCACAAAAAATAACGCCGGCAATCATAAATTTTAATTCGGAACTGTTGTATATTTTATAATATTTAGGATTTTTAGGATGGTAGTACACTTTAAACGAATCCCCTGATTTTATATAGTAATTAGATACTGGATAACGGCTTTTGAAACGAAATATACGCTCATCATCGGTTTTTAACGTGATTTCTTGGTATTCTTTTGACCAAAACAAAACATTTACTCGTTTCATTTTTACAGTAACATCTGCAACTTTCGCTAAAGAGGTAAAATTCCATTCATATGGTAATCTCAGTAACAAGATAATAAATACAATAAAACAAAGAACAATTGCGACAAGTATCACGACAGGAAGCAACATTATGTTGGGTAAAAGTATCATGTTTTTACACCTCTTTTCATGCCTACTACTCTATTTTAACAAAAGCGATTCAAGATAATCTTAATCAGAATTTTATTGTCAACTATTCAAATAAATATATTTATTCCCCACCATAAACGCCTTTCTAAATTCAGAAAAAACATCAATATCCTCATAGTTTATATTGTTTCATCTGCATTTCTACAGTAGAGACACCAAACAAAAAAAGGAGTCGCCTTTAGCAACCCCCTCTTAAGACATCGATTAGTAAAACATGTCTTCTGATATTGAGAAATATCATCTAAAGTTTATCGCCACTCAACTATCTCCTCGAGAGTTTGTCTCGCTTTGGGACGTTTGGGATCATCTTGCCGATATCCAAAAGCGACCATACAGGATACGCCGAATTCGTTGTCTTTGATGATCCCTTCCTCTTGTAAAATAGAGGTCACCTGCTTTTTATCAAAACCTTCGATTGGACAAGAATCAATACCAATTTGAGCCGCAGCTGTCATCATATTTCCCAATGCTATATATGTTTGTTTGCTTGCCCATTCAAAAACGAGACGGTCATTATCTTCGAGTTCTGTTTCGACAAAGGATTTATAGAAACCGGAAAGAACGTGAACAACTTCATCAGGCATATGGTGAATTTCTTTCATCATTTTGATTACGTAAGCCGAATCGTGTTTTAAGCCTTTCCTAGCCAATATAACTACAAAGTGGCTAGCTGTAGGCAGCTGCCCTTGGGCCCCGCCGCAGACGGGTTTTAATTTTTCACGAAGGCTCGGATCTTGAACGACAACAAATCTCCATGGCTCAAGGCCTACGGAACTGGGTGATAACCTTCCCGTCTCGAGAATAAAGTGAAAATCTTCATCTGAAATCTTTTTATTGGTATCAAATGTCTTGCAAGCATGTCTAAACTGGTAAGCTTCTAAAATTTCTTGTTTTTTATTTTCTGTTCCTATCATGTGGAATCAACCTTCCATTTCTGCTTTTTGTAGATGAACATGTGTCAATTTATCCGGGTTTGCAACAGCGTAAAGATTAACGATGCGATTATTCATAATCTGGATAGAAATGACAGATATCGTTTTTTTAGCTGTATATATGACGATTCCAGGCAGGCCATTTACCATGGTAATACGGTAAGTTACACTTGCAGACAATTTTTTAAAATTGTCCGCCAAGCCGGAAAAAATCGGTATGTGCCCCATCCACGACACTGCCCAGCATACGGTAAGCAAGGGAGAATAGTAGTGGTTTATATTCAGTATAAATTTGTTCCGTTTTTATGTTTTCCAAGATGACAGCCACCCGCTTTCTTCCTGTTACTCACACTACAGTGGTTTCCCGACCACCCTTACGGCCTGCGAACCTCTTTTAACAATTCTACCATTTTTGTAGGCTCTGCTCTTTTTGTAAAATCAGGATCTACACTCACAAATCGAATTTTTCCTGATTGGTCAATAAGATAAGTTGCCGGAATTGGAAGCTGCCATGCATCATTTCCATTATGTTTTGTAAGATCCGCACCAAATGATCTATAAATATCAATTTGATAATCAGGCAGCTGAAATAGTAAATGGTAGTTTTCAGCAACGCTCCCGTTTCTATCACTTAGAACAAGAAATTCTAACTCGTTTTTTTCTTTTGTCGTGAGGGAAGAATCAGGGGTTTGAGGACTAATCGCAATTAATTGTCCTCCTGCTGCTTTAATGTCTGTTAATACTCGTTGGTAAGCTCTTAATTCAAGATTGCAGTACGGACACCATCCACCTCGATAAAAAGTTAAGATGACAGGTCCTTTTTTCAATTCTTCGTAAAGGGTAATGGAAGAGCCTGTGGCATCTTTTAATGTAAAATCAGGTGCTTGTTCACCAATCGATAATCCCTTTGCTACATTCGATTCGATCAATTCTTTTGTTGCTTGTGCGATCATTTTTTTGTTTTCAGTCATGGCTTCTTTTGGAACGCTTTCTTCGAATTGTTGGATTTCATCAACTAATTTTGTCATTTGTTTCACCTCTTGGATTTTTTCGCAGACTATACCCGAAACCCAATCTGTCCAAATAATAATGTCAATACCTAGTGCGGGAATGATTCAATCAACCATACGAGTTTCTGGATCGCCTATGCCTCCCTTCGCTTTTTATCTATCATTAACTAAGACGGGGAAGAGAGTGGATTTGTGACATTCGTTCATAACTTTTTTCAAATCGGTCGTAGATCACTATGTTAAAAGACCATATAACACTGGAGACAGAAAGCTTTTCTAGACTTAAAAACAGCAGGATGTGTTCATCTAACTTTCTGTTCGATAGTACTTTTTTCTGTTTGCTGTTCTAACAATATTCCTAATAAAGATCAAAAGGAGCCGATCTTCCTGCATACACGGAAAATGATCGACTTCTTTTGATCTGAAAAATCGTTTCATGCTCGAAAAACTTGATTTTTGCTTTAGCCCCCAAAAATAACTCAGAATCTGTATCTTATCGCAGCAAGTCTCTTATCTTTTTTATCGTATAAACGACAATACCAATTATCACAGCTATCAAAACAGAAAAAATGATAAATTGAGCAACGATAGTTCCCTTATCAAGCCCCAGCATTCTTCAACCCCTTTTTATATGGATACATAAATAGTTGCTGTGATACAAAACAAAACGAGAAAAATAAGACCTAATTTATGGAATGATTTTTTGAAAAAGATGCTGTCTAAAATATATGCAGTAAAACTGATCCAAATAAAGATATAACTTGAAATTGGGTCCTTCCAACCATATATCTTAACCAAGATTAATGACACAATGAATAATCCAATATAAATAAAATATCCATATTCATTTTTATTCAACTAAAACAACTCTTTCCAAATAATATACAGTGTCGTATTTTTGCTAATTTTATTAAATGTAAAATAACACAAAAATCGCTTAAAAAAAAGGAAGCAAGCGATTTTTGTGTGCTGGTTGATCATCACCAAAATTATTTGTTGACCTTAACGCCTTGGCCGTGGATGGGGGATTGGTCGAAAAGGCCTAACTGGTCTTGGTCTGTGTGGTCTCTCCGGAATCAACGGTCCTTCAGGTAAAACAGGCCTTTGTGGCGGCTCTGGTTCAATGGGGGGGATCGGCCTCTGTGGAACAAGTGGACCTTCGGGTAGTCGTTGCTCTTCCTCTGGTCGTCTAGGTTGTAACACTCGATAGGCTGTATTTTGCAGATTGATAGCTGTACCAATATTAAAGGAAGCAGCACCATCTATTATATTTATGTTAATACATCCTACTTTTACTTTAATCATCAGATTAAACCTGACCTTCCTTGGTCAATTAAATCTGGATCGATATTTATATTACGCTCAAAATCCGCATTTCTGGAAAAATCGCCAACTGGAGAAGATCCCCCGACTGACTTGGAATTGCTCTCTGATCCTACATTGATCGTGTTACCAAAGTTCACGGAGGCGGTGCTGGATACACTGTTGATGCGTAAGTTAAAAATGTTGTTTATGGTTCCCACCGTCTCCTCCTCCTTTGATCATTAGACTTGTTTTCGGTAGCGAAGCTCTAAGACTCCTTTTTTGTATCGCGCTGATTCATATTTAGGCAGCACCTTTACTCCTAAGGGTATTTCCCGCTCAAATATTCCTCGTTTTCGCTCCATCAATGTTGCTTCATATGCTTGATAAGGAGACTCAAATGTTCCTTTTAACTTAAGATTTGTATCTTCTACCGAGATATCAATGGTGTGTATATTTTCCATACCCGGTAGATTTACTACCACGATAACTTCATTTCGTGATTGATACACATCTGCCGCTGGCTGTGAGGGGGAAGAAGCTGCCGTAATATTACCCATTTCTTGAAAAAAATCTTCTCCAAGGAATGCTTTAGCAAGTTCATGAATCTCAGCAAAGCTCTTTTTTGTCAATGCAAAAAACCCCCTCTTTCTGTCGTTAGCCTAGTTTATGCGTCATGAGATGAGATGGTCACCCCATATACTAAAAGAAATGCTTACAGTAAATGGAGGGAAATGATATGTATGACCCTTATTGGCAATACTTCGAGTATCTCAGACAAGAAATAGAAAAAATTCGCGAGGAAAATAATTCTTTGCGAAAACAAATTGAAGAACTAAAACCTATACACATTGAGCGTATGGTGTATAAAATCCAAGAACTCAATATTGAAACCTTAAGTGGTATGTTAAACCTCGGCATGAGCCTTAACGGAGATGGAGAAAATATGACAGAACTGGCAGAAAAAATCGTGAATGAAGAAGGGGTTTCTGTCGATTTTGGACAAAAAAAAGAGCAGGTTAATTCCCCGCTCCCCGATAATGACGTATCCCACGATTCCAAAGCAAAACAGCAATGGAAAAATACACAAGACCCACCACAGGGGTAATGTAGGCATAAAAACGCCAATCTCCTCTATCTAATAAAAAGCTTGCTGGATAAAAACCAACAAAGGCAAATGGCAGTATCCATGTCAAAACAAATTGCACAATCCGATTATAAATATTAACTGGATATCGACCATAATTGCTCACATTAAAAACAATCGGTTGAATATCTGTTTTGGAGTCCGTATATAGACTAACACTAGTCAAGGCAATAAAGATCCCACCATAAACGAGAACTCCTCCCAAGGTGAACAAAATCATCAAAACGGGATCATACCAAGCCCAGTCCAAATCGAGCTGAGAAGCACCATAACCCATTACACAGAGGCCTGTGACCACGCCAATAAGTGATTCTGGTGTCATCGATTCCATAATAATCTGCAAAAGACTATGAACGGGTCGAGTCAGTACTCGATCAAGTTCACCTTTGATAATGTAGCGGTCATTAAAACTCCAAAGATTGAAAAAGGTACCAAATATCGCCCAAGGCAATAAAAAATAACCATAAATAAATACTACTTCTGCTTGATTCCATCCGCCCAATTGTTTCGTATGCCCAAAGACAACTACGATAAATATCAAGTTGAAGGACTGAGAGATTAAATCGGTAAGAAACTTCACGACCAAATCAAAACGATAGGCAAGTCTTGCCTTCATATATTGTTTCACATATTCCCAAAATATTTGAAATTGTACCATCTCAACCACCTTGCACAATTAGCGTTTTGCGTGCTTTCGCCCAAAATCCCCAGCAGATCAGACCTAAAATGATCGTCCAAACAAACTGAACTCCAATCGCTGGTAACCACTGCTCAATACTCAATCCCTTTACTAACGTATTGCTTGGAATATAGCTGATTGCTTGGAATGGCAAAAAGGCAAATATTTTTTGCAGCACAGTTGGAAAAAAAGTAATCGGAATGATTAACCCAGATAACAAATCTACCAAAAATCTTTTTGCCCAAAGTATTCCTTGATTGTCTAATAGGAAGAAAGCAAATAAACCCACTATCAAATTTACTTCAACGTTAACAATAAACCCAAATAATAAACTGATTAAAAACTGTGTCCATATAAGTGGATCGGTTGGGAGTTGGATCGGATAGATGAAAGCGACAATAATCATCCCCGGAATACTAAAAAGAAATAAACGAAATAGACCTTCTCCAAGTCCCTGAAATACTTTCACCATCAAATAGCTGTAGGGCCGGATTATTTGTATAGCAACAGAACCATCCCGTATTTCTTCTGCTATCTCCCGATCCAGATTATTGTAATAAAAAGCACGCGCCATCCAAGAAACTGCGATATAGGTTGCCATTTGAATAGCAGTAAACCCTTGTATGCTAGGTTTTCCACCATAAACAGCATGCCATAAAAATACATATGCCCCGATGTTAATACTGTAAATGATAATCCCGCTATAATAGTTTACACGGTAAGCCAACATCATCAGAAATCGGATGCGGATTACCTCTTTATACATAGCCAGCAAAATTTAACCCTCCTGATAAATCTTCCGCACGATTTCTTCGGTAGAAACTTCTTGAATCTGCATTTCATGAATAGGAACACCTGAAGTTACTAGTAGAGACAATACTTCTGAAGCAGTGACTGAATGTCCTTGCAGTGAAACAGTGAACAGCTTTGTGTTTGCTTCATTTTTGCTCCATGTAACAGGCAGTGCTTCTGTCAATTGACCTAGATGGGCGAGAGAAATTTCTTGATCCAATTCCAAGTGAATCTTTTTGCCTTCTCCCCATTCCTGTTTTAACTTCGTCAATCCACCATCGTAGATGATATTTCCTTTGTCTAACATAATCACTCTATTGCATAATGCTTCAATATCGGTTAAATCATGTGTCGTCAACAAAATAGTTGTTCCAAATTCTTTGTTCATTTCCCGTAAAAATTGCCGAATATTTTCTTTTACCAATACATCTAATCCAATCGTTGGCTCATCTAAAAATAACAAAGATGGTTGATGAATAAGGGAAGCGACTAATTCACAACGCATACGCTGGCCAAGACTGAGTTTGCGAACAGGTTGATCGAGCAGTTCTCCGATATTTAACACTTCAATCATTCGATCAAGCAACTTTTGATTGTCTACACGGTATACTTTTTGCAACAGTGTAAACGATTCTTGAACTGCAATATCCCACCACAACTGGCTTCGCTGACCAAATACAACCCCGATCGTTTTTACGAACTCTTCCCGTTGATTATGGGGATCAAAGCCATTCACCTTTAGTTCGCCAGAAGTAGGCTGCAAAATACCCGTTAACATTTTGATGGTTGTAGATTTACCAGCACCATTTTCTCCTATATATCCAACCATCTCTCCTTGAGGGATGCTTATATTTACTTCATTTACAGCTCGGATTGTCCGATAGTTACGGTTAAACAAATCTCGGAAAGCCCCTGTTAAACCTTTTCGACTCTGATAAATTTGAAATTCTTTTGTTAATTTCTCTGCTTCGATTGCATTCATTCCTGTTTCCTCCACATAAAAACGCCCGTCTTTAAAAAGACGAACATCAGATCACTTACTATTGTAAAGTACATTTCACTATTCTGCAATTATATTTCCACAAAAAATACAAAAATGAAGCAACACAAGCTTTTAGTTTGTAAATAAACACCTGATGCCAATTTTTCCATCAGGTGTTATTTTTATCAATATGAAGAATCATCTATTCCAATTATTTTTTTAGCTTATGATATCTCTTTTTTCCATTCATCCCTGTTCTATACTATCCAAACTTTCATCCCATGTTTTTTTCACCTTTAATCTACTATTCCAAAAAGCTAACCCAATGATGAGAATTAGCACGACAAGTTGGGCGATCATCGAATCCCAAGTTGGATAGATTCCAAGCCAACTTACCGTTGGTAATAGATCCGATGGATGTGCTGGAAATTGGTCAGCCACTTGAAGGGAATGAATACTCTGCCCTGTAAATTTTATCGTCAAATAATAAATAAAAAACGCTGCAACCATAAAAAAGGCACGGAATGGGACTTTGTTACTCAAAATGATAACGAAGAAACCAATAATAAGCAGTAAAACAAATGCAGCAAACATGCCTAATACTAGTTGATTGGTTTCAATCGACGGTGCCATACCCATATAGAAGATAACCGTTTCCGCACCTTCTCGCAGGACTGATAATGCACTTACTGCAAAAAGAGACCATAGACTGCCAGTAGCCAAGGCAGATCCCATCTTCTGTTCGACATACTTGTTCCAATTTTTTATATTTGCTTGGGAATGAAGCCATACTCCTACCGTAATCATCATGATTACTGCAACGATGCCTGTTATTCCTTCAATCATTTCTCGGGTGCTGCCAGCGGAGAGACTCGTTAAAAATGCATGTAATAAAAATGCTATCCCTATGCTTAAAAGAACCCCTGTTACTGCTCCACTCCATATCCATTTGCGTTTTTCTTCATTATTGGATCGCTTCAAAAAAGCAAGTAGTGCAGCTAGCACACATACAGCTTCTAGTCCTTCTCGAAACAATACAATTCCTGCATCCCAAGCGGTATAGCTCCCGCTATCTGAGACATTCTGAAGTGCTGTCTTCATCTCCTTGATCACATTAGACGCTTTTTGTTCTTGAAGTGGACTAGAAACAAGATAACTCACGGCCTCTGTCATCTGATTCTCTATCTTTGTGTACAATTCAGGAGCCTTTACCTGAACAACACCCTCTACATTTGGCCATTTTTGAATGAATAATTGCATTTGTTCTGCTGCCTTTGCAGGTTGTCCAGCTGTGATATACTCGTCTGCTTTGGTTAAAAGTTGTATCACACTCGGTAAGGAATCTTTCCCGTTCACTGTATTGGATGAAACCGAACCATTCACATAATCTTGTAAAACACGGATTAGTTCCTGCATTGCACTGATCACTTTTGCTTGATTTACAGGCTCTGCTTGTACATAGATTCGAACAAGACTCATTTTCGTTTCAGCCAAACCATAGACAGCAGATGCATCATTTCGGATAAGCAGCTCATTTTTTGACCATTCATTTGTAAATTGCAGATTACAACTTTTTGCTTGCTGCATCTGATTTTTACTCGCGAAATCCAAGCATTTTTGCATACTTGCCAATAATAATTTTGCTTCTTCTTTACCAGATTTTTTGATGGATTGCTGTGTACTCGTTATATACTTATCTGTTACTTTCGCCAAAACAGATATCGACTGAAAAGCTTTTTCAGGGTTTGTATTGGCTGTTTTCACTGTCTGATTTGCCCTTAACAGTGCTTGATCTATTTGACTTCGTATAGATGCATTTGCTGTGTTTTTTTGTGAATTCCACTCTTGCTGATAATTACCAAGATCTTCTTCAACCTTCGGCCAATTTTTAGAACCAGCCTTCGCAAGTGCATCCCCTATTATAATCAATAATTGATCACTGGAAGCAGCATACGTCTGTGTCCAAGGACAAAATAAGAGATAAACACTAAGCGAAAGGATCAGTAATGTCAAACGTTTTCCTATTTGAGTTCTAGCCATTAGAATAAAGTACCTCCTATATACCCGCCTTTGCGGACTCCAGGAAAACAAGCAAATACAGCACTTCCTACATGTGAGATGTATTCGTTTAGACTATCTGCCTGTGCTAGTTTTGTTTGGATCGGAACAAATTGTTTTCTTGGATCTCGCTGAAAGCAAATAAATAGAAGTCCTGCATCTAATTGTCCTGTATCTTTTAAACCATTGGTAAAAGAGTAGGATCGACGTAATATTTCTATTTTCCCGTTACCATGGGCAAGGCGAACATGTGAATTTTCTGGGATTGCATAAGTTCCATCAGGGTTCTTTTTCTCTAAATCAAGTTTGTCGAATTCATTGTTCATTCCAAGTGGAGCACCAGTTTGACGATGACGGCCAAATGTATTCTCTTCTTCCTGTAAAGTGGTTCGATCCCATACTTCAATGTGCATTTGAACCCGGCGGACAACCATATAACTGCCGCCTGTCATCCAAGGTACACGACCAGCTGACCCGGACCACACTACCTGATTCATCTTCTGTTTATCATTTACATCGGGATTACCCGTCCCGTCTTTAAATCCTAATAAATTTCTAGGTGTTCCTTTCTTAGGATCTGCTGCACTTGTCCGCTGAAATCCGGATTGCATCCATCTTACTGTAACATATCCTCTTCCCATCCGAATCAAGTTGCGGATAGCATGAAATGCTACTTGTGGATCATCAGCACAGGCCTGAATACAAAGATCGCCACCACACCACTCTTGTTGTAATTGATCACCAGCGAATGCTGGCAAATCAGCTAACATGGGAGGCAATTTAAACCGGATACCAAACCGATCTGTTCCATCTTTCTGGAAAAAAGTAGAACCTGCACCAAAAGTAATAGTAAGCCTTGAAGCTGTTAATCCTCCTGCTTCTCCTGTATCTGTTGGAGGCAGGAGAGCTTGTCCTGATTCCTTCCCAGCTGTTTGACCTGCACTCATCCTAGCAGCTGCCTCTGTCCATTCCCGGAATAAATCCTTTACTGCTGATAACTTAGAAGCAACGATATCTAAGGACACAAAGCTTACAAAGTCTTGGGCAGGGGTAGTAATCCCTGCCTGATGTTCACCATAAAATGGAATAGTATTTGCCGAACTGGAGGATGGTTTTGCCAATAATGTCTTACTGGCAAGCCAAGTCCCGCCTGACCCAAGCATTAAACCGAGCCCGCCAACACTCGTCAGTTTCAATACATCTCGTCTACTGATAGGTTGAGAAAGAAAGTCACTTTTTTCCGGTTTCATCTCATTTCCCTCCCACTACTGTCCCAATCTGAGATAAGGGTTCAGCAAGGGCATCCAGCAGCTGAGATAAGGTTTTTACCTGATCTTTCGTCAATTGTCCATATAGGACATACCCATCTCCTTGTTTGTATTTTGCTAGTTCCGCTTGCAATGCATTGAATTTGGATTCTATATCACTTGCCAATTTCGCATCTTTCTTTTCCAATAAAGGTTGGATATAGGTGAAAATTTGTTTGGAACCTTCCACATTTGCAACAAAGTCATACAAATCTGTATGAGAATAACGTTCTTCTTCCCCTGTCACCTTACTAGTAGACACTTCATTTAAAAGCTCTACAGCACCTGTAATCAAAAGACTGGGTTCAATTGTCACTGTCTCCACTTTTGCACGCAAAAGTTGAACATCTTGCAGTAATTGATCTGCTGTTTTTTCTTGACCAGATAGCGATTTATCTTGCCATAATGCTTTCTCCAATTTATGAAAACCTGACCAATTCGCTGCCGGTACATCGTTTTCTCTGGCATCAATTTTGGGATCTAAATCACCAAGGGATTCAGCAATAGGCTCAATTCGTTCATAGTACATCCGGGTTGGGGCATACAATTGTTTTGCTTTTTCCATATCTCCTGATTTTACCGCTTGAACAAAAGCTTCTGTTTGTTCTACCAATTTATCTGTTTGTTCTATAACAAATTTTCGGTATTCCTCTACTACTGGTTTCAAAGCTTGATTTTCCCCAGTTTGTTTCACTTGTGTTGTAGGTTTCTTCTCTGTTGTATCTGCTTTAGTGGAACATCCTGCAGCTACTAAAGCACTGATAAGTCCCAAAGCTAAAATCTTTTTGCTGTAAAAAAACATCTATCTATCTCCTCATCCATCACCTTTTTGTGTCCTTTTTATTATTAATGATAGTGATTCTCATTGTCAATATAAAAACATACGAAATATGCCTTATAGTACAACATAAAAAAATCCATCCTGCTTAGGATGGATTTCTTATTGGAGTGCCTTCTCCATTTCTGTTTTTACTCGATTTACCAAATGTTGTTTTCCTTGATGAATATCATTTAACAAAATAATAAACCTTCCTAATCTCTCATCGAGTTTAAGCGCTTCCTCCATCGAGCTGAAAATATCATCACCTTTTTTATCTAAGTGCATGATTACTTCTACTTCATTCTGATGAGCAAAAAAGACAAAAGAGGCGCTGTCCAAATCAAATTCCACGCCTGAAATAGGCTCACAACAGTACATTTGTACAAAGGGGTGTCGAGAAAAATGATGTTCAAAATCAAAAGTTACTTTGGATAGACGAAAATTATTAGCTTCAACTGCTTCTAAAATCATATCAATATAAGGATGAGGAAGAACTTCGATCCCATCTACATCTTGCGGGTCGCGAGCTAACTTGATATCGAGTCCCGTACGCAGAAATATAGGTGCTCCAGAAATAGAGACAGGACAGTCATACGGTAATTGAAACTCAAACTCAAACTGTCTATCTTCTTTTGGGCCAATCGTAAATGGTTCCGTAATTAAGATTTTTTCCACCATATACTCAGATAGACTTCCATCGAGTTCATATTGGATATTTAAAAATAAATAAATTTCATCTACAAATTGTTCTGCTTGTCCGCCTAAAACATATACTTTACCCTTAACGATTTCACCTTGCATGTACGTAGATTTCTCTAGTCTTGTATCTACTTTTGCAGAGCCAACTCCAAATGTAGTCAGCGATTTTCGAAATAAATTCATACAGTACCCTACTTTCTTCTTAAAAGTGATCGAAGTTTTTCAAACGGATTTCCTTCTGCTGCTTCACCATTTATGCGAAAAGTACCTTCAGGATCACGGTGATTCCATTCAAATGTACTTTGTAGAGCTTGCTGAGCTCTTAGGATTTCCATCTCCATTTTAAAGGAGGTGGTAGAATGTGAGAATACTACAGAAAACTCATCAATCACCCCATGATTAGAACCAGTAGGACGGAAAATAAAAATTTGCATAAAGGGACATCCACTCTTTGGCTTTTCTATCAGCTCCAGATTATCTATTTGATATAGGATAAAGCCTGCATCTTCTATTACTTTTAATATATGTTGTACCAGTTTTGCTGGTAGTATCGTAATTCTATCTTCATCTTTCGGATCAATGGCAAACTTAACATCCAAATAGGTTCGAAGATACGTAGGAAAATGGCCAGTAGACATCGGTATCGTGTCAGGTAATGTTAGTTGAAAAGGGATTCTCCTGACTTCATGTTCGGCAATCTCAATGGGGCCTGATAATTGAAAAACGTCTGCTATGTAGGTTTTCTTTTTTTTGCTTCCTTCTTCGCGATACTCGAAAATGAGATGAAGTTCTACTTGATCAATTGATTGAGTACCAATGCCTCCTTTGATCACTACCTCCCCATTTGCAATATCTCCAGGAGAATATTGATGTCGTTCCAGTTGTGTATCAACTTTAGCTGCGCCTATACCAACGCTGGATATCCAATTAAACAATAAAAAATACTCCTTTCAAAAAGCCCGATTTACTGGACCTTCAACATGATTGCATAAAAAATGCTTAAATATTTCGTCAGCAAGGAAAATAGGAGGACGAGCGCCTCCTATTTCTTCTTTTTAAACAGTTTTAAATACTGTTCAAACTGTTTGGCAAGTGTTGCATGCTCTGTAGTATCTTTCACCACTGGAACTTCTGGTTTTTTTGCAACTGCAGGAGCTTGTGTAGTTTCCTTTTTCTCCTCTTTCTTTGGAGTAATTTCTTCTACCTTATTTACTTTTGCTGGTTCTTGTTTTTGAACTTTTGGTCTGTTCTGTTTCTCTTGTTTTTCCATCTCCAATAGTTCACGTTCCATTTGCTGTAACTCTAGCTCACGTCTGCGTCTCTCTGCTTCCAGCGGATCGACTTCATTTGTGTTGTTTTTCGCTTCACTTGTGCTGCTTTTCACTTCTTTAGTGGTGTTTTGCACTTCAACAGCAGTGTCCGAAGTTGCTGTAGCGGCCACTTCTTCTGTTGATGTTCCTTCTCCATCTGTAGATTTCTTTTTTCTTCTCCGTCTTCTGCGTCGGCGTTTTTTCTTCGGTCCTTCTTCATCAGAGGCTTCTTGTAAATCTTCTGTTTCATCTGTAGTCTCTTCTACTTTACCTTCTGTTTCTTCAGTTTGAACGGAATTTGGTACATTTTGTTTTGAATCTACTTTTTTTGGTTTTCCAAATACTGCTTCCGTTTTTATCTCATCTTTCACTGCTGTTTCCTGTTTATTGTCTACTTGCTCCACTTTTGGTTCTATTTCTTTTGTTTGTTCTTTAGATACTTTCACTTGTTTTTTGGTTTCTTTGATAGGCTCTGGTTCTTTCGTGGGTATAACTTCAGCAAATACATTTTCGATTTCTTCGTTCTCTTCCTGAGATATTGGTTCTACCTCTGTAACTACAGGCTTCGTTTCTATTTCAGGAGAGTCAGTATCAGAAGATTTGACTTCATCCACTGGAATTGTCGTTGTGGTTAAATTTTCCAAAGAAATTAGAGGTATATCTTCCTTTTCTGATTCTTCTGTTACTTGGCTGGTTATTGGCTCAAACTTAAATTCGTTCGTTATTTCACCATCGGTAGATGCCTCTACTTGTTCCCACTCTGCCGTCAATTCAGCCAATTTAGCTTTTGTTCGTGCTTGATACTCTTCTTCTTGCTTCTGAAGTAAGGTTATTTTCTGCTGTTCATACTCAGCTTGAAGTTGGGCCAGTAACTCCTCTTGGCGCTTTTGAAAGGCTTGTTCTTCCTGTTCCAATACCATTTTTTGCTTTTCTTCAAACTGTTTTCGTGCTACTGCCAGTTTTGCTTTACGACGTTTTTCTTTTTCTTTTCTTTCTTTTGCAAGTCGAGCCTCTTTTTCCATTCTAGAGAGTTCTTCTCGTTTTAGTTTGAGAAGTTCTTCTTGCTGCTGTTCTAATTTTTTGCGTTGTTCTTCCAACAAACGCCTTTGCTCTTCCTCTAATTTCTTCCGATGCTGCTCAATGAGTTCCCTTTCCCGACGCTCATATTCTTCCCGCATCTTCCGTAAACTTTCTTCTTGTTCTTTTTCCAACTCTTCTTGTTGCTTATTTAATTTCAGCACAAAAGATTGAGACAGGTCTTGTCCTTCTAATTGAGCTAACGCTGGTGAAACTGTCACTGTTGTGTGATTGGCATCAGGATGTGTTCCCACTGATTCTTCTTTAGCTAATTTCTCATTTGCTTCTTCTGCTTCTACATTTTCATCTGATTTTCGTTCTTTATCAGATTTTTCCTGTGCCGCTTCTTCCAATTTTGGTTCAATGTTTTGTTGTGATTCCTCTGAAAATACAGCTTCTTGTACAGGAGAATTCAAGTCTGCATTTTCTGTATGAGAAGGCTCAGATACTTTTGGCTGAACTACAACTTTACTGTTTTCATTTTCATCATAAGCTTGATCTTTCGCTCCAACGAGTGGTTCTTCTTCTAATAACCAATCTGTATGAGAAGTCGCCTCAAAACTTGCATCGTTTAGTTCTAATTCACTGTTTTCATTTGCATCTTCTTTAAACACAGTAGTTATAGAAGACTCTTGTTGTTCTTGCTGTTTGCTACTTGTTTTATTTAAGTTTTTTGTCTCGTCTTCCTTCACCACGCTACCCCTTTCTTGGACAACTATATCGTGTTGTTCTGTGTCCTCTTCATTTTGATTATCCGTAAATACAGTAGTTGTTGATCCATTTCCTTGATGAATTAATGTCCCGGAATTTTGTTCCGCACGATAGGTAGGTCTATTACTCACCGAAATTATGGGTTCTTGTTTTGCATTCGGATTGCCAAGCCCATTGTTTTCTTCTTTTCTTTCACCCCAAAATTTACTCAAGATGCTCCCGCTCGTATTTTTGTTTTCAAAAATCTCTACTTGCTCCAATACTGGCGGAACTGTATATTCTTTAAAAGATTTTTGAATGAGTCTAGCCATGGGTCTTGAAACTTTAAAATTCCGCGGTAATTTCAAAATAGGACCATCTAGAAATTGACCAGATAACATACTGTAAATAAACGTTCCCCAGTCCAACTTGGATTCATAAACCATAATTTGTTCCAAACCACAGAAAAAGACTTGCAATTCATTTTGGCTATTTACTCCAATATTTCTTAAATCGAGTAAGAGATACATGGACATCGGTTTGGATCGAAGTACAGCATCAACATGAAGGAGTCCCCTCACCCATTTGACTACTTGCTCTTCAGACAATTCTTGTGTGGTGATGATTTCACGTAATGGTCGTATTTCTACATATGGTCGAATAAATACTAACATATCCGGTTCGTCAAAAACGTCTAAATAAGGGATCACTTGTGGCAATTTCAGATTACGATACTGGGATATTGCTCGCAGTGGAGCTTGTCTATTTAAACTTGCTGATTGTAAGTAATATCTTTTGCCTTCGTATACTGCAATTGCCAGTTCGCCTTGAAAGAAGGGAACAACGCTCTCGATTAGATATTTTTGCCGATATACATCGCCAACTTTAAAGAAAGCCATGCTACAACCTCCTCCTTAACCAGCATAATTTGTAAAATAATAAGAGAAATTGATGAATAGGTTTAGAATATCATAAGAACGCTTGCTTTCACAATACACAGAAAGAACTACATAGTCTCTAAATTCGCTAGAAATCAGTACTTTTCCAGCTTTGAAAATGTATCCATTATTTGTTACTTTGATTTTTCCTCATCTCACGTATACAAAAGAAAAACTGCTGTAAATCAGCAGTTTTGGTGTGGACTTCCTCTATATACCATCTTCTCAAATTCAAATGTAATCGTTCACATGAATAGATAAAATATTCATGTTTTATTTTCAAAATCACCGTATAGAAGTTGACTACCAATACTGTGAAATCTATTTAACCCTCCTTGAAATATTCGGCAACGAATTCATTTTACCATAAAAACAAATATTTTAACAGGTTTTATGGGAATATTCTATCATTTCTTCATATAATCTAAACATTCTACTTTGAGCTGCTAAATGCTGCGGCGGTATCCATTTTCATGAATACCGCCGCTTCCCTCTTCCATTGATATTATATCAACCTTTTATTTGGGGAGGGAAAATGATCCGCACAGAGGAAACCCAGGTTGGATTGGTCTTTCCAGAAAGGCGAATCTATTCGTGAAACGACGAAACTTCCTCTGCAACAATCGATTGAAACCGGAATGGCTCTATGGGAACATCGCACTCCAAAAGGAGAAACGTAAGAACATTGATACAGCTTCTCCTCCAACCTTCTATAGAGAGAAGAGCTTACATCTACAATCTCCCATGTTTGGTTTCTAAGTCCATGTTCGTTTGATGAACTTTTCAGATAGTTCTTGACCGACTCAAAGGTCACATCTACTTTCTCATGTACTCGGAGCCACACATCGTAGCTCACTTTCCTCTCTCTTGTCTCATTTCTAGCAAGTGCCTCCAATGGGGGGCAATCCGCGAGTACATAGTGGACATTTCTCACAATATAAGAACTATGAATGGCAACCAAAATAGCTTCACGTGCAGCCTGGTTGTCACCAGCATCTGGAATGACAATGATTCCTTTTTCCCTCTTGAGGAGATTGTCAATCTTTTTCAGCGTTTCCCGCCATGCCGGTTCAACCTTTTCTGTCGGAACTACCCCAACCCATCTTCCTTCAGTGAGAAAATCATCCGGATCTGCAACCGAAATCTCAGTTAAGGGATGAGAGACGATGTTAAACTTCTCATCTCTATCCAAGTAGGTCTGTGTAGCTATCTTCTCTTGTAGTGCTCTTACCAATGTGCTCTTACCTGCACCGCATCGACCTGTCAGAAAGATAACCGTATTTCTCCCAAAAGCGTAAATATACTCTTGAGGAGAACGAAACAGTTCGATTTCCCCTTCATTTTGATCTGTTTCTGTTTCTGTCTTTATTGCAGATCGATGTCTATCCTCTGAGAGCTGAAAAGCTTCCTCTGCAATTTCTAGTTGTTCTTCTACTGGTGGAACGTAATTCCAAACACCTAGCTGTCCGAATTGAGCCGTATAGCTGGAACTGATCCTCCAAAGCATCGTTTTATCCTCTTTCCAGCTAATAAATCGGTGCTCTTTTGATTTTGCCCAGTAAACAAAATCTTTGGTTTGCCTGCTACTCTCTAGCCCATGAGCATCCGCAATATACTGAACTATAGTTCGCCGGATTTGTTCCATCTCTTCTGGAGTTGCGCATCTGGTCATTTCGACGCCTTTCTCCTATGAATCAGAATTACTACTAATTATACAAAAGATACATCATGAAAACTATAAAACCCTCAACGGATAGGGATTAAATAAAAAACTTCTCCTCAAACAAACCTCCCTTCCAAACTACGATATAATATCTGATGTAGAAAGGAGACTTAACATGAAAACAACAACATCACAAACACTATACCAAGAAGCGTTAGACGTTATCGTAGGAGGAGTAAACAGTCCATCTCGATCCTTTCGAGCGGTTGGCGGCGAGTATCCGATTTTCATGAAAAAAGCCCAAGGAGCTTATTTTTGGGATGAAGACGATAACCAATATATCGATTACTTAGCAGCATTTGGCCCGATTATACTTGGACATGCACATCCTGCTGTTACTCGTGCCATCCAAGAGGTAGCGGAGCAGGGAATTTTATATGGTACACCTACAGAAAAAGAAGTACGGTTCGCCCAAATGATCCGTGATGCGATCCCTTCGATGGAACAAATTCGCTTTGTAAACAGCGGAACAGAGGCCGTCATGACGACGATTCGTCTTGCTCGTGCTTACACAGGACGGGATAAAATTATCAAATTCGCCGGCTGCTATCATGGGCATTCCGATCTCGTTCTCGTTGCAGCAGGATCTGGTCCATCCACTCTCGGTATACCGGATAGTGCGGGTATTCCAGCTAGTATCGCTGGAGAAGTAATCACGGTGCCATTCAATGATCCTAGGGCATTAGAAGCTGCACTAGACCATTGGGGAGACCAAGTGGCTGGTATATTAGTCGAACCACTGGTAGGTAACTTTGGCATTGTGCCTCCTCAGCCATCCTTTTTAGAGCAAGTCAACAAACTGGCACATCAAGCTGGTGCCCTCGTTATTTATGATGAAGTGATCACTGCTTTTCGTTTTCATTTTGGCGGGGTACAAACGCTTTATCAAGTAGAACCTGATCTTACTGCCTTAGGAAAAATCATCGGTGGAGGCCTGCCGATTGGTGCATATGGCGGAAGCAAAGAAATCATGGAAAAAGTCGCACCAATGGGCCCGATGTACCAAGCAGGGACAATGGCTGGAAATCCTCTTTCTATCTCTGCGGGAATGGCTTGTCTAACAGAGCTCTCCAAAGAAGGTACATATGAGCGTTTAAATGAAATGGGCAAACAATTAGAAGAAGGAATATGGGAAGCAGCAAACAAATATAATCGAACGATCCAATTAAACCGGCAAAATGGAGCACTGACCGTTTATTTTAGTGATCAGGCTGTTACCGATTACGATGGTGCACAAAAATCCGATAGTGAGCAGTTTGGACGTTTCTTTCGACTTATGCTGGAAGAAGGAATCTACTTAGCTCCTTCCAAATACGAAGCTTGGTTCCTCACCACCGCTCACTCTGATCATGATATAAATAAAACAATTTCAGCGATAAATAAATCATTTAAAAATCTAATCTATTAATAATAAATAAAAAATGCTAGAGATGTTCACTCTAGCATTTTCCTAAGCATATTTCTTTCACTCTTCCTTTTTTATTTGCTGGAGGAGAGATTTTTTTAATGTTTCCTGAAATTCTTCCTGTTGTTGATGCAGAAAAAAGTGATTCCCTTGAAATATCCGCAATGTAAAAGCTGCTGAACTTACTTCTTTCCACCCAGCTAAATCTTTTAAGGATGGAATATCTTTGTCACCAGCATATACAGTCACAGGGCAGAGCAGCTCTACTTTTTTATCATATAACTCTGTCAAACGAAAATCGCTGCGCAAAATAGGGAGAAGAAACTTCTTTAAGTCTGGATCTTGAAAAAATCCTTCTGGCATCCCCCCTAATTGATACACATCTTCCCAAAATGATTCATCTGATTTATGGGTGATTGGTTCTTTTTTAACGTATGGCGGGTATGCACCAATCACATACAAATGATTTGGTGTTATATCTAAGGAAATTAATTGGCTGACTGTTTCCAAAGCTAGAATAGCTCCCATGCTATGTCCTAAGAAGAAGATAGGTTCATCAAAAAAGGATAAGAGATGTGGGATGACTTGTGCAGCAATTTCTTCTGCGGTTGGAATTAGCTCTTCTCTATAGCGCGTTCCATGACCAGGGAGTTCAATCGAAACAATCTCCAGCGAAGAACCCAGCCAATTGGACCAAGCTTGAAACACATGTGGATTTCCCCCTGCATGATGAAAGCAAATAAGTCTCCCCTCCCGCTTTTTTGTGGCGGGAAATCGGTGATACCACAAAAATCTCACCCCTTATTTAGGGAGTATTTTTATAAAGTCTTTGACGGAACAACCTTGTAAAATAGGAACAATGGAAATTTGAGCATCTACATCTTTTTCTATTTTTCTTTTTAAACGCATTGCCATGATTGAATCAAACCCCATGTGAATGATAGGCTTATTTATCGGGATGTCTGCAATGGGGATTTTCAACATTTCGCTGATTAAACCCAACACATATTCCTCTATATTCATCATTATCTTTTTTTCTTCTATCGTCGTTTTTTCTTTGTGTGCCTTTTCTAATTTCGAGTCCACCCAATACCGTTCCTGATTCCAAGGATACTTCGGTAATGGTATTCTACTAGTTGCTTCCGGCATAACTTTTGTCCCGTCGAAGTTCAATCCATTGCAATATAAAACAGCTAATGAAGCGAGCAGACTCTCCTCGTTTGGCCGGTCTCTTTCCAAAGACGAAACGATATTCACTTCTGTATGAAATGGGGCTGCACAGTCGTATATGGGTACTTCAAGTACAGGATGTGGGGATATCTCCAAGAATAATTTTTTTTGATCTTGGATTAAAAGGGATACCGCATCCTGAAAACGTACAGCTTGGCAAATATTATCACACCAGTATTCAGCGTTGAGGCTACTGCCATCCATTTCTTTTCCTGTTACGGCAGAGATAAAAGGTATGGATGTCTCTCTTGGTTGAATCCAACTTAAACGTTTACCTAATTGTTCCCGTATTTCATTCATATAAAAACTATGAGAAGGATATGGAGATGTAGCTACAAACTTTGAAAATACTCCTTTCTTCCCTAACTCTATCTGTATATTTTCTAAAGCAGAACTTTTCCCCGATAAAACATGATTATTTGGACTATTATAAACTGCTATCGCAACTCGTTTATCTGACTGTTCGCATATATGTCTGGCTGTTTTCCGATCAATTTGTGCAACTAATAAATTTCCTTTATTCACCATATTCTGAGCTGAACGACTGCGCTCTATTACTATTCCAATCGCTTCTGATAGTGTTAAAGCTCCTGCAATATGTGCTGCTGCAACTTCCCCTAAACTATGACCTACAACTGCTGCTGGTACAATCCCCCAAGACAGCCACAATCTCGCTAGTGCTACTTGAATAGAAAAATAAAGTAATTGTGTTTCTACCATAGTCAATTGGACGCCTTGCTCTAATTGAGTGATTTTCTCTAATAAGGACCAAGAGACTTTAATGGTGATTTCTTTTTCCATTTTCAACAAAGTATTGCGAAATTCCGTTTCTTTTTCAAGTAGATCTCGACTAATAGACCATTTTGGTCCTTGTCCCGAAAATACGAAAACTACTTGATCTGTTCTTAAATTTTTCGAGTAAAAAATCTGGTCGCATTGCTCGCCTTTTTCCACAGAAGTCAATAGTTTCACTGCTTCTTTTCTCTCTTTCACTAAAAGCATGATACGTTCTTCATGTTGATCTCTAGTCTTCCAAACATTTGCAGCAATATCAGAAAGAGATATAGATGACTTATGTTGGATATAGTCTTTGTACTGTGTAACTTGTTTTTGCAGAGATTCTTTGCTCCTTGCTGATATTGCTAATAAAGTAAATCCGCCATCAGATGCATGCTTGTTGGTTTTCGGCGGTTTGGAAGGAGCTTCTCCTAATATCACATGAGAATTGGTTCCTCCAAATCCAAAGGAACTCACACCCACATATACTTGATTGGGGATATTTATCGGTTTCGTTACTACCTCTAGCTCATATTGGTCAACTGGTATCTGTGGATTCCAATGTTGAAAGTGAAGGTGAGGTGGAATACATTTGTGATGCAGGGCAAGAGCAGACTTGATCAAACCAGCAATACCAGCTGCTGCTTCAAGGTGTCCTATATTTGTTTTTACGGAACCAAGATACAATGGATTCTCCCTCTTCTGCGCATAAACCTCAGCCAATGCCTTCGCTTCTATAGGGTCCCCTAAAGGTGTACCTGTTCCATGCGCTTCTACATAAAAAATATCTTTCGGTTGTACTCCTGCTGATCTGGCCGCACTTTTCAGTAATGCTTTTTGAGCGTGTACATTTGGTGCTGTAAGACCGTTACTTTTCCCATCTTGATTGACAGATGAACCATGAATAACTGCATAAATCGCATCTCCATCTGCCTGTGCTTGAGATAATGATTTTAAAACAACTACTCCTGCTCCTTCTCCTCGAACATAGCCATCTGCTTTTGCATCAAATGTCTTGCATCTTCCATCGAGAGCCAAAACATCTCCAGCAGCAAATCGGATGGAATTACTTGGTGTTAAAAGTAAATGAACCCCACCTACAAATGCCAGCGAAGATTGTCCACTACGAATGCTTTGACAAGCTAAATCAACAGCGACAAGGGAAGAAGAGCAAGCGGTATCAATTGCCATACTTGGCCCATACCAATCCATAAAATAAGAAATACGGTTTGCTAAAATACTTGAAGAATTTCCAGTCAGATGATAAAAATCTGTTTCCTTTTCCACTAGACTCATATAATCATTGCCTGATACACCCACAAATACGGCAGTATCTGATCCTTTTAGCTGATCCATCCTAAGTCCCGCGTCCTCTAATGCTTCCCATGTCACCTCTAATAGCAGCCGTTGCTGTGGATCCATCATCTCAGCTTCTCTAGGAGAGATACCAAAAAAAGCTGGATCAAATTGATCGATATGTGACAGAAAAGCCCCATAGGAAACAGGTGATTTTCCTATCAAATCTAAAGATAAATTGGACCATCTACCCTCAGGAACAGTAGTGATATGATCTTCTGCCTTCATCATCATTTCCCAAAACTGTTCAGCTGATGATGCCCCTGGAAAACGGCATCCCATACCGATCACAGCAACAGGCTCATTTACACTACTTCTGTTTATTTCAATTCGTTCTTGTGTCATTTCTCCAACGAGATAGGAGGATAATGACTCAATAGTTGGATAATCCCATAAAATCGTATGGGCTAATTCTCGATCCAATAGCTCTTCTAAATCGCCCGATATCATCAAACTCTCTTTCGAACCAAGTCCGTACTGTTCCAATGGTTCATCTATTTTAATTTCCTCAGAAGAAAGATAAAGGCATTCAGCAACATGGTTACGTAACCAAGCAATTAATTTATCTTTTGTCATATTTTTTAGCCTCTAATCTTACTAACTGATTTGCAAGATAAGCTTTTCTTATAGCTTGTCTTTGAATTTTTCCACTTGAAGTCTTTAAGATGGTCCCTCTCTTAATAAAAACAATGTCATAAACTGGTATTTCATAAGATTGTGAGACTACTTTCCGAATGATATTACTCAGCAGTTGAATAGGATTATCGACGTTTTTTAGTATTCTGTTCTCCACTTCTGTAACAATTATTAACCGCTCTCTCCCCAAATGATCAATAGAAAATGCAGCATTGGCATTTTTACGAATCCCATTATGAGCTCTTTCTATCTCCCACTCAATATCAGATGGTGCATAATTGCGGCCATTGATAATAATCAAATCTTTGAGCCGTGCATTGATGTAAAGCTCTTGATCCCAATAAAAACCTTGATCGCCAGATCGTAAAAACGGGCCTTTTCCATCCTGTGTAAAAGCATGAAAGGCATATTCCGTAGCTTCTTCATTTTTCCAGTAACCAAGGGAAACACACGGGCCTCTCATCCAAATCTCCCCAACACAGCCGTCAGCTAACTCCATCCGTGTATCAGGATCTACAATGATCACCTCATGACCATAGACACTTTGACCATTTCCCACTAATTCTCTTGCATTTTCCGCATGAGGTTCGACTACTTCTGCAATTCCCTCTTCTAACAAATTTGCATCAAAATGCTTGAAAACAGGCTTTTCTCTCCAGTCTCCTCCAGAAACCATCAATGTTGTTTCAGCAGTTCCATACCCAGGGTATAAAGCTTCTGGTTTGAATCCAACTGGTGCAAAATACGCTGCAAATTTCCTCAACGTATCAGGTCTAACTGGTTCAGATCCATTAACAGCTACCCTCCAATGTGAGAGATCCAACTCATCACGTTTTTCCGAACTAATTTTATCCACACAAAGATCAAAGCCAAAATTCGGGGAAATAGAAATCTCTGCTTTATTGTCAGACAATGCCTGCAACCAACGGATGGGACGCTGTACAAAATGGTAAGGGGTCATCAGAACAGCTTTTGTACCTGCTAAAATAGGAGTGAGAATTGTTCCAATCAAACCCATATCATGATAAGGCGGTAACCAACTGACTATTTTGGCATCTTGATGAATATCCCAACGCTCCATCATGCGGTATCCATTTTCAATGAGATGAGTGTGATTTAAAATAACGCCTTTTGGATTACCAGTAGAACCAGAGGTGTACTGGAGAAAAGCAATATCATTTGCTTCCCAGTGCAGTGTTTGAGTGGTAGAAAGATTTTGAGGAAGTTCTTCTACTAAAAGCCAATTAAAAAAAGGAAGTTCTTCATTTGTCCAGTCTCTCAATTTATCGTAGATTACTCTACTCGTTATAGCATACTTAGCTTTTGAATCTTGTATAACATTGAATAACCTTCCAAATTGCTTCTTCATGTTAGGGGGATAAGCAGGAACGGCAATAGCTTTTGCATACAAACAACCCAAAAAGGCCAGGATATAGTTCATACTAGGTTCTAAGAGGATGAGCACCCTCTGTCCTGTTGCACCAACCTGTGCCAAATGAGTCCCCATAGAACTCGTTCTCTGCTCTAATTCTTGAAAGGTAAGCCGTGAATCATTCCCACCGATATCCCTTAAAAAAGTAAAGACTTCTTTTTCAGGCCGAATCGCTGACTGCTCCTGTATGACTTCTATCCACGTTTTCAACTTACCCATGAATACGGAAAATACCTCCTCAAAAATTAGGATTAAATTATGTTTACTAGTATGGATATTGTTACTGGTGTCAAAAAAATTAGAAAAATTGGTAGGTCAAAGAGAGGGGGATCAAAAAAACAGCAAATTAAAAGTGTATTAATATATTTTTACGAATAATTATTATGTTATTTCTATTATAAATTATTGATATAAAGCATTCAACTCATCACTAAAATAAAGACGATCCTTTAAAATGTTTTTCTAAATTATATACACAATACTTATGCTATTATGTATAAGTTGAACCTTTGAAACTGGATATTACAAATATACGAGGAGGAATCTGTGTGAAAATTTTTGTAGGGATGGGGATTATCATTGCGCTCTTATTCCTAATACTATGGTATTTTATTCACAAATCAAAAAGTACTGGCAACAGAGAAACATTCGATACCCCATCATTTTCCAGCTGTCTGGCTGAGGTAAGTTGGGATGAAGTAGAAGAGGAACTGATTCGCTTATATTTAGATAAACTGCGTAACCTGTCTCAATTGAAACAAACGTATGAAGAATTACTCCATCTACAGCCTAATGATTCACTTGAGAAGCCGTTTGTACTTTATCTCCATCTTAATGAAGAACGCAAATTTATCGATGTTTATGCCAAAGAAAAAGGTGATTTTTATACCGAATATATGATAGATGAGGATGAGTGGAAAAATGTATTAGCTTATGAGGTTTCAAAGGAAATCCTAGATAAGTATTCGAAACCAACTCTCGTCTGTGCTACACTTTTTACTATAACAACAGTTGGCTATTCCTCAAAAGAAATCTCACAAAGGAAACAAGCCCCTACAGCATAACTACCTGTTGGAGGAAAAAAATGAATTTTCTGCGCCATTTATTCTTTATTTTAGCTACCTTCTTCCTTTACAAATGCATAGATAAATTTGTGATGGAATCGTTGTGGGAAGTTGTCCAGAATCATTTTATGATTCAGTCTGGTTTTGTCTATACCATCGATTCTTATGTACCAAATATTATTTCTGGGATTTTAGCATTCAGCTTAAGTGGCTGGGTTTTCTCTTTTTTCAAATGGGAATTATCTTTTTTGGATCGTATGAAATCCAAAGAGACTTCTAAAACACAAGAGATTAGCTATGTCTCCTTGGAACAGAGCGAGTTACATGTGGAAAACCCTACAATGGGAAGACAATATATTGTACAACTAACGGAAGAGGAACTGATTAGCTTTTGGAGTTCCCTAGAGGAATTGAACAAGAATCTGGAGGAAACGATCACGTTTGATTTTCCCTCCTCTCCTTATAACCGCTTAACTATTCATCTTATCGGAGGTAAAGTCAAGAAGTTCAAAAAATGGGGACAAAACCTCATGTTTTTGTTATTTATAATTGGCACACTAATGGGGATTTACCTTGTAATTAAGGAGATATGGTATCTTATCACTTTAAGCTAAAGAGGACAAAATATGGAAAAATCTATCATTACTGAATCTGATAACCACATCACATTACAGATTAGCAAAGACGATTTGATATATACGATACAAGAATTAGAAAAATTGCATGAAGAAGGCGGACAATTTAGCCTTCGCTTGCAAAAAGAACAAGATGCTTTCATTCTCTTTCAGAAAGTAAAAATAGATCAGGACAATCATACAGAAATTATTTATAGAGGAACAGAAGATAGTATTTGGTCTCCCATCATTTTCTTTGCATTATGCCTATTCTGCTTTATCGCTGTGTTGTATGTTATTTTGCATATTTTAATGTAGCGTAGTTAGCATAAGACAAACATTCTTCTTCCATTCATCGGATGTTTGCCTTATGCTAATCAAACACTTTTTTGTTTTGGATTTCTTCTAAATAAAAACGCTTCAACAATAAACCCCTTCCTAACAATACAGTAAGAAGAGGTTTATTTATTATTTAATAATAGGGGGAGATCATGATATAAACTAAAACACCTGTTAAGCTTACATATAACCAAATTGGCATCGTCCATCTGGCTATTTTCCGGTGCCTGGCTAATTTTCCTTGCAATCCAGCCACTGCGGTAAATAATGCGATCAAAACAGTAGGAACAGCTAAGACAATGTGCGAAATAAGGATGAAGAAGTAAATATACTTCAAAGGTCCTGAACCACCATAATGGGTATCAGGTGCATTTATATGGTAAAACACATAAGTGAGCAAAAAAAGCATAGTGGAAGTAAAAGCAGCATATATAAAACGTCGATGTAATACAATATTTCGCTGTTTAATAAAGTAGAGTGCCACAAGTAGGAAAATAAAAGTAAAGCTATTAAAAATCGCATTCATCATCGGTAAAAAAGTAAGATCCAAATGACTTAAACCTTGATACTTCGGCAAAAAGAAAATCAGAACAATCGCAAGGTTTAAAACAATCGTAATAGTAATGATCCAAGGAGTAAAGTTTTTATCCTTTGATATTAGAGCTTGTTTATCTTCTTCTGTATTCACATCTAATCACTCCATAAAAAACTTTTTATGTATGAAAATAAAGCAAATAGGAACAGCCCTCCACTATGATATAGAGAGCTGTTCTTTTTTACATTAAGAGAATTCCAAGTGCTGAGATTACAGCAACAAATAACCCGAAAATGATAAATGTTGTATAGAATGCGGAGCCTTTTTGGTCTAAATGCATAAATGTAAAGAGCTGTAAGATGACTTGAATAACGGCAAATATCAAAAGCAATGGAACTACCCATCCGCTTGGAACTTTATCTGATACAACCACAAAGAAGGCAGCAGCTGTAAAGGCAATCATAAATACAAAAGACAGTATATGTTTCATTGCACCAGCAGGTTTCTGACTAATAGCTTGGTTACTTTCTTTCGCCACTACTTAGCCCACCTTTCCTAGCAGATAGACGAGGGTGAAAATGAATACCCACACTACGTCGATAAAGTGCCAATATAAACTACTAACAAATAGTTTTGGAGCAGTATCTGTATTGATTCCACGTCTAATTGCTTGAGACATAATCGTTGTGATCCAGATAATCCCGAATGTAACGTGAGCTCCGTGAGTACCGACTAATGCATAGAAGGAAGATCCAAAAGCACTACTCATAAAAGTATGCCCTTCATGCACATAGTTTTGAAACTCGTAAATTTCCAATATAAGAAATCCTAAACCGAGCAGCAAGGTGATTACTAGCCAAGTAACCATTCCCTTTAGGTTACGTTCATTCATTTTGATCATCGCAAGTACACTTGTCAGACTGCTAGTCAATAGTAGGGCTGTTGCAAGTGCTACTAACTTAAGATCGAACAATTCATGTGTTGTAGGACCACCTAGGGATTGATTACGAAGCGCGAGATACGTACCGAATAAACACGCAAATAGTACTGTTTCAGCACCTAAAAACAACCAAAAACCTAATACTTTGTTCTTCCCTTCAAATGTAGCTGTCTCTAGGTGATTTGGCATTTCTGTACTTGACTCTACTTTATTTGCCATGTTATTCTTTCCCTCCCTTTTCAGGGTCTTCAGGCTCTACATGATACCCTTTATCATAATCGAAAGATCGAAGGAAAAGCGAAGTGACAACAATAACTAAACCAATAACTGCAGCAGGAATACCTCTCACAATAAATCCAAATCCAGCGACAAAGAACCCAAAAGACATCAATATCGGGATATAGGAAGGAGATGGCATATGAATCGATCCAAGTGGTTCTGCAGGAGTCATCGATTTATTTCCAGCTTCTTTTTCCACCCATAGTGCATCAAATCCTCGAACAAGAGGAGTCTGTGCAAAGTTGTACTCAGGTGGCGGTGAAGGAATGGACCATTCCAAAGTGCGACCAAGTTCCCAAGCATCTGCTTTTGCTTTTTTCCCTTTTCTAAACGTATAGATGATGTTAATGAGGAAAAGGATCGTCCCGATGGCCATACCTGCTACTCCAATGGTACTTAATTCATTTAATTTTTCTAAACCCACATTCGTTTGATATGTAAATACCCGACGCGGCATTCCGAATAATCCTAAGAAGTGTTGTGGGAAGAATGTCAAATGAAATCCGATCAAGAAAGTCCAAAAATGCCACTTCCCAAGAGTTTCGTTCAACAACTTACCGAACATTTTTGGCCACCAGTAATATATACCTGCAAATAAGCCAAATATGGTACCACCAACAAGTACATAGTGGAAGTGTGCTACAACAAAGTAACTATCCTGGTATTGGTAGTCAGCAGGAGGTAATGCCAACATAATTCCCGTCATACCACCCATTACAAAAGTAGGGATGAATCCAACTGCCCAAAGCATTGGGGTTTTAAATTGAATTTCTCCACCCCACATAGTAAATAACCAGTTAAATATTTTAATCCCTGTCGGTACAGCAATCGCCATCGTTGCTACAGCAAAAACGGAGTTAGATATTGGTCCCAATCCTACTGTAAACATGTGGTGAACCCAAACCATAAATCCGAGGAACCCAATTAGTACTGTCGCAAATACCATGGAATTGTAACCAAATAAACGTTTTTTCGAGAATGTACTGATAACATCTGACATAACCCCAAAAGCAGGAAGGATAACAATATATACTTCAGGGTGTCCAAAAATCCAGAATAAGTGCTCCCAAATAACCGTGCTTCCGCCCATCGCATAATCGAAGAAGTTAGCGCCAAATATTCGGTCAAACATAAGCATAAGAAGGGCGACGGTCAATGCTGGGAAAGCAAAGAGAATCAACCCAGATGTTACAAAAGCAGTCCAAGTAAACAGAGGAAGACGTAAAAACGTCATTCCTGGTGCTCGCATATTGATGATGGTAACTAAGAAGTTCAGACCACCGATCAGTGTTCCGATACCGGCTATCTGCAACCCAAGTACGTAAAAATCAACACCAGGCCCTGGACTGTATTGGTTTAGAGCAAGTCCTGTATAAGAAGTCCAACCTGCATCAGGCGCTCCACCAAAAATCCAACTTAAATTCAGGAGTAACCCTCCAGAGAAAAACAACCAAAAACCGAGCGCGTTTACAAAAGGAAATGCAACATCACGAGCACCAATTTGCAGAGGTACAACCGCATTCATCAATGCAAAAATCATTGGCATTGCTGCTAAGAAAATCATGGTTGTACCATGCATGGTCAGTAGTTCGTTAAAGGTACGTCCCACGAAAAGATCATTTCCTGGTGCGAACAATTGTAAGCGCATAAATGTGGCTTCAATACCACCGACGATAAAAAAGACCAAACCTGCCATCAAATAAAGAATACCGATCTTCTTATGGTCAACAGTAGTAAGCCAATCCCATGTACGACTTTTGCGTACACGCTCTTGAAACTGTTTGTTGTAACCACCTGTAAATATTGCGGCTAAAAACAGGACAAGAACGAGAATAACAATCAGCGTTCCCAAGTAAAGTCCCTCCTTTTTGGATAAAGAATATTTGCCACCGGCAAATCGTTAGAAGCAGACAGAGGATTAGTAGTACTTTTGTAGATAAATTTTACTTATCTCCAAGCGAGAGATCCTATTTTCTACTATCGAGATACTTGATAAGATCATTTAAATCATTTTTGTCTAAGTAATCGATTTTAGGCATCAATGTACCCGGTTTCACAGCTTGAGGATTGCGTAGCCAAATTTTAAGGTTTTCATCGTTATGTGGCAAAATTCCTGCGATTGTGGTACGAGTAGCAAATTTGTTCAAGTTTGGTCCTTGAATATTTGGGTTTACCCCAGCATGACAACCCATGCAGTTTTGTTTAAAGATTTTCTCTCCATTTGCTTCAGAAGATGAAGTAGAAACGGAGGCAACAGGTTGTTTCATACCAGTAAGCCACTTATCAAAATCTGCTTGTTTCTGTGCAAATACTTTAAAGTCCATCAAGGCATGTCCGCCACCACATAGTTCTGCACATTTCCCTTGATATACGTTAGCCTCTTGAGCATCAAGTGTTAACGTATTTACACGTCCAGGTACTACGTCGACTTTTCCACCAAGGGATGGAATCCAGAATGCATGCAATACATCTTTTCCGTGAATACGGAAGAGAACTTTTTTACCAACTGGTATATGTACTTCTTGTGCAGTAGTAATTCCATACTGAGGATACTTAAATTCCCACCAATATTGATGACCTGTTACGTCAATGATAACGGTATCTTTTGATGGTGGTGTTTTCGCCAAGTCAAATGTGTACTGGACAGTTGGGATAGCTAATGCTATCAATGCTGCAATAGGAATTACAGTCCAGATAATTTCCAGCTTTGTGCTGCCATGCACTTGTTCAGGCATTCTGTTTTGACCTTTGCGTTTTCGATAGCGAACCAAGACATAGACATAGATGGTAATAACGATTACAAAAACGACGGTCATTAACCCGAGACTCCAGTAAATCAGGTTCAGCTGAATCTTAGCTGCTGAACCTTTTGGATCGAGAACGCTTAGCGATGGATCACCGCTACAACCAGCCAACAGTAGCATTACTAGAGATATGAGAAGTCCAATACGCCATGCTCGAAGTCTTTCCACAGCCAAACCTCGCTTTCTACCCACATACTAAAATATCTGTCTTACCAATACATCTACCATCATCATAAATAGAATGAAGGTAAGATAAAACAAAGAATACAAAAACATTTGTTTTGCCCATGCATCTTCATCTTGCATTGAAAAACCTTTTATAGCTAAAAACCCATAGATAATATCAAGGATAATAGCTGTTATCAGAAAAGTCCATCCCACAGCATTCGTTGCAAAGAGAAGTATGGTAGCAGGTATCAACAAAATCGTGAAAATCAGTATTTGTTTCTTGGTTTCAGCACTACCTTTTACTACAGGTAACATCGGAATACCTGCGGCCCTGTACTCCTCCGTTTTACGCATTGCAAGAGCAAAGAAGTGTGGAGGTTGCCATAGGAATAAGATGAAAAAGAGCGCCCAAGCGGCTATGTCCAAACTTCCCGTTACTGCAACCCAACCTATCATAGGAGGTACTGCACCAGAAACCCCACCTATAACTGTATTCCATGTGCTTGTTCGTTTTAACCACATGGTGTAAATAAATACATATACTGCAAAGCCTATAAAACCAAGAACTGCTGCTAAAATATTCACGCCAAATGCTAAAATAAGATGCCCTAAAACAGTGAGTATTATCCCGTAAATAAGTGCTGTACGTGGTTTCATTCTTCCACTTGCTACGGCACGTATACGTGTTCTTTCCATATGGGGATCAATATCCCTATCATAGAAATTATTTAAAGTACATCCTCCTGCAATAACCAAAGCTGTACCGACCATTGTATAGATAAATACCATCCATCCAAAAGAATGGGTATACCCTGCCGCCAGTAAATATCCTGTAAATGTGGCTAGTAAGTTAGAAGCATTTATTCCAGGTTTGGTTATATCTATAAAATCTTTCCAAATATCAGCTAGTGTATGCGGGGTTATATAACGTTCAGCGGATCTTTCCATCGTTCTTACCTCCTTCCCAAGAAACACAGGCAAATAAATTGGTTAATTAGGTTATAACATACAAAAAATGTAATATCACAGACGAATCGTCCATGACTTACATTCCCTTAAGGAGAATATGGGACAAAACAAAATACACGCCTAATATCATCATCATTTTAGATGATTCATATCATAATCGCAAGAGAGGAATGAAACTTGGCAGACCACAGAACGGGAATTTACTCTAGGATTCCATCATCAGGAAATGCAGTTGTCGTAAATTAGACACATATCAGCTATTTATTTGTCAAATTATTAGAAATCAAATAACACCTTTATAGGAATCAATCAAAAATCCCCGTTAACTTCTGTCAACAGGGATTTTTATGATATTGCTAGAAAAATACTAGTGACGTGCTTTCTCCAAAGCAGGCAGCAATCTAGGATTTAAAATCTTGATATACGTACCTTTCATCCCTAGAGAACGAGATTCTACGACACCAGCACTTTCTAGTTTTCGAAGTGCATTGACGATCACAGAACGTGTAATGCCTACACGGTCAGCGATTTTACTAGCAACTAGTAAACCTTCCAAACCATCCAACTCATTGAAAATGTGTTCAGCGGCTTCTAATTCACTAAAAGATAGCGAATTAATTGCCAATTGTACAACTGCCCGACTACGAGCTTCTTCTTCCACTTGACCAGCACGTTCACGTAAAATTTCCATTCCTACTACATTTGCACCATACTCAGCAAGGATAAGATCATCATCCACAAACTCTTCTTCCACACGAGATAGAAGCAATGTGCCCAGATGGTCTCCTCCACTGATAATTGGTACAACGGTTGTAAAAGCTTTTGAAAATTGACCTTTGAGCTCTGTTGGATATGCAGTGTATGGACTATCGATACCAAGATTAGGCATCGTTTTGCCCACTTCCATCAGCAGCCCAGCAAATTCATTTGGGAATGCTCGATTTTCTATATATTCATTCATTCGCTCGTTGTCAAACTCATGATTAATGGCTAACCCTAACATCTGACCTTCTGGATTAACCACATAAATGTTTGCACCGATAACATCACAAAGAGCTTGAGCCACCTCATCAAAATCCACAAGATTGTGACCTGCATTTTTTTGAAGTATCTTTGAAATTCTACGTGTTTTACTTAGTAAATTCATGTGTTTTCCTCCTTATTAACCATTACCCTTACTATTTATTTTGTCATAAAATATATCGTTATCCGAAATACTTTATGGAAAAATTTTGTTGCGGTAATTGAATTATTGAGTTTTTTCATCCACTGCACCTACACCATTATCCGTTATTTGGTGGAACAGGCAAATTGGTTTTTGTGAACATTTTTTGAATTTCACTTGATTTTCTTATTTTTTAACCATTTTTTTTAAAGGAAAGTTGAAAGAGATGGTCTCCATAAGATTATTTCCACTTTTCCACTAATTAAACCATAAGGCACCAAACCAACACTTTGATAACGGCTATCACGACTCGCATAGCGGTGACGATTATCGCCCATCACAAACACGGTCCCGACGAGAACTTTAACTGGAGCAAAATCACCATCTTCAATAGATACATCGATATAAGGCTCATTTGCTAACTTCCCATTACGATAAAGTTGTCCTTTTTTTACTTCAATTGTGTCTCCTGGAACACCAACTACACGCTTTACTAGATATCTTCCTTTTTCTTCAGGATCTTCAAATGTAATCACATCCCCCCTGTGTGGTTTTCCAAAAAGCAGATCCCACTTGTTAACCAGCAGACTGTCGCCGTTTTGTAAAGTAGGTCGCATGGACGTACCACTCACAACTGATAATGAAATAACAAACTGATTAACCAAAATTACAACTACTAGTCCAAAGAGGAAAACAGATCCCCAAAAAATGGAACGCTTAGCAACTACATATTGCATCTTCCATTCACCCCTGATAATTCAAGGGAAAGATACTGATGATACCAGTGTGATGCAAATTCTTTGGTAAACGGGATTTTTCCTTTTTTTACCCATGCTGTCAACTGCTTCACTGCTAATTCCACTCTTTTCAAAATGGTGTTAGGATAGTAATATTTCTGGCTATTTTCCACAAATTCATGCTCATCTACCACTTTAAAACTTTGGTTTGGCCTAACAATCAAATCGATATCATAATCGATGTAACTGATACATCCTTTTTCTCGATCCATACGGAACGGAGATGCTATGTTGCAATAATAAGAAACCAAACGTTTGTTATATCGATAAATCATGACTATATTCCACCACTCTTTTGGAAAAAACAGAGCAATAGAAAGACCTGGATAAGTATGAATTCTACCATCAGACTCAGTTACCTTCGGATGATAGTTGGAAACAATTAGAATTTCATCGGATGACAAGACTTTTGAACCTTTCCACTGCCGATGGAATTCACCGCCATGTTTATAGCTGTTTATGTCAATTACCTCACCCACTTGAAATGGAATCATCTTTTTGTCTCTCCCTAGTCATGTCTTTAGTCTCTTTATTTCCAATAACACAAGTTTCTAAAACCTAAAAATCAGAATTATTTTTTTCAAAAAAAAAACCCTAACTACTCTTTTTATAGTTAAGGTTCAAAAAATAACGATAAGTATTATATTTCTATTTCACACACACGGCTTCTCCCATTTCCTTAGAACGCTTCGTAGCTGCTTCTATCGTCTTTTCCAGTCCTTCGATAAATTTATATTCTTTCATCACTTGTAAACCAGCAGCTGTTGTCCCACCTTCTGATGTTATCTCTTGTCGAAGCACTTCAGGTTTTTTTTCTGTTTCCATCAACATATGGGATGCACCTATTAAGGTTTGAAGGATTAATTGTCTAGAAACGTTACGTGGCAAACCAACTTTCTGTGCTGCCAATTCTAAACCTTCCACCATCAAATAAAAATAAGCAGGTCCACTACCTGATAGACCCGTGACAGCATCCATCAGATGTTCTTCTAATGCTACTACTGTCCCTACACCTTGAAAAATCTTTTCTGCTCGCTTCATATCATCGTTTGAAGCATATTTTCCTGCGGTAATAGCAGTAGCAGACATTCCGATCGTACTAGAAGTATTGGGCATAGAGCGAATCACGGAAATTTCTTCGTTTAAAAAAGATTCAATATGACTAGTAGGAATACCCGCAATCACAGAAATAATTTGCTGACCTCGGCTGAACTTAGGTCCCCATTCTGCCAGCATCTCATTTGCGATTTGTGGTTTTACAGCTAAAATAATCACATCTGCAGATAGTAACATGGCTTTTTGTTCAGAAATAGTCGGCAGTTGGTATTGATCGGTTAAATACTGTAAACGATGCTGGTTACTCTTATTGATAAAGGCAATATCTTTTGACTTTACATTTTCATGCGCTAACAATCCAACTAATAATGCTTCGGCAATAGCCCCTGCTCCAATAAAACTGATTTTCATCGGAACTCTCCTTTCTATAATAAAAAAACTCTCTCATCCTAAGGACGAAAGAGTTACTCACGTGGTACCACCTTAATTTATGCCGTGTAAACGACATCTCACAGCCAGATATCGGCAGACTAAGCCGCAGACTTTCATCTGATACTCCAAAGGTGGGTTCTGATTCATACCTTGGCAAACCTTTCAGCCTAGGGCCTGCTCTCTGCACAAAAGGCGAAAATCATACTAGCCTTTATCGTTGCATTCGGGAAACTATTAATTTAACTACTATTATGGCCATGCTTCCCTTTATACGTCAAGATTTTTTCAATACAGTGCCTACTTTCCATATCCAAGGAACATACAAAAGAATCATAACCGAAAGTAACAAAAAGACAAAAACACCTAAATGGGTAGCAAACAAACTACCGATAAGGACCATACTCCAAATAAAAAATGACCAATAGCTAAATACGAGCGGGATCTCCTTCGTTTGAAACATCACAATTGTGTATATGAGACCACCTATAGACATACTAGTAGGAATAAAAATTCCACTTAGATGGGATAGAGATTCATCCCATACTGTTAAGGTTTGATGAGCAGATTCAGCGGGAATAGTCATTAACCACTCCATTAAAGTTGGCATGAGTAAAATTTCGATTAAAAGATATAAGGTACTAGCGCAAAGCGCTACTACATTAATAAACCATGCCATTTGTAAAATAGGCCGATAAGTACGATTTAAATGGAAAAAGAGCATTGTAAACACAAAACAAATAGCGACGAGAGCTGCAAAAGTTAAACTCCAAGCAATTTGAACCATCACATAATTATGTGAAATATAATGAAAACGTTCTGATAACGAACCACTGCAAACATCCACTAAAACAAACAAAATCGGAAAAACAGATAAAAATACAAAGCCAGCAGAGGTACGAAAACTCCACAAAAAGAACGTTTTATTCTCTACTATTGCTTCCACCTTTCTTCTCATTGAATCCTCTCCTTTCTCTTGTATTACCATTTTTTCGCTTTTTCTGATAATTAAACCTAGAACTTGAAAAATTTTCTGTATGGAGTACCCCTATTATCTCACATACTGATAGATGAGGTGATGAAAAAATGTATTTTGGAAGAGATTTGGAAGAATTGAGTGCGATTCCCATTGAAAACTGGGAAATTGATGAGTTATCTTATCACCATTATATGCTCTCGCAGATGTCTCCATTAATGAATGAACAAGGAGTAAGTCTCCATCATCAGGTTGTAGATGAAATCATGAAAAGAGACAATAAAGCCCACCCTTAAACCCATAAAAAAGAGCCGCCATTAAACTTAACCTAAATGGTTATACCCTAACGATTGTAGGTAGTTGATGGAAGCTCTTTTTTAATCTTTCCGTGATGAATTTTAGCTCTTTCCATGTAGATCGTTTGTCGATCTATTTCCCTTAACGATCATCTGTAAAACTTTAATAGGAGCATCTTTTACCTTTTTGGGACTCACCTTAACATTCGGCACAGAATAAGTAGTAATGGTTACTTTACCATCTTTCACCTGAGATCGAATTAAGATAGGCTTGTCCAGATTATTTTTAAAACGAAAATCAGGTTCTCCCCATGAAACAGTAGCATCTCTTCCACTCGGTACATATGTCGCTAAAGAGTTAAAAGAAAATCTTTTTACAATGTATAAACCAGCCTCATCTACACTGTTGAATAAAGTAGAGGAAATTTGACAAATACCTCCGCCAATTCCTTCACTATATTCTCCTTTTACAATCTTACGAGCGACACGATAGCCCTTTTGATATGTTCTTTTCCCAACAATTTTATTAAATGAGAAAATTTCTCCTGGAAGCAAAATGATGTTATTGATAGATTTAGAAGCTATACGCATGTTGTTCGTACGAATTGCATTTCTCCGATCGAAATAGGTGGTATAATTACCAATCACTTTCTTGTCGACTTGTTTGAGCATGGCGATCGTTACACTTGGGCGCTTGGTCACCATCTTTATTTGCTGGGGCTTATTAATAATTTTTTCGGGATGGTTTTTCCAAAATGACAGCTGCTTTTCATCTATAACTGAACCAACTTTTTCTGGTTTGATTTTACTGCCAAATCGATCTTGATCTGCATTTTTCGGAAGAGTATTTAATTGCTTCTTTAGCTGATCAAACCATGTTAGAAGTTCCCATTTATCAATCGATGAGAAGTCCTTTCCATCATATCCGATTTTGTTCAAATCTAACGAAAACGTTTTCTCATGTAATTTCAATATGATGTGAGCAGTCCATCTGTTTTTCGTTTGTTTCACAGGCTCTTTATCTGCCAAACCAGTAATGATCCATTTGTAGGAAAATACCACAAAAATACTTCCCACTACTAAGAACAAACTAATGAGTGCAGTTAATAAAACTTTTTTATGGCCAAGCCACAGTAAAAAACGATTATGATTCTCTTCCTCTAACTCCACTATTTGTGGTTGGAAAAGAACTAATTGATGTTCCTGGTTGTCGTTTGCTTTTCGATTTGTAACTCCTTCTTCATTTGAATTATTTTTATCCACGATTCTCTCTCCCTTAATTTCTATATCCTAACTGCTCTAATGCTTTTAGATATACCTTAGGAAAGGCGAAATCGGAAATAGCATGCTGGTCTACCCAGATGGAACGTTTTGGAAGCAATTCAGGGTTTTGATCAAGCTCTATCGGTATCAGCATAATTTTCCAATGACGATGACTAAAGATGTGATCAAAATAGTATATATCTTTAGAGATTTTAGCAGAATATCCATTTACCTCACAATATTCTTCCACTTGTTGAAGATGGGGCATCTCTTCCATACGATCTTCTGTTGGAAGTGACCACATGTTGGCTAATAAACCTGAAGCTGGTCTTCTCACCACTAAAAGTTTACGATTGTAAGTAATTGCATACATCATGATGGAAGTTTTCTCTGGTGCTTTTGCTTTCTTTTTTACAGGTAATACTTTTTCTAAACCTTTCTCATAAGCTAAACAGGAATCGTTTACCGGACAAAATAAACACTGCGGTGATTTTGGTGTGCAGACTGTAGCACCTAACTCCATCAATGCTTGATTAAAATCACCAGGAGAATGATCTGGGATCACTAGTTCCGCGATATCCTCCATTTTCTTTCGTGTAGATGGCTTTGCAATATCATCTTCTAATGCAAAGATACGAGAAAAAACACGCATCACATTTCCATCTACAGCTGGCACTTTCTGGTTATATGCAATACTTAAAACGGCACCAGTTGTGTATGGTCCTATACCTTTTAGTTTGGAAATTTCTGTCTTCCCATCTGGGATTTGACCACCGTATACAGTTACTACTTCCTTCACTGCGGCATGTAGATTTCGTGCTCTTGAATAATATCCAAGACCTTCCCATAATTTCACGACTTCATCATCATTTGCAGCTGCTAAATCATATACAGTAGGAAAACGAGAAATAAATCGTTCAAAATAAGGGATAACGGTTGCCACTTTGGTTTGCTGTAACATGATTTCTGAAACCAGAGTATAATAAGCATTTGAATGCCTTCTCCAAGGTAAATCCCGCTTATTTGCGTTATACCACCCTAGTAACGAATTTTGTATGTGAGGAACATCTTGTATGATTTCCATAATTTGTACATCCTTTTCTATGTAACTCTCCTTTTATTATATATGGAAAGTAAGAATAAAATGGAAAAATCTTATGGAGAGGGAAATCTTCTTTTTATACAAATATAAATTGTACAATTACTTTTTAATATTTTATATACAAAGAACAACAAATTCAGGAATTTCATGCTAAAACATCTAAATAATAATCAAATAAAACGTTAAAATGTAACTGCTTTCATCATTTTTCTCAAACAAAAAACCTTGCACAAAAAAAATGCATAAGCTAATGATAAGAATTAGAAGATATAATAATAAGCATAGTTGTCTAAAAAATAACATTTCTATGAGAAATACACCAATATGTACTGTCTTTAAATTCGAATGGTGACAAAATTATATTACAATACTATACCATTGGAGTACCTTCTTTTTAAAGGTGATGAGTAAAGAACATTACTATAGCATGGAAACAACAAAAACGGATTTGATAAAAAAAGGAGACCTCTCGATAAACCCACAAGACTTCCACCATAAATACGTATTTGCGAAAAATTGATTTCAAAATACGAATAAAAAAAGCGAGGTGAAATAAGCTGCTACAAAAGGTGGAAGCAACATATACAAAATGTCCTTTACAACTTGATCAAACGAGAAAAGAAAAAATAAGAGACAAAGTTGGAAACGCACATACACAAGTAAGGATATTTTTCTATGTTTGTAGTAGCAGGAAAAATGGATACTGGTACTCACTTCGTAATGGGCATTGGTTTATACGGGCTAACACATCTGGATCCAAGCATAGCTCACAATCCAGATATGCTCTATGCTGCCTTGCTTGGAACCGTAATCGGATCTCAAGCACCTGATCTCGACACACTTTATCGACTAAAAGGAAATGCTATCTATGTTCGGAATCATCGAGGATGGACTCATTCTTCTCCTATGATTTTTATATGGCCGACTATTATTTCCTTCATTATTTCCTTATTCCTGCCAGTACCCTCCTTTCTCACCCTTTGGCTATGGACTTGTCTTGCTGTCTTCATCCATATTTTCATTGATTGCTTTAATACTTATGGGACACAAGCTTTACGACCCTTTAAACGGGATTGGATTTCCCTTAATATCATCAATATTTTCGATCCTGTTATTTTCGGATTACATCTAATTGGCTTTGTATGTTGGTATTTCTTTCGAACAAGCGAAGGAATCATTTTTGCCATTATTTACCTCCTTCTCATTTTATATGTGGCTTGGAGAACAATTGTCCACCATCAAATAACCAGGTGGGTCGAACAGGAAGCAGGACTTATAGGAAAATATACAGTTATCCCTACTTATCGTTTGAGAAATTGGAACGTGATCGTGGAGATGGACGATAGAGTTCAAATGGGAGAAATTCGAAGCGGTCAATTAGTGTGGACAGGTACAATCACGACGGAAGATAAAAACCATCTAGCAACGCTTAAATCAAAGGAATGTAATGCTGTTTCTTCTTTCCTATCATTTACTTCTTATGGTTATCCCCAAGTTTTAACAAGGGAAAATGGATATGTTGTCAAATGGTTAGATGTAAGATACTACCACAAAAAACAGTTCCCTTTTGTCGCTGTGGCGCACCTCGATCAAAATTATGATATCATATTCTCTTTTGTCGGCTGGTTAAGTGACAAACAGGCTGAAAAAAGAGCTGAAAATGTAGCAAAATAAGCTATACTGTTTACCGAGGTGATACAAAATGTCCATATTTTTAACAACTACCAACATGATGGATTTGGTAATTCAACATACGAAAAATTTATTTACCTCTATTGTGAAAGATCCAGTTTCCAATCTGATAGCCCCTCTACTGGAAATTGTATTTGTGATTATCCTCACCTATGTTGCTGTAAAGTTACTAGATCGAGTGGTAGATCATACTTTCAAGTGGAGTAAAGTAGAGACAAACAAGGCACATACTTTACGAAAACTGATTAAATCAGTAGTCCACTATACACTGTATTTTATCGCCTTACTGACGGTACTATCGAAATTTGGGATTAACCTCGGTCCCGTACTCGCAGGGGCAGGAATTTTAGGTTTAGCTATCGGTTTTGGAGCTCAAAGTTTGGTGAAAGACGTAATAACAGGATTTTTCTTGATCTTTGAACGACAATTAGAGGTAGGAGATGTTGTGGAAATCAACGGTCTTATCCGAGGTACAGTAGAAGAGGTGGGCCTGAGAATCACAAAAATTCGCGAATACAACCAACGTCTACACTATCTTGCAAATGGTACCATCACGCAAGTGACCAACTATAACCGGGAAAAAATGCGCTCGATTGTCCCGATTACTGTTCCTTATGAATCCAATCTCGATATAGTGTCAAAAGCATTGGAAGAAGTAGTGGAAAGCATTGGCGTTAAATTTAAAGATCACCTTGTTGAAAAGCCAGAAGTAGTAGGAGTCACCAATATCGATCAAAATGGGGTGCAATTTACCATCACTGCCCTCAGTGACCCTGATGAATATTGGAATCTAGAAAGAGAAATGAGAAAAGAGAGTGTCTTAGTTTTACGCCAGCATAACATCCATATCGCCTATCCAAGAAGTGTCTTATACAGTCCAGAGCAAATAAATGAGATGCAGTCTTCACAAAAAATGACAGCTGGAAAATAATCCTGCTGTCATTTTTTGTATTTCGAGTTTTTTTCTACAGAAGGATTCTATTCCTTTGCATACAATTTATTTTAAATCTCTGGGTACACTGAGAAAAAAGAAAGGATGATCACATGGCTACTGAAGATAGAAATCAACAAATCCTTCTTGTCAACAGACCGAAAGGATTGCCTACAGAAGAGAATTTTAAATGGGTAGAACAGTCTATCCCACAGACATCTGAAGGACAAGCACTCATTCGTACTCTGTACATATCCGTTGATCCTTATATGCGAGGTCGAATGAATGATCAAAAATCTTATGCTCCTCCCTATAAACTAAATGAAGTTATTACAGGTGGGGTAGTGGGAGAAGTCATTGAATCACAAGCACCCACTTTATCAAAAGGGGATATTGTCTTAGGAAATCTCGGTTGGCAGACGTATTCAGTTATAGAACCGAAACAAGTCAAAAAAGTAAATCCAACAATCGCTCCGATCTCAACTGCTCTCGGAATATTAGGAATGCCTAGTCTAACTGCTTACTTTGGTTTGTTAGAAATCGGACAACCAAAAGAAGGAGAAACAGTTGTCGTATCAGGAGCAGCGGGAGCAGTAGGGACGGTCGTTGGACAAATAGCAAAAATAAAAGGTTGCCGCGTCGTAGGGATTGCAGGATCTGATGAAAAAAATAAATATTTAGAGGAAGAATTAGGCTTTGATGCAACGATCAACTATAAGACTACATCTGACTTAAAAACAGCCATAGTAGAGGCATGCCCAGATGGAGTAGACATTTATTTCGAAAATGTAGGTGGTTCCATTTCAGATGCAGTTTTATCGCATCTCAACTTCAAAGCTCGCATTCCTCTATGTGGATTGATCTCGATGTATAACAAAGAACAACCAGATATTGGCCCTCGTATTCAATCCCAACTGCTTATCAATAGTGCAATGATACGAGGCTTTATCGTCGGAGAGTTCGCAGAAAGATTTGATGAAGGCATCGCACAGCTTGCCGAGTGGCTTCGAGAGGGAAAATTAAAATATCAAGAAAATATCATCGAAGGATTCGAAAACACGATCAATGCATTTTTAGGATTATTCGCTGGAGAAAATATAGGCAAACAGCTTGTCCATGTCGCTGATCCTTCTTAAAATTTGCGTAATAAAAAATGAAGAACCATGTAGAATATCGATCCCAATCTTTATTGTAATGTTTATAACAAATGCTTAAAATAAAAGAAACCGCAAACACTTCTCACAGAATGGACATCTTCATGACGATGCCCTTGTTTATGGGAGTTGACTACTTCACCCCGGATGCGAAGACCATCGAAGTGACCCTGAGTTCAGGCATTCGCCTGCAGCTGGAGTTCACCCATGTCGACAAACATGGATGCCGGGTGTACTGGTATGAAGACCGCCTCAGTGCGTCCTACCATGCCTTGCTGCGGGATCAGCCGGAGGAAGCTCCGGTCCTGATGCTGGGAACAGAGAACACCCCAGTCGAGCATCAGGAGAACGGCAGCTACACCTACCACACCTGCCTCCAGCTCCGGCCTGTGCTCACATACAGTGCCATGGAATGGTCCCCGAAGCATGGCAGGGTGATCCCTTTCGTGAAGTGAATGCGCTTCCCAAAGGATGATGGTGACTGGTACGTAAATCTTGTTTAGCAAGTAGTATCAGTCGCCACAACATATTATTTGTAATCCATAAAAAAATAAAGTATTACCTCCAAAAAAACAAAAACTCCCATCCGGGAGTTCTTTCTTATGTATGTGAGTCTATACCAAAAAATTTTCCACACCTACCGCGACCACAGCAGCAACAGCTACAGAAACAACAATCCAAAACACCATTCTGCCTATATCTCGCTTCAATACTCCCATTTCATCCACTGCTGCAACTCTTGGCTCTCTTGCTTTATTCTTTTTTGCCACTATTTTTTCTCCTCACTTCCTTCTAGTAGTATTAGCTTACCATCTCTATCCCATAAAAAAAACCACTTAAAAGTGGTTGATTTTAGTCGATCAGCTCTACTCTTTTCCCATATTGAACACCAAATGACTTTGCCATTTGAAGATCCGAAATATAGACATCGATATGATTGCCTTTGATCGCACTTCCTACATCTTGTGCGATTCGGTAACCAATACCTTCGATATAGACTCGCGAACCGATAGGGATCACTTTTGGATCTACAGCAACAGTAACTCCATCTTGAACATGTGCTCCACTGGAAGTGATACCATAATAAGGATCGTTTGGCTTTTTATTTGTTGATTCATATCCAGATGTATAAGCTGTAAGCTTAAATGCCCCTAGTAATTTCCCTCTTGAAAAAGCCGTTTTGGTTACTGCTTTCTTTTCATTGGTAACATATACTCGGCTCTGCGACATCTGACTTGGGATACGAATTTTTTGACCAATATGAATCAAAGATGGATTGGTAATATGATTCACTTTCGCAATTTGATCGACACTTGTGCGATACTTTTTGGCTAAAGCATATAAGGTATCTCCTTGTTGAATACGCACGGTTTTAATAGTTTCTGCTGAACTTTGACTGTCAAAAAGAACCATTGCCACAAGTACAATGACAGGTACTATAAATATCAATTTGTTTTTACACATAAAAATCCCCTCCCTAGAAAAGCTGTTACCAGCTTTCTCCAGTGGAAGAGGATTTATACCTGACAATTTATTTGGTAACCACAACTAACTTTTCTTCTTTGTCTTCGATTTCTGATTCGACTTTTGGTTCACTCCACTCCGGCCGCTTCAAACAACGACGTTCATACTGGGTATGTATAATGATCATACTGAGAAAAAATAACACACCAATTTGAGGAGAAAGTATGGGGTAATCATACATCCCATGCCCTATTAAGGCAACAGTTTGGGAAAGCAGCATACCTGCCAATCTTTTTTCCTCTTTTAAATTTGCGGTCTTTCTCCATCTTCTCGCCCTCTGTATAGTGACAAATAATAAAACAAGAAAAGCTAGTAAACCAAAAATCCCAAACTCAGCAGCAATACCCAAAAAGATATTATGAGCATGTATGACACTGAAATGAGCCTTCTGTTCAAATAGTTGACTAAAATGAAGCGGCAAGACTCCAAGCAACCAATGTTCTTTAAAGATTTCAAATGCTGTCGACCAAACCTCGAGTCTAACACGAATCGTACTAATAATAGTCTCTTGTCTTGGAATCAAATCAGGGAAAAAGGTGATTAGACCGACTAACCCTAAGAAAATACCTACTGTCCATCTCCTCGCTCCTGTCATCCAAACTTGGACGACAAGCCCAACTACTAAACCAGCCCAAGCGCCGCGTGAACCTGTAAGCCAAATAGCGTAGCAAAACAAAAAGAACATGACGTATCCTGCTATCTTTTGCCCTTTTAATTTCAGAACGGAAGCAGCATAGATGCTGATGAGTGCCAAACAAATTAATAAAGCTGCCGTCAAATTAGAATTGCCAGTTGTTCCAAAACTTCGCACAGATTCTGTCTGAAATCGGTATTCTTTATAAAACTGCATGAGTGCCCCGATCGGTGAATTGATTAACCACGGCCAATCTACCTGCTGTATAAGACAAATAAATACTAAATAAAGTCCACCTACCCAAAATGATAAATAAAGGTGCTGAATGTCCTTCCAGTGGAAATCAAGGGCATTACGGAACCAGACGGTGAGCAAGTAATACAATCCAAAACATAATCCTACGATGACCACAATCGGTATACCATTGTACCATGAAGGATCAACTAACCAACTTATACATGAGATGACAGTAAGCAAAAGAAAAAAACTTTCTGGCCATGCTTTTAGTTTCCAATGCGTTCGGTAGAAAGTAATCGTTACAATTGCAATTACCAATAAAACGACTGGTGGAAAAAATGGAGATAACAGTATAGATAAATATAGCAATTCAATAAGTCGTCTATGTAAATGTTTCAAGGGGAACTCTCCCAGTGCATAGTTTCTAATTTTACGCTCGATTATTTTATCAAAGATATGACATTTTGTCGAAGATTTCTGTCCGCCAGCAGGAAAAGAAAAAACCCTTTACTATCCAAGATATTAATCCATTACCAAGAGTTGTCTTACATATACTACTGTACTTTATGCTCAAACTAAGGAAGCAATCCCATATGAAAGGAAGTAAAATCGTGAAGAAAAACTTAAATAACCTGGAAGCTATTATGCGCATTACCTGTGGGTTAACAGGATTAGCTTGGAGTACTGCAAGACTTAGCAGGAGGTGCTGGTCTCCTTTTTCCATCTTGATCGCAATGATGTCTGCAATGAAAGTTGCAGAAGGCATAACAAAATTTTGTCCTTTAAAAGCATTGTATAACGATACAAAATAGGCTAACATAAATACATCTTTTTTTATCTCCTGATAAAGAAATCATTTTTCGGCCTGTTTACTTTTCTGATAAACACCTAACTTTTCAAGCAAATCAACTATTTATGTAAGCGCATGCAAATAAAAATCCATTCTAAATTATATAGTTTTTTGTTTTCTCTTTTTACAAAAGTCGAAACGAAAAATGATATCCATAAATATTTAATATTATTTTATGCTTGCCAAATTTTTTTGGTTGTGCTATAAACTATATAAGAACAAGCATTCCCCGATTGTCCAATTTCAATAAAAACTATTCAAATTCAAAACTTTATCTATTGCCTGTTTTCTGAGTTTTTTGTATAATAGTTTTCAAGATAGTAGGAGATCTGTCTAATTACCAGTGATTATCTAACGTTCGGTTAAATCAAAAATTTTCGATTTTGACGATATGTTTCAAAACTGGCGGATCTTCTTAGCAAATAAATTCTTTGAAAATTTTCTCGCGAAAAGGACAATTTTTTTTCAAAAAAAAGAAGGCATTATGTCATATTTCGTCGAAAAATACAGATAAGAATTTGTTAGTTCTGAAGGTGGCAATTTGGAGTCTATGGGCTTATCAGGTGAATGTAAAAAAACAAGAACATACGATCAGTAAGATCGGATGGAGGAGTGAAGAAAATGTCACTAAGCGAGCAAGAAAAAGAAACTGTAATCCAGTTTGATGAATCCACAAACCTTGCCACCGTTTATACGGCCAGTTGGACTGTTGCTCGAACCCTGAAAAAAGCTGGTTTTCAACCTATCCGTAGAAAAGATGGCGCATGGTGGTTTCAAATTCCTGTTCATGCAATGAGTATTGCTGGAGAAAAGCAAACGACTACGATTTGTTAAATGAAAACGTTCTTTTCTTCTATAGGAGGTTACATTTAAGCAGGTATACCCTTCTTATCGACTTTTTAACCTCCTGTCCCGCTTTGGTTTTTCTATGTAATAAACCCATTATGAAGGAGGTTATGCTGTGCTTAACCACCTTTTTTTCGTTTTTGATTTTCCCCTCAAATACTCCTTCTCAAAATCCCGTTCTAGTTATCTGAATATCAAGAGTTGATTTGCTGCATTTCTCTCCTATCAAGATATTTGATCAAGTAGTTGTAATCGAATTAAAGCTGCGTTTTTCTATCCTATTCTTTCTATTTCAAGAAACCAAATACATTCAGTGTCCTGTTGTATGAAAAAGACCTAGACGCATGCGCATCGACATTAGCGCTATTTCTCTGGCTGAGTAAACCATATCAGTCGCAAATCAGTGTTGAAGAAGACCTAAATTAACAGAGACTATATAACTAATAAAAAAATCTTCAGGAATTGGCAGCTGAGCTCTATTGATTTTAGACAGTGCAAAGTTTTTTTGAAACAACTCTCTCATGATTTCTTTTATTTCCACCAAAAAAGAAGGATCTCCATTTGAACCTAATATCGTTCTGAAAAACGCAGCATGTTCTGCATAATATTCATACATTTGAAGTGCTTGGGGAGGCCATTTCACACGTCGGAAGCAGCATCTTCTATTTTGGAGATGGCTAAAAAACATATCAAACGAATCGTTTTTCTGTCATCTGGAGCTGTACGTGACAATATTCCTCCAGATCAATACACAGAGCCAAAGTTAAATTCTTTCCATCATGTGGCATGTATGATATATTTTAATTCAATAAATGTCATAATATTATGTATATTGTTATCATTGTTAATGATAGGTATTATTGCTAAAATAATATCAAATCCACTCTGACATATCACTACACAAGGTAAGGATTTGATCTAGAGTGGTAGAGAGATAAACATGTCAACACCACCATATCCCTTCCAACAGTTCATCCTAAAGGTGCATAGTCGATGCAATTTGGCTTGCACTTACTGCTACGTATATGAGAAAGCCGACCAAAGTTGGCAACGTAGGCCGAAGGTTGTATCACTAGAAGTAATGAACGCTACAGCCAATCGTATTGCGGCTCATGTAAAGAAATACGGACTGACAAATATCGTATTGACTATGCATGGTGGCGAACCGTTGCTGGCTGGATCTACGCTGCTCATCACCTACATCAGACTAGTACGTCAAAAAGTACATCAGGCAGTTGGTGACCAGTGCACGGTTCAAGCAAGCATCCAAACAAACGGCACACTTCTCACAAAGAAGATCGTAGATTTGTTTGTGAAGGAACAAATTGGTGTCGGAGTGAGTTTGGATGGCGGAACGGCTGATCTGAATCGTTATCGCATAGACCATGCGGGACGAGAAACACTGAACAAAACAATCAACGGTGTAGAGTTGCTACTCTCCTCTAAAAACCCAGAAATTTACAGAGGGATCCTTTGTACCATCGATCTAGCAAACTCACCGGTGGAAGTCTATGAATCGCTGCTCAAGCTCAAACCACCAGCGTTGGACTTCCTCTTCCCGCTTGGGAATCACACAAACCCGCCCCCAGGTTTGCCTTCAGAATCAACACCATATGGTGATTGGATGATAGAACTATTCGATCACTGGTTTGACGGATCTAAAAAAGCAAAACAAACACCACTAATTCGCTTTTTCATCGAAATCATTAGACTACTCAATGATCTTCCCAGCAGGACAGAGGCAGTGGGACTCTCTCCTTACCTTGGAGTAGTGGTAGAAACGGATGGAGCGATCGAACAAGTGGATTCGCTCAAGTCCACCTATCCTGGTGCTCCAGAAACGGGGCTGAATGTTCTAGAGAACGATTTTAACGAGGCTCTAAAACATCCAGGAGTGATTGCCCGTCAAATTGGCTTGAAAGCACTGGCTGCTGAGTGTAAAGTATGCTATTTGAAATCAGTGTGTGGCGGAGGTAACTACGCTCACCGTTACCGTGAACCTAATGACTTCTGCAATCCGTCTGTGTACTGTCATGATCTAGAAAAGATCATTGTGCATATCTCGCAGCGAGGTCGAGCTCTCGCACACAAAATGTAAAATAGAAAAGGTGTGTGTAGTAGACACAGAACCCCTGTAAAATAACGAGGCTCTAAAATATAGGAGTGATTGCCTGTCAAATTGGCTTGAAAGCACTGGCTGCTGATTTTGAAAGAACCATTTTGCATATCTCACAATGAGATCAAGCTCTGCACACAAAAGTAAAATAGAAAAAGTGTGTGCAGCAGCCACAGAACCCCCTTGAAAAATTTTTCAAGGGGGTTCCCAATTATCATATATTTAGTTTGTCGTATCCCCTCCTCCAACACTTCGTTTGTTGGAGGAGGGGCTGCGCATTACATGCGGCTGTCGAAGCCGTAGAAGGCTCCTACATCCGCACCATCATCACCAAGTGTCTGAACCACGATGTCCAGAACAGGATGACGCTGCGCAGTGAGTCTCTCCCTGATTTCTTCGAGACTCTCTTCATTTACCATCTTAACCTCCCTTCTTTTTCGAAGGACAAGGTTATCTCCCCTCTACCAGACTTCTCCCTTTCTTCAACTGGTTAGGGGGGTTAGAGGTTTCTTCCTCATTATACATTGATAATTAGGTGAGAACCAATAAATATTTTAAATATTGTATCGACTATTTACTTATGAGTTCTTTCTGTTTTCCTATTCAAACAAAGTTTCATTATTCATAGATCAGAGGCACCTTGATGATAACTATTTCTTTCCTTGAGCAATAAACAATGCTCGCTTTTGTGTTATTCTAAAATTAATAATTCCATTTCACTAAAGAGGAGAAATCCACTTGGGCTATACACCGCTATTATTTATTCTTATTCTTACTATTTTTCTCATTTGGAAACGTGTAAAGAATAAATCCAAAGCATCCACGATTCTTGCCCTCCTCTCATTTGTTCTTACCTCCATTTATGTAGGTTTTTCCATTTACATTTTTTCTGTTTTAGAACCAAAATACTATGGCTATGTGTCATTATTCACGATTCCTTGTGGTCCTATATTGATCATTGTCGGTTTATTAGCCTTCCTAAGAGATAGGAAAAACACTTGGGGACAAATTAGTTTTATGGTCAGTATATGTATTCCAGTACTTCTGTTCTTGATCGGTTTTGCCTATGATTCCTATAATTGATAAAAGAAGAGGTTACCAATACGGCAACCTCTAAAATATCTATAAAATTGCTTTTGCTGCAATATCCGAGCGATAATGTGCACCTTCGAAATGAATTTTTTCTGCTGTTTCATAAGCTCGCTTTTGACTCTCTTGAATGGTATCTCCTAATGCTGTAATCCCGAGCACTCTTCCACCAGCAGTAACTACTTTTCCATCTAGTTCTTTCGTACCTGCATGAATAACAATTGTATGATCATCTATTTGGTCTGGAAATGTGATTTCCAGACCATTTGGGTAACTGCCTGGATAACCTGGAGATGTCATCACCACACAGACTGATGCTTGATCACTCCACTCTATTTTTAGTTCACCCAAACGCCCTTCGATAACAGCTAGGAAAACATCCACTAAATCTGTCTTTAATCTTGGCAGCACTACTTGTGTTTCTGGATCACCAAACCTAGCGTTAAATTCGATAACTTTTGGTCCTTCATCTGTAATCATCAGTCCGGCATACAGTACACCTTTATAGACAATTCCTTCTTGATGAAATGCATTTACCATGGGATGTATGATTGTATCAATGGCTTGCTGAACGATCTCATCTGTTATTTGAGGGACAGGGGAATAAGTTCCCATACCACCTGTATTTGGACCTTTGTCTCCATCAAAAACAGGCTTATGATCTTGAGAAATAACCATTGGTATGAAAGTAGTTCCATCGACAAAAGCCATCAAGGAAACTTCTTGACCTGTCATATACTCTTCAATTACGACTTGATCCCCAGCATCTCCAAATACTTTTTCATCCATTGCTTCTACAATGGCTTGTTCAGCTTCTGCTAAGGTTTGTGCTACAACAACCCCTTTACCAGCAGCTAAACCATCTGCTTTGATAACGATAGGAGCTCCCTCTTGTCGAACGTATGCCAATGCTTCATTGCTATTTTTAAAAACTTGATACTTCGCTGTGGGGATGGCATATTTTTGCATCATTTCTTTAGCAAATGTTTTGCTTCCTTCAATAATTGCAGCTGCTTTTCTCGGTCCAAAAACAGGAAGGTTAAGCAATTCAAATTGATCTACGATCCCTTCTATCAGTGGGACTTCCGGCCCTACTACCGTTAGATCAATCGCGTTTGCAATGGCAAACTCAGCTAATCTTTCTTGTTCTGACACCCCGATAGCCACATTTTCTGCAAGTATTGCAGTACCTGCGTTTCCGGGTGCACAGTATATTTGTGAAACACGCTTACTTTGGGCTAGTTTAGCAACAATCGCATGTTCACGTCCACCATTGCCTATTACCAATACACGCATGCCTCTTCCTCCCCTAGTGTTTAAAATGACGCACTGCCGTAAATACCATCGTAATTCCATATTTGTTGGCTGCTTCAATCGACTCTGAATCCCGAATAGAACCACCTGGTTGAATAATGGCTCGAATTCCTGCTTCAGCCGCTTTTTCGAGCGTATCCGACATAGGAAAGAAAGCGTCGGAGGCTAATACTGCACCTTTCGCGGTTTCACCTGCTTGACGAATGGCAATCTCAGCTGCTCCTACGCGATTCATTTGTCCAGCACCAACACCGATAGTGCGATTATCTTTCGTAAGTACAATGGCATTGGATTTTACATGTTTGACTACTTTCCATGCAAATAAAAGTTCATTCCATTCAGCATCAGTTGGTTTTCGATCCGTCGCAACGGTACACATTTCTTGGGAGATCTGTTTGCTATCCTGTTCTTGTATGAGAATACCACCATCAATGGAAGTCGTTTTCCACACCGCTTCTTCTCCACCGGTTGAAAACGGAAGTTCCAATAGGCGTAAATTTTTCTTTTCACTAAGGATTTGTTGTGCTTCCTCACTAAAGCTTGGAGCAATAATGATCTCTAAAAATATTTCTTTCATCTTAGAAGCTGTATCAGCATCAATGGGACGATTTGCAGCGATAATGCCTCCATAAATGGATACTGGATCAGCTGCGTAAGTACGTTCATATGCTTCAAAGATCGTTTTCCCAATAGCAACACCACAAGGATTCATATGTTTTACTGCTACCACTGCTGGTTCGGTAAATTCTTTGACGATTTCTAAAGCTGCATTCGCATCTTGAATGTTATTGTAAGAGAGTTCTTTTCCTTGCAATTGTTTCGCAGAAACCAACTGGTCAGATGTTGCAAGAGCATCTTTATAATAAGCAGCTTTTTGATGTGGATTTTCCCCATATCGCAGAGTGCTCACTTTCTCATAAGAAAGAGTTAATTGATCTGGGAGTGTTTCGTTCCCTTCTCCTGTCAAATAACTTGCGATAAGAGAGTCATATGCTGCTGTGTGACGGAACGTTTTTGCAGCTAGACGTTTTCTAGTAGCAAGGGTGGTGTTACCTTTTGTGGCGAGTTCTTCTAACACAACAGCATAATCAGCAGGATCAACTAAAACCGTAACATCACGATGGTTTTTAGCAGCCGAACGCAACATCGAAGGTCCACCTATATCGATGTTTTCAATCGCCTCTTCATAGGTAAAACCTTCTTTGCTAATGGTTGCTTTAAAGGGATATAGGTTGACAACTACGAGGTCGATAAACTCAATTCCGTTATCTCTGCATGCTTGTTGATGAGATTGCTTATCACGAACAGCAAGTAATCCACCATGTACTTTTGGGTGGAGTGTTTTTACTCTGCCATCTAAAATCTCTGGAAATCCTGTGACTTCGGAAATCTGTGTTACTGGTAATCCTTCCTGCTTAAGAAGTTGAAAAGTACCACCAGTGGAAATAATTTGAACATCATGTTCTACGAGTTTTTTGGATAATTCCACAATCCCTGTTTTATCTGAAACGCTAATAAGCGCACGACGCACTTTAGACATTTTTAATCCTCCCTGTAACAAGCTGTTTGACTACTTCTGGATACAACTCATGTTCTACAGCTTGAATTTTTTGTGTATATGTCGCGAGTGTATCATTTTCTTCTATTGCAACGGCTACCTGAGCGATGATGGGACCAGTATCCATTCCTTCATCTACAAAATGAACCGTAACCCCTGAAACTTTAACAGGATATTCAAAAGCTTGTTCGATCGCATTTTTCCCTACAAATGCAGGCAATAGAGATGGATGTATATTTACAATCCGACCTTTGAATTTTCCTAATAACGTAGGGCCAATCAATCTCATGTAACCAGCGAGAATAATCCAATCAATCTTTTGCTCCTCTAATACTTCCAATAACGCAGATTCATACGCTTCTTTATTTGCAAATGACTTTGGTGAAACCAAATAATGGGGTACCTCTAATTGTTCTGCTCGATCCAATACTTTTGCGCCTTCGCGATCGCTAATCAGCAAGGATACTGACACTGCCCAGTTATCCTTGCGAGATTGATTCACAATACTTTCAAAGTTAGTTCCGCTACCTGAGGCGAAAACAGCAATACTCATTTTGCTTTTTCACCCTTCCATCGAAACTTCTCGTATCCTGAAACAATTTCACCAATTCGATTTACTGTTTCTCCTAGTTCCGAAGCTCGTACCATTACCCCTGCTGCTTGTTCTTTTGGAACACAAATAACCATCCCAATACCCATGTTAAAAGTACGGAACATGTCTTCATCAGAGACATTACCGGAATGTTGTATACGATCAAAAATTTCAGGGACATCCCATGTGTCAGAGTTTATTTCTGCTGTCAGGCCTTCTGCTAACATGCGTGGAACATTTTCGACAAGTCCTCCACCTGTAATATGAGCAGCACCTTTTATCGTAAATTCTCTCATTAATGTTAACAATGTTTTTACATAAATTCTCGTAGGGGTTAACAGTTCTTTGGCGAGCTCGAGATTCATTCCATCCGCAAATAAAACATGTCTTGCCAAAGAAAAGCCATTGCTGTGTAATCCATTGGAAGCAAGTCCAATGAGCACATCACCAGGATTAATAGCAGACCCATCGATTAATTGATCTCGCTCAACAACACCAACACAAAATCCAGCGATATCATACTCTCCTTTGGCATACATACCCGGCATTTCCGCTGTCTCTCCACCTATTAACGAACAGCCCGCATCCACACAACCATCCGCTATTCCTTTAACAACTGCTTCTGCTTGAGCAGGCTGCAATTTACCTGTTGCCAAATAATCTAAAAAGAAGAGAGGTTCTGCTCCTTGAACTACGAGGTCATTGACACACATCGCCACACAATCAATCCCGATTGAGTCATGCAAGTCTGTGGCAAAAGCTAATTTTAATTTTGTTCCTACTCCATCTGTGGCCGATACTAGAACAGGATTCTCATACTTGCCAAGTGCAAAAGCACCACCAAACCCTCCAATATCGCCCAATACCTCTGGGCGATAGGTGCGTTTTACATGAGCTCGAATACGTTCCACTGTTTCATTTCCTGCATCGATATCTACACCAGCTTGTTTGTATGCTTCACTCATACCGTTTCCTCCACCTCAAGCGCATCATATAGCTTCGTTGGGTATTCTCCAGTAAAACAAGCTAGGCAATGTCCCCGATTTTTTTCCTTTGATGGTCGGCCAATCGCCTCTATCATACCTTCCGCACTGAGGAAAGCTAGAGAATCTGCATTGATCAGTTCACATATCTCATCGACAGTGTGATTGGAAGCGACGAGTTGATCTCGATTTGCAGTATCAATCCCATAGAAGCAAGGATTTTTGACCGGTGGGGAACTGATGCGTACATGAACTTCAACCGCCCCAGCCTCACGTAACAAGTTTACAATTCTGCGGCTTGTAGTCCCACGGACAATCGAGTCATCTATCATAACCACACGTTTGCCTTCTACTACTTTACGAACTGCACTGAGCTTCATCTTTACTCCTTGTTCCCGTAATTCTTGGCTCGGTTGAATAAAAGTACGACCGACATATCGGTTTTTGATTAACCCCAGTTCATAAGGAATCCCAGTTGCCTCAGCAAATCCAATAGCAGCGGACGTACTAGAATCAGGAACACCTGTGATCACATCAGCTTCGACAAATGCTTCTTTTGCTAACTGCCGTCCTAATCTTTTGCGGGCAGTATGCACATTGATGCCGCTTATATCGCTATCTGGACGTGCAAAATAAATGTATTCAAAGGAACAGATGGATGTCTCTTTTGGCTCAGAAAAACGAGTAACTCGCATTTCGTTATCTTGAGTGATCACAAGTAATTCACCTGGTTCAATTTCTCGGATAAAAGTCGCACCAACTGTATCAAAAGCACAAGTTTCGGATGCAAAGACATAGGATTCGCCTATTTTCCCAATTGCTAAGGGACGCAAGGCATGCGGATCTTGCGCCACAAACAATTGATCGTTGGTTAAAATCAGCAATGCATAAGCACCAACTAATTCATTTAATGTTTCTTTTACTGCCTCTTCCAGAGTATCTGCGTTTGATCGGGCAATTAAATGAGCAATAGCTTCTGTATCTGTTGTAGTTTGAAAGATAGAGCCATTTGCCTCTAATTCTTTTCGAAGTTTATCTCCATTTACTAAATTCCCATTTGTTGCAATCGCTATTTCCCCTTTGGCATAGTTAAACACCAAAGGCTGAACATTCGCCAACACACTCGATCCAGTAGTCGAATACCGGACATGTCCAATAGCAGTAGAACCTATTAACTGGGAAACACGCTCTGAACTAAAGACTTCATTTACTAAACCCATGTCGCGATGCACATGAAATTTTTCTCCATCCGACGTTACAATACCAGCACTCTCTTGCCCGCGGTGTTGCAATGCGTGGAGTCCATAATAAGTAAGTCTCGCTGCATCTGGATGACCAACTATCCCAAACACGCCACATTCTTCGTTTAGTTCGTCGAAGTCGAAGATGCTGTCATCTTGCATGGTATCGCCTCTTCCCAAAGGTTGGTTAGTTCTGATATGGAGCGATTGACTACGATCTGATCATTCACATGAACTTCCAAAGTATCTCCAGTCACTTCTCCAATAACTTGAGCTGGAATTTGGAATTGATTCATCATTTCAATCACTGCTTCTACTTTTTCTCGTGGTACAGACAATAAAACTCTCGATTGTGTTTCACTAAAGAGATATGGAGTAGCATCATATTCTGTTTCCAGTCTTACCTTAGCACCAAGGTTTCCACTGATACATGATTCAGCGATAGCAAGTGCGATACCGCCTTCGGACACATCATGTGCTGACTGAACAAATCCTTGACGAATAGCAGAAAGCACAGCTTGTTGCAATACTTTTTCTTTTCCACTATCCAATACTGGAGCTCGACCTGAGATATTACCTGTATAAGCTTGTTGCAGCTCACTGCCACCGAGTTCAATCGCAGTATCACCTAATAACACCAAAACATCATTGGCGTTTTTAAACGCTTGAGTGGTAATATGTTCGCGCTTTTCAACCAAACCAACCATGCCTACAACAGGAGTTGGATAGATCGGTTGGCCTTTGGTTTCGTTATATAGACTGACATTACCACCGACAACAGGAGTTTGGAGAACTTCACACATTTCACTCATACCATCGATGGATTTCGATAGTTGCCAGTATACTTCAGGTTTCTCAGGGCTGCCAAAGTTGAGGCAGTCCGTCATACCCAGCGGCTGGGCCCCAGAACATACAATGTTACGCGCTGATTCCGCAACAGCGATACGTCCTCCATTTACTGGATCGAGATAAACATAGCGGCCGTTACCATCTGTACTCATGGCTAATGCTTTGTCTGTACCGCGAACGACAACAACTGCTGCATCAGAACCTGGACGAACCGCAGTGCTGGTGCGTACCATGAAATCGTATTGTTGATATACATACTTTTTGCTCGCCATATTTGGAGATTGTAAGATTTTCACTAATGCTTCATTTGCATCAATACCCACAAGAACTTCTGCTGGATTTACTGATTCATTTTCTACATAATAAGCTGGAACTTTTTCTTCCCGAATGTAAACAGGTGCATCATCTACTAAAGTATTAACCGGAATATCGGCTACTAACTTACCATGTTGGAACAGTCGATATTGATTACCATCTGTTACTTCCCCAATCACCGCAGATTGTAAGCCCCATTTGTTACAAATCGCAATTACTTCTTCTTCGCGACCTTTCTCCACAACCAAAAGCATCCGTTCTTGGGATTCCGATAACATGATTTCATAGGAAGTCATTCCTGTTTCCCGTTGTGGAACAAGATCCAGATTCAAGTCTAATCCTTGTCCCCCTTTTGCTGCCATTTCAGCACTGGAACAAGTAAGGCCAGCCGCACCCATATCTTGAATACCTAAAAGCATCTTCTTTTCTACCATTTCCAAACAAGCTTCCAAAAGTAGTTTTTCCATAAATGGATCGCCTACTTGAACAGCGGATCGTTTTTCTTCTGATTCTTCGTTTAGTTCTTCCGAAGCAAAGGTTGCTCCATGAATTCCATCACGACCAGTACTGGCACCAACATAAATTACCGGATTACCGCTGCCTACTGCAACGCCTTTTTGAAGATCTTCGTGATTGATGATCCCTACACACATTGCATTGACAAGTGGATTTCCATCATAAGCATTATCAAAAACGACTTCGCCACCAACTGTTGGTATTCCAATACAATTTCCATAGTGAGCAATACCGGCTACTACATTGTCAAATAGGTATCGTACTTGAGAAGAATCCAAGTCTCCAAAACGAAGGGAATTGAGAAGTGCAACTGGGCGAGCTCCCATTGAAAAAACATCACGAATTATTCCACCTACACCTGTTGCAGCTCCTTGGAATGGTTCTACCGCGGATGGGTGGTTATGACTCTCAATTTTAAATACAACTGCTTGGTCATCCCCAATATCAATAACTCCTGCACCTTCACCTGGTCCGAGCAAAATACGCGGACCTGTTGTAGGAAACTTTTTTAAGAGAGGTTTAGAGTTTTTATAACTACAGTGTTCCGACCACATTACGCTATAAATACCAATCTCAGTCCAATTGGGAAGACGGCCTAAGTGGCCTTTTACCTGTTCATATTCCTCTGAAGTTAAACCCATCTCTGTATACAACTGTTGATCTCTAATTTGTTCAGCTGTTGGTTCGATCATGCTTGATTCTCCTTCCAGTAAGCTAGCATTGAAGTAAACAGACGTGCTCCATCTGGAGAACCCATCCAATCTACGATCGCTCTCTCTGGATGTGGCATCATTCCAAGAACATTTCCTCTTTCATTTGTAATCCCAGCGATGTTTGCCAAAGAACCATTTGGATTACTTGCATAGCGAAATAAAACTTGACCACCAGCTTCTAATTGCTTTAATGTCTCTTCATCGCAAAAATAATTTCCTTCCGCATGTGCTATTGGAATTTGTACGGTTTCTCCTTGCTCATAATGTCTAGTAAAAGCCGAATCTACACGCTCAACTGTAATCGGTTCAAGCTCACAGCGGAATTGCAAATGATCATTTCGCATCAATGCACCAGGAAGTAAACCCGCTTCCGTTAATATTTGAAATCCATTACAGATTCCCACTACAAGCTTCCCTGTTTCAGCCTCTTTTCTTACTGCTTCCATTACAGGAGAGAAAGTAGCTAAAGATCCACAGCGTAAATAATCTCCATACGAAAAACCACCAGGCAAAAATATCGCATCATAGGACGATAAATCTGATTCTTGGTGCCAAACAGGATCAACGTCTCCTAATACATCTTCGATAGCATGTACTAAATCCATATCACAGTTAGAACCTGGGAATACCACCACAGCAGAACGCATTCTTACACCTCCTCAAGTTCAAAACGGAAGTTTTCAATAACAGGATTAGAGAACAATTTTTGACACATAGCTCTCACAGCAATTTCTGCTGCTGCTTTGTTTTCAGCATCAAGAGATACTTCAAGGCGTTTTCCGATACGCACATCAGATACTTGGTTATAGCCCATCGTGTGAAGTGACCCTTTTACAGCTACACCTTGTGGATCGAGGACACTTTCTTTTAACGTAACAAATATCGTTGCTTTATACATTTTATTGGCCTCCCAATCGTTTATCTATCTCTTGATATGCTTCTAAAACATTACCGAGGTTGCGACGAAAGCGATCTTTATCCAACTTGTCTCCAGATTCTAAATCCCAGAATCGGCAAGTGTCAGGAGAAATTTCGTCTGCAAGCAGTACTTGTCCATCCTTATCAAGCCCGAACTCCAATTTAAAATCAACTAACCGAATGCCTCGCTGCTCCATGTGGGTGGATAAGATTTTATTAATTTGGAGAGCCTGTTCTTTCATTTGAGCAAGAATCTCTTTGTTTGTAATCTCTAAAGCGTAAATATGATCTTCTAAGATCAGCGGGTCACCTAAACTATCATCTTTATAATAAAATTCAACAATTGGGAAAGGCAGGGGTTTTCCTTCCTCTAAACCCAATCGTTTGGCGAAGCTGCCGGCAGTGACATTACGAACTACTACTTCTAACGGAATAATGGTCACTCTTTTTACCAATTGCTCCAATGTAGATAATCTTTCGAGAAAGTGGCTCTGTACTTGATTTTCTGCTAGCAATTCGAAAAAATAACTCGTAATTTTATTGTTTAAAGCACCTTTTCCCTCTATAATTTCTTTCTTTTCCCCATTAAAAGCAGTTGCTGCATCTTTATACTGGACCAACAAAACATTTGGATCTTTGGTGGTGAAAAGTTTTTTTGCTTTTCCTTCGTAAACAAGCTCTCCCATCCTGTACTCCTCCTATAGTCCAAGCCGGTCAAAGATAAAGTCAACTTGAGCTAAATGATGTCGGTAATCAAAGCAATCTGCGATCTCTTCTAGATTAAGGTGCCTGCTTACAAATTCATCTTGTTCCACTAATCCACGGAAAGAAGTTTGTTCCTCCCAAGCTTGCATCGCTAAAGCTTGAACACGATCATATGCTTTTTCACGTGTTAAGCCTTTATTGATCAGGGCAAGCAATACCCGTTGTGAATAAATAAGACCAAAAGTACGATCCATGTTCCGCTTCATATTTTCTGGGAAAACACGTATCCCACTAATAATATTCGTAAAACGGTTTAACATATAGTTCAACAGAATGGTTGCATCAGGAAGGATCACTCGTTCAACAGATGAATGAGAAATATCTCTCTCATGCCAAAGCGGGACATTTTCATAGCTTGATACCATGTGACCACGCACGACACGAGCAAGACCAGAGATATTTTCACAACCAATCGGATTGCGTTTATGAGGCATAGCTGAAGATCCTTTTTGACCTTTTCCAAATGGCTCTTCTACTTCACGGGTTTCGCTTTTTTGCAGGGCACGAATTTCCGTTGAGAATTTATCCAGCGATGTTGCAATCAAAGCGAGAGTCGCCATATAGTTTGCATGACGATCCCGTTGCAAAGTTTGGGTTGAGATTGGAGCAGCTTCTAATCCAAGTTTCTCACAAACAAATTCTTCCACAAATGGATCGATATTTGCATATGTTCCAACAGCACCAGACATCTTTCCTACACGGACAGTTTCAATAGCTTGTACAAAACGCTCACGATTTCGCTTCATTTCTTCATACCAAAGAGCCATTTTAAGACCGAATGTGGTAGGTTCAGCATGTACACCATGAGTACGTCCCATCATCACGGTATATTTGTATTGCTTTGCTTGCTCCCCTAATACTTCGATCAAACGATCCACATCTTTTAACAATATTTCATTTGCTTGTCGCAAAAGATAGGAGAGAGCTGTATCTACTACATCCGTAGATGTCAAGCCATAGTGCACCCATTTGGACTCTTGTCCTAACGTTTCAGAAACTGCACGAGTAAAGGCAACTACATCATGACGTGTTTCTTGCTCAATTTCTAAAATACGATTCACATCAAAACCAGCTTTTTTGCGGATAAGTTCTACATCTTCTTTTGGAATAACACCGAGTTCAGCCCATGCTTCACACGCTAGTATCTCTACTTCTAACCATGCCTGAAAACGATTTTGATCTGTCCAGATGGAGGACATTTCCTCACGAGCATAACGATTAATCAAGTGAATACCCCTTTTCTACTGAGTCCATATAGCTTTTTCTTCTGTTTCGGTAAGGGCTGGACATATCTTTAATTGATCCAACTGATCCAAACCTTGTTTTATATCGTCCGTCAACACGGTCACATGTCCCATTTTTCGACCAGTCTTTGCTTCTAGTTTTCCATACCAGTGTGCTTTTATATTGCTAGGTAATTTATCATAGGAGTGGAGAAATGCTTCTTTATGTTCCCCTAATACATTCATCATAATCGCAGAACGATATTGTGCAGGTTCAACTAGTGGTAAGCCTATAACAGCGCGTAACATTTGTTCAAACTGTGAGGGATTGCAAGCGTCATACGTATAATGACCAGAATTATGAGGACGTGGTGCCAATTCATTTATATAGAGATGTCCATCAGCATGTAAAAACATCTCTACAGCAAGTAATCCTACTACTTGTAGATGTTTCGCAACTTTTTTTGCTAGCTCTACAGCCAACTTACTTGTTTCTTCTGCTATTGTAGCAGGAGCGATGGAAAGATGGAGAATATGATTTCGATGTAGATTAACAGCAGGGGCAAATGCCTTCACTTCCCCTGTCACACTTCTAGCGACAACAACGGAAATTTCTTTTAAAAATGGAATAAATTTTTCTAGAATAAATGTCTGAGTCCATACATCCTTTTCAGCAAGCCATTCGGTTACATCTTGTTTGGTGTGGAACGTCCACTGCCCTTTTCCGTCGTATCCACCTGTTACTGTTTTTAATACAGCAGGTAATCCTATTTTATCAATTGCAGACAGTAGTTCGTCAGCCGAGGAGACTTTTGCATACGGCGCAACAGGTACTCCTGCTTCTTCCATTGCTGCTTTCTCCATTAATCGATGACGCGTGACTTCTAATAGTCTACTTCCTTGCGGTACTGATGTTTGTTGTTCCAAACGCTGAACTAGTGTCGGATCAATATTTTCAAATTCATAAATGATAAGATCAGATAATGATGCCAATTTATCGACTGAATCCAAATCATCAAAGCCAGCTTTCACATGATAATCCGAAACTTGGACTCCTGGAGCATCCTCTGATGGGTCTAACGTCGCAAAACGATATCCCATCTTTCTACCTTCGAGGATAATCATTCGGCCAAGTTGTCCGCCACCCAGTACCCCAATGGTTTGATCAGGTAACAAGATACTCATGAAAGTTCCCCCTCTTGAAGTACCTTTTGTCTTATAGCTTGACGTCTTTCTTCTAATCTTTGCTGAAGTTTCTCTTCTGAGGCTCCTAATATTTGAGCAGCCAATAAACCTGCATTCGTTGCTCCAGCATTGCCAATGGCTACAGTTGCAACAGGCACTCCTCCCGGCATTTGCACAATAGATAATAAAGAATCGAGTCCACTCAGACTAGAGGATTTCACAGGTACTCCAATCACAGGTAAGACTGTTTTAGCAGCTACCATACCAGGAAGATGAGCTGCTCCTCCAGCACCTGCAATAATTACCTTAATCCCACGCTCTATTGCTGTTTCTGCATAGGAAAACATTTCATCTGGGGTGCGATGAGCAGAAACTACTTTCTTTTCATAAATAATCCCTAATTCATCTAATACATCACATGCTAATTTCATTGTTGGCCAATCAGAAGTACTGCCCATTATCACTCCAACACGTACCATCGTCCGCCTCCATAAAAAAACCCAAACAGTGTATTCCAGAAGCTATCAGGCAGCTTCGCGAAATCCTATACTATTTAGGTAGTGTTAGCTTTATTAATAACATGTTTAGTGTACCAACCTTTGTAAAGCAAGTCAAACAAAAAAACGAACATCACATGGTATCAAAACCTGTAATGTTCGTAAATATCATATTAGCTACTAAAAAAGATAGAATATTAACCTGTACCTTTTTATTTCGTTCACTCATTATTACTATCGTTCTTTTTATTCAAATTGTCTATGTGATAAACCCAATTTCCTATAGTTTTATAAAACTCTTCTGGATTATCTAACATCATAAGATGTCCACTTTTTGGTATCACATATGTTTTGATCTTTTTAAGATGGGGATCAAGAAAACTTTGTTTATTATTTTCACCATGTATATAGGTTTTATGAAAGACGGACTGAAATAGTTGTAGTAATTTGCCGCTCTCAGACCATTTTAATAACGAGCAGGCACTTCTGTAAAAAGCCAGAGAACTGCCTTGTTGGCACCACTTTGCCCATATTTTCTCACTGACTTCATCCGATTGCTCAAGAGAATTCATTAACTCAGCAAAACCATTTTGAATAAATTCAATCTCTTGTTGTTTTGCCACGTTTCTACTTACAATACCACAATCTTCTGCTACTAGATTTCCCTCTACATTGATAAATGAACGTAAATTTGAAATTTTATCTATAGCTAGTAAGCCAATAACTCCACCCATACTATGAGCCACAATATGAACATTATCCATAGAAAGAGTATGAATAAGAGAAACAATTATTTCCGTCTGTGTTTCAAGATCATAAGAAAAGTCCATAGGATGGTCTGATTCACCAAAACCTAAAAAATCAAATGAACACAAAGAGTAATCTTGCAAATATTCCATATTATAAGCGTTGTGGAATGCATCTTTCGTACAACCGATACCATGAAGAAATACAATCCACTTTTTTGAAGCTTTTCTAATATTCGTTGCAATCTTCATATGTTGATATTTAAAATTCACATCCATATATGTCACCACTTTCATTCCCTAGAAATATTTATAGATTCCCCCCAAGTTTATTATATTCTGATAATTAAGACTATATTTTTTTATTTCTATATCTCTTCAGCTTTAGTCGTTCAGAGTACATCAAAAACCTAAATCTATATTCCCAAAATAACATATAGTATCTATTTTATTAATAAAATAATTACAAATAGCAAATTATATATTGATTACTGGTTATATTTATTAAATAATAGAAGAAATTAGAGAAAATTTAAAAAGGGGTTTTGTGATTTGATTAAACAAGTTGTACATATTGCTGGCAATGAACTTGAAGTGGATTTAATCGAATACATGGATTTTCTCGTGGAAGAAGTCATTCCTAAAATCCTCCAGCTGCCAGGCGTTATAAAGGCAGATGTAACAAAACTAACGCAAATGACCATTACCCCTGATGCAAAACAAACCGAAAGCCAGAATGTATCTCTACAAGCTCAAGTCTATTATGAAGACGAAGAAGCATATCAGTATGTAATCTCTAATGTGATTGATGAAGACTTAATGCAAATCTTATTAGATGGCACTAATTTTATTTCTTTGTATAGTGGATACCAGTACTCCTTTCTAAAATATTAGGTATGAGTTAGGGGAGCTAGCAAGAAAGCCTCCTCTCCTTCTCCTTGCTTGTATCTCAATATTTCCTTCTCCTTGCTTGTATCTCAATATTGCCTCCAATCAGATAAAATACCTAATGTTTCGACTATCCAGTGTAGGAAATAGACCTGCGAGCCACTTTGGATGCGGGCTTTGTGCCAGTTGGAACCGTCTTTTTTTCTATCGTTTGCTGTGCTTTTGCCAGCTTTTGTTCATACTGGCGAAAAACTCGGTTCGCATTTATTTTCGTTCCATCATCAAAAATAGCAAAGTCTTTCAGCCCCAAATCGATGCCAATGGCTTCTTTTCTCGCGGGAACGGATCGCAAGTAGCATCCCTCGCAAAGGATGGATATGTTATATTTTCCTGTTGGTGCTCGACGGATCGTGGCGGACAAAATACGACCACTTATTTCTCGGGAGGGTACAAACCATCCCACGATTTGTTTACCAGAACAGGGCAACTGGCCACATAAGAAAAAAACCCACCG
>NZ_JCAJZS010000009.1:0-141363 GCF_059510375.1 Shimazuella sp. NTD250 | reverse complement strand
GCTACTCATTACGAATTTAGAGATGAATTATTAGCAATAATCGCAGATTTAAGCACTTGTTTTTCTAAAACGGGAAGTCATGAGATATATCACCAATATACAAAAAAACTACATCAATTATTTATACAAAGGGGGGATAAAGATGTTGTCTGGTGATCCAGCAGATTGAAAAGGTAATGATTATATCTCGTACTCCCAAGCCCTTCAACACAAAATCGCTTTCTACCTTAATTAAATCGTAGGAAGCGTTTATTTTTTAATTTAGGAGTTACTTATACCTGAAAATATCTCTTATGAAAATAATAAAATATCATTTTCATAATTTACCACAAAATTGGATTCTCCTCATCAAAATCACTATATTTTATGAAAATAAAATAAATAAATATAATTTTTATAACTTACTGAATATTTATTGTTTCCATCTTATAAATAAGCTAAAATACTTGAAAGAAATGAAGTTTCTGGAAATCCATTTTTCGATAGGAGAATGAAATGAGAAGTGTAGACGAAGCTTTTCAAATGGTAGATCGTGACTCATTTGTACGAAGAGCAGATGGGAGTATCGTTATTCAAAGTACAGCAAATATAGCCATTAAAAGAGGTTTAGAATTGCTAGATATTCAAGAAGGACACCTTGTACTAGAAGTCGGAACAGGTTCAGGATTTAGTACAGCACTTCTCTTGTATTTGGTAGGATCAAATGGTTCCGTTGTATCACTTGATATTGAATCGGAACTAACCAATCTAGGAAGTTGGTTTGACCTATGGGATACAGCTAAAACTTGCCGAATTACCTATCAAATAGGAAAATCCCTAGGAAAAACAATACATTTTCCTTTTCTTCATGATCCAGTAATTCAGTCATGTTTTTCCATTTTTGAATATGAGCGTATGAATCCTAATTGTTTAAAACCTCTAATAAAACAAGCTTTTCCTAATCTACCTACTATCCTTATTAATAGAAATACAAAAGGAGACTACACGACTGATGTATACCAAGGGTTCAAGAAAAACTATATCCAATTAAGAGAACGATTTCATCGGATGAACCTCGCTGATCTTGGAATTATTCATTTGGAACGATTTCACATAGCAATGGAAAAAATGAAAATGGGTCTTTATGTTCCACTTTGGGAATTTGATTTCACTATTGCCGTGGAAATGTGGTTACAACGATTAGAGGAGGAAGATGATGTTTCACTCACACATTAAAGTGAACGAAGTTGAGGGTACAACCATTTTACTAGACACAAAGGAAAATCAGTTCTTTGCACTAAATGAGACTGCAAAAGAAATAGTAGATTTACTTGAAAATAAGAAAACATGGGATGAAACGTGTAACCTCTTAGCAGAGAAATATGAAATAGATCAAGATCAATTAATACAAGATACGTCCATTTGGTTGCAAGAAATGAGGGAAATGGGATGGATAAAATAAAGGCATGGATGTATATTCTTATTGCTTGGATATTGACTCGCTTAAGGAATTTAGAATTTATTCAAGAAAAAATCTCCCAAATTAAAGAAAAAGGATATCCTGAAATGACAAAGGATGAAGCTGAGCAAATTTGGCAACTTATTCCAAAGAACAAAACGATTTTTCTTAATTCGAATCGCTTGTTTAGAAGAGTCATTAGCTTTTGTCCTTCTTGCTTCAAGTCAAAAGAAAAGAGTAGGTTGGTGTATAGGCGTTAAACTGTCACCGTTTCGTTCTCATGCATGGGTAGAAGTGAATGGAACACCTGTTAAAGAATCAAATGAAATTGAATCATATAAAAAGATATTAGTAATTTGATTACGGGGATCAAACGAATACTCTCTGACCTTAATATTTATTTTTTTCACCACATGACCTAACTAATTGTACAGTTTGTACTTGGAATCTTAATCTCTCTTTTAAAAGATTGGAGAGTAGCAATGAAAAAACTAACCCTAGACCTAGACAATTATAGTAGTTCAATCAACTACAAATCTAATTGCAAAGCTGTTGCTTTTTTTCTATTATCGGATGTACCTAACACCCCAGAAAACCAATTTAAGCTCTACGAATTAGTTAAGGAAGGCGTTGTAGGAGACCCAGGGCAAAATGAGGAATTTGAGTCATTTGATCAATTCATAAACAAAATCTATTACCGTTGTTACTGGGATCAAAGAGAAAGTCAATTCATCGCAGCAATAGACAATAATTGGATCCGTCTTAGCAGTATTACTTTAGACAGAGATAAAAAACTCGCAGACTGCGGGCTCACTGTTGTAAAGGAAGCATTCAGAGGAAACGGAATTGCTTCTATGTTAAAGAAAAAAACAATAGACTATGCAAAAAAACAGGGAATCCAAAAAATGATTACTTGTGTTCATGAGGAAAATTATCCAATGTTAACGGTTAATCAAAGGTTTGGATTTCATGAAATAATAAAGTAGATTTTGTTGTTATCCTCTTTATTATCTATGATTGTTTATATAGAGCCTGTTGCATTATCAACGTAAAATCGCAGATGTGGGTGAGTGGAGCGTCCTTTGTGTTTTTCAACAACAACAGACGCGGAAAACACACACATCAAGCTACTTTATCCAGCGTTCAATTTTATTTATGCAACAACCTCTATATACTCATTTTCTACTACTCTTTTATTACATAAATTGAACTCGGAAAATAAATACATAACTCATCTACATTATTATAAAATATATTCGATAAGAACTATATGTCGGCATTTTTATTATGTTAATATTAAGATAATACTAGATATTATTTTTTTAATATAAGGAGATGCTGTCACCTATGAGTACCTATGTATTGGTTCATGGCACTAGTCACACAGGAGAATGTTGGAATCAAGTCATTCATCATCTTGAACAGCAGGGACATGATGCTTACGCACCAACGGTTGGAGGCAATGAACCTCATGGAAATAAGTATATTACGTATGATGAAGCAATAGAGTATGTTGTTTCTTATATTAAAAAACGAAATTTACATAATATCATTTTATTGGGACACAGTTTGGGCGGAACACATATTCAACAAATAGCACAAAAAATTCCTGATCGAATAAAACGTCTGATCTTTTTAGGGGGAGTAGTATCCCTTCATGAAAAATCTGTTGCGGAAAGTCTTGATGGTGTAGTCGATCTTGGAGCATTACTCCCTGATGCCGTGCTTGGAGAACCGGTTGAAATACAATTTCCAATTTGGCGAGATGTTTTTATCAATGATGGAGATTTAGACACTGCAAAAAAAGCATATGAAACATTAACATCCAACCCGACCACTCTTTTCATCGAAGAACTAGATCTTTCAAAATTTTATTCATTAGATATACCCAAAACTTACTTACATGGTTCTATAGATACCGTAGTTAATTTTCGTGCATATGAAAAAATGGCTGGAAGACTTGGTCTTCATCGTTTTATTCAATATGACGGCAGTCATGAAGCTATGTTCACCATACCAAAAGAACTAGCAGAAAAAATTATTTTAGCTGGGCAAGACTAAAAGTACAAGCAGCTATGCAACAAGAGAACCATACCCTTGTCGCATTTTATGATGTAAATAAGAAAAGTCAAGGGGAGAATCAGCAATGGTTACTGGTTTTACGTTTGATTAAAAATAAGAAGGAGGATTTATGATATCTAGATTTAAGTTGTCTGATAAATAAACCATACACACGCTATCTTTATACCTTTGTTTCGACTCTGGTAACTCTACAAAACCTAATCTCTTGTAAAAGAGTGTATCAATATCACTGTAAAGAATAATAGGCTTATTCTCCTGTTTCTGTAATTCATTCACTGCTTTTTTAACTAATAACGAAGCATACCCCTTTCTTCTATCACTCATGGGTGTTGCTATTGATCCGATCCCAAAAACATTTCTATCAACCACATTGTATATAATTAAAGAACTTATCAGCTTATTTTCTTTATTCTCAAGTACATACCATATGCCTTTTTTATATTTTTTGGAGTGGAAACAGTTATATAAATACTGATCTTCAGACAAGTTATCTCCCCACACATCATAACCCATTTGAAATATTTCTTTCATTTCTACCTTTTTAGCTTTTCTCCATATGCACAAGGTAATATCTCCTTATTATTCTTAAATAAAATCATTTGCTTATTATCATGATTATATCTATCCCTCTAGCAAAATACACTTCTTCGTTCGGTTGCGGTTCTAGGCAATGTAGATATATTTTCTCCTAAAATACTTGCAGTAGGTACATTCTATACAGAAAAAAGATTGTATTTCCTTATAAGTTAATGAAACGTCCCCTTGTCGCAGATTGACAATTATTTTTTAGTACTGTATAGTTCTAATCATGAATAAACTAACTAATCATGATCATGTGATTCAAGTGGCGGCTGAATTGTTTCGTAACCATGGTCTCTCATCTACATCGATGGATGACGTGGTCAAACAAAGCGGTGTATCAAAATCCAATATTTATTATCATTTTAAGAGCAAAGATGAGCTGACACTTTCTGTTTTAGAAGCATACATCTCCAACTTGGAAGCATCTTTCCAAAAACAATTCGTCGAAAGCAGCAGATCGTTGATCGAAAAAATAAAGCATTACACAGATGTGCTGATAGAAGAACTAGCGGATCGGAGCTGTATTGGAGGATGTCCGCTCATTTCGCTCATGGTGGAAGCTGGCAGAACGAATAATCAAGTTCAGGTACGACTTGAGATGTTTTTTGAACAGCAAGTTGATCATTTTTCTCAACTCATTCAACAAGGAGTGGAACAAGGAGAAATACGCAGCGACCTTCCAGCAAATATGCTCGCTTCCATCTTTAGTTCATGGCTGGAAGGAATGTTAATGCTTATCAGCATCAAAAGAAATACCTATTCATTTCAAAAAGAGCGCGATACATTATTGAAAATGTTGCAGCCAACTGCATCTTAATTGTTATGATCTTTTTTTTGACTTCGACTAGTACTGTTCAGTACTAAAAATTTTTGTTAACTATTTGGAGGGCTCTGCATGGAAAAAATTCAAAATCATATTTATCGCATCACAGGATTAGTTATGGGAAATGTTTATGTCATTGAGGCTTCTGATGGTCTCACGCTTGTTGATACAAGCAAACCCAATTCGGTAGCTCAAATCAAAAAGAGTCTTCAACGCAGCGGCTATCAATTAAGTGACATTAAACGGATTCTTATTACACATGCTCATTGGGATCATATTGGCAGTCTCGCAGAATTACAAACAATTACAAATGCGAAAGTGTATGCTCATCATCGCTATGAGAGCGAGGTGATTCGGGGAGAGAAAATGCCTCTCTACCCCTCTTATTCTCAACTGAGAGGATTTGATCGATTCGTATATAAGTATTGGCTTAAACCTATGCTTTTCGATCCTGTACCCGTACATGTTGAACTTACAGAAGGGGATCGTTTAGATGAAGTACTTCCTGGTTTAGAAGTGATTGATTTACCTGGGCACAGTCCAGGACAATGCGGTTTTTGGTTAGAGGAGCAGCGAATATTGTTCGGCGGAGATATTCTTATGAACTTACCCTCCAATCGTCTAACATTACCCTTAATCGCAGCTACTCCAGATGTAGCAGCAGCTAAACAATCCGTTCGCAAAATAGATAATATGAATGTAGAAACACTTTGTCTGGGGCATGGTAAACCAATTATTAGAAATGCTGCTGCAAAGATCCGTAAGTTTGTTAACCATCTTAACTAGTACACCTAGTGACGTAGAATTAGTCTTCTGCGTTACTTTTTGGTTAAATTTTAAAATAAAATCCCAAATGAAAAAAGACATAAAACTCGATGGTTTAAGCGTTCCCTTATCAACAATCTACGTGGAAATCAGGGGCAATGTTTTTCCTGTTTCCAGCAGGCTTTTCAAATTGCTAAGAATAGCAGGCCATCCATTGTTAAATCCCTCAAAAGTATCTTCTTCCTCAACGAAATCAGTCGGTAATAGATTCTCATGGTTGAGTGTCAATTTTACAATGGAATCCATTAGCTGCAATTTAAATGTAACTTGAGATGGCTTTTCACGGTTCGTTTTGTCACTAGTATTAATCCATGTATAGGACAGGATGTGATGCGGTTCATATTTTCGTATTATGCCATGATCGGTAACTTGTCCATTTCTCAAATAATGAATAACAGAACCTTCTTGCCAATTTGATTCAACTTTCGTGCCGAAAAAGTATTTTTCAGTAATATCACTGCTTGTCAATGATTCCCACAGTTTTTCTTCTGTAGTTGCAATATAAGTCACATAAACGAATTTAAGTTCCGACATATATTATTTTTCTCCCTCAGGACACTTTTTTAGAGCAATTTAACATTCCCAATCTACAATTTTTATACTCTTAGGCTATTCCCATCATTCACCTCATGCTTGACTGTTATACTTTATTAGAAACTGTCCAACACTTGTATCTTATTATTTTCTTCTCTATAAGTGGTTGAATTAAAAAGCAAGATAGATCATTGAACCATAACAAAAGCGACAAGGAACCCATACCCTTGTCGTTTTTGAGATAGCAGACATATTATTAAATCAATTTCATCTGGCTTGAAATGGTTCCAAGGTGAATGGATTCGTGCATCAGAGCGAAGTTGAACAGCTCACCTGAGGTATTAAATTGGAATGGTCCCATTTCAAACGGCGATTGCAGATTTTTATCTAGCAATTCGGGTGTCAGCTCTGAGAGACGGGAAAGCTGATCCACCAATAACTGGGTCAGTTCTTCTTTCGACGGTGCATCTATCACCCAATCTGCTGGCTTCGTCCCAGAGTTAAATAGTGTCTCATATTTATCTGGAATAACAGAAGATGATCCGAAGGATAGAGTGGAGTATTTATCCATCCAAAAAATAATGTGACCTACATTCCAGCGGATAGTATTATTGAAACCTTCTGGTTGAATATCTAACTGAGTTTCTGAAATACCCTGTAGTTGTCCTATAAGAATCTGACGCAAAACTTTTCCTGTATTTATGATTGATTGTGCCATCATGAAACGCCTCCTGATAAGTTGTTTTTGTGTTTCGTTTACCTATCTAAAGTGTACATTGCTCGCCACAAAGCAACCATCACGAGATTCCGATGCAATTGATCAGTTTTAGTAATGATAAAAAAATTGTTTCATTTCAGGTTATAATGAAAAGAATGATTGCTAATAAGAAGGGACATTGAAGGATGGAACTTAGACAACTAGAATATTTCGCTGCAGTATGTAAGGAGATGCATTTCTCAAGAGCAGCCGAGAACCTCTGCACGACACAATCGAATCTGAGTCAACAGATCAAGTTTTTGGAGAACGAACTGGGTCTTCCTCTATTTGATCGTATTGGCAGGCGAATCGCGCTAACAGATGCGGGTAAGATTGTGTTAGAGCAGTGTCAAATCATCTTTGAACGCGTTGACTATATGAAAAGGGCAGTAACAGATCTTAAACAAATGGAAGGCGGCAAATTGGACATTGGAATTCTTCCTGGTGATGGAGACTTACTATTTGATGCACTATTGGTCGACTTCCACCATGCATATCCCAAGCTCTCCATAAGTGTTACAGAAACGATGGATGTTTATGAACAAGTTGTCGACGGGACAAGAGATCTTGGAGTTACTACTGCACCTATAAACCCGGATGACCGAATCGCTGTCATCCCTTTGTTCCATGAGGAGTTTGCGTTGGCCATTCAATCGGATCACCCCATCGCGAAATCAAAGGCTCTCCCTTTCGAACAATTACAGCAACTTAAGATGGTGATGTTTGGTTCTGAACACCAGATTACAAAAGTCATTCATTCTTGCTGCCAAGAAAAAGGCATTACGATAGACAACCCAATCGTAACCTCTACGTTATCAACACTTCTGACCTTAATCGAACAAGGGGTAGGCGCCTCCATTCTTCCACGGATGCTGCTTGATTATCTGGACCGAGATAGTATCTCAGCGATAACGTTGATCCATCCTACACCTAGTCAAGATATCTGCATCATCTATCGGAAAGATAAGTTTATGGGACAAGCAGCAAAATTGTTTATTGAGGAATTAAAGTCTTTTGTTCAAAGCGTGATGGAGCAAACTACTCGAAAGTTGGGGTAACAAAGGAGATGAATGCTCCATCAGGAATAACACCCATAATTTAAATTTATATAAAGCAGACCGTCTTCGCGGCCTGTTCTATCTTTGAATACAACAAACCTCCTACATCTGCTCAAATATTAAATAATTACTATTTTAATCAGTAAGAAAAGATAATATTTGATATCATGAATGTTGGAATTTTTATTAGGAGGGTTGTTTTTATGGTACAAACATTTTTAAATTGGATACAAACAATTTTAGATAAGATATATCCAATTGTAGATAAAGCACATCCAATGTTAAATTGGTTAACAAAAAGAGATTGGACAGACTGGAACATGTGGATGGCTGTCGGTCAAATGATTGGTGCGCTCGCAACCTTTTTGACTGCTCGAATAGCTTTGAAGCTGGTACGTGAAGCAAAACAACAAGAAAAAGACATAAGACGAAGAGAAAGAGAGGCTTTAGAAGTAGATTTATATCCTAGAATTTCTATTAAGGAGAATGATAATGGAAAGAAAATTGTTCATTGTACCCTAGTAAATATAAAACCGACTCCTGCGTATATTGATGATTTTGTCTTTATCAATGTGAATCAAATACCAGAAATTGAGCCACATTCTTACGAAATAATAGAGACAGAAGCGCCAAAAAGAGTAGTCTATGGAGATGTGTGTATGACACAAGTCCCCCTGAATTACTTAAAACGCATGATAGGAGAAAACAATCGAGAGGAAGGTTTTTTCAAATTTCAATTTTCCCTCGCCACTGGTAGAAGTTATACATTTAGTGTTTATATAAAAATGGGAAATGTTCAATCTGAATGGTTTGTTTATTTGAAAAACGAAGATGTAACGGTGGAGGAAATATTACAGTCTGGAACCCATATACACTATGTACATAACAGAATCGTAAATATGAACCGGCACGGTGACAATGTCAGTTAGACCTTTATCCATATGGCTTTGCTTCACCAACTAAAAAGCATGATCGGTAGGAAGCAAAGCCAAAAATCCATTTCAGCCAATTAATTGGCTGAAAAATAACCCCTTATTTCTTCAAATACTATATCTATTGAACTAACATAATTCCTATGAATTTGATTAATGTATAAAAGTTAAATTTACATAAATACGTTACTTCCAACAAAAAAAGCAACAGGCTTATATCACCTGTTGCTTTCCCATTATACTCTTTCCTTGATTTCTTGTTTCAACCGATTCTTCAATTCTTCTAATCCTTCTACACTTTGCTCTTTGGAGTGACGACGTCTCACATTTACCAAACCTGCTTCTCGTTCTTTCTCCCCTACTACAAACATGTAAGGAACTTTCTCCATTTCCGCTTGGCGGATTTTATATCCGAGTTTTTCATCTCGATCATCCAAATTCACACGAATACCTGCATCTTTTAGCTGTTTTGTCACTTCTTCTGCGTAATCGATGTAATTTGCAGATACAGGAAGTACTTTCGCTTGTACAGGAGATAGCCAGAGTGGGAAGTCTCCCATGTGATACTCCGTCAAAAATGCGACAAAACGTTCCATTGTACCAACTACACCACGGTGAATGACAACTGGGCGATGTGCTTGTCCGTCTTTTCCGATGTATTCCAATTCAAATTTATTTGGGAGGTGGAAGTCCAATTGTACAGTAGATAGCGTCTCATCTTTCCCTAATGCTGTTTGGACTTGGACATCGAGTTTTGGCCCATAAAATGCCGCTTCTCCCTCTGCCTCCACATATGGCAAGCCCATTTCATCCATCGTTTCTTTTAACATAGATTGGGATACATTCCACATCTCATCGTTATCGATATATTTTTCTTTATTTTTTGGATCACGATAAGACAGACGGAAGAAGTAGTCTTTGATCCCAAACACACGATATACTTCAAGGATCAATTCCACTACTCGTTTGAACTCGGATTTGATCTGTTCTGGTAAGCAGAAAATATGTGCATCATTTAAGGTCATCGAGCGCACACGTTGCAATCCTGAAAGAGCTCCTGACATTTCATAGCGGTGCATGGTACCCAGTTCTGCGACACGAAGCGGCAGGTTGCGATAGCTTCGCATTTCGCTTTTATAGACCATCATATGGTGTGGACAGTTCATCGGACGCAATACCAATTCTTCGTTATCAATTTTCATCGCTGGATACATATCTTCTTGATAATGATCCCAGTGCCCGGAAATTTTATATAGTTCTACATTCGCTAAATGAGGGGTGTACACATGGTCATATCCAAGACTTTCTTCTAAGTCAACGATATACCGCTCGATCTCCCGGCGGATTTTCGCTCCATTTGGCAACCAAAGCGGCAAGCCTTGGCCGACTTCTGGAACAAGTGAAAAAATGCCAAGTTGACTATTTAATTTGCGGTGATCCCGTCGTTTTGCATCTTCCAAACGTTCGAGATAGGCATCTAATTCGGATTGTTTCTCCCATGCGGTTCCATAAATTCGTTGCAGCATTTGATTATCGGAGCTGCCTCTCCAGTAAGCACCCGCAATACTGAGCAATTTAAATGCTTTCAGTCGTCCTGTAGAAGGAACATGCGGTCCACGACAGAGGTCAAAAAACTCCCCTTGTTCATAGATGGTAATCTCCGCATCTTCTGGTAAATCGCGAATCAACTCTAGCTTGAGATGATCATGAATCTCCTCATACTTGCGAATTGCTTCTTCCCTTGATACTACTTTCCGCACAAATGGAAAGTTTTCTTTTACAATCTTTTTCATTTCTGCTTCTATTTTGGGTAAGTCTTCAGGAGTTAAATTCTGAGACAGATCAATATCATAGTAAAATCCATCTTCAATGACTGGTCCAATTCCCAATTTTACATCTGGATACAAACGCCTTAACGCTTGTGCCATCAAATGAACGGTACTATGACGATATACGTCCAATCCTTCTTTATCGTCCAAAGTTAATATTTTCACATCTGCTCCATCTGGTACTTCTCTGCTTAAATCTACTACTTGACCATCGATCATACCAGCGATCGCTTTTTTTTGTAGACCTTTACTAATAGAAACAGCAACGTCATTTACCGTAACTTTTTCTTCATACGTTTTTTCTGATCCGTCAGGCAATTTAACCAACATCTGCATTTCACTCCTCTTCAACATAAAAAAACGCCGCATCCCAAAAGGGACGAGCGTTTGATCTCGTGGTTCCACCCTAATTCAACTTATCCAAAAATAAGTCCTCATAAGACACATGTAACGGTGTGTAACCGGAGATAGATACTCTATTTTCCCTATCCCAGCTCCAAGGTGGTACTGTTTTATCAAGTGGGTGAAGGGGTTTTCAGCCGACGGCCCCTCTCTCTTATCACCATTGACAAAAAGCATATCCTTATCAACGCAAAATCAAAAAGTTGTTTGCATTATACCGAATGTTTTAATCACAAGTCAAGCGTTTCCACTGTACCACAGGAAGTACAACCATTACATTTCACTATTCGAGACTCAAAAATTTGCGATAAGGTATGAATAATGTTTTCCTCAGGAAATTTGGTATGCAAAATAATCTTTTCTGGTGCAATTGTGAGCAGTGTACTGACAATTAAATCCTCATGTGAGAAAGAATGTTCTACAATCTCTTGCAAAGTTCCACCATCGTTTAATTGCAAAGGTTTGCCCTGCTCATCAAGTAGCTCAAATTGTTTCACACCCCGATGCATGAGATGCACCAGATCGATCTTGGAACCTTGAACCGAGACAAAATATTTCAAGAGGGAAATAAAATCTTGATATTCTTGATCCAATAAAAATTGGTCTACTGCGTCATGGACACACTTGGCCAAAGCTTTACGATAGTGTTCAAGTCGAAAGTGAACATATCCATCGATAGCCAGCAATTTTGATTCGCGAAGAAAATGGAAAATCGGCTTCCCTAAACGGTCCGAGCGTTTGTTATAAGGAGTCCGGAAATAAGTATGTGTGTTTTTTTGAAATAGTCGATTGGTATGTACTTTAATTTGCTCTATTTCTCGGTCGTAGTATTGCGGATAATGTTTTTGGATTGCATCTTCGATTAAATTTTCTTCAAAATATGTACAGATGTACCGTGCTATTTCTTCACTGATCGCCCGTCTTATTTCTCTCTCTTGTGATCTCCGTTTTAACTTACATTGAATGGTGTAAAAATAACGGTCTGAAATACTAACTTCTTGTATTTCACAAAGCACATCTAATTTTTCCATTCTTTGAGGTAACTGCATGAGATGATGAAACAAACCAGTCGTTTGATAAGCATTTGCTTGAGGTATGCTGATGGTAAAATCCATCTTCGCACCCCTTTCTGTCTGGTGTATCCTGCTTTAGTATATGGGAAACATTTAGCAGGTATACATCGGTTAAGAAAACTTGCCGGTTGGCAAGCCTTTCAAGGCGCAGACAGAGCTTAGTTGCACTTATGTACCTCAGACTAGAGCACAAGTCTCACTACGTCGCTATGCTCCTAGTCTCGCTTTGCAGAAAAGATAAAATTATACTTCTTTATCTACAAGCACTAAGATGCAAATCAACCAACCAGATACATTTTACCTAGTAAATAAACATAACCAACACATGCAATAACTAAAGTGGCACGGCCTAGTACTTTATCCGTTTCCCTTCCAGTACGTACTTTTAATCCAATCTGTTTCATGCCAATTTTTTTGGGATATGGCCATAAAAATGGCACTCCTGCTACTGTAAATGCATCTGCGAGCAAATGCGAAAAGTATCCAGCGGCTACAGCGTAAAGATAATCCGGCAATGCTAAATGAATAACCCATAAGACATATGCCATCCCAACAAAAGAGTGCGTTACGCTTCGATGCGGAACATACGCAACCCCTGCGCAATAAATTCCAGACAATAGTACCCACAAAGGCAAGTGTGCAAAATACCAAAATAGACAGATCAATACGCCCACACTCGCTAGTGCTAATGACCTCCATTTGCGATTAAGCGAAGAAAATAGCCATTTGTTAATCTTGCTTCCATCTTCATCGATATCCGGTAACATCGATGCCATCGTTGCGATTGCTACGGTTAAGGTTAAATTCAAAAAGTTATTACTGGTGACAAATCCAACTGCTACTCCAGTTGCTAAGCCAACTCTAAGATGTGTTTTCCCCTGCATGATGCCATTCCTTTTATGTATAATTTATGAACTATTCTTATGATAGTACACTTTTCTTAAAGATAAAAGCTCAAGTATTATGAATAAACTATCGGCTTTAAAAATGGGATTGGTCAGAAGAAGATCAATTAGAAAAAGGTAGATATATTTGGCTCGTGACAAGTTATCTCGCGAACGAATTTTAACATAGAATTGATCGATGAGATTACAAGTTTTCCATAAGTAAACTTGGTGCTCATCTCCAAGTAAATGCCATGAAAAATAGAAATAGAGGTGATGGTTTCCCATCACCTCTTCTTTATACTATTCACATCTGCGAAATACATTCGGGAGGCGACGGCTGGCTGCCGTCGCCTGTTCTATCTTTGCCGAAGACGATATATAGTAATTTCAAACTAAAAAAGACCTCTTGGAGAGTAGCTATCCAAGAGGTAAGATATAGATTTAATTTTGCATAACAAAATCTTTATCCACTTGCTCTGTGCCATCAAATACATGCAAAGTCTCGTAGCGTGTATTGCGCTGTGCTGGAATTTTTCCAGCTTCTCGAATCAGTTGCAAACAGAGGTTTATATTTACTTTATAGGTAGTACCCGCAGCGGACACAACATTTTCTTCCATCATCGTACTTCCAAAATCGTTACATCCATACTGCAAAGAGAGCTTTCCGATCTCAGGACCCATCGTTACCCAAGAAGATTGGAAATTAGGTACATTATCAAGCATCAGACGCGCAATAGCGACTGCTTTTAAGTATTCTCTCGGAGAGAGTTTTTCTCGCTTCATATTGGTGTTATCTGGTTGGAATGTCCAGACGATAAACGCAAGAAATCCTTTGGTTTCATCTTGTGCTTCTCGAATCCGCAAGAGGTGAAGCACACGCTCTTCGATACTTTCTCCAAAACCAATTACCATCGTTGCGGTAGTCTTCATTCCCACTCGATGAGCGGTCTGCATCACATCCATCCAATCGCGCCACGAGCCTTTTAATCTGCTGATTTTGCGACGTGTCCTGTCATCTAATATTTCTGCTCCACCACCTGGCAAAGAATCCAATCCTGCGGCGTGAAGTTCTCGAATGACTTCTTCCAATGGCAATCCAGATACTTCTTGCATCTTCATGATCTCAGCAGGCGAGAAAGAGTGCATGGTGATATCAGGAAAGTGTTGCTTAATTTTCTTGAGTAAATCCGTATAGTAAGAAAAAGGCAGATTTGGATTTGTTCCACCTTGCATTAAGATTTCTGTCCCACCGACGTCTTGTGTCTCTTTTATTTTTTGTAAAATCGTTTCATCTGGAAGCACATAACCCTCATCCGAGTCCGGAGAACGATAAAAAGCACAAAAACGACAGTAAGTGTCGCACACATTGGTATAGTTTATATTTCTACCCACTACAAATGTAGTTATTGGTTCAGGATGCAGCTTTTCCATTACTTCATTTGCAGCTGCCCCTATTTTTTCTACTTCATCACTTTCCCATAAGGCAATTCCATCTTCTAGACTGAGTCGTTCGCCATTTCGTACACGGTTTAGTATATTGTCAATGCTCAACATAAACACTCCCAAGCCTTTCTTTGTAAGTGATTCTTTTTCATTTTAGCATAAGGAACCATAAAATAATTGACAATGATTCTCATTATTGATAGGTTTTTATTGGAACATCATGTAGGGAGGCGACCACGATTCCGCTTTATACCGAAAACATCTCTGTCCAATACCAAAGCAATTTAGTAGTCGATCAATTAAATTTACACATTCCGATAGAAAAAATCACTGCTATCATCGGGGCAAATGGATGTGGCAAATCTACCATATTGAAAACTTTGGCTCGTATTTTAGAACCTACTGCTGGTGCAGTTTTTTTAGACGGAAAACAAATTCACAAAGAACCTACAAAACAAATAGCCAAACAATTAGCCATTCTTCCTCAGCTTCCAGAGGCTCCAGAGGGCACCACCGTCAAAGAATTGGTTTCATTTGGCAGATTTCCCCACCGTAAAGGATTTGGATATCTGAGTAAACACGATCAACAAATAATAGAAGACACATTGCACAAAACACATTTGATCGATTTTAAAGATAAACCCATACATCAATTATCTGGAGGCCAGAGACAACGCGCTTGGATCGCAATGGCTATCACCCAAGAAACACCTTATCTCTTACTAGATGAGCCAACCACTTATCTGGATATCGCTCACCAATTAGAAGTACTCTCCTTAATTCAACAATTAAATAGAGAAGAAAAACGAACGATCATCATGGTAGTACATGATCTCAATCATGCAGCACGCTATGCTGACCACATCGTCGCTGTACAGAAAGGAAAAATTTATACGGAAGGCAATCCTTCTGATGTACTTACACACGAAATGTTAAAAGATGTCTTCCAAGTAAAAGCAAATATCATCATAGAACCTCATACTGGATTACCAACTTGTATTCCATATGAGAAAATATAAAAAGTGGCGAAGTTTATCTTGCCGCTTTTTTTATAACATTTTTTAAACTTGTGAAGGGGTTATTCTAAATGCAAGAAAAGATATTACTGATAGAAGATGAAGCTAGTATTTCAGAAGTATGCAAGCGGTACTTAGAGCGAGATGGTTACATCGTTCGAACTGCTGAAAATGGAATCGAAGGCTACCATTTATTTGAAGAAGATCAACCCGATTTGGTTATTCTTGATCTGATGCTACCACAAAAAGACGGTTGGAAAATATGTGAAGAAATTCGTCAAAATTCCGATATCCCGATTATTATGTTAACAGCACTCGGTGCAGAACGAGATCGAATTTTAGGTTTAACCCTTGGAGCGGATGATTATATAACCAAACCATTTTCCCCCAGAGAACTAGTCTTGCGCGTACAAATCATTTTACGACGTATGCGAAATACAAATACGGTAACAAGTCCTAATGAAAACGGTTTACTGGAATTTGGAGATTTAAAAATTAATCCTATTACCAGAAGTGTTTATACCAATGAAGAATCTGTAGAATTGACCGTTAAAGAGTTTGAAGTCCTTCATTTAATGGCACGACACCCCAAACAAGTTTTTTCTCGAATGCAATTATTGGATTTGATTTGGGGATATCATCATGAATCTGATGCCAATGTTGTCACTGTACTCGTAAGTCGTCTCAGAGAAAAACTTGAAGGAAAAAAAATCAAATCGAAATGGATTCAAACCGTATGGGGAATTGGTTATCGATTTGCCCCTAATGGAGGAGATGATTCATGAAGCTACGTGATCAATTACTTTTAATCAATTTATCTAGTCATGTTATTTTGGTCGCTGCTTTGTTAATCAGTTATCATCAAATGTTGTTAACCTTTCAACAAACTCAGATTTTAACGATTATCTGTCTCGGAGCAGCGATTTTATCCATGCTGGTGTACTGTCTCATGACTTTGCCAATTATCCAATCTATTCAGAATGTCATGTTAGTAACCAAACAGATCGGACAAAAGAATTTCCAAGTGAACCAGTCTGTCATTAATGGGCCGAAAGAATTCAAAGAATTAGGGGTAGCTGTACATCAAATGGGGATTGAGCTGGCAGCCAATTTCAAAAAATTAGAAGATGGAGAACTCGCTCGAAAAGAATTAATCGCTAATGTCTCTCATGATTTAAGAACCCCTATTGCGGCAATCCAATCTATGTTAGAAGCATTACAAGATGATGTAATCGAAGACAATGAGACTCAAAAAAGATACATCAAAACGAGTCTACACGAAATAAACCAATTGAATAGTTTAGTTCAAGACTTATTTGAATTATCTAAGTTAGAAGCAAATCATACTCGTTATCAACCTCAACTAACCCATTTTGATTCTATCTTGCTTGAAGTTCTAGAAGCACATTCGATTCATTTAAAAGATAAGAAGATAAACTTACAAATAACATTACCGGATGATTTACCTCCTGTATGGGTAATGCCAACAAAAATTGCGAGAGTGGTTAGCAATCTTTTACAAAATGCCGTCCGTCATTCTCCTGTATGTGGAATGATTGAACTGATCGCAAAGAATGAAGGAAATCAATTGAGGGTAATACTCCGTGACGAAGGAAAAGGAATTGATCCCAAAGATCAACTGCGAATTTTTGAGCGTTTTTTCCGTGTAGATCATTCTCGGAATAAAGAATCAGGAGGGGCTGGTTTAGGTTTGGCTATTGCTAAATCATTGATTGAATTGCATAAGGGGACAATAGGTGTTCGGAATCGTTTGGATCAAAAAACTGGGAGTGAATTTTGGTTTACCTTTCCTTTGCATCCCTTAAATAATGAGGAAGAAAATGAAATAGTTTTGTAATCATTTTTTTATCGTTTTGATAGGGCTTCTTTGTACGATGGCAAGGTCAAGAAACAAGGAGGGACCTATCATGAAACAAAAATCTATATTTATTGGTGTTGGAGTTGTTGTTTTACTTGTTATTGCATGGGCGGTGTTTAGACCTGAAACAGCATTAGTAGATAAAAAGGTAAATGAACCAGCACCACAGCAACAGATGATGAATAAAAACGAAATGATGCAAAATATGAGTAATGAGAAAGACATGGCAAATAGGAAAATGGAAAATTCACTTTCCAAAGGTATGTTTCAAAACGGGGCTCATGATACGTCTGGTATGGCAACTATTTACGAGTTAGAAAATGGCAAAAAAGTTCTACGGTTAAGTAATTTTAGTACTTCTAACGGACCGGATGTTCATGTCCTACTCGTGCCAAATCGTAATGTAATGAAAGATAGTGATGTAATGATTGATAAAGCAGTTGATCTAGGGTCTATTAAGGGAAATATGGGGAATCAAAACTATGATATTCCTGCAAATGTGGATGTGAGTAAGTATCATACTGTTACTATTTGGTGTAAAAGGTTTCATGTAAACTTCGGATCTGCTCCACTATCCTAGTAGACCCTGCTGCATTATTCGTCTCAAAAGCGCAGATGCGAGTGAGTAAAGCGTCCTTTGCGTTTTCAACAACCGACACAAAGTCATGAAAAAAAAGTGGTGGAAAAATTCCCACCACTTTTTTATTTCGTTACTGTTCCTTCTTTTTTTACTTCCTCTTTTTTCCCGATAAAGATAGAGATGACGAGGGCGAATAAAGCTAGCCACATCGAAACATAAAACACATCATCCATAGCTTGAACCATAGAATGGACCTGGATTTGACCGGATATATATGCAAGTGCAGATGCCTTTGCTTGTGCGACACTCTGTCCTAAGCCCATATATATATTTTGAACCTGCCCTACGATTCCTTGGGAAATCCCAGAAAAAATATTATATTGGTCAGTATAGGTTGCTGCATGAATCAATTGTTGATTGGACAATAACAAGGTAGCCCATGCAATTCCAAATGAAGAGGCAATTTGTCTTACCGCATTACTGAGCGCAGTAGCTTGAGCCACCATATGATTGGGAACTGCATTCATACCAGCTGTGGAAATAGGCATCATCACTAATGAAATGCCAATACCACGTAAAATCAGCCAAAAGGTAAGTGTGGAAAAGGATGTATTTGCATCCAATTGAGTGGTCAAATGTAAGGAATAGGCAGTAATTCCCATTCCGATTATTGCTAACCACCGTGCTCCAATTTTATCAAACAACATACCGGCAACTGGCATCATCAAACCTGTAATTAATGCTTGAGGCAGAAGCAAAAGTCCGGTCTGTAATGCTGTTAAACCAGCGATATTCTGTAGAAAGATCGGAATTATAAACAAAGGTACAAACAAAATAACACTTGTGAGACTTGTAATGATCTGCGAAATGGTAAACACAGGAATTTTTAATAGTTTTAAATTCAACATCGGATCTTTCTTTACCCATTCTATTACGATAAAAATAAGTAAGGAAACTGTTCCAATTCCAACAAAGAAGAACACTTCATCATTGGACCAACCTTTTTCCGGAACCAAACCAATACCATACAACAGAGTGGAAAAACCGATGGTAGAAGTGATAAAACCAGTCACATCAAACTTTTGCTCTGTATGGTGTTCCAATTCTTTAAAACTAATGATAGCAATCAAGATGGCTACTACCCCAATTGGTACATTGATAAAAAAGATCAAGCGCCAATCTAGGTATTCAATGATATATCCACTTAATGTTGGACCGATTGCTGGTGCAAACATGATGGAAATTCCAAACAATCCCATTACCTGCCCTCTTTTTTCTCGAGGGAACAAACGGAATAGCATCGCTTGTGATACTGGCATAAGAGCTCCTCCGCCTAAAGCCTGAATAATTCGGAAGATGATCATCGACTCATTGCTCCATGCCAATCCACAAAGTAAAGACCCAAGTGTAAATACAGTAAGGGAGAATATAAAAATTTTCTTAAAGCCAAAGCGTTCTGTTACATATCCTGTGACGGGAATAATCGTGCCCACAACGAGTGTATAGGCAGTAATAACCCATTGAATCTCTTTCGTATCTACACTGAATACAGCCATCATCTTAGGTATTGCAACATTAACGATACTTGTATCCAGAATCGCCATAAATACGGCGATAATAGATACTGCGAGAACTAAGCGCCTGCTCTGACCTTCTGGCATCGCCCCTCCTCCTTCCTTCTTTTATTGCTTCCTTATTTGCTGATTTTTACTGTTGCATTTAATCCAGGAACCAATTTATCTTCACTGTCCAAAGAAATCTTAACAGGTATCTTTTGTACTACTTTTGTGTAGTTTCCGCTAGAATTACTACTTGGAAGCATAGAGAAGGTAGAAGAAGTTGCTTCACTAATTTCTTCCACTTTTCCGGAATACTCTGTTCCAGGGAAAGCATCTACTGTCACTTTTACATCAGAACCTACTTTTACATCTTGTATGTCTGTCTCTTCAATATTTGCGGTAATATACAATTGATTGAGTGGTGCCGTCATTGCTAAAGGCGTACCTGCTGAAACTACTTGCCCAACAGCCCCTTTACTTTGCAATACGGTGCCATCTGCTGGGGCTACAATTTGCACATTAGCTCCCGCTGGATCTGCTGATTGGATTACTGCAATTACATCGCCTTTTTTTACATCTTGATTATCTTTGATATTCCATTGTGTAACAGTACCCGTTGCGGTTGAAATAACGGTGCTAATATCTCCTTGAACTTTCGCGTCTTCTGTAGAAATGTAATTCATGGATTCATTGGTATAAAATAAAATCCCTGCTCCCGCAGCTATTACAATGAGTGCAACAAGCACGCTTGCAATGATGGAATTTTTCATCTGTTCTTTTCTCCTTCATGTAGCGTAATTTGTGAAGTTAACATTTTTTTCATGATCAACAAAAAAATCTCTTTTTCTGTGTCCGTTAAATTTTCCAATAACTGTTGGCATATTTTAGCCCGTTTTTGGCTTATTTGCTCAACGGTCTCTCTACCCTTTTTTGTCAAACTAACCCATACTACTCGTCTATCCTCTTTATCACGTATTCGCTCTACATGACCGCTTTTCTCCAAACTTTTGACAGCAAGTGAAGTAGCTCCTGATGTGGTACAGGTTTCATAAGATAAATCATTGATTGTTGCTTTATCTTTGCGATAAAGATACATCAGAAACCAATATTTCCCCGGAGAAAGATCCGTTTGAAGCGATATTTTACTAAATTGCTTTCCGAATAGCATGAAAACCTCATTCATTTCTAAAATAAATGAACGATGATTTTCAACCAATATATTCACCTCCAAATATTTAAGCTTGATAAAATCTTTACCATAAAAATATTACACCATATGAATTATTTATTCCAGTGAATATTATTTTTTTTGTGTCGAAAATACGAAATAACGCTCTATAAAATTCATTTATTTATTTTTTATATACTTTTCTATGTTAATCCGATACAGGTAAATTTAAGCAGATGCCGACCAGGTAACCTCCTCCCCTAGAATTGCAATGTATGGATTGCCATAATACATTTTAATGAATACAGAATTGAAAAACAGGTCTCCAAAACGATATTTCTATTTAAAAGTAGCGGACCCTTGGAAGTTGTTGCATTTGCCAAGGGTCCAACCACAAAACCAGAGCTACCGCTGCCTACACCAGGCGGATAGCTTCCGCCAGTATCGAGCGAAGAACTTCCACCGTGAATTGGCGGACATCTCCAGCAAATACAGTTTGTAGAGCGTCAGGCTGAGCACCGATTTCATGGATGCTGATCCATATGATTCCAGCACTCCGAAGGATTTTTCGATTGGAGTAACACTCGATTTGGTCTGCTCATTCTCCTCTTGAAGACCACCGTAAGCACCCTGAAATTTCTCCAAGGTACTAGGAGTTACCTCATAAATGAGAGCAATCATCTCTACACGTTCGTCAGAGGTGCCTGAGCTGGTGAGGTATGGAAGTCGATGACCCACAACCTCACCAAGATGAATCAACTTCCCGGGCGGCAGCTCGACACCGGTTTCTTCTTTCCGTTCGCGGAAACCTGCTGATACAGCTGACTCGCCGCGATCGATCATTCCAGAGGGATTGGAGATAACTCGCTGACCTGCTGGAACCCGAAGCTGAGAAACGTGAATGACGTATTCACGTCCCTGACATTTGAGAATCGTCAATACATCTACCGTAGCGCCTCGCAGAATTGCGATACCACCGAGCTTCCTCCCCTCGGAGTCGCAGGCTTCTGCCTCCAGCTGGATCATCTTGATCTCTTTGGGACTGCCCCACTTGTAGACCGCTACAACCTTCACCCTTTGGAGTTTGATCTCTCGACTGCTTGCAATCTTCCCTGACCATTGCAGGAAGAGGTGGGACTGTCGGATTTCTTCCTCGGTCTCTTCGACATCAGAACCGAGTACGAGTTGAAAGTCGTTCATCAGAAAGTCCTTTCGGATTGCGAACATTGGATTTCGATCTATATTATACAGTATTGGTTTAATTATCAAAATAAAATGAATGATATTTTTCATCACTACTCATTGCGTTTGGCTTTTTATCTAGCAAAGGATACAATACTACTGAAAAGTATCCAACAAGGAAGTGTTATCATGAAGATCGTTTCCATTGAACCTACTCCGAGCCCAAATGTGATGAAGTGTAACCTAGATCAAACTCTTCCGACTGGGACTCGACACGAATATACGAAAGCTACTAAAGACTATGCCCCCGACTACCTCCAAAAGATATTGAATATAGATGGGATCACTGGCGTCTTTCAAGTACTTGATTTCCTCTCTATCGAACGACATCCAAAAGCGGATTGGGAAAAGCTGCTTTCCCAAGTTCGAGAAATTTTTGGCGAAGAGCAAACAGATAAGGACTCCTCTTTAACGGCTGAATTAGATTCCTTTGGAGAAGTACAAGTGCTGATCCAAACGCTCAGGGGGATTCCTTATCAGATCAAATTGGTTCACCATAATACAGAAAACCGCTTTGCCTTACCTGATCGCTTTCAACAAGCTGTACTGCAAATACAAGGGGTAACTTCCAATGTAATCTTAGAAAGAAAGTGGATGGATCAAGGAGTTCGTTACGGAGAACCCGATGAAATCGGGAAGCAGCTTACTGCGGAATATGAGGCTATGTATCCAGATGGACGTTTACAACGTTTAATCAAACAAGCACTATCACCAAGAGCCGAATCTACTTTGCAAGAACAAAAAAAATCAGCAGCAGAAGTACGAACTGCCTTTCAGCAAAACAATTGGGAAACTCGTTATGCTGCATTGATGCTCTGGGAGCCGGCAACAGAGGAAATCGACATACTAGCAATGGCACTCGATGATTCGTCAGTGACTATACGCAGACAAGCTGTCGTTTTCTTAGGTTATATCGAAGGAAAGATCGTACTTCCCTATCTCTATAGAGCGATGAAAGATTCATCTGCCATCGTTCGTCGCACCGCAGGTGACACTATATCGGATATTGGTGATCCTGATGCAACCTCAGTGATGTGCGAAGCACTAAAAGACAAAAATAAGCTCGTCCGCTGGCGCGCAGCTCGTTTCTTATTTGAAGTTGGTGACGAAACGGCTATACCTGCCTTACAGTTGGCCATTAGTGATCCAGAATTCGAAGTGAAAATGCAAGCACAAATAGCATTGCAGCGCATTACCGAAGGAGAAGAAGCGAGTGGCACGGTTTGGCAGCAGATGACTCAATCCTATCGTTCGAAAGAAGACTAAAAAAACCCCGACGGGTTATGCCCGTCGGGGTTTCATTTTACAAAAATACAAAGTAGATAATTGCAGCCAATACAATTCGGTAAATTGCAAAGGGTACTAGTTTAATTTTATTGATCAACTTCAGAAAAAATCGAATGGAGATTAAGGCAAATACAAAAGCTGTAATAAATCCGGCAATAAAAAACGGCAGATCGTTCAAAGTGAAATATTGCCAGTGTTTCAACAATGAAATAGAACTTGCACCAAGCATGATCGGTACTGCCATAATAAAGGTAAAATCAGACGCAGCACGGTGACTTAAACCTAAAAGAACCCCACCGGAAATAGTTGATCCTGAACGAGAAAAACCGGGCCATAAGGATAAACACTGGAAAAAACCGATCGAAAGCGCTTGCTTATAAGTGATTTGATCAACGGTTTCTGCTTTTGGTGTTGCAGGACGTAAAAAATCAGCCAATAACATTAAAACAGCCCCAATCACCAAACCAACTACGACTGTGTTAATAGAAAATAAGTGTTCATCTATGTAATCTTCTAATAAAAATCCAAGTACACCTGCTGGCAATAATCCAACGATAACTTGTTTCAATTCCAATCGATTGCGACTATCAAGCGACTCGCGTGCCGCCTTAGTCAATCCTAATAGGTTGATAAATCGATCTTTAAAAACAATAATAACAGCCAAAATCGAACCTAACTGTATCACTACTTTAAACGTATTTGCTACTTCTGGTGAGAACAATTCTTTTGATTTTAGCAGCAAATCATCGACGATAATCATATGTCCTGTAGAAGAAACCGGTGCAAACTCTGTAAGACCTTCTACCATCCCCAAAATAAACCCGACAATAACATCCCATAAATTCATATCCTGCACCTCTTTATTCTTATCTTTCTACTAATCTCAGTATGTTTGGTAAATCAGAACCTTATTTTAAGAAAAACGGAAGAAAATTTAAGACTTTTTCCTTTTTCACGCTAGGGCTACTATTCCACTATCCAAAATGCTTCTTATGTAACTAATTCCAAAACATCAGCAAATATGTCAACCTTCTATCATTCTTTTTCGCTCTATGCAATTCTTAGCATCATGTAGTTCGTATATTAGAAGTTTCATAGTTGTTGGCCGTAACAAGAATATATGCTTATCGTACAATACAAAACGTTGTTTCGCAGCCTTTGTATTACCAAGTGTCATGGGAGAGACACAAATTTAAAATAAAGCCTTTGCTTATCGGGTAAAATTCCATATAATACATATAATTTGAACCGCTAAAAAAACTTACATTATAACTTAAAGGAGCTCTTCGTTTTGAAGAATAAGCAATTTGCTGTCTTTGGATTAGGAAGATTTGGTGGAAGTTTAGTAAAAGAACTACATAAAAATGGAATTGATGTACTCGCTGTCGATATCGACCAAGAAAAAGTAAACGAGTACGCCAAATACGCTGTCCAAACTGTCCAAGTCTCCAATCTTGATGAGACAACTTTAGAAATGCTTGATATCACAAGTTTTGATCATGTATTTGTGTCATTTGGCGACAACATAGAAGGAAGTGTATTACTCACATTGATGCTCAAAGAAATGGGTGTCAAAAAAGTTTGGGCTAAAGCTTCGAATGATAATCATCATCGAGTATTGACAAAAATCGGAGCAGATCAAGTTATTCATCCTGAAAGAGATATGGCAATAAAAATCGCCAATTATATAAGCTCTAAAAGCATCATTGATTATATCGAGTTGTCGGGTGAACATAGTATCGTAGAGATCATCGCATCACCCAAAATACACAACAAAACATTGCAGGATTTAGATATCCGAAATAAATATGGATGTAATATTATTGCCATCAAACGCGGTGGTGTGGTAAAAATATCGCTTGTGTCCAATGAACTGATTTTAAAAGACGATGTCTTAGTAGTAATAGGACGGAAAATTGCTATTAAACGTTTTGAAGAAGAAGAAGGAATTTAAGGTGAACTACAAACGTCTCAGTACTTCTCAGATATTGATCTTGGTATCAGGAGTTATTTTGTTTTTGGGCACTTTCATGCTCAAAATTCCTATCTCGACAACGAAACCGATCAGTTGGCTCGATGCGTGGTTTATGGCAACCTCTGCCCTTACTTGTACAGGCTTAATCACATTAGATGTTGGGACTACCTTCACTACATTTGGACAAATCGTTTTGCTCTTTTTGGTACAAATCGGTGGTCTTGGGATCATGGCTTTTGCATCTCTGTTTTTTATTTTGCTAGGAAAAAAACTTTCCTTAAAAGATAAATTGGTTTTAAACTTTTCACTTAATAACATAACATTTGGAAATATGACTGCATTATTAAAAAATTTACTCTTTTATGTACTGGCAGTCGAACTCATTGGGGCTATCGTTCTCTTTCTTTATTGGCAACCTCAACTTCCGTTAGGAGAAGCTGTTTATTTATCCATCTTTCACAGTATTTCTTCCTTTAACAATGGTGGTTTTGCACTTTGGCCAGACAATATGATGTCACATTACGACAATCCTGTTCTAAATGTTGTCACAACAGTACTCGTCTTGATCGGAGGACTTGGATTCACAGTCATATTTGATATATGGAAAAAACGAAACTTCAAACAATTGACATTGCACTCGAAAATTATGATCACTGCTTCCTTTGCTCTGGTCATTTTCGGCATGATCGTTATATTTTTGCTAGAACATAATCATGGCAAAGCCTTACATGCATTCACACTCTCTGATAAATGGTGGGCATCCTATTTTCAATCTGTTTCCTTACGGTCTGCTGGTTTTAATACCATTGATATTGGTTCCTTACAAGAGTCTACGCTATTCTTTATGTGTTTGCTCATGTTTGTTGGTGCTGGCAGTACTTCTACAGGAGGAGGAATAAAAGTTACGACCTTTGTCGTGATTTTATTTGCTGTTATCGCCTTTATCAAAGGAAAAAAGCAAATTCATCTCTTCCATCGATCAATCGATGCTTCTTCCATCATGAAATGCTTAGCGATATTTGCCATTTCTCTTACCTTTGTAGCAGTGGGTGTATTTTTTCTTTCCATGGTTCAGGAGGAATCGTTTCTCGTCTGTCTGTTTGAAGTGATGTCTGCTTTTGGTACAGTAGGGTTATCTGCAAATCTAACCTTTGATCTTACAGCATGGGGAACATTCATCATTGGCATAATGATGTTTTTTGGTAAGATCGGGCCTCTTGCAATCTTGTTTTCTTTATCTCGAATAGAAGATAGGACTATGAATTATCCAAAAGAAGACATCCTAATCGGTTAAGGAATACTCCTTTTTCCTTTTTGTATTCAAATGGAAAATGAACTTCTGCTACTAGGATTTTTTCATGATATGATAGGAAATGTGCCAGTTCTTACTGGTAATAGATAGGAAAACGCACAATTATATAAATAATGATATCACTCACACTACTAAGTACCATGGCATATAACTAATTACGAACTTATCCTTTCCTTTCTTCAAATACTGTTCTACCTATTATTTCTTTTTGATGGAGGGTTTTTCATTGGAAAAAATCATGGTAACAGGTGGTTCTAAACTACAGGGAACCGTAAAAGCTCATGGCTCTAAAAACGCAATCCTGCCTTTAATTTCAGCATCCATCTTAGCATCGCGTAACAAAGTGATCATTCGAAATGTTCCCACAGGTCTAGAAGATGTAACTACCATTACACAGTTATTACAATCACTTGGCATCCATGTAGATATGTCAGATGATATGGTCACGATTCATGCAGAAAAATTTGATTCCACAGAAGCACCATATGAGTTGGTTTGTAAAATGCGGGCTTCTGTTACTGTACTCGGTCCCCTGTTGGCACGAAAAAAATATGCTAGAGTGCCTCTGCCAGGAGGTTGTGCGATCGGAAGCCGTCCTATCGACCAACACTTAAAAGGATTAGAAGCACTCGGTGCAGAGTTTAAAATTGGTCATGGTTATGTGGAAGGGTTTGTTCCTAATCAATTGAGAGGTAACAATGTATATCTAGATATTCCAAGTGTTGGCGCTACACAAAATATCTTAATGGCTGCAACGCTTGCAAAAGGTATCACTACAATTGTAAATGCAGCCTGTGAACCGGAAATCCAAGACTTGGCTAATTTTTTAAATCAGATGGGTGCAAGAATTGAAGGTGCAGGGACGCCGTTTATCACGATTGAAGGAGTAGATTTCTTAAGAGGTACTGATTATTCTGTTATACCTGATCGTATCGAAGTTGGGACATATATGATTGCAGCTGCGATCACAGGAGGAGATGTATTCATCGAACAAGCAAAATCCAAGCATCTTACTTCTTTAATCGTAAAAATGCGAGAGATGGGTGTCACCGTATTAGAATGTGAAAACGGCATTCATGTGAGTGGCCCAGATGAAATTAAACCAATTGATATCAAAACACTGCCTTACCCAGGATTTCCAACTGATCTCCAATCCCCCATCATGGTATTACAATTAGCAGCAAATGGTACTAGTATGTTAACGGAAACCGTTTTTGAAGATCGTTTTATGCATGTGGAAGAATTTCGTCGGATGGGCGCAAATATCAAGATCAACGGGCAAACCGCCTTGATTGAAGGAAAACATCCTCTTTCTGGTACGCAAGTAATGGCAACTGACTTACGAGCTGGAGCTGCACTAGTATTAGCAGGGCTAATTGCAGAAGGCACAACCGAAGTAAGAGAGCTTCGACATATTGATCGAGGTTATATCGATTTAGTAGGTAATTTAAAATCATTAGGAGCAAAAATTAAACGAACAAAGCTTGAATCGAATCCCTTCTTACAACAAGAATCCCTCTCCTAACAGCTATCATTTGATACTTAAATCCCAAAAAGTCGATTATTTAAACAAATCGGCTTTTTGTTTCACTTCCCTATTGACACTCCTCCACACTACATCTATATTAAATATATGAATATATGTTCATATATTTATGAAAGGATGTTTCATTTGAACGAATTCAATCCATCTATAACAAATGACTGCTGTGACGTTACGATCATTCATGATGACGTGGTGGCTGATGTTCGATCCAAACAATTATCACAGGAAAAAGGGAAAGATCTCGCCTTATTATTTCAAGCACTCAGCGATCCTACACGAATTCGAATTATACATACACTCATCCAGCGTGAAGTTTGCGTCTGTGATTTAGCAGCGATCTTGGAGATGACACAGTCTTCTATTTCTCACCAACTAAAAAACTTGCGAAACCTTCGTCTTGTAAAGCATAGAAAAGTGGGAAGAATGGTTTACTACAGTATCGATGACGAACATATATTGAATTTGATGGAAATTGGACTCAAACATATTTCTCATTCCTAATCAAAAGAGGTGAAGCCAAATGCATAACCACAGTCATTCTCATACACATGGACACACTCACCATCATATACGAGAGAGCAATAAAAAAGGGCTATTCATTGCTTTAATAATAACTGCTGGAATTATGATTCTGGAGTTTTTTGGGGGTTTGTTTACAAATAGCTTGGCACTCTTATCTGACTCTGGCCATATGCTCAGTGATGTGAGTTCTTTAGCTTTAAGTTTAATTGCAATGTGGTTTGCTGTTCGCCCTCCTTCTCCTCGAAAAACATATGGATATTATCGCTTCGAAATTTTAGCTGCTTTGTTTAATGGTGTTGCTTTATTTGTAATAGCAGGAATTATTGGATGGGAAGCCTATTTAAGATTGTTGGACCCTCCAAAAGTTGCAAGTGGTTCCATGATGTTGATCTCCATCATCGGGTTAATAGCCAATCTATTAAGTGCTTGGGTTTTGATCCGACAAGGAGACACAAAAGAAAATATAAATATACGCAGTGCCTATCTTCACATAATTGGAGATGCCTTAGGTTCCGTCGGTGCCATTATCGCCGGAATCCTCATGCAAGCATTTGCTTGGTATATCGCTGATCCAATCATCAGTATTCTGGTTTCTGTCTTGATATTAAAAAGTGCGTGGGGAGTCGTTTCTCATTCTTTTCACATCTTGATGGAAGGGACACCAGTAACCATCGATCAAAAGTTGGTAAAAGAAGTACTTTTAGAGATTTCTGGTGTTTTAAATGTACATGATTTGCATATTTGGACGATCACATCGGGTTTCGATTCTTTATCCTGTCACATTCTGATAAAAGAAGAAATCGAAAGCCAAGCCATCTTAAAAGAAGCCATCCGGCGTTTAAAAGAACGATTTCATATCCAGCATACTACCATTCAAATTGAGACAGTTGATTTCCAACACGAAGGTTGTCAAGCTTTATCATGTACTGGAGAACAAAATAACAAAACAATAACACCAAAACCAGAATGAAACTTGATGATGGTAGTTAGCAATACTTGATGAAGGAATAAAATATCAGAAAAACGAATTCACAAAAATATAGTGCCCCCGTGTCATAAGATATATCCTGTGAAGGATGATCAAATGACATGGGGGCACCGTATTTATTATCCCTACTCCATGTAACAATCGAGTTCAAATTTTCCGAGCCCACTGAATATAATTAAAATAGCCAAGAACGAAACGTGTATCTCCATTCTTAAAAAGTAGGCAACGTCTCTTTTAAACTCTATTCTTCTCGCTTTATCATTTTCATAATCCCTGCGTTCCTCGGCAGCATGCTCTGGTAACTCTATCCTTTCTATGAGCAAAACTAAACGGTTTGTTTATAAAAACTTAAAGTAAACATATTAAATCGACCACTTTCCATTTACAAATAGAAATTATACTGAACTAGCAAACCGATAGATGGGAGTTGGATAAAATGGAAGATCATTATGCACTTTTCGTTTCAGACCTTGATGGTACCCTATTAACAAGTGACAGCCAAATTTCCACACGTACTCTACAATCAATAGATCGATATCAAAAAAACGGAGGCATGTTTACAATTGCTACAGGAAGAAGCCTCATAGAGAGTTATTCCATTGTAAATGAACTTAAAATTGGTTTGCCTGTTATCCTGTGCAATGGAGCAATGATCTATTATCCCCACGATGAAGAATTACAGGTACTCAAATACTTTTCCAAACATATCGTGGAAATGATTCTTTCAGCTATTGAACACATAGACCCTGTTGTCGATTTGTTGTTATTTAGCACTACCAGTATTTATTCTTTTCGGCTAAGTCCCGAAAAGGCAATCGAATTATCAAAACTAGGCGTTACCGCTTTTCCTATTCATTCCTTAGATCAAATTGAGGAAGAAATTATTAAATTACAATTGATTGGGTCTCCAGCTAACATGCAAATTCTTCACATGATATCTGAGAGCCATTCATTAAGAGCAGAATGTGACTTTATCCAATCACATGAAAATTACTATGATGTTGTACCAAAAGGAATTTCAAAGGGCAATGCTCTACTCTATCTCAATCAAATCCTTCATATTCCGACTTGGAAAACCGCTGCTATTGGAAACCACTGCAATGACATCTCTATGTTGAAAGTTGCAGGTTTGTCTGCATCTGTAGCAAATGCTCATCCTCTCGTCAAGCTGTATACAGATATACACGTACCTTCCAATGATGAAGATGGAGTAAGTTATTTTATCGAAAATTATTTATTGTAATTTGTCTTCTCACTCATCAAAAAACTCTTCATAGTATTTGTTTATCTTTCCTCACCTTTTCCATAACATTAATTTCAAAGATTTTTTCATCTTTTTTTATGAACAGATTTTCCTTATACATATCTCCTTCATAATAGAAAAACCAGTAAAAATACACAGAGTTGAATTGAATGTACTTATTGATTTTGCATATAAATGTCTAGAGTTCTATTTCAGGGAGTGATGAGGATGAAAAGAGTGAAGAAGGATGATTTTGTTTCCGGATTTGTGCCGCATCATAACCATGGATCTGTTGATTACACATCTGTTGCAGCAGGACATGTACATCAGTGCCTAGATATCACATCTCCACCGATTCCAACAAAAGATGGAGAACACATCCACTATACAGAGGGATATGTATTATTCGAAAATGGTCACACTCATTACTATCAAGCCCACTCGGGACCGGCAATCCCAGTTGGAGATGGGATGCATGTCCATTATTATGATTTTTATACAACTGAGGATGATGGTCACAGACATCACATTCTGGGAGTGGACCAACCTGCCCCAGGTAATAAATGACTTATCGTAGAAACCAATGAGATAGAGGGGCTCCTCAGTACGCCGTCCGTGTGTCAACTCCAGTTAATTGTCCGAATGGTTGATACATTAGAACCCATACCTCTTCAACGCTATCTCAGATGGAAGGAGATTCATTCACCATAGTTATTGGTAACCGTAACATTTTCACCACTTACTTTTACAATCTGCTCTTTGTGTATCATATTCCCAGTATGATGACCAGCATGACGACCGACATAATCACCAAGAAAACCACCTAAAATCGAACCGGCCACTGTTCCAGCACCTGGGAAAATGGCGCTGCCAACAAGTGCTCCATACTCAATACCCGCTATCAGGCCAAGTGAACTCACCACATTTCCTAGCGTGTTAACGGTATATTCCCGTTTATCTGTTTTTCCATTTATATATTTAATGGTATCGGAAATTTGCGAAAGTGCACCTATAAAAACACCTGCCAAAACTGTATTTTGATGGATTTTGTTCACTCCAAATCACCCCGTTGACTATCTTCTTTTATGAAGATAGATTCTCGAACATTGTCAACTGACTTTTCTTTCGTTTCATGTGCTGGTGTCACTTTTTCGCCTGCTTTATCCTCTGCTTCATGTATTGGTGCTGCTTTTTCCTCTACTTTATCTTCTACTTCTTGCATTGATGCCATTTTTTCCTCAGCTTTTGTTGATGTTTTTGAAAAGCCACATGAACCATTAGCCTCACTCTCTAAGTCCCATTTTTCATTGAACCTGCGAGTTAATCCAATTGTTGTAGATACACCTTTTACCACTAACTCTCTTATTTTTTTTCTTGCCTTAGGAGAAGCGAGCAGTATTGCACCTGCTGCAATACCCCATCCTAACGGATTTTGAATTGGTATATTTTTTATTCTCATTATTAACGCTCCCTTTCAATACTTTAATCTCAGTCTGTATCATCTTCCCGTTTTTATGTAAAAAAATTAAAGCATAATTACATCCATTTCAATCCATATTAAGTATGTTTATGGAAGGGGTGATAATTAGTGAGTAAACAAGAACGTTATCTTCGGATATTTCCTGGATTCATCCGCATCGAAATCCTGGGATTACAAGACAATCCATGGGGTTCAGCACTCATTGAACAAAAATTGAACTCGTTAAAAGGGATTACTAATGTGCAGATTTGTATACTCACAGGAAGAGTTCAAATTCACTTTGAACCTCATATCCTTTCTGCTGAAGTGATCTGTGAAAAATGCAACCTTATAGAAAAAATGATTCAACGTAAATTGCTCTATCAAGAAACGAAATCTGCGGATACATTTATAAATGAAGGCACCGTTTCTTCCATCGTAAATCAAGAAATAGCAGTTACCAAGGAATCTGACTCTTTCAGCCAGTTACCCCATCAAAATGATGAAGCCTTGCATACAAAAGATGAACAGATGAACCCAGTCAAAAGCAAAATTCCTCTAGGTTTAACTTTAAGTTTAGGTGGATTAGCTTTTTTAGGAACAAAACACCTTGTATACGGACGTACAGCACTAGCTGGAAATCCATGGTTATTTGTTGCCTCAAGCGCTTTATCAGTCGTTACGGGTTACCCCTTTTTAAAACGAGGTATTCGTCAACTAAGTCAAAAACAAAAATGGAACAGTGATCTTATTTTAGGTGCTTCTGCTCTTTCCTTGGCTTTTATTGGTGAAAACCTACTCGCTCTTGCAGGAGTTAGTATCTTGCAATTCATTGAATGGCAACGTGGACAATTAGAACGATCAGAAACATCAATAGACGAAATGGAAGACCGTTATTTAAGTCCATCCATAAAAAAATATAGCAATCGCATGGGAAAGCTTGCTTTTCCAGCCGCAGCAACTACCTTTGCTTTGACTCGTGACCCACTAAAAGGATTAGCAGTACTTTTAGCATTAAATCCTCGTATTGCTGTAGTTCCAACCATTGCCGCTTGGAAAAAATCCGAGGTTCAGGCAGTTCAAGAAGGTGGATGGATCCCTAAGAATGGAAGTTTGGCACAATTGGCGCAAACAAAAACATTGTTAGTCGAAGATACATCACAAATATTCACTCCTTCTAAAAAAGATTTAACGGTTCAAACTGAGCAACAAGAAGAAAAAGTTTGGTGTATTCTAGCCTCTTTATTACAAAAAACAAATCATCCTTGGAAACAAACGATTTTAGCAAAAGCAGAAAAACTCCCTCTCACCTTACATACTGCTTTTAACTGCAAAGAAGAAGCACAGGGAATACAAGGAAAGATTAAGCAGTCTATGTATTATTTTGGTGAATTAGATTACTTGAAACGTCATCATTGTACGATTGATCCTTACCTTATCCCTTATAAGCGACTAAAACGGCTGGGTCAAGATGTACAGGCTCTGGTTTGTGTGCAGAATGATGAAGTGGAATGCCTTGGCATTTTCCACACAAATAATGAATCACCAATCCGTCCTTATTTGAGTTTACGACACCATTTACTTGAAAAAGGATGGAATATAAAAGTAATAAAAAATAGTTTGCAAATTGAACCCCAACTATTAGAGCGATTTTCGATAGACACCGATTTTTTATGTTTGAATGAAGAAGCAATCATTTCCCAAATCAAGCGAGAAAGAAAGAAAGGTTATGAATACTTACTTCTAACCGAATTGCCTAGTTCCAGATTACAAACCTTAGTGCCATCTATTACAGATCAACAAATTCGTCAACTCCCTAGTATGATAGATTTTGCCCATTCCATTAAACAAAGGACAGATCGACAGTTACGAATAAGTAAAATTTTTAATATCATCGGCGTGTTTATGGCGATTCCATTTCGAATGAGTGCAATGATGATAAATTTAGCTACAGATGCTCTCTCTTTGATCCAATTATCACACTTAAGTGAGATGAGTCCAAAGCTAGACAATTCTTCTCCTATTTCAGAAATTGCAACGACTTGTGCGGAAAAAGAAACTTCAACACCACCAATTTGGTATGCCTTAACATCAAAAGAAATCTTATCTTATTTCTGTGCCGAACATGGATTGGGATTAACTCCTGCTCAGGTAGAGTACTTAAAAAAGGAATTCGGTCCCAATGAGATCATAAAAGAAAAAAAACATAACTGGCTTCTTGCATACTTAGGGCAATTCAAAGAGTTTACTTCTCTATTATTACTTGGAACTACAGCACTTTCCATATTGACAGGTGATGTGTTTCATGGTGTTGCTATCGGCTCCGTTCTCATGGCAAATGCAGTTGTGGGTACAATTCAGGAGCGAAAAGCGGAAAAAGTAGTGGAAGCACTAAATCAGTACAAAGCTCCTGTATGTAAAGTCATTCGCCATGAAAACGAACAAGTTCTGGATGGAAATGAACTTGTTCCAGGAGACTTGATACATCTTGAAGCTGGAGACCGCGTTCCCGCTGATATTCGTTTATTACAAACATGGAATTTTGAAGTCGATGAGTCCATGTTAACAGGAGAGTCATTACCTGTACTGAAAACAGATCAAGCTATCCCAGAAGATACTCCTCTGCCAGAACGCAGCAATATGGTATACATGGGTACAAATGTGTCACGAGGAAAAGCAACTGGTATTGTTGTCTCCACAGGAATGCACACTGAGATGGGTCGTCTCCTCTCTCTTTTAGTAGAAAAGAAACAAGAAATGACTCCATTGCAACAAGAGGTTACACACATCAGTAAGCGATTTGTAAAAGGTGCACTTATCATTGCTAGTGTCATTTTTGCTGTGGGGCTATTTCGCGGAAATACTTTTTCTCAAATGATCTCTACATCTGTAGCACTTGCAACCTCGGCAATACCAGAAGGGCTTCCTGTCACCGTTACAATCGCCCTGAGTGCAGGTATTTTCCGCATGGCAAAGAAAAGTGTCATGATTCGCAGATTATCTACATTAGAAACACTTGGAAGAGTGAATGTGATTTGTACAGATAAAACAGGAACATTAACCAAAAATGAAATGACAGTTGAAGCAGTAGCTACCTTATCAAACCAATGGCAAGTTACAGGAATTGGGTATGAACCAAAAGGAAAGATAATAGCCAGCAATCCGATAAAAGAAGAGCATAAGCTTGATTTAGAGCGCCTTGTGTCCATTGTAACACTCTGTAATAATACGAAGCTTCTACAAGATGGTGAGCTGTGGACCATAAAAGGCAATCCAACAGAAGGTGCACTTCTTGCCTTTGCTCATAAAACAGACTATCTGCCAAAACAAACGGAATGGAAACGGGTGCATGAGCTTCCATTTGATTCAGCCAAAGGAAAAATGAGTGTTGCTTGTAAAAAAGAAAACAACTGCTTTGTATTCACAAAAGGGTCGATGGAATCGATCCTGGAAATTTGTTCTTTTGCCCAAATAGATGGGAAAGTAGTCCCATTATCGCACGAACATCGCCGTTATCTCGAAGATATTCATACATCCTATTCTGATCAATCTATGCGTGTATTAGCTTTCGCTTATCGTCCCATTGAATGGGAAGCGAAGGATGAAAAAATAGATCAAAATGATTTTATCTTAGTCGGTTTAGCTGGAATGATAGATCCTCCCAAAGATGATATTGCAGAGAGTATAGCAGAAACCTATCGTTTAGGTGTTCGACCTGTAATGATTACTGGTGATCATCCCTTAACGGCTATATCGATTGCTAAAAAGATAGGTATTCATTCTACACCTGTTGTCATGACAGGGAAAGAATTGGATAAGTTAAGTGATGCAGCATTAAGTAAACGAGTAAATCAAATTCATGTTTTTGCTCGTGTAACACCCGAACAAAAGGTTCGAATCGTACAAGCTTATCAAAATCAAGGTATACAGGTAGCCATGACTGGAGATGGTGTAAACGACACTCTTGCTATTAAACAAGCCAATGTTGGGATCTCAATGGGGCAGACGGGGACAGAAGTAACCAAAGAAACTTCCGATATGGTGTTGAAAACCGATCAATTTTCATCCATCATTCATGCTGTCAAAGAAGGACGTACCATTATGACAAACATCCGTAAAGCACTAGGTTGTCTGTTAACAGGCAACCTAGCAGAGGTACTTGTCACAGGTGTGGCAGTATTAATCGGAATGCCTCTTCCACTCATCCCTATTCAGATTCTATTAATGAATATGCTAACGGATGCACTGCCAGCCATGATTTTAGCCACTAGTCCAGGGAATAAAAATAATCAGAGCGAACGTATTCAAATTGCAGATGAAGATCTTTACCAAAAAGTCGTGATACGTGGAACATTGTTAGGATTAGGTTCCTTAGGTCTATTTGCTTTCAGTCTTATGAAAGGGGTTAGTTTACCTATTGCGCAAACATTAACTTTCGCCACTCTTGTAATAGGACAACTAATTCAAACATTCTCATGGAGACAGGAAGGTTTAGAAGAAAAGGCTTTTGATTGGATGAAAGATCGCTTCTTGATTGGTGCACTTGGATTTTCCTTCTTGACCTTGGCAGCTACTATCTATATCCCTGGTTTAAGGACTTTCTTCCATACTGTGCCATTAAACACCGGACATTGGATACAAGCATTCTTAGTGGCCGGGTCCATTACAACAATTTCTAAACCTATCTGTTCCTTTGTATCTCGATTCAAAAGAACCACATCTATGCAAACCAATAATAATGGGTTGATCCATTTAAAAACGGCTTAGGAGGAATGAATAACCATGGGTTCTCCAGTACAAAAATGGATTGTGGGATCAGCGCTACTATTTTCTATACCGGCACTTCTTCCCATCTACCGTAAAACAATCAAACCGATTACTACTCAGGGTAGGGAAACATTACAGGATTCTATCAAACAAGTGAAAGTTCTCGCGGTAAAAGCTAAACATGAACTAGAAGATATTTGGCTGGAAGCACAGTATGATCAAATAATGAAAGACAAACAAAGAGAGTAAGCGTTGTTCATTTGCATCTGACACTAATAGACTTAGGAAAAATGCAGGTTTAAATTGAATATACTCAGATAAATAGCAAAGAAATATTGTTCGTTTGCAGTTTTGTTTGCCAAAAAAAGCAGGTCAACTACATCAAGTAGACACCTGCTTTTTTCAATTCCATGACATAATTTTTTTTGATTGCGCTACTTCGGGGATAGCTCACTTTCTGTCACCCATTCATGATTTTTCACTTTCGCTCCTCCTGTTGTTGGAGTGTAATCGACCATATACACGGTCGTTTTTTCACTTGATTCAATAGTCGCAGTTGCACCCTTCATTCCGGGCATATGGTCTGCTTCTAACATAACTTCAGTTCCTGGTTTTAAAGGTTGATTTTTTGCATTTTTCATTTCTTCTTTAATAACCCACTTATGATTTTTTATTCTTTCTCCCCCTGTTGTGGGAGTATAGGAAACGACATAAGCTGTTGTATCATAAGCCCCTACAATGGTAGCAGTCGCGCCTTTCATCCCTGACATGTGGTCTGATTGTATCATCACTTGACTTCCAATTTTATATTTTGGATTGATTGCTTTCTTTAACCCCTGAGGTAATTGAGCCGAACTCGAATGATGCATTTCGGAATGATCCATTCCTGACATTTGAGAGTCCATGTTTTTGTTGTCTTTTGTTGCATTTCCGCATCCACTTAGAGCCACAATTACAACAAGAGAAAGAAAGAAAAGTAGTTTTTTCATTTTCCCATTGACACCTCTGATTCTTTTTATTATTCACAAATAATGCTTGATATCATTGAACTACGCTAAGTGTTCCATTCCTTATTTCGGAATGGAAATACATACTGTTGTCCCTATTCCTTCCTTACTTTCCATGTTAATAGAACCATCATGTGCTTCCACCAATTTTTTGACAATCGTTAACCCAATTCCACTTCCACCTAACTCTCTACTTCTCGATTTTTCTACACGATAAAACCTTTCAAATACTTTAGGCAACTCCGCTGTTGGAATCCCAATTCCTGTATCTTTCACTGTGATTTTTGCATCTCTGTCTTCGTCTGTTACTTCCACCGTAACTCGTCCACCAGAAAGGGTAAACTTAAGCGCATTTGATAGCAGATTGATTAAAATTTGCGCGATTCGATTTCGATCCACAAACACAGAAACACGTTTTGGAGTGTTCACGACTAGTTTTACTCCTTCTACTTTAAAATTCGTTTCCATCGCTCGAGTACTCTGCTCTACGATCTCAACTAAATCCTCTTTTTGTTTTTGAAGGATAAAACTAGGGGATTCTACATTGGTTAATTGCTCTAGATCCCCCACTAGATGAATGAGGCGTTCCAGTTCTTCTTGACAAGATCGAATTCGTTCAGGGGTTGGTTCCCAAATTCCATCTTCAAAAGCTTCCATGTGACTTTTCAATGTTGCCAAAGGTGTGCGAAGCTCATGAGCTATATCTGACGTAAGATTTTTTCTGAGTATTTCCTGCTCCTGTAGCTGTATTGTTAAATGGTTGAATGCTTGACCTAAATGAGCTACTTCATCTGTTCCCGCCACTTTTACACGAGAGTCCAAATTTCCTTTCGTTACTTGCTCGGTGATTTTTCTCATCTCAATAAGCGGAGAAGTAATTCGTTTTGCGATAGAAAGGCTGATGAAAATAGCAAGTAAAACAGTTCCTACTACCGTCCATAAAGTAGATTGGATCAGTGCCTGCTCAAAATGATAATCATAATAAACCATCTGAGAATCTGGTAATGGAAATTTTTTTTGATAAAGGGAAATATGATAATGCATTTCTACGAGAAAAATAATACTCGCTAAACCTACCATTCCAGAAGCAACTGCAACAAACATTATCGTTAATCGTTTTTTCATCGTGTTTGAGATTTTCCTCCTGCAAATCGATACCCAAATCCATAAACAGTAAGTAAGTAGGTAGGTTTTTTAGGATCGGTCTCTATTTTTTGACGTAGATTTTTCACATGTTGATCGATCGTACGATCATCCCCCATATAGTGAAAACCAATCACTTTTTCTATTAATTCTTCTCGTGAAAACGTCCGCTCAGGGTGGCGTGCCAACACAAGCAGCAATTTAAATTCTGCTGGAGTGAGATGTATCTCTTCTCCTTTTTTTAATACCATTTGATTATCTCGATCAATCTCCAAATCCCCATTTTGAATAGTTACTCTTGATGTGACGAGATCATGATCGGTTCTACGGAGAATTACTTTCACTCGTGCGACCACTTCCCTCGGACTAAATGGCTTGATCACATAATCATCTGCTCCTATGGATAATCCTTGGAGTCTATCCCTTTCGGAAACTTTTGCGGTTAACATAAGGATAGGTATGGGCAAATACTCACGTATCCGGTGACAAACCGTTTCTCCGGATATATCGGGTAACATCAAATCGAGGATAACAAAATCTATTGCTTCTCGTTCGATGGTTTTTAATGCTTCTGTACCATTGGCAGCTTCTATGGTTGTAAATCCTTCTTTTTGAAGATAAGAAGTCAAGACATCACGTATTTTTTCTTCATCATCCACGATTAGTACTACTTTATTCATTTCATCACCTACTTTTATACAAAAAGAGCTGAATGCTGTAACCAATGATTTCTTGTACTAGTTCCATCATGAAGATCAATAGTCAAACTCTTTTTCACCTGCCACAAAAGTTAAATCAGATCTTTCCGAAACCCCAATCGATACAAGCAGATTTTTGATTACAGGCGGATTAGAAATCGCATTCTCATCTGTCGCTATACTTAGAAATTTTTGGACTGGGTATTTGGCCACCTTCCTTATCAGAAGTTTCATCCATTTGAGCTCTATTTATTAAAACAATGGAAGAAATAATTACCCTTTTTACTGATTTACTCATGATGTTCCTCTCTTCATTATTTTAATGAGAGATTGTGAGGATCGTATGAGGATAATTTATTTCAAATAACAATTTAAGCGAATCCCTTCTTGTGTATGAAACCAAATAATGAAGTCAAAAAAAGGAACAACCACTGAAAACAGCTCATTGTTCCTTTTTCTTGCAAGCAATCATTTCATTAACTTGTGCATCGTTGTCAAAAGCTCATTTGATTTTCAAGTAGCTGATCTCTCATAAAATTCAATTCTTTCTAGTTCATTTTCATTTGCAATATATTTTTTTATAATATACTCCCCTATTCTATATTTAGGAAACGACTTCATATCCTTGATCTTCGATTGCTTCTTTGATTTGGTCCAAAGACAATTTCTTTTCGTCATATGCTACCATCACCGTGTCACTAGCCAAATCCACTTTTCCTTTTGAACCGATTGCTTGCAGTGCTCCTTCGATGGAAACAACACAATGATTACAACTCATACCTTCTACTTTTAACTTTACTTGCGACATTGGTTAACTCTCCTTTGTATTTTGATTTTTCATCTTACTTTACTTTCTCTCAGAGCTTCTCGTTGGATAGCTGATGAATAGCGTCATAGTTATTTGAAAAACCAATTAATGTTTCACTCGTTGCAGGCGTAGAGCATTCAGCACAACAGACACAGAACTAAGTGCCATTGCTGCTCCTGCTAACCATGGTGCTAGGAAACCAAAAGCAGCAATCGGAATTCCAATGACGTTATAGGCCAATGCCCAAAAAAGATTTTGTTTGATGTTGCGCATCGTTTTTCGGCTCATGAAGATCGCATCGGCAATACTTTTTAAGTCGCCTCGCATGAGCGTGACATCTGCTGCTTCCATTGCAACATCGGTTCCGGTACCTATTGCCATCCCAATATCTGCAGTTGCTAGAGCTGGTGCATCATTGATCCCATCTCCAACCATCGCAACTCTCTTGCCTTCTGCTTGCAGCTTTTTCACTTCTTTTGCTTTTCCCTCTGGCAAAACTTCTGCAAGAACTCGATTCACTCCCACTTCTTGACCAATCGCTTCAGCAGTACGCTCATTGTCTCCAGTGATCATGATCACTTCTAGCCCTAAGTTTTTAAGACGGGCAATGGCTTCCTGTGAAGTATCTTTGACCGTATCGGCAACCGCTACTAAACCTGCAAACTGACCATCGACAGCTACTAGCATAGCTGTCTTTCCCGATTTCTCTAAGTCAGCCATGACAGTTTGAAATGCTTCTACATCAATGTTGTGTTTAGTCATAAGTCTTCGAGTACCAATAAACATTTCTTTGTTCTGGACAATAGCACGAACTCCATAACCTGGAATCGCCTCAAATTCCTCAGCATTAGGTACTAGTATTCCTTTTTCCTTGATCCCTTCCACAATCGCTTCCGCCAAGGGGTGTTCCGAGTTTTTCTCTGCTGCTCCTACCAAAGTTAAGAAGGTTGTCTCCTCGATACCTTCTGCAACAAGGACATCGGTTAACACAGGTTTCCCATTAGTAATTGTTCCGGTTTTATCCAATACAACAGTGTTAACTTGGTGTGTAGATTCCAAATACTCTCCACCTTTGAATAAGACACCCCATTCCGCTGCTCGTCCCGATCCAGCCATAATCGAGGTTGGAGTGGCTAATCCCAAAGCACAAGGACAGGCAATAACCAATACTGCAATTCCTTTTTCTAATGCACTGGCAAATTGTCCTGGGTTCACTGCAAAATACCAGATAAGAAAGGTAAATAGAGCGATTCCTACAACAATCGGTACAAACACTCCTGAGATTTTATCTGCTACCCGTTGAATAGGAGCTTTGGAACCTTGTGCTTCTTCTACTACTTTGATAATTTGAGCAAGAGCAGTATCTTTTCCTACTTTTGTTGCTTTGACCAAGAGACGGCCATTTTTATTCATGGCAGCTCCAATCACGAAATCACCATTGCGTTTTTCAATCGGGATACTTTCCCCAGTTAACATGGATTCATCGACTGCGGAGGTTCCCTCCATGACTACTCCATCTACTGGAATCTTTTCTCCTGGTTTGACAATCAATATATCGCCAGTTTGTACTTCCTCAATCGAAATCTGTACTTCTTGTCCATCACGAACGACTAAAGCTGTTTTTGCTTGTAATCCCATTAGTTTCTTAATCGCTTCGGAAGAACGACCTTTTGCCCGAACTTCAAATAATTTCCCAAGAATAATTAAGGTGATAAGAACAGCACTCGTTTCAAAATATAGCTCTACTTGATGATGTCCTTGTTGACCAATACTTAGGATACTGAGATATAAGCTGTAAAAATAAGCTGCGGATGTACCCAAAGCTACTAGAACATCCATGTTGGCACTTTTATTTCGCAACGCTTTATATGCTCCAACATAGAAGTGTCCGCCGATAATAAATTGAACAGGTGTTGCTAATGCAAACTGAAACCAAGGATTCATAAAAATTTCTGGAACCCAGATAAACGAGGTAAACGAAAAGTGACTTACCATTGCCCATAAGAGAGGCAAAGATAATAAGGCAGAAAAGAAAAATTTCGTTTGTTGTTTTTTGATTTCTTTTTGACGATGATCGATATCGTTTTTTGCTTCTTGTTTTGACTCTGCTTTATATCCCAGTTTTTCTACTTTTTGAATCATCTCTTTGCTCGTGACTTCATCCGGATAATATTCCACTCGTGCTGTCTCCAAGGCGAAGTTTACCGTTGCTTTTGATACCCCTGGTAGTTTATTTAACCCTTTTTCAATCCGATTTGCACAAGCCGCACAAGTCATTCCAATCAGTTTCAACTCTACTGCTTCTTTCATCGTTCCATAACCAAGTGAAGAAATTTTTGCTTCTAACTCCGCTACATCCGTTTGTTCTGTATCAAAGGAAACTGTAGCCGTTTCGAGAGCGAAGTTCACATTAGCATCGGAAACACCAGAAACTTTTTTTAAACCTTTCTCTATTCGATTGGAACAGGCTGCACAAGTCATTCCACTAATTTTCAACCTTTGTTGCGTGACCATAGATCAAACTCCCTTCTCTCTATATACCCTATGGGGGTATTTAGGGCGTAAAAATTTTTTACCCCTACTGGGTATATAGCCTTAAACAACATCGTAACCTTGATCTTCCATCACTTCTTTCAAGGTGTCTAAACTTACTTGTCCTTCATTATATTCCACCGTCACGGTTTTCACTAAATCTGCTTCTACTTTCGCATTAAACGGTTTTAACGCTCCTTTTACGATCACGGCACAATGCTTGGAACCCATCCCTTGCACCTGTAAGTACTTCTTTCTTCCTTATAATCTCCTCCATTGATTGATTTATGCTGTTATGATCATAGCATACCCCCTTACCCTATGTAAAGATTTTTTCATTTTTTGATCCCTCAAAATTTATGTGAGTTTAGGCGATTATCATACAAAAAAAGCCGCCCAAAAATTGGACGACTTCCTCTCTGGAGATGCAATTGCAAGGAAAACATTTTCGTAAGATGAAAGTTTGTACTTCGTTTGCAACCTGTGATCTTCACCTTAAACTTTCCTGGCTTCAAAATCCCCAAAACGCTAGAATATGGTGCCGAGGGCCGGACTTGAACCGGCACGATAGTCACCTACCGCAGGATTTTAAGTCCTGTGCGTCTGCCTATTCCGCCACCCCGGCAAGGCAGTAATTTGGAGCGGAAGACGGGATTCGAACCCGCGACCCTCGCCTTGGCAAGGCGATGCTCTACCACTGAGCCACTTCCGCAACTGGTGGCTCGAGACGGAATCGAACCGCCGACACGAGGATTTTCAGTCCTCTGCTCTACCGACTGAGCTATCGAGCCATCAAACAATTTTCAAACATTTTCAAGTCCTTTCAAACTGACAAAAGTTATTATAGCACGCTACTCTTTATTGTGCAACACTTGTTTTTCTGTTGAACGTAAAAATTTCATTGTTGCTTGAATATCATCATAAGTCCCTTGAAGTTCTTCATCTGTAAAACTAGGCTCGATAACTTCCCGAGCGATGGTTTTAGGCAATTTTTTCACACTAGATTTTCTTCTAGCTTTTGTTGTGCTGGAGTTTTGGTTTGATTGTTTGGTATGTTCTTTGAGCGCTTGTACTCTTGCTTGCTCAGATGTTTGAATATTTAAACGTTTCCAGTGAGAAGCTATTTTTTCTACATATGCCTTTGGTAATTTACGATCACACTTTAGCATGACAAAATCTAACAGCACATTCACAACAGGTGCAGGTAACTGATAATGTGTGAGCAATGATTGAATCAGATTCATCTCACTCTTTGGTACAGCTGCTCCTCCTTGATAGTGAGCTAAAAGTTCGAATGGAGAAATAGTCTCTAACAACTGGAAATGTTTTTCTTTTGGAGACATTGCTGGCTCTGGTATAGTTGGCTTTTCCTTGTCTGAAGGTGAAACAACAGAATTATTGGAATAAGGTGCCGTATTTAAATAATGGAACAGTTTTTCTAAATTAACATGTCCACTGTATGAAACTTCTGGATTTTGAATAGCTTTTATCAACGTAGACTCATCCAACTTAAATAGATAACAAGCTTGTTTCAACTCTGATTCAAGTTGAGAAGTCCAATTAGCAGGTTTAATAATCGATGCCAATCGTGAACGAATAAACCCAAAATCGATATTCGATTTTCGCTTTTTCGTAGCTGGTATTGTTTGAGTAGAAGCAGCAACTTCTTTTTGTCCATATACTTCTTGGAAACTTTTCGTCAAATTGACGCTCTGAATCTCTTTATCTTCTGGCCACACTCGATTTTTCACCATTTGATACTCATCTTTCCCCAGACGATGTTGCAATTGAATTGCCAATGGCATGGTTTGAAAAAAAGTAAGGGGTGCCAAGGGCGATATAACTTGGTATTCCAAGTAGTTGCCCTCTCTTTGATTACTTTTTTCAAATGTTCGCAGTAAGCCAACTCCCTCTAATTGATATCTCGCTTCTAACAATTGATTATGTGAAATAGAGAGTAATTTGAAGAGATATGTATGTGTAAGCAGAGTGGAAGTTTCTTGTTGGGAAGCCTGCGAGTGAAGCGTCACATATAATCCAACTCCCATAACTCCGACAATTGGTTGATAGAGATGTGTCATAGTAAAAAGATCTGTATCATCCAATGCTTTTTCTTGTCGACTACGAAATTGGATTTCTTGCCAAAACATAGAATGTGACCTCCCCTAATTTTTTCTCCCGAATGAATAGCGGGTTTGTTCATTCTATCGCAAATGGGTACTCAAAGCCAACCAAAATTTATTCTCGATCTATGTCGTTTTCATCCAAAAAATGTTCTAAATCTCCTTCATTTGACCTTTTTCGTAAATCTTCCAATTCTCTTACAAAAAGGTGAATGTCTTGAAATTGTCGATAGACAGACGCAAAACGAACATAGGCAACTTCATCGATTTTCACCAACCGTTCCAATACCATTTCTCCTATTTCAGTAGTTGGAACTTCCAAAATACCTACCTCACGAAGTTTTCGTTCCATATCGAGAACGAGACCTTCTAAACTACTCGTCGGAACTGGTCTTTTCTCACATGCTCGAATCAACCCACGTAATAATTTTTCTCGACTAAATTCTTCTCGGCTCCCGTCTTTTTTTATTACCATCAATGGTTTTTCTTCTATCATTTCAAAAGTTGTAAATCGCTCATTACAAGCTTCGCACTCTCGCCTCCTTCTAATCGCTTTTCCTTCATGTACAGGTCGCGAATCAAGCACTCGGCTCCCATTATGATTACAAATCGGACATTTCATTAACTTTCCTCCCGTATCCAGTCTACTATCATTTAAAGATACAGTTAAATGATCAGATGCTCAATCCTGTTTTTTCACCTGCACTTATGAGATCTATTTTATTGAAAAAAGAAGGCAAATTCAAAAAATAGCAACCTATAGTTTTGAAAATTATTCGTCTAAAATATGACAATACTCTATTGGTTTCTTTTTTGAAGTATACTAAAAAGATATTGAAAATCAGGGAGCGTAAAAGAATAGTGAAACGTTTTCAAGATAAAGTAGTTCTCATTACTGGTGCTACAGATGGAGTAGGCTATCAAGCGGCAAAGCAATTTGCTCAAGAAGGAGCAAAACTTGCACTTATTGATAACTATCAAAATATTAGTGCAATGCAATTGTCCTCAAAAGACCATTTTATTTCTGATCGATCACTGTTGATCTCGATGGAAGGAGGCAAAGACTCTGAAATAACAGTCTGTATTGATGACATTGTACAATATTTCGGCACCATCGATATTTTCGTATATGCATCACCAAATGATTGTATGGTTGGCCCTATTGAAGAAGTGGAAGAAAATGAATTAGATAAATTGTATCACCACGTAAAAGACATTGTTTTTCTCATTAAACAAGTGATCCCCATCATGCAAAGAAACGGAGGAGGCTCTATTGTAACTTATGGTACAGTTGCTGGACTCATGGGACTTCCTATGCTTTCATCACATGTTATGTTACAACATGCCTTGTTAGGATTAGTCAAAACAGTAGCATTGGAAAATAGCCAATCAAATATCCGTGTCAACGCTGTTATTTCTGCTCCTATTGAATCTAGTTTGATGGACCGCCTCGAAAGCAAATTAAATCCAGGGATGGAGAAACAAGTACGTCAAGATTTCTGCCGTTACATACCGATGAAGAGATATGGAACTACTACAGAAGTAGCAAATACTATCTTATTTTTAGCTTCAGAGGAAGCGAAATATACAACAGGAAGCGTCTACAACGTAGATGGTGGTATGTCTGCTACAAGATAAAAACCGTTCCTCCAATGGAACGGTTTTTTATTTATTCTGCATACAACTTAAGACGTGATCCCCAGATCATAGTTGGTTAAGCAGTAGCATGTACTAATTTTTTTTGATGAAGTGTTTCCCCTACATATTTTGCCAGATCTGCCACTCGGCAAGAATAACCCCATTCATTATCATACCATGCGAGTACTTTTACTTGTCTTTCTCCCATTACCATTGTCGAAAGTGCATCAACTATTGAAGAATTTTCATTCCCAGTAAAGTCAGTAGATACAAGTGGAAGTTCACAATATTGCAAAATTCCTTTCATTCCTTGTGCAGAAGCATTACGAAAAGCCTCATTTACCATTTCTGCTGTTACATTTGTCTGTAAATTCACTACCAAATCAACTACAGAAACATTTGGAGTTGGAACTCTCAGCGAAAAACCGTTCAACTTCCCCTGTAATTCAGGAATAACTAGTCCTAATGCTTTTGCTGCCCCTGTCTTAGTAGGAATAATCGATTGAGAACATGCGCGGGCACGGCGCAAATCTTTATGTGGATTATCGAGATTATTTTGGTCATTTGTAAAGGAATGAACAGTTGTCATCAATCCATGTTCGATTCCAAAACGATCATGTAAAACTTTTACAACTGGTGCAAGACCATTTGTGGTACATGATGCGTTGGAAATAATGTGATGGTTTTCAGGATCATAAATTTCATGATTCACTCCCATAACGATCGTAGCATCCTCATTTTTACCTGGTGCTGTAATTACTACTTTTTTGGCACCTGCTTGTAAATGAAGAGAAGCTCCCTCGCGATCACAGAACTTACCAGTAGCCTCTATTACAACATCTACACCCAACTCTTCCCAAGGCAGTTCCAAAGGATTTCGATTGGAAACCAAGCGCACAGCTTGACGATTGACGTAGAGCATCCCTTCTTCTGCAATAACTTCTTCATCAAAAAAACCATGTATGGTATCAAACTTAATAAGATGTGCCAATGTTTCTGCTGGATAGCTCGCATTAATTGCAACTACCTCAATAGTGGGGTCCGTGATCGCTTTTCTAAAAACCATTCTTCCAATTCGCCCAAAACCATTTATGGCAATGCGTAGTTTCATATAATTGCTTCCCCTTCCGACGCTTTTATAACACACTAATCCTCTATTTCATTATAATCAGTATGTCACATTTTGCAATATAGAACATCTAATAAAACATGCCTATTTTTCATTTCGATAGAACATAAGGAATATTTCCACAAGAAAAAACGGACATAAAAGCTGTCCGCTTAATCTTTCACTAAATCCATATACAGCGATTTGTATTTTTCATAGAAAAAGGTTACCCGTTGTACATAATGTCTAGTTTCCCCATAGGGAATCTTTTGTACATTCTGCCTTGTTCCATCCCATGTTCCATCTTTTAACCATTTCTGTACTCGTGATGGTCCTGCGTTATATGCTGCGATTACTGCGACTTTGTTGCCTTTAAATTGTCGGGTTAGATCACTTAAATACCAACTTCCGACTTGTATGTTCACTGCTGGTACTTTGATGTACTGTCGCATGGAAGGTGAAAAATTTCCTTTTTTAATCGCATAGTCTACTGTTGGAATCATCAATTGCATCAATCCTTGTGCACCAACATGAGACTGTTTTTCCGGATCAAACTTGGTCTCTACACGAATGATAGCCATAATTAGAAATGGGTCTGTGTTTGTCTGTTTTGCGCTTTTTAAAATATTGCTCTCATAATCTAACGGATAAATCCAACGATTAAACAAAGGAAATGCGATTACAAGGGATAGAATAATGAAAATAATTCCAATGGCGATAAACCTTTTTCTTGGAAGAGCCTGAAGGGCTGGCTCAATCCATTTCTTTAGGTTAGATGATTCCATAATGCCACTACCTGTCTCTTTGTTTGTTGAACTGTCCCACTATTATCAATCAAGTAGTTCGCCAAACTTTTTTTCTCTTCTATCGACAGTTGCGATTGAATACGAAACTCTACCTCTTTCTGGTTAAAGTTGTTACGTAACTGCAAACGCCTGCGTTGTACCTCTTCAGGCACATATATCACAATAACCTTTTGGACAAAATTGGTCAAATTTTCTTCATACAACAAAGGAATATCCCAAATCACCACAGCGTCTTTCATTTGCTTTAAGATCTCGTCGGTTTGCCTCTGCATTTCTTTCATGATAAGTGGATGTAACAAATTGTTCAGTTGTTTTCTCGCTGAGGGATTTTGAAATATAATCTGAGCAAGCTTGTCCCTTTTCAAATGACCATCTGCTGTAAAAAGTTCTTTTCCAAAGTGTTCTTTTATCCTATTTGCACCTAACTGATCCGGCTCTACTATTTGTCGCGAAATCTGATCTGCATCTATGATATATGCCCCAAGTTCCCGAAGCATTTCAGCTACTGTACTTTTACCTGTAGCAATCCCGCCTGTCAATCCATATATCATATCATCACCATATACTTTCTTCATTGAAAAACAAAGCTTTTAATGCTGGCATGTATTACAAATGTGTGTCCCTCGTCCAGCAACAATTAATCTACTGATCGGATTCCCACATGTATAACATGGCTCATTTTTTCTTCCGTATACTTTTATCTGTAATTGAAAATATCCCATTTCTCCTTGGCCATTCACATAGGATCTCACAGATGAACCTCCTGCATCGATCGCCGTTTGGAGAGTTTCGCGGATAGCCTGAAATAGTTCGGATACCTCTTTTTTTGTTAAACTTTTAGCTACACGCTCTGGATGAATTTTTGCTCGATGCAAAGCTTCATCGACATATATATTACCTAGTCCAACAACAAAATGTTGATTGAGCAGTAAGGCTTTTATTTTTGTCGTTTTTTTACTCAGTTGAGATTGAAACCACTGCTTTGTAAACTCATCACCGAGCGGTTCAGGACCCAATTTGGCAAGAGGTGCATCATTGTCCTCTTCACCGCGTAAAAACAAATCCATCGTTCCAAACTGGCGTACATCCTTATAACGTAACTCTGAACCATCTGTAAAATGAAAAACAACATGGTCATGTTTTTCAACTGGATCTGTGCTCTTTGCCATCCGATACTTGCCCTCCATCCTCAAATGAGAGACTAATACGTATGGATCAGCAAATAGCTTTAAAAATTTGCCTCTTCGCTCAACAGCAGTAATCGTGGTACCTGCTAATTTCTCAGCGAATTCCTTACTATCATCTGGTTTGCGAATAATACGCGGCAGAGAGACAGTAACTTCACAAATGGTTTTCCCCACAACAAGAGAAGACAAAGTCCGTCTTACTGTCTCTACTTCTGGTAATTCTGGCATTTCTCCATCCTCTTTCTCTATTTTCATCTGTTTTTATTTAGCTTCATACCAACTCTTGCCTATATTGACATCTACTTTGAGCGGTACGCTAAGCGGAACTGCATGTTCCATCTTTTCACGAACTAATTTTTTCAGTTCCTCCAGCTCCTCTGGTGGAACTTCAAAGATAAGTTCGTCATGTACTTGCAGTAACATTCTACTTTTTAACTGACGTTCTTGCATAGCTCGATATAGATGCACCATGGCATTTTTGATAATATCTGCTGCACTGCCTTGGATAGGTGTATTCATCGCAGTCCGTTCAGCAAAACTTCTCGCGTTAAACTGTGAAGCATTGATGTCTGGGAGATAACGTCGACGATTTAGCAAAGTAGTTACATATCCTGTTTTTCGTGCTTCAACCACCACTTCATCCATAAATTTTCGGACGTTTGGATAAGTGGCAAAGTAACGCTCAATAAATTCTTTCGCTTCCTTTTGTGGGATATTAATGTTTTGCGACAGACCAAATGCACTGATTCCATATACAATCCCAAAATTCACTGCTTTTGCTTTACTTCTCATCAATGAAGAAACTTCTGTTGTATCTACACCAAATACATCCATTGCAGTTTGTGTATGAATATCTCTATCTTCTTGAAAAGCTCTCTGCAAAATAGGATCTTCGGATAAATGGGCTAATATTCTCAGTTCTACTTGTGAATAGTCCGCAGCTAAAATCACCCAGTTTTCTTCTGAAGGAACGAATACTTGACGAATTTGTCGTCCCTCTTCTAAACGTATGGGGATATTTTGCAAGTTTGGTTCCGTGCTGCTCAGTCTTCCTGTCGCTGCGATCGTTTGATTAAATCGCGTATGAATCTTTTCATCCGACGCAATTTCCTTTTTTAATCCTTCTATATAAGTGGAGTATAACTTTCCAACCTGACGATAGTGTAAAATTTTTTCAACAATCTCGTGTTGTGGAGCAAGTTTTTCTAAAACATCTGCTCCAGTCGAGTATCCTGTCTTCGTTTTTTTGATCACTGGAAGGCCCAGTTTTTCAAATAATATCTCTGATAATTGTTTCGGTGAATTAATATTAAAGGCTGTACCGGCCAGCTCAATGATCTCTTTTTCCAATTGGTCGATCTTCTCTTTAAAAGTAACACCAAGCTCTTCTAATTGGGTTTTATCTACCTTGACCCCGGTTTCTTCCATATTAGCAAGGACAGCCGCTAATGGCATCTCCAATTCACATAGTAATTTGGTCAGATCATTTTCTTCTAATTGTTTTTCAAATGTATCGTATAAAGCAAATAATTTTGCCGTTTTTTTGGTAACATGGCTTGCTAAAGCATCTCCTGTCAGCGGTCTTCGCTTTGCTCCTTTCCCATAAGCTTCCTCATCAGAAGGCAGGTAACCTACGCTTTGCTGCAAAGCTAAATCACTTATCTCCAACTTTGTTTCCGATGGATTGAGCACATAGGCTGAAAGCAATACATCAAAAACAAATCCATGAATAGGGATTTGTTCTCTTTCCAATAAAATCTTACTTCGTTTTAAATCATACACGACTTTTTGTTTTTCTTTGTCCTCCACCCATATACGAAAAGCATCCCAATCCTTGGCAACTTCAAATGGCAGAAACACATTTTCATCAGGACTCGATAAACCTATTCCAGTAATGGTGGCATGATGAGGATTGTCTACATCTGTTTCCAGATGAATTGCAAGAGGAGACTGCTGAAACAAATGTGCCCACTCCTCTTTATTTGCTTCTTCTATCTGCACATAATCATGAGCAGCAGTTGGAATCTCCATCCGGCCTTCTTCATCTGAAATAAAAAGAGGAGATTTATCCACTCGATCCATAAGAGTACGAAACTCAAGACGAGAAAAGACATCCCTAACCTTGTCCCGCTGAAAATCTTGCAACTTTATTTCTGCAAATGAGAACGGCAGCGGCACTTCCGTATGAATCGTAGCTAATCTTTTACTCAATACTGCATCATCTGCAAACTCCCGCAGTTTCTCTTGAAGTTTTTTTCCGGAATATGCCTCTGGGTGGGCAATAATTTCTTCAACAGTTGGGTACTTGGCTAACAGTTTTAGGGCAGTCTTTTCCCCTACCCCCGGTATTCCCGGAATGTTATCGGAAGGATCTCCCATCAATCCCTTTAAATCTACAATTTGATCGGGGCGGAGTCCATAACGCTCATGAAGCCTTGCTTCATCATATCGATCGACCTCGGTAACGCCTTTAATCGTATGTAGAACTGTTACATGATCATCAATGAGTTGAAATAAGTCTTTATCTCCACTGACAATCAACGTAGTTATTTTTTCTTTCTCCGCTTGAACAGCCAATGTACCAATAATATCATCGGCTTCAAACCCATTTAGTTGATAGGTTTGAATAGCAAAAGCATCTAATATCTCTTGTACCAATGGCACTTGCTCGGACAGTTCCCCTGGAGTTTTATCTCTTTTTCCTTTGTATGCTTCATAGTCTTTATGACGAAATGTCATTTTACCCGCATCAAAAGCAACTAAAACATGAGTTGGTTTTTCTTCTTCTAACATTTTCACTAGCATCATCGCAAATCCGTAGGCTGCATTGGTATGAATACCTGAAGAATTAGAAAGGAGAGGAAGAGCAAAAAATGCTCGATATAAAATACTGTTTCCGTCAATTAACATTAATTTTTTCATAACTTTCACAACCTTACCCGATCAAAATAAACTCCAACTCATTGTATCACTATCCGCACATGCGTTTCCAGTAAATTCCCAGTAAGTTACATTTGGCTTGAAATATTTTAATCCAAATACTCAGAAAGTACTTTTATGGTAGACTAATTAAAAAACAGAAAAGGAATTTATTTTGTATGAACAATACTTTCGCAAGAAATTTTCTGATTTCTACCATTCTCTGGATCATATTTGTCGTGCTCGCAGATGGTTTGGAACGACTATTACTGATTTCAATATTTCTTGCGATCCCGTTACTCTTATTTCTTGTCCCCACAATAAAACGTGATGGAAGCGACTCACATTATCATGATTTTTTAATGGGATATCATCCATACGTGGCTTGTACAATAGGATTGGCATTTGTATTTCCAGCAGGCAGTTTGATTTCGGGAATTTTATCGATTCCATGGGCCATCTACCTTCTTGCTTTAGCAGGATATGGAGTCAGAAGATTATTAGAACGCGGCTCACATGTATTAGAAGAGAATGCTATCGACATTGGGTTGATCTATTCTTTTATCGGTGGAGCAGCCTTGAGTGTATATTGCTTTGGCGGCAGCTTACTTGGTTACCGTGGTGAGATGCTGCTTTTAACTGCTTCTCATTTTCACTTTGCAGCTATCTTTTCCCCTTTGTTTATTGGACTAGTAGGAAGAGAACTCTGTCCTGGTTCAAAACTCGGACGCCTTTTTCGCTGGACAACCATTGGCTTAATGGCAAGTCCGCTTTTCGTTGCTATCGGTATCTATACCAATCATATCCTGGAAACAATAGCTGTATTTCTGTACGCCGTATGTTTGTTTGTCTATAGCTATTTTGTTTTGGTGCATATCAGCAAGAAAGCAACCCGCCTCATTGTACGGTTTGCCCTGCAAGCTTCTGCTGTTATTGTCGTTCTAACCATTTTATTATCTGTCGCTTTCAGTATCTCCACTCTATTCGGACACCATTGGCTGACGATGGATCAAATGAAAGTTTATCACGGAACTGTCAATGCCATTGGTTTTATTCTATTTGGATTGTTCGGTTGGGTCTACCTAAAACCAATGGAAAATACCGTACTTTATGGTTTGCCACAAACGAATATCAATGGTGAAAACAAAATAGGCAAAAATTTTTTAGATCGAAAAAAACTCACCGATCCAACGCAACAATATGCTGGTTTGGTTGACAACTTAGAAAAATTTGCCCGGAGCGATTTTTTCCCATCACAAGTCCATCCAAAAATCCGCTCTTTTTATGAGAATACGATGCTTTATGAGCTCGCTGCTCAGATCACTTGGCATCGTGGATTTCGGCTTCTAGCAAAAATACATAGAGCTTGGTCAAAGAAAACCCAACAAATCAATTTACCTACAAATCAGGAAGAAATTATCCAAATAGATAGTCAAATCATTGGTGTTTGCAACGAAAAACAATATTGGAATAAAAATCTTCGCGCTTGGGTTCGTACCTATAAGGGCACCGATCAAACGATGTTCGTCGCCATCTATTCTGATCATTATCACGACAACGAACAGTACTTGCACATTACACTTCCTATCCCAAAACGAAATCTGACAGGAATCCTACGACTGGAACATGGTGCTGACCTTTCCTTACAGATCACAAGTTTGCCAAGAAGAGGACGCAAAGGAGACGAAGGAATTTATCTGATGATAAAAAACTACTCCTTCCGCCTTCCTCTTAATGAGCACTTTTTAATTTGGGTGGATGAGTACGGCAGATTGCAAGCTACTCATCGTATGTGGTTATTTGGCCTCAAATTATTGAACATTGAATATGAGATATCAGGTAAAGTCAATGGCTAAACAGATAGATCTAGAGTAATATTCTAGATCTTTTTTATTGCCATCACATTCATAATGAATTACAATCCAAAAGAATGTATAAATATACATTCTCTGTTCCCACAAGAGAGGAAAAACTGTGGCGCAATCCATTGCTGACATCCTCCGCGAAGCAAGAGTAAGGGCAGAAGCACTCAACTCTCCTCAAAAGGAAAAAACACGAGGTGTCGCAAGCCTGCTGAGGATTGTGTTTGACTTGCTTCGTGTTCTGGCATTGATGCAAAAGAAAGTGTCAGGACTTGAAACACGGGTCAAGGAGCTTGAAGACCAGCTCTCTTCCAAGCGATCCAATGATCGAGTGGACGGATAGCTAGTGAAAAGGCGGTGTGCCACACGGCATACCGCCCACCGATATAAAAGGTAAGAAAATATATATAATTAGGTGAATTTCTCCATCCATTTACATTCTTCTCGTTTGGCGATAGGATAAAGTCATTCACCGGCATGGAAAGGTACTGGTATGACTCCGGAACTTCGGAACATGATCATCGCACTGGTCAACCTTCTGCCCGAGGCAGAGCAGGTCCTTCAAAAGAAGGAAAATCCACTGGAGTTCATCTCCAAAGCCGAACCTGTAATCATCGCTGTCAAGGATCAGTTGAAGGAAATAGAGGATGAGGATCTCAAGGAGTACATCTGGAAGGTAGCGAGGTTCTTCTCCAAAGCACAAAAGAAGATCGCCCCTGCCATGAGGGAACTCTTCAACCTCGCCATGTCTCCCAACAAGACCGGACCGGTCAAGCCTGAAATCATCCAGAAAGGTTGCCTCGACGACATTCAGACGGGATGCAACTATTTCAAGGATGGTGTAAAGGCACTCCAAGCTGTTAAGAAGCAAGCTGGAGAGCTGTTCCCTTCCGTTTGAGTCCCAGTGACTCTTTCCAGGCCACGCCCTCACACAAGCAACATCGTGTGCAGGGCGGCCAGTAAAAAATGAACGAACATATAAATGGGACAAAAAGACCAAATCAAACGATTTGGTCTTTCTTCTTGTTCTGTTTCCACTTTAAGACCAAATCAAACAACCAATAAAGAAAACCATAGAGCAATGCTAACATCCAGCCTTGGGCAGCTAGAAAAAATGCGATACTGACACCTATATGAAGCAGAAAAGAGACGATTAGCTGAAAGCCTGATGATAATCCTTTAATAAAAAAATCAATTAGGATGGAAAAAGGTAATAGTATGATTCCCGCAATAGAGAGTAGAAAACCTGAAAATAGTCCTAGGAAAGAAGTAAAAAGACTTCCACCCAAATAGATTGACAAAAACAGAAAAACGACAAGGGACTGAAAAAGCCAAGCGTAAATTTTCCGTTTAATCATAAATATTCCCCTTCATATTTTTTACATACTTTCGATACTTATAATATAAATGTTCTTTCTTTCATTGTTATTAACCTCCTAAAATAAATAGCTATTTTTAATAATTATAAACTAAAAATAATATTTTTAAAACACAAAAAATTAACCAAATCGTAACATTTATTTACACTAGGTTTACATTTCCTTCATTTATCAACAATAGTTCACACGTATAGTGAAAGAGAACAAAGATTTGATCAGCAAATTTAGGAGGAATCTTTCGTGAAGTTAAAAAGAAGTATCTTGGTAAGTGGAGTCATCGGGCTTGCATTCAGCAGCTTGCTCGCAGCATGTAGCGGCAATACAAATAATCAAAATAACAATCAATTGTCTGGAAATCTAACATCTGTTGGATCTACCGCTATGCAGCCATTTGTCGAAGAAGCGAGTAAAACCTTCATGTCCAAGAACCCAGGTGTACAGATCAATGTACAGGGCGGAGGAAGTGGACAAGGACTAACCGCAGCCATGAATGATACTGCCGACTTAGGCAATTCCGATATATTTGCAGAAGAAAAAGAAAAGATCGATGCTTCAAAACTAGTAGATCACAAAACATTTGTCGTTGGAATTGCACCAGTTGTCAATCCAAACGTAGGAGTTACCAATCTTACCCAACAACAATTAATCGATATCTTTACAGGTAAAATTAAAAACTGGAAAGAAGTCGGCGGAAAAGACCAAGCGATTGTACTCGTTAACCGTTCAGAAAGCTCTGGAACACGTGCTGCATTTGCTAAATTCGCTCTCCAAGATAACAAAGAATTTCGCGGTAAAGGCGGCATCGTAGAAGATTCATCTGGTACAGTACGCAAAATTATCGGTCAAACACAAGGAGCTATCGGTTATCTCGCCTTCTCCTATGTCGATAATACGGTGAAAGCACTGACATTGGATGGTGTCCAACCTACCAATGAGAATGTCACCACAAATAAATGGAAAGTATGGGCTTATGAACACATCTACACCAATACCAACGGAAAAAACAAACAACTCGAAGAAGCATTTATCAAATATATTCTTTCCGATGAAGTACAAAAAGGACTAGTTACCAAATTAAATTATATCCCTATTTCAGATATGAAAGTAGAAAGAGATTCCGATGGCAACGTGAAATAATTGCTACACAACTAGGAATAAGGAGCCCTTTTTCAGGGAATAGGCTCCTTATTCCCTTTTGAGTTTTTCTTGGAGAGGAGTTCATTATGAAAGAAAAAGGCAATACTTCTTTAGCGGAAAAGCTACAGACACCCGCCAAGCGCATCTTCTGGACAGAATGGAGAGGTCGTTCGGTTACGTATGTCAGCGTTTGGATTGTAATCCTTATCTTGTTATCCTTGCTTTGGTTTATCACCTCCAAAGGATTACAACCCTTTCTAAATGGAGAAATAACACTCAGCCAGTTTTTTTCTACCGATTGGAGTCCGCAAGATAATAAATTCGGCTCACTCTATATCATACTGGGGTCCTTTATGGTCACCATCGGTGCAACTATTATCAGTGCACCACTTGGAATCAGTGCTGCTATCTTTATGACCGAAATCGCACCTAAGTGGGGAAAAAAGATTTTACAGCCGGCAACGGAGATATTAGTCGGGATTCCCTCTGTTGTCTATGGATTTATGGGACTAACGCTGTTGGTTCCTTTTATCGGTAAGCTCATCGGAGGAATTGGTTTTGGGCTTCTAGCAGGGATTTTGGTTCTGTCCATTATGATCCTCCCAACAATCATCAGCATCAGTGTTGATGCCATTGAAGCTGTACCGCAAAAATACCGAGAAGGCTCCTATGCCCTTGGGGCTACACGTTGGCAGACCATCTGGAAAATCGTCTTAAAAACCGCACTACCTGGATTGATGACTGCTGTTGTCTTAGGGATGGCACGCGCTTTCGGGGAAGCTCTTGCTGTGCAAATGGTCATTGGTAATGTACCAAATGCCCCTTTTCATTTCTTTATCTCGATCCACACATTAACCAGTATGATCACGCAAAACATGGGAAATACCGTACCAAGCGAAACATTTAACCAAGTCCTTTGGTTGATGGGACTAGTCCTTCTTCTAATGACACTCGCATTTATCCTTGTTATTCGCTTGATTACACGACGGAGGGATGTCTCATGAACGCAAAACAAATGGATCGTTTGGCAACCCTTTTCTTTTATATTGTAGCTATTTTTATTGTCTGTACTTTGATCGGATTATTAGGCTTCATTCTCGTTCGAGGCATTTCATATATATCTTGGGATTTCTTAACGGAGGCTCCAGGTTCTTATATTTTAGGAGAAGTTGGCGGAATTGCACCGATGCTTTTTAACTCTTTTTATTTGCTCATTCTCACGATGATTATTACGTTGCCAATTGGAATCGGCGGCGGAATTTATATGGCAGAATACGCTAAGCCAACTCGTTTTACCAAGTTTCTGCGGTTATGTATGGAAGTGATGTCTTCCTTGCCATCGATTATCATCGGACTATTTGGCCTCTTGCTTTTTGTTCAATATACCGGTTGGGGATACACCTTAGCTGGTGGTGCACTTGCACTTACTATCTTTAATCTGCCATTGATGGTTCGAGTAGTAGAACAAGCGATTACCGCAGTACCAAAAGACCAAAAAGAAGCTTCATTGGCACTTGGGATTACTCATTGGCAAACGATCACCAAAATTATGCTTCCAGTAGCTTTACCAGGTATTGTCACTGGAGCCATCTTAGCAGCTGGACGTATTTTTGGGGAAGCAGCGGCTCTCCTCTTTACTGCTGGAATGAGCTCTCCAAATCTTGATTTTACGAACTGGGACCCAACTTCTGTCAGCTCTCCGCTCAATCCATTCCGACCAGCTGCTACCTTGTCGGTTTATATCTGGAAAGTCAATTCCGATAGTTTATCTACGCAAACAGCAGCTATCGTGTCTGGCGGTTCGGCATTTATTTTAATTTGTGCTGTTCTTTTATTCACTATATTTGCCCGCCTGCTCGGCAAATATATTTATCGTCGATTGACATCATCATGATTGGAGGGAAGATAAAATGCTAGATTTCCCTTATGTAAAAAAACGAGACGCGGATCTATCGACCAACATCACGGTAAAAACAAACAAGCTAAATGTTTACTATGGCAGTTCTCATGCATTAAAAGACATCAATATTACCCTCTATGATAAAACAATTACAGCGTTCATCGGACCTTCCGGCTGTGGAAAATCAACTTTACTGCGCAGTGTCAATCGAATGAATGATACGATTCCAGGGGCAAAGATAACAGGAGATATTTTTATTGATGGAGTTAACATTCAAACGGAATCCATCCAAGCAACAGCCTTGCGTAAACATGTAGGGATGGTCTTTCAAAAACCAAATCCTTTCTATAAATCGATATTTGATAACATAGCCTTTGCTCTGCGAATACATGGAGTTCCCAAAAAAGATATCGAAGCGATTGTAGAAGAAAGTTTGAAGCGAGTAGGACTTTGGGATGAAGTAAAAGATCGCTTGCAGGATTCTGCCTTACAACTATCCGGCGGCCAGCAGCAACGACTTTGTATCGCAAGAACAATCGCGATGAATCCTAGCATTATCTTATTGGATGAGCCTACTTCTGCACTTGATCCGATCTCAACAGAAAAAATCGAACAATTGTTACAAGAGCTAAAACGCGATTTTACGATTGTGATTGTCACTCACAATATGCACCAAGCTGCTCGCATCTCGGATTACACTGCCTATTTCCATCTTGGGAACATGGTAGAAATAGGGCATACCGAGCAAATATTTACAGCACCACAACAATCAAAAACACACGATTATTTAAGTGGGAAATTCGGCTAAAAGGGGGGATCATCGATGCTTGTAGTAGATCAGTTTCATGTGTACTATGGTGAAAAACATGCTTTAAATAACATATCGATAACCTTCTCACCAAATACAGTTTCCGCACTGATTGGACCATCCGGCTGTGGAAAATCTACCTTGCTGCGAAGTTTAAACCGGATGAATGACTATATCCCTATGTTTCGGGCAGATGGCTCTGTCCGTTTAGGAGAAACAGAGATCTACGACACCAAAACTGATGTCGTCTCCCTTCGCAAAAGAATGGGGATGGTATTCCAACAACCGATCCCTTTTCCTTTATCAATCTATGACAATATCGCCTATGGGCCACGTATACATGGGATCAAACAAAAAAAGCAATTGGATGCTATTGTAGAAAAAACATTACATCAAGCACACTTATGGGATGAAGTAAAAGATCGACTGCACACTTCTGCACTAGGGCTTTCAGGCGGTCAGCAACAACGATTAGTTATCGCGCGTGTTCTTGCTGTAGAACCAGAAATACTCCTTTTAGATGAACCAGCTTCTGCACTCGATCCCATTTCTACAGAATACATCGAGCAACTGATTCTTTCCTTAAAAGAAAACTATAGCATTATCGTGGTTACACACAATATGCAACAAGCCAAACGTATTTCAGATCAGACTGCTTTCTTTTTACATGGAGAAATTGTGGAAGCAAATGAGACAGATATTTTATTTCAATCTCCTAGTGATCAACGTACAAAACGTTATCTTTCAGGACAATTTGGTTGAACAGCAAAAAAGCCAGCGAGTCTGCTGGCTTTTAATATGTCTTTTACCATAATAAAAAAACAAACCCAATCCTTTATTCGGGTTTGTCAGGTAACACTATATTTCAAAGGAAAACGCACTGTAAAAATACTCCCTTTGCCGACAGTACTTTCCACTTCTATCTCGCCATGATGCAGTTCTACCAAATGTTTCACAATAGCTAATCCAAGCCCTGTACCTCCTGAATTACGAGACCGTGCTTTATCCACTCGATAAAACCGTTCAAAAATTCGCGGTTGATCCTGTTCTGGAATTCCGATTCCCGTATCCATCACTTGCAGCATCCAGTGTCTCTCATCTTGTTTTACATTGACTGTCACTTTCCCGCCAACTGGTGTATAATTCATTGCATTCGCTAGTAAATTCACTAATATCTGCCTTACGCAATCCGTATCCATCTTGACCATAAGCGGTTCAATGTCTGTCAATAAGCGTAAATTTTTTGCTTGCATCTGTTCTATCAACGTTTCCACTACATCATGAACAACCAATTGTACAGAAATGATTTCCATCTTGATCGAAACTTGTTTTGATTCGATTTTGGATAAATCCAAGAGATCAGACACTAAACGCTGCAACCGTAACCCTTCTTTGTATATAATCTGCAAAAATTCTTTGCAAGTATCTGGGTCTTTTCGCGCACCATCTAACAATGTTTCTGTAAAACCTACAATGGAGGTAAGTGGTGTTTTTAACTCATGTGATACATTGGCTACAAAGTCTCGGCGCAATTCTTCCAAGCGGCGAATTGCCGTCAAATCACGAAAAATCGCCACAATACCAAACTGCTGCGAATTTTCTTCAATGGGAGTGAGACTCGCCTCTATTATTCTCTCTTGCGGATAAAACAGGGGGATTTCCAATCGGACGGGAATATTTGTCTCTATGCATTCGTTCAACAACGGACGAAAGTTATAAGCAGATAAGTATACATCGTAATGTTTCCCCATCATCTGTTCAACTGGTAAATCAAAGATACTTCCAAAAGCACGGTTTACTAATTTGATATATCCATGAGCATCTACCATCATCAAACCAGTATCCAGGGACTCAATCACACTGTTCATCCGATTGGTGCTCTCTTGCAAGTCAAGTATTTTCTTTACTAATGCTTCCAAACACCCACCCCCCAAATTGCATTTGCTTTTTCTCTCGCCTATTTTTCTTCTTTGCTCTCCAGCTTATATCCCACACCACGTACTGTCTTGATGTAAAGCGGCTTTTTTGAATCCAACTCAATCTTATCTCTTAGATGGCTGACATGAACATCTACGATACGTGAATCCCCTACAAAATCGTAGTTCCAAACTGCATTGAGCAATTGATCTCTCGATAATACTTTTCCACGATGGTTAGCAAGATAAATCAATAACTCAAACTCTTTTGGCGTCAGCTCGATCGGTACTCCATTTCTCATCACTTCATACCCATCTGTATCGATCAAAATATCGCCGATCTGAATACTTCTTTCTGGAGGCTTGGTGTCTTCATCACTTCTTCTGACTGCTTCCATGCGACGAAAAATTGCTTTCACTCTTGCAGTTAATTCTCGAATACTAAATGGTTTCGTCATATAATCATCTGCACCCAGTTCCAAACCGAGTACTTTATTAAATTCATCTGATTTTGCAGTTAACATCAAGATAGGGATATGTTCTTTTTCCGCACGAATACGACGGCAGACTTCTAATCCATCAAATCGTGGGAGCATCAAATCCAGCACGATCAGATCAGGCATATCCACTTTTATTTTTTGTAGTGCGATATCCCCATCAAGAGCACTATCCACACTAAATCCTTCTTTTGTTAAATTAAATTCAATCAATTTTACAATGGAAGGTTCATCTTCTACTACTAAGATTTTTTTCGCCATCTCATTCACTCCTACACTCGTGCTCTACTCCTAATCTTAAGAGAAAACATACGAAAAGGAAAGGTTATGAACGACTCCAGAAATAGTACTTTTTGGAGTGCCCTTTTCTTAACCTTCCCTTTTCCAAAAACAAATATATTATCTCTTTTGGCGATTGTGTTTTGCACGTTCGTTTTTGTTCAAGTATTTTTTACGCAGTCGGAATGTTTTTGGTGTTACTTCTAGTAATTCATCTTCTTTCAAATACTCAATCGCATCGTCAATCGTCATTTGACGCGGTGCATCTAGCTTGAGCGTTTCTTCCTTTGTAGCACTGCGTATGGAAGTCAGGTGTTTCTTTTTACATACATTTACTTCTAAATCCGTATCGCGGATATGTTGTCCAACGATCATCCCTTCATACACTTCTGTCCCAGGAGTGATAAACATTTGACCTCGATCTTGTGATGCATGCAAAGCATATGTTGTCGATGTACCCGTTTCCCAAGCAATGAGTGAACCAAAATCATTCGTCTGAATTTCGCCTGCATAAGGTTCATATCCAGCAAGTAATGTATGCATCTGTGCTTCCCCACGTGTAGCAGTCAGCAATTGTTGACGAAAACCGAGCAGACCACGCGAAGGAGCTAAATATTTGAACTGAATATTTCCGTTTTCGAGTACTGCCATATCTTGTAATTGTCCTTTGCGAATACCAAGCAGTTCAACTACTGCCCCTTGATATTCACTACTGACTTCGATATCTACTGTTTCCATTGGTTCCATCTTGCGCCCATCGATCTCTTTTAAGATCACTTCCGGTTTGCTCACTTGAAATTCGTAACCCTCTCGGCGCATGTTTTCGATTAAAATCCCAAGATGCAGCTCCCCACGACCAGAAACAATAAATTGATCCGAGGAATCGGCATCTTTTACACGCAGTGCAACATCTGCTTCTGCTTCCCGATAAAGACGCTCTCTCAATTTCCGGGAAGTAACAAATGTACCATCTTGGCCTGCAAATGGACTTGTATTGATTCCGATCGTCATCCGAAGAGTCGGCTCTTCTACAGTAATAGGAGGCAATGCCTCTGGATGCTCGGGATCAGCAAGCGTATCCCCGATACCGACATTTTCCACACCAGTGAGCGCAATAATATCTCCCGCCGTAGCTTCTTCCACTTCTACACGTGCGAGCCCGCGGTGAATGTAAACTTGCCCAACTTTGACATTGCGGCTAGTTCCATCAGCAGCTAATAGGACAAGTTGCTGATTTTTACGAATCGATCCGCGTTCCAATCTACCGATTACTATCTGTCCTTTGTACTCATCAAAACCTAGTAAAGTAGCTTGCATTTGAGTAGGACCATCTACGTCAACTTGTGGAGAAGGAAGCTGGGTGATGATTTCTTCAAACAAAGGCTCCAGTGTATCCGTTAGATTTTCATAGTCCATTCCAGAAACTCCGCTGAGTGCACTAGCATAAACAACGGGAAAATCACACTGCTCATCTGTCGCTCCGAGATCTACAAATAAATCAAATGTCTCATTGATTACTTCTTCTGGACGACGGTTATCCCGGTCAATTTTATTCACCACTACAATTGCTTTATGACCGCGCTCGATAGCTTGACGGAGGACAAATTTGGTTTGCGGCATCGGTCCCTCTACCGAATCCACTAATAAAAGCACTCCATCAACCATGTTCATAACCCGCTCTACTTCTCCACCAAAATCAGCGTGCCCAGGGGTGTCAACAATATTGATTTTAATTCCTTTATATTCAATCGCCGTATTTTTCGCTAGAATCGTGATTCCTCTTTCTCTCTCGAGTTCATTGGAATCCATCACACGATCTTCCACCTGTTGATTTTGGCGGAAAATGTGGCTCTGCTTTAACATCGCATCTACTAGTGTTGTTTTCCCATGATCAACGTGAGCGATGATGGCGATATTTCTTATTTGCTCTGCATTCATTATTCTGTTATTCCTTCCTTATACGCTTATCTATTCACAAAGGAGATCGTACCACAACTATGTCGCTTTTGCTACGAAAACCGCGAAAAAGAACGATTTTAACGATAAAAATGAAATCTTTTCTTTGAAACCAAACAGAAAAATAGATGAATCCAAACGACCTGAACGATGACAGCAATAGCTGTAATACTGACTCTATCGATACTAAAAAGAAAACTAGCTACAATAGCCAGACTCAAAGGATAGTAAAAAGAAATCCACCATTGTTTACTGCGTCTGTCATATAAAAACAATATCAGTATCAAGCTGATCAAACCTTTGAACAGAGTCAAGAAGAGAAAATGTATATCATTTACACCCATTCCATACGGAGAGCGTACGGTTAGCTCATAATTTTTATTTTCACCAACATATCCATTTAATATATGATCTTGATTGGAGATAAACTTTGGTGACTTTTCGATTTGATTGATCAACTTCGTTCCTACTTGCAGTTCCGGTGATGCATAAGTAGGATTTGTTTTCATCCAAGCTGGCACCATGTACAATACATACCGATCTGGAACAGCGTAATTAACATTTGCACTTTCCACGTTGCGAATTTCCGCATATACTTCATCCGCTACAACCATGACATCATACCCTGGGATAAAACTTCCTATTTTTGACTTCAGATGAAAAGCAGTTGGATATCCGATAAAAGCAATTGATTTTTCATCTATTTCACTCTTTTGCTGGTAAGGTGAGTTAACAGAAGTAAAAAAATAAATGGCTTCATTTTCTTTTAATTTTGTTGGTTTAGGTTGTCCCAACTGTTTTGCTACTTTTTCATACTGGGAATACGACAGCGTCAAGGGAGATCGTACTCCATTAGCTTCTTCAAGAACCAAAAAATCTACTTGCTGCTTGTGATAAGTTACCTTCTTTTGTTTTAATTCCTGTTCCAATTCCTGTTCATAAAGAGGCAATTTTGATTTATCTTGATACAGTGCTTCTAAATAAAAAGTAAAAGCATTTTCTTGATAATAATCTTGCTGAGTTTGATAACTCGTAAACAATACTTTCATGTCTTGTATCGAGGAAACGAAGGAAAGAACAGCCAAAAAAACAACTAAAACCTTCCCTGTTAAACCTCCAAAAAATCGCTGATTGGAAAAAATGGAAATATAACCGATTTTTCTATCTAGGATCACCAATAAAATAATGGCTCCAACAAAAAATACACCAAGAAATAGATAGAACCACTCACTTAGTCTTAAACGCTGACTTGCAAAAAAAGACACATATAGATTCAAGCCTGACAACAAAACCGCAGACACGATTACCCATGCATAGGATTGCCATCTTCCATAAGTATTCCATGCTTTTTTCTTTGGATATAGAAAAAAATAAATAAGTAGTGCACTAACTACAAAAGCAGGAATAAAAAGCAATGCTGATTTTCCGATAGCTAAAGCCGGAAATACAAACGGAAAAGTAGGAGTCTCCATCAAAATTCCAAATAACGGAAAAATCAATAAACTGAGTAACATTCCCATGATGATACTCATCAACCATGATACCAAGCCGAGCAAAAGATTTTCTCCAACAATTACGATGCGCATCTGTTTCCAAGAGACGTCATCTAACATATCTGGTGTAATTGTACTTCTTCTGCTTGCTATTTGATAAATAGTGGATAAGAGTAAAGAACCAAAAAACAGAAAACGAAGCTGATTGATATCTAAAATGTCGATTTCTTGTAAGTTGAGAAATTTTCCAAACCAAGGATGAGAAGTAAGCATCTCACTCCATAAATAAACCATTCCAAAGAAGGTATGTATACTAAAAAAGAGGAGATGTGGCTTGAAATTTTGTCTTATATTTCTCCAAATAAGCGATATATTAGCCAATAGATACTACCTCCTTTAAACATTTATTTTTTTATATTAATTTTAACAGAAATTGATAATACATAATGATGAAAAAAAGAAGTATTTTTTTCCTATTCTCAACTTGATTTATGAACGTTGAAAGGAAAAAGTATAGCCGGCAAATCAATCTATGAAAATATGTAGTTTCTTTATTCGGAATACAAAATTTGGAAATAAAAAAGCACACCAAACAAATAAATTATTTTCTATAAATAAACAATACTATTCACATCTAAAACTATAAAAAAAGGTGTGAACGTATTGAATCAGAATCGCAAAATGATTATTTCTCTTTTCTTCACATGTCTGTTTCTCTTTTCTTTTGCTATGTATGGATGCAATCGAATGTCTGTGGAAACACCAAAAAACAATCTGAGTAGAACATCAAGAGAAAATACCAACTTAAAATATGAGAGAACCAGAGCATTCGATAACACAAAGATCACAAAAAAAAAACAAGACTCCTTAAGGATTAATCCCAGAAGATTCACAGACAAGATTCTGACCTTAAATGGTAAGACGATCTCCTATCGTGCCTACACCAACATCGTTTATGTCAAAAATCCAGTAGATACAAAATATCAGAGTATGAATATCTTTATTCCCAAAGCTTACTATCAAGGTAAGTCTATTAGCAAATACACGGCAGAAACTGCTCCCATCTTCTTACCTAATTCCGTAGGCGGTTATATGCCCGGACCGTCTGGAAGCCCTGGCAAAGGCATGGAAGGTAGTGTAAATGCAGCATTTGTCGCCTTATCAAAGGGCTATGTGGTAGCAGCACCCGGAGCACGCGGAAGAACCTTACAAGACAAAAACGGGAAGTATACCGGAAAAGCTCCTGCTGCTATCGTAGACCTAAAGGCCGCTGTTCGCTATTTGAGGCATAATGATAAATACTTACCTGGAGATGCGGAAAAAATTATTTCTAATGGAACCAGCGCTGGAGGTGCCCTTTCTTCTCTGCTAGGCGCTTCAAGTAACAACTTCGATTATGAACCCTATTTAAAAGCGATCGGTGCAGCTAATGAACGTGATGATATTTATGCTGTATCTGCCTACTGTCCCATTACAAATTTAGAACATGCAGATATGGCATATGAGTGGCAGTTCAACGATATACACACATACAAAAAGATGGCAATGTCAACAGTAAACGGACAGATCAAGAGATCTGAGGTCAAGGGTACGCTAACGGCAAGTCAGATTAAAATCTCTGACAGGGAGAAAATGATGTTCCCGCCATATTTGAATTCACTGAAACTCAGAAAGAATGATGGAACTTCGTTACGATTGGACACGAATGGAAATGGTACTTTTAAAGATTACGTCAAGTCCTATTTGATCCAATCAGCACAAAAAGCACTTGATAGTGGTACTGATTTGTCTAATAAGAAGTGGATAACGATCAAAAACGGAAAAGTCACGGATATTGACTTTGAAAAACAAGCGGCATTTATGAGTCGAATGAAGACTCCACCCGCATTTGATGCATTAAATTTAAGCAATGCTGAGAATGAATTATTTGGTACTGCAACCATCAATGCAAAACACTTTACCGAGTTTTCAATGAAACATAGTATCGTGAAAGGCTCGCTTGCTTCCCCAATAATGGTGAAAATGATGAACCCTACGAGGTACATTGGAGCACCGGGAACAACTACTTCAAAATACTGGCGGATTCGTCATGGCACAAAAGACAGCGATACCTCCCTGGCTGTCTCCGCCATCCTGGCATCCAAACTGCATAACAATGGTTACCATGTTAACTTCGCATATGCTTGGGATCGACCACATAGCGGCGATTATGACTTAGATGAGCTTTTTGCTTGGATGGATAAAATCTGTCATCCAATGAAACACAAAAATAAGCATTAATCTTAGAAAAAGCGTATCCCTTTTTGATATGCTCCCAAAAAAGCAGACAGATGAAATAATAAAATCTGTTTGCCTAAATTGGGGGCTTTTTTAATGGAGAAAAGTTCTAGTAAGTTGGTCGATTGATTCTTTTATGTAAAAAACTATATATTCGGAGGGTGGTTCAGTCTTCACATGTAAAACTGAACCACCTGAGATGCAAGATCCAGAGTCTAATGACGGATCTTAGGAGGTCTCCTCCTCGGACGAAGAACCGTCACCATCACCCTCAGCTAAGCTCGCTTTGTTCGCGAGCAGTTCCGCGTGGCCGGCAACTGACTCTTGCTTGGCAATAGCCTCTTCAACCAACCTAGCGTCACGGTCATCAGCCATGATTTTCCTCCATCTCGGTCACCACGATTACGTGGATTACACGTTATATTGTAGCAAAATTTGCAATCCCTATAGGCAAAAAAATAATTTTCTTTTGAATCCTAGTGTTTAAAAAGCGCATTGCTGTTAGAGCAATACGCTTTTTAAATCAATAGTATTTATTCCCATAGTTAAATTCAAAATCGATATTCATCCCTTTTGGGATTTGAACATATAAGATATATTTCCCCTTATCTGGTTCCCCTGAATCTTTGCCGGATGGTTCAATCGAACTGATGGAATCTTGTTTTAAGGTCGGTGTAGTATACGTGTGAACTTCTTTTTCAGTACTTGAATCCACAATTTTGTAGCTTATAGCTCCTTCTGTGGCATTGTTACTGCGTGTGTGAATATAATTTTGCTTTCCTGGAGTGTAGTTAAACTCCATATATTTCACCCATGTACCAACGCCTGTCTCTCCATTGTACCTCGCTTTGTTATCTGCCACTTTCCAATCCAAACTCTCTACTGGACCAGGCTTCTGTTGATACTCTTTCCAAAGCTGATCCAATGTTTTCCCCGTGTATTCTTTGAATAAGTTATCCGAGTAATAATTATTTTGCACTCGTTGGTGGATTTTCAGAATACTGCCAGGGGACTTAATGTGATTGATCCACATGAAAAATCGAGCAGTTACCCGATAACTATCTGTGTATTTTTGACTTTCCTCCACCTTTGGAAATCGCCAACTATCCAGATTCGAATACCGATATCGAGCATAATCTGCAAAACCTTCTACAAACCAACTAGGAACTTTCACCCCATTTGGATAAGCTTGCAATATATGACACATCTCATGCACCAGCATTCCTTGATCGTCGGGATTGTTTTTCGCATAGTCAGGATGAATATAAATCGTATTACCAGAGGTATAGGCAATGGGGTAATTTTTATTTTTTTCGAATTTAACGAAAAATTCCTTTCGAGCCTTCTTAGGATTATATACATCTGCCATCGGAGAGTATGTACGTTTAAATGTTATTTCATATCGATTGACCACATCAATAAGTTGATCATCATCGTACGTGATCGTCATTTTAAAATCTCCGCTTTTGACTACTTTTGTAGCCGCATACACAGATGAAATGTTAATAGAGGCAAAGAAAACAAGTGTAAAGATAAACGAAATAATAAGATATAGTCCTTTGTTTTTTGACAAATGCTTCATCTCCTCTTGCAAAGTAACAATATATTCATAGTATAGAAAAATAAGTATATTCGCAATAACCTGAAGTAAAAATCACCTTATTCTCATATTTAAAAATACATAATTATATCGCTACATCCTGTCCTTGTATTGCATAAACCGATTATTCCATAAATATGATTACAGGGAGTAAGTTGGCAGGAGGTATAAATATGCCAATTAAACCCCCTTATTTACAAACAGGAGACACTATTGGGATTGTCACATTGGGAAGTCCCCTTGCAAGGAGTACTATAGATGCACGAATAAACGTACTTAGAAGCATGGGCTTTCAAGTACTAGTTGGACAACATGTGTATGATTACGAAGGAATTGTCGCAGCTTCTGCTACAGAAAGAGCAAGCGATTTGATGCAGATGTTTGAAAATCGCACAGTGAAGATGATTTTGCCTAGCCGAGGAGGTACAGGAGTTAAAGATATTCTCCCATACTTAGATTATAATGTGATTCAAAGAAACCCCAAGATCGTAACGGGATATAGTGATATCACAATACTCCTCAATATTTTATATCAATTTTCAAATATGATCTCATTCCAAAGCCTTCTACTCATCGATTTTAGACCAACTACTCCTACCTTTAACTATGAACAATTCTTTTCTACTGTTTCTGCTATCAACGAACAAAAAGTAATCGAAAACCCTCCTGGTATCCCTTTAGTGAGTCTTGTACAAGGAAATGTTACAGGACCAATTATTGGGGGAAATATAACATCATTTGTAGATACACTTGGAACTCCCTATGAGATTGATACAACAGGGAAAATTATCGTACTGGAAGAGATACATGAGGCAACGGATAAAATCTACCGAGACTTAACAAGAATGATCCTAGCTGGAAAATTTCAGGATTGCCTTGGTATTGTGGTGGGACAGTGTACAGACTGTCCGATTTCTTATGGAGATTCTTATGATGAGTTGATAGAGACTTTACTTGTTCCACTTGGGAAGCCGTTAATGACCAATCTACGGACAGCTCATGGAACATATAAAACGACTATACCGATCGGGGCAATGGTTAACTTAAATACATACAATAGAACATTGACGGTAGTAGAAACAGTTGTAAGCGGATAGAAGAGTGTAACATTCAGAAGAATTGGAGAAAGGACATCTTTTCCTAATCGTTTTCCTTTGATATTGGAATAATATTAATGCTTTTATAAATGACTCCCCTCCTTTCACTGACTTAAAGGATGGTTTTAAGTGGATGCTCCTCGTTAGTCATAACTTTTCCCTTTTAGGTTGTCATTTTAATGTAAAATTAGAATGTTTCTTATCCTTTGAACCATAATTTATACAAAAAAAGCCCTATGAAGAACATAAGAAGGTTATTCAGAGCTGTCATAGACAAAGACTGGGCACTCTTTCGAATTCGCCCAGTCCACATATATGGCACTATTGTCTTTTTGTCCATAAAGTTCCGATCTCTATAATAGATTTTGGATTCTCTATTGAAGATAAATCTCCTAAAGCCTCATTTAGATACGCAGTACGGATAACCCTTCTTAGAATCTTCCCATTTCTTGTTCGGGGCAGCTCATTTACAAAATGAATAGCTTTTGGTTTTAATGGCTTACCTAATTTCTCCATTATTACTGTTTTCAATTCTTCTTCCAATTCTTTTTTCGCCTGAACATTTTTTTGCAATGTAACAAAACAAACAGCAACCATTCCTTTTACTTCGTCAGGTATACCTATCGCAGCAGCTTCTACTACTGCTTCATGAGAAACAAGTGCTGACTCATATTCAATCGGCCCAACTCTTTTTCCCGCAACTTTCAGCGTATCATCGCTGCGTCCCTCAATAAACCAATAGCCTTCTTCATTGGTTCTTGCCCAATCCCCATGCACCCATGTATCAGGAAAACGAGACCAGTATGATTTTTCATAGCGATCGGCATTCTGCCAAAAACCTCTTGTCATTCCCGGCCAAGCCTGCCGAATCACCAGCTCCCCGACTTCATTTTTTACTGATGAACCTTTCTGATCAACCACATCTACGATCATTCCGGGTATCGGTCCATGAAAAGAACAAGGCTGCAAGGGAAGGCCGGGAAAACTAGACAATATACCACCTGAAATCTCTGTACCGCCAGAGTAATTGACAATCGAGCAGCAACTTTTACCTACTTTTTCAAATAACCAAATCCATGGATCCTTGTTCCATGGTTCGCCGGAAGAACCAAACACTTTTAAGGAAGTCAGATCATGTCCTTCTATCCAATTATCACCTTGACTCATCAACATTCTTATTGCTGTTGGGGAAACACCGAGATGAGTGATCCGATGTTTGGCTGCTAAACTCCAAAGTCGACCGCAATTTGGATAGTCGGCTGTTCCTTCGTATAAAACAATGCTTCCACCAAGCAGCAATGCTCCAAAAACCATCCACGGCCCCATCATCCATCCCATATCAGTCACCCAGCAGAGTGTATCTTCCTGCTGAAAATGAAATGCATACTTCAAATCTTGTGCAGCTTTGAAAGGAAACCCAACATGAACATGAACAGTTCCTTTTGGCTTTCCTGTCGTTCCAGAAGTATACAGCAACATACAAGGTGTTTCTGACTCCAGCCACACGAGCGGGCTCGTGTTCGGCGTTCCTGCCAGTAAAGATCGATAGGTTAACCATTTGTTGCTGGAACTAAGTGTATCGGAATCCCTTTGCACTACTACAACATGGGAAAGAGAAGGACATTTGTCGACTACTTTCACTGCTTCTTTACCCATAGGAACCTGTTTCCCACGCCGGTAGAAATAATCAGCAGTAATCAATACTTTCGCTCCACTATCTTCTACCCTTGCAGCAACTGCATCTGCTCCATAGCCAGAAAATACAGGGATAACAATAGCACCAATCTTTGCAGCCCCCAGCATGGCCACAACTGTTTCGGGAACCATAGGGAGATAGAGCACAATTCGATCTCCTTTTTTCACTCCCAACCTTAGCAAACCATGAGCAAACTGATCCGTTTCGATGGACAATTGATTATAAGTGAGCTTTCTTGTTTTGCCGTCATCTGCTTCCCAAATGATCGCGTTTTTGAATGCTAGAGGTCCTTTAGCATGCTTGTCTACCGCATCATATGCTACATTTGTTTGTCCATCCACATACCATCGTGTCCAAGCTATTCCTCTCAAATCATCCATTACTTTCGTATAGGCTTTGCGCCATGTCAAACCAATAGCCTTCTCCATCTCTCCCCAAAACCATGCTGGATTTTTCTCTACCGCTCGATGAAGTTGATCGATCGAAGAAAAACCTTGCTCTGCCAACAATTGATACAAATTGGAGTCTTCCCATTTTACAGAGGTCGGTAAATAAGTATGTTTTGTTTCACCCATAGTCTGCAACTCCCCTTTGAAAATAGGTAGTACAGATACACCAGTCAAATGTCTAATTTGCTCACATAAAAATAAAGCGCTTACATATAGAAGTGTAAAAAACCTTTTGCATTTTTCATTTTATCATATTTCAATGAGGATATTTTCTCTACAAAGTTGGTTTGCATTGGAAGCAGAAGAAGTATAACACAAAAACTATATGTAATTCCCTTTTAAATGCGGACGCCCTGCTCCATCGTGATCTGCATTCAGCAGTCAGATAGAACAGGGCGCGTGGCGCCTCAAGCTTCACAGCTTTCAGCGTCACAGTCGGATCACCGCACGATCAGACTCCGTACGCCAGCTTGGCGATTTCCTCGATCACCCACCAGACCTTCAGCTCGGCCGCGTACTTGGTGCAGACTCGCTGGATGTCCGGCAGGGTGGCGGGGACGATCACGAGCGTGGTGAACGCGTCGCTTTCGCGACTCACGAAGCGCATCCGAACCCACTTCATCGATTCGCGGAAAGCGATCCGGGGGATCGCGTGGTACATGTCGCCTTCCTTGGCCAGGAAGGCCAGATCGTACCGACGCGTTGCACTCATCGGGAATCCGCCTTCGTTCCACAGCCGGTCCTCGGCGTTGGCGAAGAGAGGATTGTTCCCCGCGACGATGTCGTCCGAGAGCATCCCGCCGGTGGCAATGCTCATGAACTGACCGGTCTTGTGGATCCCCAGCAGGACGTTGTGCTCGGCCGGGTTGTTCACATCCCCTTCGTAGCGGATGTCGGGAACTCCTTCGAGAACTCGCCCGATGTTCTTCGGATTCTCGAAGAAAATCTCCAAGAACTGCGGGCTGTTCACGCGGGGGACGAGTCCCTCAACGAGTTTCTCGGGGAACAGGGCCGGGAACATGTCGACCTTGAGCAGCGAACCGTCGAGGTCGACATGACTCCCCCAGATCGTGCCGACGGTGGAGAGCTTCTTTCCCTGACGCACGTCGGCTGCGATCTTCTCGCCCCAGGCAGCGAACACCGGTCGCTGCTCTGTCGACAAGTCGATGCCGAACAGTTCGCTTCGGTCATTGAAGGCAGGAGCCTCCAACCCCCGACGCACATTCTCCTCGACGAGCTTGCCCCACTGAACGAGTACCGCTCGCTGAGCGTCCGTCCACCGCAGGGTGTTGTCCCTGGTGTAGTAGGGGCGCACTTTGTCCGGCAGGGCGATGACCGTCTTGTCGTCCATGAACTGCATGTTCTTGTTGTCCCATCTGTGTCGGTGATCCTTAGGTCATACGACCTCTTCCTTATGAGTATATACAAAAACCTCCTATCATCCAAGGCGATTCGCATAAAAGTTACCAAAATTAGCATTATTCGAGTGCTAGATACTCTCCTCGAACCATCAGCTTCCCAGTCCCGCCTTCTTAGCCATATATAAACAATCCCCTTTAAAATGCGGACGCCCTGCTCCATCGTGATCTGCATCAGCAGTCAGATAGAACAGGGCGTGTGGCGCCTTACAGCGTCACAGTCGGATCACCGCACGATCAGACTCCATACGCCAGCTTGGCGATCTCCTCGATCACCCACCAGACCTTGAGCTTGTCCGCGTACTTGGCGCAGACTCGCTGGATGTCCGGCAGGGTGGCGGGGACGATCACGAGCGTGGTGAACGCATCGCTCTCACGGCCCACGAAGTGCTCCCGGACCCACTCCACCGGTTCGATGAAGGAAACCCGGGGCATGGCGTGGTACATGTCGCCGTCCTTGGCCAGGAATGCCAGATCGTGCTCACGCGCCGCACTGATCGGGAATCCGCCCTCCTTGAACAGCCGTTCCACGGCGTTGGTGTACAGCGGGTCGCTCGTCGCGGCGATGTCGTCCGTGATCATCCCGCCGATGGCGATGGTCATGAGCTGACCGGTCTTGTGCACGCCGAGCAAGATGTTGTGCTCGGTCGGGTCCCCCTCGTAGCGGATGTTGGGCACTCCTCCGAGGACTCGCCCGATGTTCTCCGGGTCCTCGAAGTAGACCTCCGAGAACTGCGGGCTGTTCATGCGGGGGACGAGTCCCTCGATGAGCTTCTCGGGGAACAGACGAGGGGACATGTTGACCCTCAGCTCCGTGCCGATGAGGTCGACGTCACTCCCCCAGATCGTGCCGACGGTGGAAGGCGTCTTGCCCTCGCGCACCTGCTTCTCGATGTGGGCACCCCAGACGGCGAACACCTCTTGCTGCTTGATGGTCAGGTCGAGGCCCTTGAGGCCAGCCCATTCGCCGAAGTTGATAACCGGGATCCCCCGGCGCACGTCTTCCGCGACGTGCTCACCCCAGGTGACGAGCAGCTCTCGCTGGCCGTCCGTCCACTGCTGGATGGCGTACTTGGTGTAGATGGGGCGCACGCCTTCGGGCATGGTGATGACCGTCTTGTCGTCCATGTACATGTGCTTGGCCAATCTCGTGTCGGTGATCCTCAGGTCATATGACCTCTTTCTTATGAGTATATACAAAAGCCTTCTATTACCCAAGATGATTTGCATAAAAGCTCCAACATTTGGATTGGTTACTGGAATTTCAACACTAAACTAAAACATTTTTTTTGAACCAATAAAACCACCCGTGTTTGTTGCAAAACCCCTAGTTAAATATTAAGTCTACTAAAATTTGAATCGCATGCTTTTGTCGACAATCGTATTACTTCGAAGTTACTTAATATTTTGTGGATTTCATAATAACTCATTTAAACTTTTGAATTGAAATATGCTTTCTCCTTTTGCTATCATGAATATTAAGTATTGTTGGTGTGGGTTGTAGCCCACCTGAGACTCTGGGAGTCACCATGTTCGAAACCCTTCCGCACGGATTCGTACCCAACAAGTACGTCGTGGGTTCCCTGCTGCCCTGGTGGTTGCAGACGAAGATCGACGCCGACTGGCAGTCGACGAACCCCGAGGGTTACAATGGTCGCGTCTACGCCGCTGTCGTCAGTGACGACGCGAAGGATGTCTACCTCTGGGACACCTCGTTCGCAGTTCGTGCGTCGCGAGGCAAGGAGCTGGAGATCGACATCTCCTCCCTCGGAATGGACTTCGCGACATTCCGCCGGGAGTACTCGAAGCTGCTCGACCAGCTCGATCAGCTCCCCGAAGAGATGGTCATCGTCGAACTCCGAGGTAACGTACTGGCGGTCAAGATCCAGTTCAAGACCGTCAACATCGCCTCCTTCGGAGTTCGCCGTTGGCGTTGGCTCCCCAAGTGGGTTGCCAACCGGCTCCCCAAGTGGCTCGTCGCCGGTGATCACAAGACGGCTGGTGCGTTCCCCTTCGCGGGAATCCTCGACATCCCTGACCTTTTTGCTCACGCGGAGCGAGAGGTCAAGGAGGAGTCTGGGCTTCTGGCCGACAACTTGCAAATCATCGGCGTCGTGCGCGACAAGAAGAGCATCAACTTCGTAGGTATCTACGACGCCCCCTCGAAGAGGGAGTGCCGTCGCCGCTTCGACCGCCGGGAGGACCCGGACAACGAGATGAAGAACCTTCTCTTCCTCTCTTCCGTGGAGGAGGCGAACGGCCTGATTCAGAAGTGGTCCCCTCTTGGTGAGGTGGTGGAGGCAGCGCTCTCGCGCTGAGCCTCTGACACCCACACCAACGGCACCCCGCTGTCTCTTAGGAGAAAGCGGGGTGCGCGACTTTCCGGCAAAAAAAGTCCAAATTCGGGACTAAGCCTTATAAGTACTGTACCCATGCCCATCAAATCTAAAAACTGGTTTGTCAACACCAAACAATCCCAAAGAGTATATACAAAAACCTCCTGTCAGCCAAGGAGATTCGCATAAAATTAATAGCATTTGCACTATTCGAAGGCTAAATACTCACCCCAAACCATCAGCTTCCCAGTACCCCCTATCCAAATCTCTCCTCCCTCTCCTATCTCCACCTCAATTTCACAAGGCATGTCCACAATAGTTCCTTGTTCTGCAATAATCGATTTTCCTTTGAACTCTTTTTCTTTTGCCTTGCTTAAATATGCCCCTAAAGCTGCATTGCCAATTCCACAAGCTGGGTCTTCCTGTCCTTCTCTTGGGCATATATTTCTGGTATGTAAAATCGCATGATTATTATAGGTTTCAAAGGTAAATGCTTGAACTTCATCCACTTCCAAATCAGCACACATCTGTTTCAATGGAGAGATATTCCGCTTTATCGCCACTAAACGTTCCAATGACTTCACAGGTACAATCAAATGTTTTAAACCCAAATCTACAGCTTGAACAGGATAATCTATTAATAAATCTTTCTCCTCTATATCAAGTATTTCTGTTATCTCTCTACTATTCTTTATAACAGGAGCAATATCTGGCTCTGCTTGTTTCATTTTGACATAGATACTATCAGCTCTATGTTCTATTCGAACCTCTCGAATACCGTCGGCTGTATGAATAAAGATCGAAGACTTATTCGCAGAGTTTATCCTATTTGTATGTACAAGTGCTATACAGGCGGCGACAGTGGGATGTCCTGCTATAGGCACTTCTTTGTTAGGGGTGAAATAACGAAAAGTAAAATCAGCATCTTCGGCTGGAAACACAAAAACGGTTTCTACGAGATTGAGTTGCTTGGCAATTGCTTGCATTTGCTGGTCATTTAAACCAGATGAATCACAAAATACCGCTGCTGGATTTCCAATACCATGTTTCCCTGTAAAACTATTGATTACTAAAAATGGTTTGCCCAACTAATCCCCCTCCATCGATTTACTATAACAAAATTAATAAATAGTATAAGATAGTGTTATTGTCACAGGAGGTTGGAATGTACGTCCCTTTTTGGTACTTCCTCACAGTGCTCGGTCTTCTCACATCTGCCCTCTGTATTCCCCTGTACTTTGTCGACAAGAACAAGAGGCAGCTTCGGGAAGAAAAGCAGAAGCTGGAGGAAGAAAAAGGGAAGCTGGCTACGCAGGTTTCCCAACTCACCCACAGGAATTCCCAACTCCAGAATGGAGATGCCTATCGGCAAAATCGCGAACTAGCAACCCGAGTTGCTGGGCTGCGAAGGAAACTGATACAAGTCGAATCGCAGAATACTCAGCTGCAAAAGGAAGCTCAACAGCGTCAGAAAGCCCACGCTGAGAAGGTTTCCCGTCTGCGAGCAACGATGGGCAGGGCTCTTCAGATGCAGCGAGCAGCATGTGAAGAGGAACTCACGCAGCTCAATTCCTCTTATAACGAAGAGACTGCAAAGCTGCGTAAAACCATCTCCGAGCTGGAACACGCTCTCGACGCAGGAGTGGTGGAGTTCGACGAACTGAGAGAGTTCTGGACAAAAGCCCTACGTGCAACAAACACTTCCTTGCACCGTAGGATCAGAGTCTTGGAAATCCAAGTTTTCGAAAACTCCGAGGTCATCGATCTGAAACGAAAGGTCAGAACCCAGCGGCAGTACATGAACACTGCTGCACGAGCCGTCGAGATTCTGACCGCTGAGCTCCTGAGGCTCGAAGGAGATCCTTCCGCTCTTATGCTGGAGGTATAGGAACTGCTAGGGGCAGCAGTCCTTAAGCCCCACCTGTGGCAAACACCCGGTACAATAGCTGTCAGCTATTGTCTCCGGGTGCCACATAAATGTTTATCCATGTAAAACTACTTAAGAATTGCTTCTTTAACCTCTTCGATCGTCATTGTTCGAATTTCCTTGACGGAAGATAATCTTTGATCATTAGTGATAAATAAATCCGCATTTGAAGTAATAGCTGTTGCTAAAATTAGTGCATTCGGTGTCTTTAAATTATACTTTCCACGTAGATAGGCAGCTTGTTCTGATATTTCTACACTTACAGGTTCAACAAACAAGTTAGGAAAATGAGAAAAGAGGATGCGATAACGTTTTTCGAGTGCTTCATCACCTTCTCGAATGGGTTTAGTTAAGATTTCAGTAAATGTAATAACAGAAGCAATCGCTTCTACTCGGCCTTCTTCTACTACCTCTAAAATGGCTTTTACTGTTTCTCCATAACTAGGATGCTGTTCAAAAGCATAAATAAATAGATTTGTATCCACAGCTATTCGCTGAATATCAGCAAAAAATCGGCTTACTCCCACCCTTCTCTCTCCTTTTTCACATACTCATCAGCAGTTTCTTTTTTCCATAGTTCTTTGCCTAGTCCCCAAAATGCATCCGTGAATTTAGTTGGCTTTCGGATAATAATGATTTCATCACGTAACTCATCATATTTCCAAATCAACTCATCACCAATATCTAATTTTGCTTGTTCTCGTATATCTTTCGGGATGGTAGTTTGATATCTTTGTTTGATTTCACTCTCAAGACGTAAGGCATGATCCATCATCTAAACCTCCATTTTATTTCTGATATATTTTCATTTTATCACACATGTACCCTATTTATTCTGACAACCCATTTTTTCTTTCCAATACAAAAAAACCCTGTCTAAATTTAGTGTTTAGACAGGGTTTTTTCATGTGTATGGTTTAGCTCAATACTTTCATCACATTGCGGACAGAATCAGCGGATTTATCGAGGGCAGCTTTCTCTGATTCGGTAAGTTCGAGTTCAAGTACTTTCTCAATCCCATTACCACCGAGAACAACTGGTACCCCAAGGTATATGTTTTGGTAGCCGTATTCCCCTTCCAAATAAGCAATCGCTGGAAGGATACGTCTTTTATCTTTTAAGATTGCTTCTGCCATCTGTACCAAAGAGGCAGCTGGTGCGTAGTAAGCACTGCCATTGCCTAACAGATTGACGATTTCGCCGCCGCCTGTACGAGCACGTGAGACAATTGCTTCCAAGCGGTCTTTGGAGATCAACTTTTCCAGTGGAATACCACCAGCGTAAGAATAGCGTACAAGTGGAACCATGTCATCTCCATGACCACCAAGTACAAAACCGGTAATGTCTTCAACGGAAATGTTTAGCTCTTGTGCCACAAAGGTGCGGAAACGAGCGGTATCCAGTACTCCAGATTGTCCGATAACACGATGTTTTGGGAACCCAGATGTACGATATACTTCATAAGTCATTGCATCTACTGGGTTGGTAAGTACGAGAATGATACACTCAGGAGAATATTTTACTACTTGTTCTGTAACGGCACGCATAACTTTCGCATTGGTATTTACTAGATCGTCACGACTCATTCCAGGTTTGCGGGCAATCCCAGCAGTGATGATGACAATATCGGAATCTGCTGTCTCTTCATAGCTGCTAGTACCAGTAATATTTGCATCAAATCCTTGTACAGGACTAGCTTCCAACATATCTAAGGCTTTCCCTTTTGTTGGATTTTCAGCTTGTGGAATATCTACTAACACGATATCTCCAAGTTCTTTTTGCGCAAGCATCAATGCCGTAGTGGCTCCGGTAAATCCTGCACCAACTACAGATATTTTACGACGTTTAATAGCTGCCATGCTATTTCCTCCTACAAATTTTGAATAAGATGATTGGCAAACTCTGAACATTTTACTTCTGTTGCATCATCCATCAAACGAGCGAAATCGTATGTAACCGTTTTGTCCAAAATGGTTTTCCCTAGAGACTGATGGATCAGATCTGCTGCTTCTTGCCATCCAAGATGCTCCAACATGAGAACTCCAGAAAGAATAACCGAACCAGGGTTCACTTTATCAAGTCCAGCATATTTAGGAGCTGTGCCATGGGTCGCTTCAAAAATGGCATGTCCTGTCACGTAGTTAATATTTGCTCCTGGAGCAATACCGATGCCACCTACCTGAGCTGCTAATGCGTCCGAAATATAGTCTCCGTTTAGGTTCAACGTAGCAATTACATCATATTCTTTTGGACGGGTCAAAATCTGTTGAAGGAAAGCATCTGCGATTACGTCCTTTACAATCACTTTTCCAGCTTCTGTTGCTGCTTGTTGTTCTTGATCTGCAACTTGTTTTCCTTGCTCTTTTGCAATGCGATCATACTGTGCCCAAGTAAATACTTTATCTCCAAATTCACGCTCAGCTAACTCGTAACCCCACTGTTTGAAAGCACCTTCGGTAAATTTCATGATGTTGCCTTTGTGCACAAGCGTTACACTTGGGCGTTTATGTAGAAGAGCATATTCAATAGCAGCGCGAACTAAACGATCAGTACCTTCTTTGGAAACTGGTTTTACCCCGATACCAGATGTTTCAGGGAAACGGATTTTTTTGACACCCATCTCTTGCTGTAAAAACTGAATCACTTTTTGTGCGTCAGCAGATTCTGCTTCCCATTCGATACCTGCATAAATATCTTCTGAGTTTTCACGGAAGATCACCATATCTACATCTTCTGGACGTTTTACTGGACTTGGAACTCCATCTACATAGCGAACAGGACGCAAACAGACATATAAATCTAACTCTTGGCGCAAAGCAACGTTAAGGGAGCGAATTCCTCCACCGACAGGTGTCGTCAATGGTCCTTTAATGGCAACTAAATAATCTTTAATAACATCTAATGTTTCTTCAGGAAGCCACTCGCCGGATTGATTAAAAGCTTTTTCTCCAGCAAAAACTTCTTTCCAAACAATCTTCTTTTCCCCCTTATAGGCTTTATCTACAGCAGCATCCAATACTCTTTTCGAGGCTGCCCAAATGTCAGGGCCTGTCCCATCTCCTTCAATAAAAGGAATGATAGGGTGATTAGGAACATTCAATTTGCCATTTTGTACCGTAATTTTTTCACCAGTCATATTATGTACCTCCTCTTATTTGAAACCATCCCATATGTTTAACCATTTACCCTTTTCATAAAAAGATAAAGGGAAAAGGGGATGCAAATATCCCCTTGAAGTTATCTTTTTTCGATAGGTATATATTTTTGATCCGTTTTGCCAACATAATCTGCGCGTGGGCGGATGAGACGATTATCGTGGTATTGCTCCATAATATGTGCAGTCCAACCTGTAATTCGACTCATTGCAAACAATGGAGTGAACAAGTCTTCGGTTAAATCTAAGTAATGGTAAACGGTCGCAGAGTAAAAATCTACGTTTGGTTTTAACCCTTTGTTTGTTGTAACCAATTGCTCTACCGTCTCCGAGATATCATACCATTTGGTATCTCCATGTTGTTGACCTAGTTTTTTGGACATTACACGGAGATGCTTGGCACGCGGATCACCATTTTTATATACGCGATGTCCAAATCCCATGATTTTCACTTTATTGTTCAATTTATCTAAGATATATGGCTCTGTATTTTCAGGAGACCCAATTTCACGCAGCATCACCATTACTTGTTCATTTGCACCACCATGTAATGGTCCTTTGAGAGCACCGAGAGCCGCTGTTACAGACGAATACATATCTGCTAAAGTAGCAGCTGTAACACGTGCGGCAAAGGTAGATGCGTTTAATTCATGATCTGCCTGCAAGATCAATACTTTATCTAATGCTTGAACAGCAACTTCTGACTGTTCCTTACCATGTAGCATATATAGAAAGTTAGCCACTAATCCCAAATCAGTACGTGGTGCGATTGGTTCTAAACCATCACGTATCCGAGCGATAGCAGCGATAATTGTCGGTATTTTTGCAGTTAAGCGAATAGCTTTTCGTTGATTTGCTTCTGGTGTATTTACTTCTGCTTCTTCATCAAACATACATAGAGCTGAAACTGCGGTGCGAAGTGTAGTCATTGGATGTGAATTTTTAGGGTATAAGCGGATTTGATTGATTAGTTGATCAGAGATTGCAGCGTTTTCTTGAAATGCTTTCCTTTGTTCAGCTAGTTCCTCTTGGTTAGGCAAATGATTGCGCCAGAGTAGGAATGCTACTTCTTCAAAAGTAGATTGCTCGGCTAAATCATCGATATTGTAACCACGATACGTTAATACTCCATCGATAATGGAGCAAATTTCTGAGGAGAGAGCTGTAATACCTTCCAAGCCTTTAACTACCATGTGTTATCGCTCCTTATCCATCGTTAACAAAAATGACAGGCACCTAAAAAAATCAGGTAAGTAAACGTTTTCATACCTGTGTCATTAAGAAATTTTTTCGATTATCAAAACACGATACATATTATATCCGAGAAAAGATAGTAAATCTACATGTTAAATCGAATTTCGGGCCCAAAACTAGTGTACCACATTATTATTAAATTTCCCATCATAGGGCTTTTGTATGAATCATCCATTTTTGATCCCTATAATGATATAATCTCCTAGTAAGGAGGCAAGGGTAAAACGTGAGTAAACATCAAATTTTAGGGATTATCTCCCGTTCTTTTCTCGTTATCATCATTGTTGTAGCAGCTTATTTTTTGTTGGATTTTTCCATTCCCCTTCTCTATCCTTTTTTGATTGGATGGGTAATCGCTATGCTCATGGAGCCCGTCATCCGTTGGTTAGAGAGAAAATGTAAAATCCCAAGATTACTCGGTTCTTTTCTAGTGTTATTTTTGCTCTTATCCATTTTACTTACAGCCATCGTATTCTTAATTGCCGGAATCGTTGTGGAACTCACGAATCTAGCACAAAAATTACCTTCTTTCTTAAACGACTTAGGGCAGTTATTATTTGAAAAGTTTGTGGAGCAAAACACTCTTTTAAACCACATCATCGATACGATACAGAGCTACTTACAAAAGAATCCTAGTCAACAGGCGAGTATTCAGGCAAGCATCCAAGAAAATATTTCTGCATTAACCAAACAAGGAACGATGTTTATAACCGATATTATTAGTGGAATCGGGAGCTTTTTAGGAAATCTCCCTTACCTTATTACCGTACTTGTCTTTATCACCTTAGCCACTTTTTTCATCAGTTTAAAATGGCCAAGGTTACATGAAAATATCGATCATATCATTCCTGAAGTTATCCGCAAAACGAGTGGAGCGGTAATGACTGACCTAAAAAAAGCATTAGTTGGGTTTATCGGAGCTCAAGTAACATTAATTACAATATCTTCTGTAATCATGTATATCGGGTTGCTTATCTTGCGGGTTCCTTATGCGATTTCCATAGCGCTCATAATCGGAGTTGTAGATTTACTGCCGTACTTAGGAGTAGGAGCTGTGCTCGTACCTTGGATCATTTACTTATTTTTTGTTGGAAATATCCATCTAACTATTGGTATTAGTATTGTCTATTTGATCATTCTTATCACAAGACAATCCATCGAACCCAAATTAGTTGCTACTAGCATCGGCCTAGATCCTTTGTTCACGCTAATCGCTCTCTTTATTGGATTAAATCTACTCGGAGTACTCGGTTTTATTGTCGGACCAACTGTTGCTGTTATTATTATCGCCCTGCACAAAGCACATATCTTCCAAGATATTTGGTATTACATTACCAAGGGGAAAAAACAGCAAACTTAACGAAAACGACGCATGGCTCGATCTTTCAGCCACAGAAAAACCATTTGTTGGATCATTTTCCGGGTAAAAGGAATCATAAGCAAAATACCGATGATATCGCTGATAAAACCGGGAAAAATAAACAGGATTGATCCCAATGACAGCAGTACACCCTTTAGGATAGTATGCCCTGGGGGTTGTCCGGATGACCATTGTTGCTGTGCTTTTTGAAATGTTTTATAACCAAACTTTTGTATGAGTAAAAGCCCAATCACCGCAGATAGCAAAACGAGCAGAATGGTTTTCCATGCACCAATTAAGGTTCCTACCCATATCATGACTACCAACTCCAATAAAAAGAAAACGATGACGGCTTGTAACATTTTTTTTAAGATCATGACAGCAGCCAATCCTTTCTAAGTTGAGCACACAATCTCCCTAAGCTTCATCAGCTAAGCGTAATTGTACAAGTTGATCATAAAGTTCAGGAGAGTAATCAGGAAGACGAACACGTTTCATCTCTTTCGATACCCAGAGGTGCTTTGTATGACCAGTAGCCAATAATTGTTCATCCGATTTTCGACGAATATTATATTGGAACACAATTTTACTAGGGCCCAATTCTTTTATCGATGTTTCAACAATCACAACATCATCATATTTGGCTGAATGGCGAAATTGAGCACCTACATCGATGACTGGTAATAAAAGTCCTTTTTCTTCTAGCCCAGTATAAGAATACCCTAATTCTCGAATTAAACTTGTCCTGCCAACTTCAAACCAAACTAAATAATTAGCATGGTAAACAACACCCATTTGATCCGTTTCTTGATAACGAACTCTAATTTCTATACTCAATTTGACTCCTCCAAGCGGTAGTTCTCCTGTAAGTATATCAAAAATAAGTAACATATTTCTCGAACTGCGGGCACATAATAAGGACAAGGGATGCACTATTGTCGTCTGAATATGTTAGAATAAGAAGGTTGATTTTTATGGAGATCGGCTATTCCTCATATTGCCTATAAATTTGTATTTCTTTTCCTACATCTAGCGAATAGCCAAAATGTACATGACCCAAATCTACAGGAAAGGAGATTTATAACTATGCTTCGCCGAAAAACAAAACGTCGCAATCGTCTGCGCTGGTGGATTTTCCCACAACTTGGACTGATGTAGACCTAAAAGCAATAACACCTTCTAACAAGGTATAGCTATCTTGTAGAAGGTGTTATTGTTTACATTACATTTGCTTTTCCAGAATAAATTTGACCTGAATTCGTATCTACAGTAATCATTTTTTCTAAACGAAGTGTTTCTACTGCGCCTCTTACCCCAACTACTACAGGAATACCAAGACTCACACATACAACAGCTGCATGTGAGGTCAAGCCTCCTTCTTCCGTTATGACAACAGAAGCCCGCTCAATAAGATCGATGATTTCCTTATCTGTCCCGCACGTAACAAGTGCTGCTCCATCAACCATTTTTTCTCGCAATTCATCTGGAGTTGTTCCTGCAACAACAGGAGCCGTTACCACCTGCTTGCCAATTCCCTTACCTTGTAATAGTACTCCGCCTACTACATATACTTTCATCAAGTTCGTCGTTCCTGATTGTCCTACAGGTACTCCTGCTGTAATGAGAATCAAATCCCCTTGAGTGATAAAGGATGAAGAAATTGCAGCATGGACAGAACTTTGGAACATTTCATCTGTCGTTTCGCACTCTTCCCCAAATACTGGGAAAACACCCCATATAAGATTAAGTTTTCGCAAAATATCTTCATTTGGAGTAACTGCTATCACAGGGATATTCGGACGATACTTTGCAATCATGCGCGCTGTATAACCACGCTCAGTAGCTGTGACAATTGCAGATGCTTTTAGATTTTTACTTGTCTGTACAACAGCTTGACTGATCGATTCTGTGATTGTATGTCCGGTTTCTGAACTCATCTTATCCAGCCAGAGAGGATGATTAAAAAAGGCTTCGGTCCGCTCAGCAATTTTGGCCATTGTCATAACAGATTCAACCGGATACTTACCAGCGGCAGTTTCTCCTGACAACATAATCGCGTCGGTGCCATCTAAAATGGCATTCGCTACATCACTTGTCTCAGCACGAGTCGGACGCGGATTGCGCTGCATCGAATCGAGCATTTGAGTAGCAGTAATAACAGGTTTACCCATGATGTTACATTTTCGAATCGTATCTTTTTGTACTTGAGGGACTTCTTCTACTGGGATCTCTACCCCCAAATCCCCACGAGCAACCATCAGTCCATCCGCAACTTTTAAAATCTCATCGACGTTTTCGACGCCTTCTTGGTTCTCGATTTTAGCAATAATCGGGATATAAGCTTGATGCTCTTCTAAAATTTTTCGAATTTCTAAAATATCTTCTGCTTTGCGAATAAAAGATGCCGCTATAAAATCCACATTATTTTCAATCCCAAAACGGATATCCGCTGCATCTTTTTCTGTTATTCCGGGAAGATTGACACGGATTCCTGGGACATTAACACCTTTTTTACTCTTCAATGTACCACTGCTTTGAATGGTACAATGCACTTCAGTACCTGTAACATCATCTACTTCTAAACCAATTAATCCATCATCAATTAAAACCGTTGATCCTGGATGTACATCATTTGGAAATTCAGCATAACTTATCGATACACGTTCAGCATCACCTAATATAGATTGAGTTGTCAAAGTAACATGATTTCCAGCTACTAACTCCACTTCTGGTACACGTAAATCTCCAGTTCTTATTTCTGGCCCTTTTGTATCCAATAAAATCGCTACAACTTTTCCTTCTTCTTTTGCAGCTTGTCGAATTTTCTCTATCCTTGCCGCATGTTCCTCATGGTTTCCATGAGAAAAATTTAAACGAGCGACATTCATCCCTGTTTTGATAAGCCTTCTGAGTGTCTCTATGTCTTCACTGGCTGGCCCTATTGTACAAACAATCTTTGTCTTTCTCATAAATTACCTCCCATTTCATTTGAAAACATTATTAAATCGATAATTGTTCAGTTAATGGAGAAAGAGAGAGGTCAGGCATATGTTTTTCGGTAAAAGCTACGGAAAATGGAACACCTTCTGTTTTTCCATTTTTAATTGCAACCATTTGATTAGTCTGCCCTGCTAAGATTAACTCTACTGCTTTGACTCCCATTCTGCTAGCTAATACACGATCAAATGCAGTAGGAGACCCTCCGCGTTGGACATGGCCTAAAATGGTCACTCTTGTTTCCAACCCACTTTTGGCTTCGATCACTTTCGCAATCTCCACACCATTACCTACACCTTCTGCTACAAGAATGATACTATGTTTTTTACCTCTTTCTACTCCTCGATTTAAGCGTGAAAGAATTTCCTCAATATCGTAAGGTTCCTCTGGTATCAAAATAGATTCTGCTCCACCTGCTACACCAGCCCAAAGAGCAATATCTCCAGCATTTCTTCCCATCACTTCTACTACATAAGTTCTTTCATGTGATGTTGCTGTGTCTCGAATCTTATCAATGGAATTAATTACGGTATTGATAGCGGTATCAAATCCGATCGTATACTCTGTTCCAGGGATATCATTATCGATAGTTCCTGGAATACCGATCGTCTTAATTCCTTTTGCTGCTAACTTACTCGCTCCACAAAAAGTACCATCTCCACCGATGACAATCAGTCCATCGATTTCATATTTTTTTAAGTTCTCTAACGCTTTCGCTTGACCTTGCTCCGTCCGAAATTCATCTGATCTTGCAGTGTATAGAAATGTACCTCCGCGATGAATAATATCTCCAACTGATCCTAAAGGCAATGGAAGTATATCCCCTTGAATAAGTCCAGTATATCCGCGTTTTACTCCAAATACTTCCATACCAGCAAAAATTGCCGCACGGACAACTGCTCGTATTGCAGCATTCATCCCTGGTGCATCCCCACCACTCGTTAATACAGCTATCCGTTTCACTCTTTCCACTCCCAATTCATAGGATAATTATTTCATATTATTATTGTAATTTTACATTCTAAATATCCTTTCGTCGAGGATTAATCAAAACAACACCAATGTTACAAATGACAAAACGGATCATTGCGACCCGTAGCATTTCTTCGATGCTAAAATTTTATACCCTCTCGGAAAATCCAATACATATGATTTTCTTATCCTGTATGATCAAAGAGAAAAAATGCTTCAGACATAACAAAAGTATCCTGCATCTTAAGTAAAATATTATATCAGAAAATTTCTAAACACATCTAGCAAATGTTCTTTCATCTCTTAAACTCGGCAAATCGATAATAGGTTATTTTTCTTTTGCTTTTATTTTATGTGAATCAGATGGAAAATCAAATCCTGCTGGAGCATTTATTTACAGCCATTTAACAAACTGAAGTTTGTATGTTCCATTTTCCCCCATTCCACCAACTTTTCTGCATCATTCTTCATAGATATAAGATTGCATAAAATACTGCGTCATCAAATATAAATTTCTATCATTTGAAAATAAAGACATATAAAAAACCTATGAATAGGGCTACTAGATTCTATTGGAAAATATTATTATTTATATTGCATTAAATATTTATTTACATCCTTCATAAATGAGGTACAGTTAGATTATAACTACTTTTTTACAAGGGGGGTGCCCAGTTGGATCAAGACCAATTTCTTCATTTAGGAAAAAAATTCGCTAAGTTTTTCGTCTATTATTGTGAAGGCGAACAATATGTCATCATGATCGATCAATTCCGATGGGCAAAAACCCGGATTACCCTAGTAGAATCGATTGCGACATTGCTGCAATATAGTAACCTTACAGATTTACCAGATCCAGAATTGACTGATGAAGATTGGAAGCGCTTAACTAACTTTATTTTAAGAGCAAATATCCAAGAGGTGCGACATCTTCACACGACAATGATTCGTTATATTTCTACTTTTGAGTTGGAAAAAATCCGGAAAACAGAAGAATATTTAACCAACCTCTTACTCCATTATGATGATGGGGAATGAATTATTTTATAAACACAAACAGTCGATTTTCCCATCCTACTTAAGATGAAAAATCGGCTGTCTTTCTCCTCATTCCCCAAAAAATCATATCAAAAAACCCCTCAGTATTCATCGCTAAGGAGCAAACACATTTATTTATACACTTTGTTGTCTCTAACTTCTATGTTCAAAACCCCATCTGCCCAATCCTGATAAAAACTCGCTTCGTGAGAAACCAATATAACACTGCCTTCAAAGGCTATCAATGCTTGTTGCAGCGCTTCTTTTGCTTCTGCATCCAAATGGTTTGTCGGCTCGTCTAAAATCAAAAAGTTGCTGGGCGAAAGTAACAAACGACATAACTTCACTTTGGATTGTTCTCCTCCGCTTAAAGAGCGAATCGCTTGTGTAACGTGGGCATCTTTCACTCCACATCGAGCAAGATGTGAAAAGACTTCCTTTTTATTCAGTTTCGGAAATGCATCAGAAATGATTTCCATTGGCGTCCAAGATCCGTTTTCCCACTTGAGATCTTGCTCATAATAACCTATCTTCACTTGCCTAACGAAATGAAAATGTCCACTGATAGCTGGGATAACTCCCATTAATGTTTTTAGCATAGTAGACTTTCCAATCCCATTAAATCCTGTGATCACAAGCTTTTGACCACCAACAATCGAAAAATTCACCTTAGGTAAAAGAGATCGTTCATAACCTACTTCCAGATCGTTCACTTCGAGAACAGTATGATTGATGAGCGGCAATGCTTGAAATTCAATCGTCGGTTTTTGTGTAAACACAGGTGCCGTTAGACGCTCCATCCTCTCCAGTTGTTTTCTTCGACCTTTAGCCATTTTCGAATTGACGCCTGCAATATTTTTGCGAATGTATTCTTCCGTTTTTTCAATGTGCTTTTGTTGAGATTTATATTGACGGATATAATCTTGGCGTAAATGCTCTTTTTGCTTGATAAAATCAGAGAAAGTACCATGATATTTTTTTATCGTTCCAAGTTCGATATTACAAATGCAGGAGGAGATTTTCTCCAAAAACGACTCATCATGAGAGACAACAATAAATGCTCCAGTAAATGTAAGCAGATAGTCAGCAAGCCACTCGACATGTTCCTTATCCAAAAAGTTAGTCGGTTCATCTAATAATAAGACATTGGGTTGTTCTAAAAGTAACTTCGCTAAAATCACCTTGGCTCGTTGGCCGCCGCTCAATGTCTGAATGACTCTGTCGGTACCAATCGCATCGATCCCTAATCCAGCAATGATTTTCTGAATTTTGCTATCGATTAAATAAAAATCATTTGTCTCTAGCTGTTCTTGGATTTCTACTGCTTGCATCAATAACTGATTATCTGCTTTTGTCGCACTTTCGTCATAAAGTTGATTCATTCTCGCTTCCATTGCAAATAAATCAGCAAAAGCTGTACTTAGATAGTCATAAATCGTATATTGTCCATCCACTTCGGCATATTGATCCAAATGCCCAATTTGCACATTAGACTGCCAGCTTATGTCTCCTTTATCCGGAACAATTTCTCCGGTCAAAATTCGAATCAAAGTACTTTTTCCGGTTCCATTTTGGCCGACCACACCCATGTGTTCTCCTTTATACAGATCAAAAGAAGCATTTTCATACAATTTCTTGTCTGCAAAGGAATGGGATAAATAGTCTACTTTTAATAAACTCATGATGATTACATCCTTTGTTCAAAAATAAAAAAGCAGCGGTATCAGTGTCTTCAACACCATCCTCTGCATTATAAATAAGCATAGCAATACAACGCTTTTTGTGACTTATTCAGCCGATGAAATAAGGGAGTTATCACGCTGCTCCCAGATTAGGCTCCGCAAAACGCTTCATCGTATACATTTGTACGGAGTTAAGTTATTAAATCAATTTTCCATATTGGATATATAACAATTACGCACCTGCCTAAACAGGATTGTAATATAGGTTGCTGTTTTAAGCAAACATATATATTTATTGATCATTATATCCCTCTGCCCGCCACTCCTGCGTTATTTCTGACGAGGAGCGGCGGACGGCACCCTGTCTGTTACATCTTCAGGATGCTGCTGTTGGCTGCACTTAGGAGCTCAGGCAGGTACTGCCAAGCAGTCGTACTGCCGGCATGTTCACTGCCGACAAGGTCTGCCCACTCCTTCGTACCTTCGGCAGGCAGTTCACTGCCCACCTTGGGGTACACGAGTCGAGGGAGCTGCGGGCTGGGGTGCACGATCGTGTTGAACTGTGTTTCCATCCACTCCTTCGTCACGTTCAACCGAACGATTTTGCCGAAGGACAGCCCCTTTCCCGGAATGTCCCTGACAGCGAAGGAGAGAATCCTCTCTCGCACGAGCCTATCGTCCACAATGTCTACACCCTGCTGGCTGTAGTAGACCCTGCGGAGATTCGCTTCGAGAGGAGGAGCGAACTTGTCGAAATCCTCCTCGATCATCATCTCACCGGTGATGGTCAGCGTCTTCTTTCCCGACTTCATCCTCAGAGGAAGGACAAAGTAACCATCCGAAGTCACCGGCAGCGGGTCCATGTTCACTGCTACCTTGAATGGGACAGTAGTACCGTTCATCGCAGCCTTGTGCGAGAAGCGACTCCTCTCCACGATGAAAAGACCATCCGGCGAAGTGTCTTTGACGAAAAACACCGGATTGTCCTTCTCGAAGGGCCCAGCCTTCTCAATTTCGGCTGCTTCCACAGGAGTGGGACTGTACTCATCACCATACCAGACGACCTGAGGTCGCAGGTATCGACCTACCCTGTAGACACCTCCCTCAAGATCCATCAGATCACGGGGAAGTACATCCAGTGTATCCACTGCTCTTTCCTTTCTTATCGGCGGAAACAGGCTCCTGATTGGCCTATTATTATAATAACATATGGGATTTGATGATTTCACCTCTGAGGGAATTCATTGCCCTCAACTTAAAAACGACCTGCTTCATTTGAATGAGAAAAGCTTAAAACTCTGACAAAAACGTTTCTGCTGTCCTCAGTTTTCCAATTTTAGGGAAAATATATTTGCAAGTAGCTTCATGTTCTTCCTTACTCGCTGCCCCCATTATATCCGTTATAAATATTTGATTATATCCTAGTTGAAAAGCTTCTCTTGCTGTTGTCTCTACTCCTATGTTCGTAGAGATACCACCTAGCACAATCGTATCTATCCCCCGACGTGGTAATTGTAGATCGAGCTCTGTTCCAAAAAATGCTCCCCATTGTCTTTTCGTGATAATAAAATCATGGGCTGAAATTTCAAGTTGCGGAATTAACTCTGCCCAATCTTCCGAGCGTTTTGCATCAGGTATTTTTTGATCTAACGCTGGTTTTAATGCGTCTTTATCATCATGAAAGGCAACCCGAACAAAGATGATTAAACCGTCTCGTTCACGAAAGCGATCCACAAGTCGCTTTGCATTACGAACGATTTTTTCTCCATTTGATGCTATCGGAACAATCCCTTTTTGCAAATCTATCAATACTAATGCAGATTTCTTGTAATTCATTTAACTTCTCCTTTTTCTCAGCTTAATCCAATATCATCTTCAGAAAAAACAACAAAACAATGAACCACATGTTTATTTTTTCCAAACGGCTCCCATTCAAAGCAAATTTCTCTCCAAATCAAATGAAAAAACCGTAGACAACATGTCTACAGTTCTTATGCTTTTCCTTCTAACACAGCGGAAGAGAACTCACCAATACGGGCAAATTTCTGGTATCGATCTTCTAATAACTCTTCTCCACTCATCGCTAGCAATGGTTCTAAGTATTTGAGCAGTGCTTGTTTAATCAAAATGGTTTGCTCATTTGGATCTTTATGTGCTCCACCTTTTGGTTCTGCAATGATCTCATCGATAATACCTAGATTAAGCAAGTGATCAGAGGTGATTTTCAAAGCCTCAGATGCTTCTTGAGCCTTGGACGCATCCCGCCAAAGAATGGTTGCTGCACCTTCTGGAGAAATAACAGAGTAATAAGCATGTTCTAACATCAACAATTTATTACCAACTCCGATACCAAGTGCCCCACCACTACCACCTTCACCTGTGATGACACAAATAATTGGCACAGAAAATCCTGCCATTTCCCTTAGGTTTCTAGCGATTGCTTCGCTCTGCCCTCTCTCTTCTGCTTCCATACCAGGATGGGCACCTTGTGTATCGATGAAAGTGATGATAGGGCGTCCGAACTTATTGGCTTGCTCCATAAGTCGCAGTGCCTTCCGGTACCCTTCAGGATGAGGCAGACCGAAATTACGACTGATCTTATCTTTGGTATCTGTCCCTCTCTCATGTCCAATAACAGTGACAGGTAACCCATTTAATTTGGCAATTCCGCCGACAATAGCTGAATCATCGCCATAAAGACGATCTCCATGTAACTCCAAAAAATCAGTGAAAATAGTATGAATATAGTGCAAAGTAGTAGGACGACCAGCATGTCTAGCGATTTGTACCTTTTGCCAAGTTGTCAGATTGCCATAAATTTCTTTTTCCAGTCTTTCTGCCTTTTTTTCCAGTGTTTCAATCTCTTCACTGAGATCGATAGACTTCTCACTTGTAAAGGCACGCAGTTCTTCTATTTTATTTCTGAGTTCTACGATCGGTTTCTCAAAGGACAGTGGATTACTCAAACTCTCCCCTCCCTAAGCATGAAATGCTAAAATTTTAATCAGAGTGTCACGAAGCTCTAAACGAGGTACAACTTGATCTAATTGCCCTCTCTTTAATAGAAACTCAGCAGTTTGAAAATCATCAGGCAATTTTTGCCGAACTGTTTGCTCAATAACACGTCTTCCGGCAAAACCGATCAACGCACCTGGTTCAGCAATATTAATATCTCCTAATGAAGAAAAACTAGCGGAAACTCCACCAGTAGTGGGGTTGGTCAAAACAGAAACAAATAATACTTTCTCCCGATTCATTCTTTCTAATGCAGCAGTCGTTTTTGCCATTTGCATCAAAGAAAGAGCTCCTTCTTGCATACGTGCACCACCTGAAGCGGAGAAAAGAATAAATGGATATTTCTTCTTCACTGCCTGTTCTGCCGCTCTCGTTATTTTCTCTCCAACAACAGAGCCCATGCTTCCCATACGAAAGCGAGAATCCATCACCCCAAGGATAACTGGATAGCCTCCGATTGTTCCCTCACCAGTTACGATCGCTTCGTTCATATTCGTTTTCTTGATATCTTGTTCAATTTTTTTCACATAACCTGGAAACTCCAAAGGATCTACGGATCGCAGGTCTTCATCGAATGGAAAGAAACGCTCTTCATCAATGAGAGAAGCAATCCGTTCTGGAGCACTGAGTGAAAAATGATAACCACAAGAGTTACATACTTTTAGATTTTTCTCTAACTCTTTGGCAATACATATCGTTCCACATTTTGGGCATTTTTCCATAATCCCTTCAGGGATTTCTTTTTTCGCTTGTTCCGAAGGGATAGTGGCATACTTTCTTTGTTTACGAAATAAATCCTTCAATGACACTGAGTCTCACCTCTTTTTCCCTAAGAGAATAAAAGTGTTAAGTTTGTTAGCTTTGGATAGCAGCATTTGTTAGTTGTATTGTTTTTTCCAATATGTCATCAGGATTCGCTTGTATTAGAGCTACACCCGTTTGAATAGCTGCTGCTGCTACATCTCGTGCTACTTGTGGAGCAACTCTTGTATCAAAAGGTGCAGGAATCACATAATCAGGACGAAGTTCATAGTCAGGAATCAAATTCGCAATTGCATAAGCTGCCGCCACTTTCATTTCCTCATTAATTTGTGTTGCCCGGACATCAAGAGCTCCTCGAAAAATGCCTGGAAAAGCAAGTACATTGTTAACTTGGTTTGGAAAATCAGATCTACCTGTTCCAACTACTTTAGCACCAGCAGCAATAGCCTCATCCGGCATGATTTCTGGATCAGGGTTTGCCATAGCGAAAATAATCGGGTCCCGATTCATTGATTTTACCATATCAGCAGTTACAGCACCTGCAACTGACACACCGATAAAGACATCTGCATCTTGGATTGCGGTCTGCAAATCACCTTGAATAAGACTTCGATTCGTTATTTTCGCGATATCCTCTTTGATCGAGTTCATACCATTGGAACGACCTTCATAAATAGCACCTTTGCTATCACAAAGGATAACATCTTTTACACCCAAATGAATTAATAATTTCACGATCGAAATTCCAGCTGCACCTGCACCATTGATTACAACTCGAATTCCACCCATTTCTTTATCTACCACTTTAAGTGCATTGATTAAACCTGCTACTGTTACAATTGCGGTGCCATGTTGGTCATCATGGAACACAGGGATTTTCAATTCTGCTTTTAACCGCTCTTCAATTTCAAAACAAGCCGGAGCAGCGATGTCTTCTAAATTAATACCACCAAATGTAGGCTCAAGAACTTTGACCGTCTCTACAATTTTATCTACATCTGTCGTATCAATACAAATGGGAAAAGCATCCACACCGGCAAAAGCCTTGAATAACACTGCTTTTCCTTCCATTACAGGCATTGCAGCGTGTGGGCCGATATTACCAAGTCCTAAGACTGCTGTGCCATCTGAGACTACTCCTACTAGGTTCCCTTTCATCGTATAGTCATATACTTTTTCTCGATTTTGATGAATTTCTTTACATGGTTCTGCAACACCTGGTGAATAAGCCAAGCTTAAATCGTGTGCATTCTTTACCGGAACCTTCGATAGAACCTCTAATTTTCCTTGTTTCTCTTGATGTAATTGTAATGATTGCTCTCGAATACTCGTCACCATTTCCGCTCCTTTAGGCTTGCTGCTTCAGCAGCTTAGCACAACTTGTCCACTGGGTGGCAAACTCCGACTCATAATACCAAACATTATAACAAAAAGGAATATACTAAGGGCAACTTGCTATGCATCTTATCTTCACTATTAATAAATAAGCTTTTGTATTCTTGTTTTCCCACATAAAAAGATTGGTTTGGGATTAACCCAAACCATCAGACATCGCCCCTATTAGGTTGACGAACTGCATGAGCTTCCACTGCTGGAACTGCTGCATGAACTACTCGAACTGCAACTACTTGAGCTACTGCTGCATGAACTACTGCTACAGGAACTACTGCTGCATGAATTACTACTGCATGAATTACTACTGCATGAATGATTATGATTTGAATGATTATGATTTGAATTACTATCACTCGAATCGCTACTTGAGCTATCCTGATCTGTATGGCTCGAATGATTGGAGGACGAATGATTACCAAAGCCACTCCCACCTGAATGAGGCCAAGTAGAATCATAGCTATCGTTATTCCAATCATTTCTTCCATTTTTCCCATTTTTACAAATATTTGCTACACAAACACTTGATGTAGAAATTAACAAAACCAAAATGATAAGCGCAATTAAAAAAATCATGAAGACTCACCAACCCTTCCAAGGGTATAAATGATTTACGCCATATTTCATGAAAATTAATATTTACATGTGAAAAAAACTGGTTCGTCTTCTTGTTAAGATGACGAACCACATGAACTGCCACCACCGCTGCTACAGGAACTGCTGCTGCATGAACTACTGTTACATGAATTACTTCCACATGAACTACTACTACACGAACTACCGCCACTACAGGAATGGTACCAAGATGAGTGACGACGTTTATTTTTATATGATCTTCTTCCACTCTTTTTTCTGTTGCATATTCTACTTATACAAATAATAGAAGTGAACATTAACACAACTAGCACAAAAAAAGACACAACCAAAGATGTAATCATAGAAATAACCACCCTTTCAAAGGGTAAACTAGTGCGAATGTATATACTCTATTATATCACAATATTTACAATTCATAAAAACATCATATTCTCACAACTACACTAGTTTGACGTTATTTTTTCCTACGATTTGGTTGAGTTCCTTTAAACAATCATCAGTTGGAAATATTCCTAGTTCTGTGACAGGAAGTTCCAAAGTTGATTTTGTTCGTTCATAATACAAGAAAACAGAGATCGAACCAGGATGATTTTCTAAAATATTTTTTATGATTTTAACTTTTTTCTCCGCTTGTTCAGAGATGCGAATATATAACTTTTTTGCTTTGTTCATAGACTCTAATGAATACAAGTCATTTACAATAAGCTTTGGTTGTTGATTGGAAACTTGCAAAGCAGCGGAAACCCCAATCATGTGATTCTCTCGAAGGAACATTCTAGTGTGTTGAAATATATTGGGGAACACAACAAGTTCCACTGAACCTGTTTTATCACCAGCTTGCACAAATGCCATCGTGTCACCTTTTTTCGTCTGCACAAGTTTTACACTCGTAATCAACAAGGCTAATTCTACTTTTGTATGATCAGATAAATTACTCAGCTGATGAACGGTAAAAGCACTTTGCGGATATGCATCTAGTGGATGACCTGATAAATAAAACCCAATTAATTCTCTTTCCATTTCCAGCTGTTCGATTAAAGTATGAGGTGCCAAATCAGGATACACTATTTCATATGGGAATTCTTGAAACAATGGAAGCTGATCACCAGTATCGCGATTCGCTTGAATCGCATCTTCCAACACTGCTAACTTCTGCTTTCGATTGCCGGGCAGACCGTCCAATGCCCCGACTTTAATGAGTGATTCTAGTACACGACTATTACACAACCGCAGATTAATTCTCCCGCATAGATCAAACAAATCTCGAAAAGGCCCTTGTTCCCTAGCCTGTAAAATTGAGCGAATCGCTAAAGTACCAACGTTTTTTATCGCACCAAGACCAAAAGATATTCCATTCTCCGAAATAGTAAAATTCTCCCCGCTCGTTTCCACATTAGGAGGAAATACAGGAATACCCATTTTCTTTATTTCCTCTAAATACTCCACCATCTTATTTTGATTCCCTATAGTTGTAGTAAGAAGGGCAGTTAAAAAAGCAACAGGATAATTTGCTTTGAGATAAGCAGTCTGATAAGCGAGTACAGCATAGGCAACAGAATGACTGCGATTATATCCATAATCTGCAAAGCGAACAATCAAATCGTAAACATCATTCCCCAAATCTCGACTATACCCTTGCTTCACACAACCTTCCACAAAAGCAATTCGCTGTTCATGTAAAAGTTCTTTGTTCTTCTTTCCTACAGCTCGGCGAAGAATATCTGCTTCTCCTAATGTAAAACCAGCTAAAGTCGAGGCAATCTGCATAATTTGCTCTTGGTAAACGATAATTCCATAAGTATTTTGGAGAATTTCTGTTAAAACAGGGTGTGGCATATGAATTTCTTCTTGGCCAAATTTCGCTCGGATAAAACGTGGAATCTGCTCCATTGGACCTGGACGATAAAGCGCATTTACTGCGACAATATCTTCAAAATTGGAAGGCCCCAGTTTTTTTAACACATTTCTCATTCCTGCTGATTCCAATTGAAATATGCCGCTTGTTTCTCCGCTTGAAAGCAGTGCATATGTTGCAGAATCATTCATTTCATCATCAAACTGAAACGTTTTTCCGGTCTGCTGTTGAATAAACTTTTTCGTACGTTCGATGACAGTCAAATAGCGAAGCCCTAATAGATCCATCTTTAATAGTCCAATAGCCTCAAGAGATTCCATTGGATATTGGGTGATCGGACCAATCCCGCTGCCTTCTTGCAAGGGAACATAGTCGGTGAGGGCAGATGGAGCAATGACTATACCGGCAGCATGGGTAGAAGGATGCCTTGGAATCCCTTCGATCTTAGCGACGGTTTGAAACAGCTGTCCCACTATAGGATTTTGCTCTATCTCCTCTTGAAGCAGGGGCTCACGTTTAAACGCTTGCTCAAGTGTTATACCAGGTGTTCCGGGAATATACTTAGAGAGCTTGTCCACTTGTTGATAAGGAATTTCCATAACTCTCCCGACATCACGAACTGCCGCCCTTGGAGCCATTGTTCCAAACGTAATGATCTGTGCAACTCGGTCTTCTCCAAATCGTTTTCTTGCATATTCAATCACTTCATCTCTTCGTTCATAGTCAAAATCAATATCAATATCGGGCAGATTGATTCGTTCTGGATTCAGAAATCGCTCGAACAGCAGCTCATAGCGAATGGGGTCAACCTGTGTAATTCCTAACAAATAAGCTACTAAACTTCCAGCAGCTGATCCCCTTCCAGGACCTACGGCAATTCCTTGTGTCCATGCAAAACGAACCAAATCCCAAACAATTAAAAAGTAATCATTAAAACCCATCTGATCGATGACACTTAATTCATAATCCAGTCGCTTGATAATGGTTTCATCAGGCTCTTGATATCGCTTTGGCAAACCTTTTTGACATAGAGCTGCGAGATATTCTTTTGGTGAAAGGCTATCAGGAACTGGAAATGCTGGTAACAAAATTTCTCCAAGGGATAGATGAACATTGCAGCGATTTGCAACTTTTCCTGTATTGTGGATGGCCTCTGGAACATGAGGAAACAAAGCAGCCATTTCTTCCGCTGATTTTAAATAAACTTGATCGGTATCAAATCGAAATCGATTTTCATCTGCTAGTTTACTGCCTGTTCCAATACACAAAAGGCAATCATGGGTATGTGTGTCTTGTTTATTGGTATAGTGAACATCATTTGTAGCAATGAGCGAAAGATCATATTGCTTCGCCCATTCTATGAGAACTTGGTTTACTTTTTGTTGTTCCCATACCTGATGATTCTGTAACTCTAGAAAAAAATGATCCTTTCCAAAAATATCGAGATATTCTTCTAATAATTGCTTCGCTTGTTTCAAATCATCTTGCAAAATAGCTCTTGGTATCTCGCCTGCAAGGCAAGAACTGGTTGCAATCAAGCCTGCCGAATACTGTCGTAATAATTGTTTATCAATCCGCGGGCGATAATGAAAACCTCTAAGCTGTGCTTCTGTTACTAACTTCATTAAATTTTGATATCCTTGATTCGTTTCTGCTATTAATAAGAGATGGTTGTTTTTCGCATCTTTCCGTTTTGGGCGATCTTGATAATGACCAGCTGTCAGATACATCTCACATCCGATAATCGGTTTTATTCCATTTTTTTTACACAGTTGATAAAATGGTATCACTCCATACATGGAGCCGTGATCCGTAATCGCTAAACTATCCATCCCTAAATCTTTTGCCTTCCGTATCACTTCCTCCAATCGAGAGGCTCCATCTAGCAAACTATATTCAGTATGAACATGTAAATGTACAAACGAATTTCCGTCCATTTTGCTGAAAAACTCCTCTCTGACAAAGATTAATTGTGAATAAATCTGTTAAATTTTAAAAGATTGACGTATTTCTTCTCTAGATCGGTTTCATAATCCCTTCATTTCGGGTATGATATTAGTATATAAATCTTGGAAAGGGGGAACCAAATTATGATTATAAGTCGTAAGCGGCTTGCGAGGGAAAAGTTGGAAAAACTAAAGAATGGATACTCTGTTTATACAGAAACCGAAGAAGTAGCAAATTACATTGAAAAAGAACTTTCCAACCTTGGAAAAAAAGTACTCATCGACCGTACGCCAATTGGATGTTGGTTTATCCCCGAAGAGCGTTTAGAAGATAACAATTCGTAAAGCAAACTCACTATTAGAGTGAAGATAAATAACGCCCCATTGAAAGATGGCGGCGTTTCTTCACGCCTTTAATTGGAGGAATTCATGGTAACACTAACATTAATTCTCATCGTCATCATGATCCTGACATTTTGTAGTACTATCTATTTTAGCATTGTTTCGCGACGAAAGGGAGCAAATGCTCTCCTTTCTAGAAGCTATATGAATTTAAGTATGGGAATTTTATTTGCAGCCTTATCCATCCATCTCTTCACCTTTAAACTTCCTATACTTGGAAAAATATTCACAACTCTTATCTTACTGATTGGTGTCGTAAATGTATACTATTCCTTTAAAATGAAACGCCATGCGAATCAACAAATGCAACAAAAATAAAAGTACAGGGAATATTCTCCTGTACTTTTTTAATATGATTTTCCCAAGCCTCGTTGTTTCCTCTTATGTTGCAGCCAATTTTGTCTCCACTGATACTCCTTTTGTCTTTGTAACTTTTTAGCCGTCTGTTTCCATGCATTCCAGTTGGCAATGACATAAAATAGCGTAAATAAAACCCAGATACTGGAAAATAAAATTTGTAACTGTGTATCCCATTCTAACCGAGGGACAGCAAAGATAATTAAACCTATTCCACCGAAAATTTTTGTCAAAGTAAAAAACTGCATACTCTCCACCACCTTTTTCTACTATATGAAAGATGATGGTAAAATAGACGAGCTTATCCGTCTATGGATTCACCTGGCTGTAATACTACTCCAGATAAACCTTTATACCGAAGGTTGGTAATAAATTTGGAAGCATCTTGTTCAATTACAGGAAAAGTATTGTAATGGATTGGTATTACTTGTTTGGCATCAATCCACTCTGCTGCAATCAAAGCATCCTCTGGACCCATTGTAAAATAATCTCCGATCGGCAAAAATGCGAAATCGATGTCGCTTTGCATACCTATTAATTTCATATCCGAAAACAAAGACGTATCCCCAGCATGATAGATGGTCTTTCCTTCTATTTGAAGTAAAATACCAGCAGGATTACCTAAATAAATAATCTCTTTCTTTTCATAATCCTCAAAAGAAGAACTGTGGTGAGCTAATGTTAGCTTTACTCGGCCAAATGGGAAATCATGGCTTCCACCAATGTTCATCCCATATGTGTCTAGTCCTTGCCAAGACAACCATGTAGCGAGTTCCACAGGTGCAATCACTTTAGCATTATTTTTTTTGGCAATCGGGATCGTGTCTCCGAGGTGATCCCCGTGTCCATGTGTCAATAAAATATAGTCAACCTTTACCTGATCAGCTGAGATATCAGCTAAAGGATTTCCTGTTAAAAATGGATCGATAATCAAGCTGAATTCATTTGTATGTATCTCGATGCAGGATTGTCCATGATAAGTGATTTTCATCGGTATTGCCCTCCCTATTAAAAAAACTACATCCTCAAGATGCAGTCTTGTACCTATCCTAATAAATGGATTCGGCTGGGTCAAGATATTGCTATCCTTCCCCAGCCGAAGCACACCGTTTGGTTCAGAATGCCTCAACCAAACGGCATATCGCGCCACGAACCGTTGCATTCAGCTTCTCCTGAGAGAACCCGAAAATAATCGTCCAATGGAACGACATCGTCGGGTTACCCCTCCAAATCTCCTTGAGAATCAGCTCGCGGACAAGGAACTCCTTTCGATCCAAATCCTTCTTCACGAACCAGAGAGCAAATTCGCTCGCTTCACTCTTGTAGAAGTCATTGAGGGACCGGCAGGATTCCGACATGGCCTTGATCATGAGCTCCAACAGTTCACACTGAAGCTCCTCACGGAGCGAGTCGCTGTTGATCTGCTTCATCAGGTCATATGCCTCTTCCAACTTCCCGTCAAACAGGAGTGGGAAGATCCGGAAGTTGACCAGAGTTGCATCAGTGGAGAGATCTTCCCGGGAGACATAGTTCCGGTACAGCTTGGCAGCATCGGTCAGGTACGTGTCAATAACGTTCATCATGTTACCTTTCATGAATCTACCAACAAAGTAGTAGAACAATCGCTCCTTGGTGGCGATTAACTAGTTCAAGCATATCATAATCCTTTCTAGTACTCACATAGAATTATTTATTTTTTAAAATTTACCATATTAATATGCTAAATCAAAGTAGTATCTCATATATAATTTGCTAATTTCGGATTATAAATTTGATAAAACTTTATATTCATCATCATCTTTTCACTAAACTTGCTTCACACTCTCCTAAAACTTAAAAAGCCCGTTTTAAGCACCCCTTGATACTTGCCTACATAGCATACCATTAGTTACCGCTTGGGAAGGGGATTTTTATGGGGCTACAAAAAATACAGCTACAAATTGTTCCGGAGCATCAGTTTACAAATGACAGCAATATCATCATGAGTCGCTCAGTGGCCCTAGCCCTTGGCATAAAAGAGCAACCTTTTTGGGTTACTTTTGGAAATGCAGCTGATACGGCTTATCTTTCCTTGAGTAATCGTTCTGGTAACTTGGTGCGTATCCATGAAAAACTAGCGGAAAAATTGAACTTGCGATCACAACCTTCTATTTACGCACAGTATGATGAGAAAGCGATGAGCTTAAAATTCGGGCCATTGTTTGGAGTGTTAATCAACACCACACCTAACTCAAAACAAGAACATGTCCTAGGACCGCTCACTAAATTTTTGGATGAATGTGTACTGGCTGGCATTGCTCGTGGCACTACGGTAGCTGTTTTTCAACCAAATAAAATTGAACTAGAAACACGATTGATTACTGCTTGGGTAAAAGAAAAAGGAAAATGGGTCATCACGAAAATTCCTTATCCAGATATCATTTACAATCGAATCACGTCGCGTCGAATTGAAGAACAAGTTAATGTGCAAAAGAAACTAGAAAAATTGACTAGTTATCATCAGATTCCTATGTTTAATGAACGTTTTCTGGATAAGTGGCAAGTACACGATATTTTAAAGCAAGATAAATCTATTTCATCTATGCTACCAAAAACCATTCGATACAGCTTAAAAAAGGTAAAAGAATCGCTTACCCATTTTCCTTGCCTTTATCTAAAACCCACCAATGGAAGTCTTGGTGGCGGAATTATCCGCCTAAGCAGATCCCATCAAACTTATCTCTACCAATATGCCACACCTAACGGAACACATACACAAACGACGAATTCCTTCTTAGAACTAGGCAAAATATTAGCCCATCGTATTAAAAAACAACCCTATATCATCCAGCAGGGGTTATCATTGATCACTTATGATAAACGACCCGTTGATTTTCGTGTCCTCACCCAAAAAAATAAAGAGGGTAAATGGTCTGTCACATCTGCTGTAGCTCGAATTGCAAATGATCGGCAGATTGTATCCAATCTAGCTCGTGGGGGAACACTTCGCAAAGTCCATGAAGTATTGGCTGAACTCCCAGCTTTAAAGCATAAACCAACAAGTAATGATATCAGGCAAACGGCAATGAAGATTGCTAACGCATTTGAACAACACGCAAACGGACATTTTGCAGAATTAGGAATTGACCTTGCACTCGATACAAAAGGGCGAATATGGTTATTAGAAATTAATTCAAAACCATCTAAAACAGATGATACTGTCTTAAACCAAGAAGTAAAAATACGTCCATCTGTACACAAGTTATTTGATTATATCCATTTTTTAGCGGGAATTCGTAGTTCCAGACCAGCGAGGAGGAGACGACGATGATATCCAAAAAGCTCTATCGCACAATCGGAATCATTGTCTGTACACCAAAAAACGTGTTAAAAGTTCCTCCTTTTTCTGAAGCTGCCTATTTTTTTCAATTGGCCAAAATCGCAAAACAAAATCAATTGGAAATATGTATTTTTAACCCTCTGCACATCAATTGGGAAAGCCGAACAGTCCCAGCGTGGCATGTGGAAGGAAATAGGTGGAAATTTGGCACAAAAGCTCTTCCATTCGTCATTTATGATCGTTGTTATTACACCAGTACAGCACACTTCCAACAATATCGAGCCAATATACTTCGTATCCATCATGATAAAACTGTTCAGTTTCTCGGTCGAGCACTAGGCGGAAAAATGCAGACTTACAACATGCTTCAAACTAACGATGAAATTAAACCCTATCTACCAGAAACTAAAATTTACCACGGTCCCAGCAGTTTCCTTTCCATGTTAAACCAGTATCCAAAAGTTTGTATCAAACCAAACGGAGGAAGTCATGGGATTGGAGTAGTTTCCATCGAACAAGTACAAGATGGATATCATATCAGAGGTAGAAACAAAGCAAACTTTCCATTTGAAAAGCAAATCCCAACACAGCGGCAACTTGTCGCATGGGTACAGACATTTATTCAAAAAACGCGATATTTGATTCAACCCTTTTTATCACTTCAAACAGCAGACAGTTCTCCTTTTGATCTGCGAATATTGATACAAAAAAACGGAAAACAGCAGTGGGAAACAACAGGGAAAGCTATTCGTATCGGAAAAGAAAAAAGCATCACATCCAATTTACACGGGGGTGGAGATGCGAAAAAGCTAGAGCCTTTTTTAGCAGATAACTTCAATGAAGAACAAATCGAAGTTATCCATGCACAAATTGACAACATAGCTTTGATTGTTCCCCCACATATCGAAAATCAGCATGGAAAGTTAGTGGAATTAGGACTTGATGTAGGAATCGATCGCGATGCACATGTTTGGATTATTGAAGTGAACTCCAAACCAGGTCGCTCCGTCTTCCTACGGACGGGCGAAAAAGAGATCAGGAAACGTTCCATGGAACTTCCTATCCAATATGCAAAAGCTCTGCTTTCCCAGAAAGTAGGAGGATATTGATGAATTCAATCATCTGTCAAACGCAGCTATCACACACTACTCCTGCAAAAGCAATTTTTATGCCTTTAACATTATGTGACCAATTTGGTTTTTTTGATGGGCAGTCTATCAAAGTGGAGATCGGCAATCGATCTGTTATCACTAGGGTCATTGCTACCAAAACAACAGCAGAAAAAATTATCTTCACGCCTTCAATAGCAAGACAATTATCTCTACCTCACACTGGTAAAATGCGAGTTCTCGTCCAAAATCGCACTCTTAAATTTGGACCAGTGATTGGTATATTAACTACAGGATTCCAAGCCAATATCGCAATGCCTTTCGGAGGAAGATCATCTTTATTTCGAAGCTTTATCCAAGCTGGAGACAGTGAAAAACCAATCATCTATGTATTTACCCCTGAAATGATCGATTGGCAAAATAAAGTGGTTACAGCTTGGTATTTTCGATTGGGAAAATGGATGAAACATGTGTCTCCTCTCCCAGATGTGATTTATGAAAGAATTCCAAATCGGAAATCGGAAAATCTAGCCCAAGTACAAAGCTGTATTAGTCGTTTGAAATCACTTACCAAATGCCAAATATTTAATCAAGGCTTCTTTAATAAATGGTCTGTTCACGAATGGTTGTTTCAGAATGAAGAAACAAAAAATTATATCCCTGAAACCGTTTTGTCTCCTTCCATTCAAACTCTGCAACAGATGTTAGAAGAACATGAGATGGTCTACTTAAAACCGATTCGCGGCAGTCTCGGGCTTGGAATATTCCGTATTACCTACTCTCCTTCAAAAGGATACTTTTGTCGTTTTCATGGAGGAGAACGAAATGTTCTTCACCGATTTACGACACTTGAATCCCTTTTATCTCACTACTTCCGCAAAAACAAACAAAGATTTAAAGGATATCTCGCCCAACAAGGAATTCGACTAATCCGTATCCAAAACCGGCCTGTCGATTTTCGAGTCCATATTCACAAAGACAGCTCGGATGATTGGAAAGTAGTGGGAATTGGCAGCAAATTAGCAGGTGTTGGTTCTGTTACCACCCATGTTCGAACTGGAGGAACACTACTATCAACCCGACAACTTTTTGAAAAAAACTTCGGTGACAGGTCCAAACAAATACTGCAATCATTGGAAGATACGGCCATTCGTATCGCAGAAGTATTAGAAGAAAATGCAGATGGTCCATTAGGTGAGATCGGAATGGATATGGGGATTGATCAGGATGATCGAATTTGGTTATTCGAATGCAATGCCAAACCAGGAAGACATATTTTCGATCACCCAAGTTTACGAGAAGCCGGTCGCCAATCGGCTAAATGCATCACAGACTACAGCATGAAATTAGCTCAATTTGTATAGGGAGGAGGAAAATCATGCAAATACCTAAAATCGGTTTGTTAGAATTAAATACTTCCTCCTCTCCTTTGCTATACTATCCAATAAAACCGAACAAAAATACGAGCCAAAAACCAATAGATGTATCACTTGGAGACAATCTATCAAGCCTTATTCAAGTCCAAAAACATCCGGCACCACTTCGGAAGATCAATCATTTACCTGTAAGAAGGAAAAAAACAGCACAGGGCAGCTATCAATTAGGACCTTTTGTAGCAATCTTAACAAGTGATCGCAGAACACCATTTGCAGGAAACCACCAAAATTTTGCAGATTTGATCCAAATGGGAAAACAGCTGGGAATAACGGTATATGTCTTGACTCCAAAAGGAATTCAAGAAGAAAAATCGTTTGTAAATGGCTATCTCTTGCAGAACTCGAAACCAAGGCCACAATTTCACCAAAAACTGCTGCCATTTCCAAATGTCATCTATAACCGTGTACCTTATCGCAGCGAAGAAAGATCTAACGAGGTCATCCAAGCGATCAAGTATTTAAAACAAAAAAAAGTGCCTATTTTTAACCCTTATTTTTTCAATAAATGGTCCCTATACAAGGATTTGAATACAACGGCTTGCCAGACTCACCTGCCTGCTACAACCAAGTTATCTGACTATGCCTCTTTCCGCCAAATGATGCTCCAACACACATCATTGATCCTAAAACCGATAGAGGGAAAAGCAGGTATCGGCATGATGAAAGTGGAAGGAAATGGACCATATACCCTTACTTACCAAACAAAAAAGCAAAAACAACGCCTAAACATTTCTAAGCTGCCACAAGTATATGAACAGATCAAAAAGCGCACCAAAAACAGACCTTATCTTCTCCAACAAGCTATTGAACTCGCAACTTACCAAGATAGACCCTTTGATATTCGCATGTTGGTGCAAAAAGATGGGACAGCAAATTGGAAAATATCCGGAATTGGGGTGCGCATTGCAGGGCAAAGAGCTATTTCAACCCATGTACCAATGGGGGGAAGGATTGAAAGCTTAGAACGGGTATTAGTTAGTACTTTCCCACGGCAAAAGGAAACACTTCAGCAGCGTTTAGAACAACTTGGCATTTCATTCGCAAAAGAAATCGAGGAAAAAACAGGAGAAACACTTGGAGAAATGTCGATGGATATTGGTATTGATAAACTCGGAAAACTATGGTTTTTTGAAGCAAACGCCAAACCACAGAAATTCGATGAACCGATAATTCGCGCCAGATCATTACGTAGAATATTAGAATATGCACTCTATTTGTCTGGTTTTCCATCTTATCGACGAAGGGTTGTTTCGGAATGAAAATAACTACCTTTACATTACCAAACCTCCAACCATATCGACAGAAGATAATCTTATTTTTGCGTAAAAATGGCGAAGGTAGAATTACCCACCGGGCTCTCCGTTGGTTATCTCGTATTACAACGAGCGAAAACGAAGACACACCTGGTTCCATTGCACTTGTCGCTTTAGAAGAGAAACAATTAGCTGGAGTGATGATCTTCAGCCGTTATGGGATCGAGGAAGCGATTACCGCTGTTCATCCTCGATATCGGAAGCAAGGAGTCGGGGAAGCACTCCTGATGGAGGCAAAAGAAAGATTAGGGAAAGTATATACAAAAGTGGCATGTGATAATGCAGCTAGTTTGAAATTATGTTTTCGTTGTGGATTACGAGCGTTTTCCTTATTCAAAGGACCAACGGGTAAGCCGACGTTATGGTTAGGCGGCGGAGACTATGATCCAAATGACATTCAATAAAAAAGCACATTCTTAAAAAGAATGTGCTTTTTTATCGCTCTTCATAACTTTGTATAATTTAATCGGAAAGTCATCATAATGTTATATATTTTTAATATTTATAACAATACTTCTATTATAATTTAAATATCCTATTGAATTAGGAAAATTAGGAGGTGGAATTATTTTGAATAAGCTAAGCTACCTTGGTTTCAGCTTTATTATCGCTCTTTCTATCTTTGTTTCTACACTCAGTATTGGTTCTAAATCCGTGAGTGCTATGCCAAAAGACGGTACCAATCCCTACACGACTGGTTGTGCCTCCAAAAAACTAATTATATATGAAACTACTTATATTAAGCATAATAACAAAACAATTGGCTACATCCAATTAAGGGGAAGCGCTTATTGCCACACTGCTTGGGCTTTTGTCAAACTATATTCTCCTGCTCCAACCAATAACTATGTCAATGCGTATGTACAGCGTGGTAATCCTCGTGGTTGGGAACAGAGTTGTAATTCCTCAGGTGGAAACAAAGCTGTTCAGTATAAGCAAACTTCTTGTTACACCCCGCAAATCTGGGATAAAGATCCTTACAGAGCTCGAGCAAAAGCATATTTTACTCAAGCAAAATATACAGCTGCTACTAGTTTTCATTAAAAGTAATGCCCTTACTACTGACCAAAGGTCAGTAGTTTTTATTTTTAATTACTTAGTAAAAACAAAAAAAAGAACTATACTTCCACCCCTTACGGTAACTCCTTTTAGATGGGTATAATAAACAGATGAAAAAATGATTAGGGAAATAGTAATGAAAACGAATAACAAACAGAAAGGATCTCCTATGACAAACAAAGGATGGAACTTAGATAACAGTTATACACATCTTCCAAATATTTTTTTTACGGAAGTTCAACCAACTCCTGTACACTCACCAAATTTAATCGTACTAAACCGACCATTGGCAAAGTCTCTTGGACTAAACATCGCACAATTGGAAAGCGATACTGGAGTACAAGAATTGGTTGGAAACCGAATTCCAGAAGGTTCTATCCCGCTTGCACAAGCATATTCAGGACATCAATTTGGACATTTTACGATGTTAGGGGATGGACGAGCTGTACTGCTCAGCGAGCAAATCACACCGTCAAAAGAGCGATTTGACATTCAGCTGAAGGGAGCAGGTATTACACCATACTCACGTGGTGGCGATGGACGTGCTGCACTTGGTCCTATGCTTCGTGAATACATCATCAGTGAAGCTATGTACGGGCTTGGTATTCCTACCACCCGGAGTCTAGCAGTAACGAAAACTGGTGAACCCGTCTATCGAGAAACAGAGCTGCCTGGTGCAGTTTTAACTCGGGTTGCTTCTAGTCACATCCGTGTAGGAACCTTCCAATATGCAGCAAATCGGAGATCGAAAGAGGAGCTTCAAATTTTTACTGATTACACCATACAAAGGCATTATCCAGAAATCCAAGATGAAGAAAATCGTTTCTTTTTGTTTTTGCAAAAAGTGATGGACCGCCAAGCGGCATTGATCGCGAAGTGGCAATTAGTAGGCTTTGTACATGGTGTCATGAATACAGATAACATGACCATCAGCGGAGAAACGATTGATTATGGGCCCTGTGCATTTATGGATATATATGACCCAGCAACCGTATTTTCATCCATTGATATGCAAGGTCGCTATGCCTATGGAAATCAGCCGAAAATCGCGAATTGGAATCTTGCCCGTTTTGCAGAAACACTCTTGCCTTTGCTGCATGATGATCAAGAACAAGCGATCCAAATTGCTCAAGAAGCGATTTCCAACTTTCCAAGTTTATATCGCAATTATTGGCTCAAAGGCATGAGAGAAAAATTAGGATTATTCCTAGAAGAACCACAAGACCAATCTTTAATAGAAGAACTTTTGAAACTGATGGAGCAATATAAAGCTGACTACACCAACACGTTTCGAGCATTGACTTTTGACAACATAGAGGGGCAAGCACTGTTTGAAACGGTTGAATTTACTGCTTGGTATGCAAAATGGCATGAAAGACTTGGAAAACAACAAGAATCATTTGACACAGCACAAGTACTGATGAAAAGTAGCAATCCTGCCGTGATCCCCCGCAATCATCGAGTGGAAGAAGCGCTTGAAGCGGCGGTAGGAAGCGAAGATTACGATGTGATGAACCGGCTTCTCCAAGCCCTTTCCCATCCTTATGCCCACTCTGCTGAGCAAGAAGCATACTTCCTGCCATCTGAGCAACCAACAGCATATGTTACCTATTGTGGTACTTAGTGGAATGAATATAACAAAGAACCAGCTCAAGATTGCTGATTCTTCTTGATAAGAAAAAAATCCGTGAAACATTCACGGATTTTTTCTTTATTTTATAACGCGCTTAGCGCCAATATAACCTTGTTTTAACCAAGCATGATCTAAACTCTCATATTGTACACCTTTTGATCCCCAAGTGTGGAGAATCTGGTTATTACCAGCGTAGATACCAACGTGTGCAATTTGCCCTCCAGAGCTAGAGGTAGAGAAGAACAATAGATCTCCTTTTTTGATTTGATCACGTGCTACACTTGTACCTTGGGTGTACTGTTGACGGGAACTGCGAAGTAAGCTGATTCCATTTTGTTTAAATACATACTGAGTAAAGGACGAGCAATCAAAAGTCTTCGTCTGACCAGATGCAGCCCCATATTGGTAAGGAGTGCCCAGGTATTTTTCCCCAGTCGCGATAATCTTGTCAGCTAGAGCATTACTTGATTGGTCTGTTGATCCATTATCAGTAGTAGAACCTGTATTACTTGTAGAACCTGTATTACCTGTGCTTCCAGTAGAGCCTGTGTTGCTGGAACTGGAGTTGTTATTAGAAGTAGAATTATTGGTACCTGTATTACTAGAACTACTTCCACTATTGGTGCTGGAACTTGTATTTGAATGAGCAGTAGGCGCTTGTTTACCAGTTATACTGTAGTACATTTGGTTAACACGCGACATCGTGCTACTTGTACTTGCAGCAGCAGCATTACTTTGCACAAATGGAAATGCAAATGTAGAAATGGCCATAGCGGATAATGTTACAATACCTATTTTGATGTTTTTATGATTAAGCATCAAATCCTCCTTTAGATTACATGTTCTTCCGGAAGTTAATTTTATTGTAACATAGATATACCTTAAATTTTTAGGGAAAATATGTAAACTCCACAAACTGATTTGCTTTTAGAATATGTAGAAAATAAATATAAAAGTAGATATACTATAGAGGAAGAGTACCCGGCAAGCGGTACTCTCATGGATTCAGGAGGAACGACATGTTCAGTGTCACCGACCCGCCGGAGAACCCTCCCCAGACGCCCGGGGAGGGCGACAGCAAGAGCAAGGGCGGTTCCGGTCAGCCCGAGTTCTGACGGACCTCTCTGAATGAGAAGACGGCTCCCCTGCACAGCAGTGGGAGCCGTCGCCGATTTTATAAAAACCTGCGCACACATTTCTTGCCATTGTAACTAAAGACGACATCTCGTTTATCGATCACAGTCTGCAAATGGACATTTCTTCCCCAGAGCTCATAAACATGGGGGAGTGTTTTCTCCAAATACTTCACATCAAGCTCCATTCCCTCATACAAGTGATGCAAAAACAATTCCCCATTGCGGGCGTAATCTCCATCTTTTACCATGATGACAGGATGGCCGCCATTCACTCGGCTAGTCACCAATTGATCACGCACATTTTCCCAGTCTTTATCGGAAACTTTCCAATCATTCCCTTGTTTTTGGAACACATACATATCCAGCTTATCTACTAAATCTTTGGTTAAATAATTGCGGATAAAAGAGATATCCGAATCCAATTCCCGTACTTCAAACAGCTTCTCTCTGCCTTGACTGGGCTTTCTTCCCAGCAGTTTGATTTCTTCTTCTGTCGGATTATCCCAGCGTCGCTCGATATCTTCCAGCATTTTCAACCCCAAGTAATAAGGGTTGATTGACGTAGTAGACGGTTGTAAGACAGATGCGTTTAACTTGGCAAATTCAATGGTTTCTGCTTCTGTCAAATCGAGCTCACGCATAATGCGAATATGCCAATAGGACGCCCAGCCTTCATTCATAATTTTCGTTTCGAGTTGCGGCCAAAAATAAAGCATTTCTTCTCGCAAAATCGTCAAAATATCTTGATGCCAATCTTGCAGTACTCGACTGTGGTTCATAATAAAAAGCAATATATCTTTCTCCGGTTTTTCCGGGAAACTCCGAGTTAAGCTCGGTTTTTGGGGTTCTTCTTCGCCGTCTAACTTCCATAGATCATCATAAGGAGTTGCTTTTTGCCCCTCTATTTTAGTAGAATGCCTCCTCGGTTTAGGGGCGAGTATGCTGGGATTAATATGTTCTTGAACCGCAAGCACATGATCCAAAAATTGTTCTACCTCATCTTTCCCGTAAGTCAGTTCATATTCTCGAATCCGTTCTGCACTTGCTGACATGCTTTCGACCATATCCCGAGATGTTTTAGAAAAACGGTAGTTATTTTTGAAAAAATCGCAGTGTGCCAATACGTGGGCAACAATCAGTTTATTTTGAATGAGACTATTTCCTTTTAATAAGAAAGCATAGCAGGGGTTAGAGTTGATCACCAGCTCATAGATTTTACTCAAGTTAAAATCATACGAAAGCTTCATCTTGTGAAAAGCCTTACCAAAACTCCAGTGAGAAAAACGAGTCGGCATTCCATAAGCGCCAAATGTATAGATGATATCTGCTGGGCAAATCTCATAGCGCATGGGATAAAAATCAAGCCCAAAGTGAGTCGCAATCTCCGTTATTTCCTCAATCGCGTATTCCAAATCTTTTTGCTCACTCAACGTGACTCACCCCTTTTTGTAGTTATATCTTTCTTTTCCCTTCAGCTATCATTTGATAAACACACATTTATACCACCTGCCCAAGATGAACATACTAAGACCGACTTATTCACTTGGAGGGATCTAGGTTTGAATTATACACTGTTACAAGATCAAATCCGCATAAATCTTAAAGACGAATCTACAGATGTATATGAATTACTTAATCCCTTACAACCTTATGACATCGCTGAAGTAGTCAAAGGATTAGAACATGAAGAACGGTTACAGCTTCTTCCTTTGATCCCGATCTCATTAGCCGCAGAAACAATCGAATACTTGGACCCTGAGTTGCAATATCATATTTTGCAGCACTTACCGATTTCCTTTTCCACACCTCTGTTTAAACAAATGTCCAGTGACACAGTAGTCGATATGCTGCTTGCCATCCATCCCCTCCAAGCAGAACGTTTACTCGATCTGCTTCCTTTGGACTATCGGAGAAAAATCAATCAACTGATGACCTACCCAGAAAATACTGCGGGAAGTTTGATGACAGTTGATTTTATTTCTGCAAGAACGTACTGGAATATAGAGCAGACATTACAGCATATTCGCAAAGTCGGTCATGAGGCAGAGCTCGTTTCCTATATTTACGTCACCGATACCCGCGGAATTCTAGTAGGTGTCGTTTCTTTAAAAGAATTGATTTTCGCCTCACCTGATACGAAATTGGAAAACATCGTGACTGAAGATGTAGTCTGTGTTCCTGCTGAAATGGAACAAGAAGAAGTAGCTATTATCTTATCCCGATATGATTTGATGGCGCTGCCGGTCATCAACCATGAACGAAGACTTGTTGGAATTATCACCGTCGATGATGTATTTGATGTCATTCAAGAAGAAGCAACAGAAGATTTTCAAAAATTAGGAGGAAGCCAGCCATTAGAAGATACGTATTTTAAGACGAGCAGTTTTCAGTTATTCAATAAACGGATCATCTGGTTATTGGTATTGTTTATCGGCGGTGCTTATACTTCCAATGTACTTTCCCATTATCAAAATGCAGTAAATCAGGTAGTTGCACTATCTTTCTTTATCCCTTTGTTAATTGGAACAGGTGGTAATACAGGTTCACAGATTGTCAGCACACTGGTACGAGCACTCGGAGTTGGAGAAGTAGCTTTTAAAGATGTATTTCGCGTGATTAAAAAAGAGCTTCTCACAGGGGTGCTGCTCGGTGTGTGTCTCGGGATTGTCGCATATATTCGTGCACTGTTGCTGCATGTCGAGTTAAATATCGGATATGTCGTCGCTTTATCCGCTTTAGCAATTGTTCTGTGGTCGTCTCTTGTCTCAGCCTTTTTACCTTTATTATTACATCGTTTAAAAATCGATCCAGCGGTTGTTTCTGGTCCATTGATCTCTACATTAGTCGATGGTACTGGGTTAATCATTTACTTTTCGATTGCGCAATTGATTTTGCATGTTTAATTTTGCAAGAAAACATTTACCAGCCTTTATGCAACCCATATAATGAGGGTACCGATTAGTGTAAAGCTCACTAATTACCTGTCCTCGTCCTCTTTAGATGGGAAAAATATGCTAGCCCAAGTGCTCGCTTTCCTGTACATCACAGGAAGCCTGGTGCATGCTGTGTACCAGCACCAGTACACACAGGAATACACCCTTAGAGCAATCGAACAGGAAACACCTCATGATTTAACTACAGAGCTGCCTAAGGTGGGAGTTATTGTTCCTGTCTTCAACGAGAAACTCTACAGTTTTCGAAAGACACTAGCGAGGATCAAAAAACTCCGTTATCCACAACACCTCCTAGAAGTTTACGTCGTCAATGACGGCTCTTTCAGGAAAGTGGGTCAGGAAGAGAAACGGGAAAAATTCGAGAAGCTACTTTCGGAATACGCCAATCTTCCTAACTGGACAGTCATCACTGGCCATCCCAATGAAGGAAAGCGCAGAGCACAGAACCGCGCCTTCCAGCTTGCCAAAACGGCTTGCGGTTACATCTACTTCGTCGACAGTGACTGTCTTCCCAACAAGCACATTATCAAGCATTTCCTCGCGAAAATGTTTGATGGCGTGGCAGGAGTCTGCGGCAATATGGGTGTTTCCAACCCTGCTGCCAGCTGGATGACTCGGCTGCTGGTGATCCGTTACTCGCTTGGCACATCCGTTGAGCGTGCGTCCGAGAGCATTTTTGGATACGTCTGGTTGGTGCCTGGTCCGGCATCTTTCTACTCCACTCCCTTCCTCGAAGAGGTCTGGGAGGATTACCAAAACCAGCGGTACAAGGGTAAATTGTGTTCGAATGGTGATGATCTATACCTTACCAACCTCTGTATCCAGAGAGGGTACCGAATCGCCTACGCTGATCAAGCTGTCGTCACCACCACTGTCCCTGTAACCCTTTCTGGCTATTTGCAGCAGCAGGCACGCTGGAACCGGGACAAGTACCGGGACTGCGTGATGACGCTTCGATCCGCTTATAAGGCTGGCTGGTACCCGTTGCTGGCTGGTGTGAACCGAATGATCTTCCCCTTTCTGTTCCTAATCACTTCCATCCTCTGCCTCGTCGAATGGATGGTGTGGGGTAATACAGGAAGCGGGATGGCGCTCATGCTGATGATCCTCATTCGGGCGATGATCACCTACTCGGCAGTTCGAGACATCAAGGGAATGTCGATGGCTGCCGCATTGCACTTCACAGTAGTGTATGGAGCTATCCACACTACTCTCCTGCTTCCTGTCAAGCTATGGTCACTGCTCACACGAGGAGCAGGCACTTGGAAACGATAAATCCCGTTGGAGGATAGAGCACAAACACCCCAGACCGTTGACATAGTCTGGGGTGCCCTCTGTTATGGAATTATATCTCTTGTACTTTTGTTAGTTTTTCACTTAATCCCCATAGATCGAGCTGGAATTTTTCATCATAAGCTTGATAATTTGCCCTTGCTTTTGTTTTCTTATCAAAGTATTCTCCCGTTACCTTTTCTAGTTTTGGGAAAAGGGTAAGATGTAAAATGGCATCAGCACCAGTTTTAACACGACCCAATGGCAGGACTTTACTCTCTCGTACCATTTTTGTATTGAGTAAGGAACCAGGGTGGAGACAGTTTACTGTTATGGGATAATCAGCACATTTTTTTGCTAATAAAAATGTAAATGCGGTAAGTGCCAGTTTACTGCGTTTGTAAGCATGAAAAGGAGAATAATTCTGTTCTAACATGATATTGGATAAATCAATGGGATCTTGTCCAACGGAAGACACATTTATAATTCTTGCTGACAATGATTGTTTTAAGTTTGGAAGCAAAAGATTGGTTAATAAAAATGGTGCTAAATAATTGACTGCAAGGCGCAATTCATATCCATCTTGGCTGAATTTTCTTTGATGATCGTTTAAATTGCCACTCCCGATGCCAGCATTGTTAATCAATATATCTATAGTAGGGTAATCTTTGGTTATTTGATCTGCAACTCGATATAATTCCATAAGAGAAGAAAAATCAGCAAGATAATATTTTAAGTTTTTATTTCCCGTACGTTTTTGAATTTCTTCCAATACAGCAGCACCACGTTCCGCACTTCTGCCATGAAGAAGAACCGTAAAGCCTCTGTCTGCTAGTGCTATAGCAGTCTGTTTGCCAATTCCATCTGTTGAACCAGTTATTAGAATAACTTTGTCACTCATCCCATGCGCCTCTATTCCTATGGTTTTAGGATGCTAAAATGAAGTCCACGAGCAGTAGCTGCTTCTGCAATAGCGTGATTAATATCATGCAATGGATACGTATTTGGTTGAAATGCAGTAATATCCAATAATCCCGCTTGAATTAGGCTGGCAATTTCCGCAGGTGCATCATTGGGATACATGGAAGACCCTGTAATCGTAAGTTCTTTTGTGAGAACAGTAAGGTAAGACAGAGGAATATCTACTAATACACCTCCAGCAAATACAGCCGTTCCTTTTTGTTTTAATATAGATAATCCTGCATTTACAAGTGATGAATGATTCATTAACCCGACAACATCAATGAGGACATCTGCTTCTCCAATATTAGAAGCAAATATAGTCTCATAATCCCCTTCCTGATCTGGTAAAGGGATGCTTTGAATACGTTTTGGATTTAACTTTGAAATGGATTGAAGGACATCTATGTTTCTTCCAACAGCATAAATTTTGGATACTCCCAGTGCTAGAGCGACGAGTACAGAAGCAGTCCCTAAATTACCTGTTGCACCATTGATGACGACAGATTGACCAGGAGAAAAATTGCTCCGCAGAAAAGCACCATATGCAATACTTAAATAATACATACAAGCGAGATGAGCATCGTCGTAATGACTGATATGGTCAATCGGTGTAACACATTCAACTGGATAAACAGCCTGCTGGGCAAATGTACCTTCTTTCCATTGGTTTAATAAGTTCTCACAATTAGCAGTCAAACCAATCCAGCCTTTTAAAATCCGCTCTGGGTTCGTAGTGTTATTTCTGGAGGAAATGAGTGGACTGCAAAATACTTTTTGTCCAATCCTGATATCCGTCACATCTTCCGCTACTTCTTCCACTATTCCTATTGCACATAGTCCTGGCGTGTATGGTGTTGGTAAAGCAAATGGAAATTGTCCCCCCACCACTTGGTTAGTAAAAGAAAGAATATGCGTTGCTAATACACGTATCCGAACACTAGAAGTGTGTAAGGACGGTGTGGGAAGTTCTTTCACTTCTAATGGAGTACTTACTTGATGTAAAATAGCTGCTTGCATGAGAAATCTCCCTTCCTATTTGGTATAGGCTTATGTTAATGGACATTAGATATAATAAGAAGGAGAGAGTTTCTTATCATATTGCCAATGGTAGTAGTACGACTACCAGTCTAAAAGGGGTCCTCATTTGTGAATCAATCACCAAGGCATAGGGAACTAGCAGATTTTTTAAGATCACGCCGGTTGCGTTTAACACCACAGGCAGTGGGTTTAGCCCAACAATCTACTAGAAGACGAATAAAAGGGCTTAGAAGAGAAGAAGTTGCCGCTTTATCTGGCGTTTCCATAGCTTGGTATACGTATTTGGAGCAGGGCAGACAAATAAAGGTATCGGAACAGGTTTTAGAAAGTATTGCCAGAACATTGCAGCTGGATAATGATGAGAAGAACTACTTATTTACCTTGGCTGCCTCTTGGTTAACCAAAGAAGAAAACATTTCAAAAGAACAAGTGATTTCCTCGTCTCTGCAAATGATGCTGGATGATCTACAAATTTGTCCGGCATACATAGTAGGAAATCATTGGGAAGTAATTGCTTGGAATCGGATGGCTTGTGCTGTTTTTGGAGATTTTTCGAATATGGATCAGTTAGGTAGAAATTTAATCTGGAGAATGTTTACAGATCAAACCTATCGCAATTTGTTTTTCGATTGGGAATCTATGGCGAAACGATTATTGGCTCAATTTCGGACTTATTATGCGAAAAATATTGACGATCCATGGTATATAGAAATCGTTGAAAATTTAAAGGCTGCTAGTTTGGAATTTAAGCATTGGTGGGAAGAACACGAAGTAATCGGTATACCTGAAGGAAAAAAAGGTGTCTTGCATCCTAGAGCAGGATTATTGAGTCTAGAGTACAATACATTTTTAATGGCAGAACATCAAGATATCATTTTAAATGTGTACACACCTGATGAAAAAACAGATACAAAAGAAAAATTAATAAAACTTAAGCAAGTATGGGAAAACAATAACTGACAAAACATTTTACCCCCACTTTGCAAACCAAAAAGAGGATTTGAAAAAAGTACAGCATGGATATGCGTCACCAGCCGTACATAGTGAAGCCGATGTACAACGATTTATTCAAACAGTGTTAGAATCAAAAAACAAACGTAATTATGCTCTGGTAAACGGGAAACACCCGTTTACCTTTTCCATGTAGACGGCTTTCCAGTCCTCAGACTACTACGGAAACTCCGTTGCCATAGGATTCGCGTCCCGTACATCAAAAAACCACCAACGACGGTGGTGAAAGGATATATAAGGTTACGTTCTATTATCTTTGTTCATTAGTTAGATGAAAAATGGGATAAAAGCGGAGACGGGTGACCTAACCACTTGGGAAAGATCACCCGACAGATGGCTTATCGATAAGCCTATTCCCCACTCAAACAAGCGGGGCGAACTGCGAATGCAGCTCCTTAGTCGCGACTTGAGATAGACTCCCTAGCCGCTTTTTCGCACGAAAAGACTCCAGTTCCGCCATTTTAGGCGAAACGAGTCGTCGGTGATTTTATCGCCGACACCCATTGACGATCACAGTACTGTTCGAGACGTGCGGCGCCATGATGCCCACAGTGCCACCCACGGTGACGTTGGTCACGGGTCCGCTGGAGTTGCGGCCGCTCCCCTTCACATACTCCATGTGGAGGCGTTTGTCCTCCTTGAGGATTCGGATTCGATTGGTGCCCTCCAAACCCGTTAGGGTCCAGGTGTTGCCCTCCCGGCGGAGCACCGTTTTTCCGTACTGAAGCTCCGAACCCCGAGCCATCTGGATGAGCCGCTCACGACTCAATTCGATCCTTCCGCGATACTTGATAGTGGTGGCGATGATCTCGTCGAAGTTGTTTCCGTAGATCTTCACCTCCTTGGAGGTATCAATCTTCTTGAAGTTGTCTTCGATGACCTCTACGTCTTCGTTGGTGACGATGTTCTCGAAATTGTCGGTCTCAATCAGCATTTTCGTGCGCCTTTCATTCTCGAGGAAAAGGCTTTCTTCCTTCTCTACTCCATTATACCCATAAAATTAGAAAATAGTTTGATTAGAACAAATAAATGCTCTGGTAGGCGAATGTATGATTTATAATGAAAATTGCCCATTCGGGACTGAGGCAAAGGAGAAACAAGTGAGTCAGGAAAACACAGACTACACGACCGACATGATTATGTTGACCCAGCTTGATGGTGTTTGGTATGTGTTGCTCATCGATATGCTTTGGTTGTGAAACAAAATCATCGTATGAACGATTACCTGAACAAGACCTGCTGGAAGATTATCAATATAAACGAAAACAGGACTACTCACAATGAAAGTAGTCCTGTTTTATGTTTCTTATGGCAATTGAGAAGTCCCCATCAAAAATTTATCACACTCATGCGCTACTTCTCGTCCTTCGTGAATTGCCCATACGATCAAACTCTGTCCTCTTCTCATATCTCCAGCAGCAAAAACTCCATCGATGTTGGTTTTGTACTCTCCATATTCCGCTTTGGCAAGTTTGTTTTCATGTACTACACCAAGTTGATCCATTAACTTCTCATCTGCTCCTGCATATCCGATCGCTACGAGGATTAGGTCAACAGGCCAAACTTTTTCTGTACCAACAAGTTCTTGGACATAGACTTGCCCACTGCTCTTCTTGATCACTCTCGCTTCAATGGTATGCACCTCTTTTACTTGACCTGCTGAATCACTGACAATCTTTTTCGTAATGACAGAGTACTTCCGAGGATCAGTATCAAACTTGGCTTTTGCTTCTTCATACGCATAATCTAAGGTGAAAACATAAGGGAATTCAGGCCATGGATTATCTTCTGCCCGCTCTTGCGGAAGTTGGGCATGTTTGCCAAACTGCACGACACTTTTGCACCCTTGACGCAATGCTGTGGCAATACAGTCTGCTCCTGTATCTCCTCCTCCGATCACGATGACATCTTTACCCTTTGCAGACAGACTCAATGGCGAACGCTCATCTAATACGTGTTTCGTAGACTGTGTGAGATAATCCATCGCGACATGTACACCTCTGGCAGATGCTCCTTCTACCTCTAATTTTCTCGGAACTTGAGCACCCGTACAGAGAATAACCGCATCATAATCTGCTTGAAGTTGCTGGAGCGTCACATCTTTTCCTAGCTCGGTATTGGTAACAAACTGAACTCCTTCTTGTGTCAACAAATCAACACGACGCTGAACCACCTGTTTTTCTAATTTCATATTTGGAATCCCATACATCAGCAAACCACCGATTCGATCTGCTTTTTCCAAGACAGTAACTAGATGACCTGTTTTATTTAGTTGGTCAGCAGCAGCTAAACCTGCTGGACCCGAGCCCACAATTGCTACACGTTTCCCGGTACACTTCTCAGGTGGCTGGGGAACAATCCATCCTTCTTTAAAGCCTCTATCGATAATCGCTTGTTCGATACTTTTGATCGCTACAGCGGAATCATGAAGAGCTACCGTACAAGCACCTTCACAGGGTGCAGGACAGGCACGTCCTGTAAACTCAGGAAAATTGTTCGTCATCATCAGACGATTCAGTGCTTCTTTCCAGTTTCCTTTTGCCACTAACTCATTCCACTCAGGAATATGGTTAAACAACGGACAACCATAGCTTCCACTGACAAATGCACCGGTTGAACAAAAAGGTGTTCCGCAATCCATACATCTTGATCCTTGGGCTCTTAGTTTCTCTTCGGAGAAGGGAAGATAATATTCTCCCCAATTCTGCTGGCGTTTTAATGGATTTTTCGCTTTGGGATCTTCTCTTTTAACCGTTATCAACTGTCTTCCCTCCTCTTAGTTAAATGAAGAAGCTTGTGGAATAAGGGTTACTTCCTCTGTTTTTTCGTCTGCTTGTCTTTCCAAAATTTGCTTATATTCTTTGGGGATAATGCGAATTAATCTCTCTGTCATCATCTCCCACTTATTTAAGATTTGTTTTGCTTGTTCGCTTCCTGTGAATTGCGCATGTTTTTGAATCAATTGTTTTACTTCCACCAACTCTTTTTCTGTCGCTACCGACTCTAATAAAACCATTTCACGGTTGCAATTCTGGCTGAAGTTTTTTATATCATCTGAAAATGCATAGGCGATTCCACCAGACATACCTGCTGCGAAGTTTTTCCCAATCGATCCAAGGATCACAACCCGTCCACCTGTCATGTATTCACAGCCATGATCACCGACACCTTCAACAACGGCATGAACACCGCTATTGCGAACGGCAAAGCGTTCACCTGCTATTCCACTGATAAATGCTTCTCCTGATGTCGCTCCATAAAAGGCTGCATTTCCTGCGATTACATTATCTTGCGAAGCAAAAGACGCTTTTCGAGATGGATAAACGATCACTTTCCCTCCAGAAAGTCCTTTACCAATGTAATCGTTGGCATCACCTTCAAGTGTTAAAGTAATACCTTTTGGTACAAATGCCCCGAAACTCACCCCTGCTGAACCTTGAAAATGGAAATTTATCGTATGATCAGGGAGCCCTTTTACTCCATATTTCTTCGTCACTTCACTACCGAGAATACTCCCGACAACCCGATTGGTATTGGTTACTGGAAGCACCGCATGGACTGCCCGCCCCTCTTGCAAAGCACTCACACTTAAAGGAAGTAATGTTTTGATGTCCATTGTTGTTTCCAATTGATGATCTCTTAATTTCTGATGATAGTTGCCCAATTCTGCATCTGTTGTTGGACGGTAAAGCAATGAGGATAAATCTAGGTATTTCGCTTTCCAATGCTGCTGATGACGTAGTCCAGCTGTCAATATATCTGTTCTTCCTACCATTTCGTCAAGTGTACGAAAACCGAGGGAAGCCATGATTTCTCGTACTTCTTGGGCGATAAATCGCATGAAATGAACAACATGATCAGCATCTCCTGTAAACCGTCCCCGCAAATCTGGGTTTTGGGTAGCTATCCCAACTGGACAAGTATCTAAATGACATGCGCGCATCATGATACAACCCATAACAACAAGTGGTGCAGTAGAGAAACCAAATTCTTCTGCTCCAAGGACTGCGGCCATCACGACATCGCGACCTGTCATCAGTTTTCCATCCGTCTCCAAAATCACTCGATCTCGCAAGTTATTTAACAATAATGTTTGGTGAGTTTCCGCTAGTCCCAATTCCCATGGTAAGCCAGCATGTTTCATGCTCGATTTTGGAGAGGCACCAGTACCACCATCGTGACCACTGATTACGATGACATCAGCCATCGCTTTGGCTACCCCAGCTGCAATTGTACCTACTCCAGCCTTCGCTACCAGTTTGACACTTATTCGAGCATCGCGATTGGCATTTTTAAGATCGTAGATCAATTCTGCTAGATCTTCGATGGAATAAATATCATGGTGTGGAGGCGGGGAGATAAGTCCTACTCCAGGTGTGGAATTTCTCACTTTCGCAATCCAAGGATACACTTTGGAACCTGGCAGCTGTCCACCTTCTCCTGGTTTGGCACCTTGCGCCATTTTGATTTGAATCTCTTTGGCATGAATCAAATAATCACTTGAAACACCAAATCTGCCTGATGCTACTTGCTTAATGCTGCTGGAACGGGAATCTCCATTTTTATCGGCCGTATGCCGGGAAGGATGTTCTCCTCCTTCCCCACTATTGCTTTTTCCACCGAGACGGTTCATCGCAATAGCCAATGTTTCGTGTGCCTCTTGGCTTAACGCTCCAAATGACATCGCACCTGTTTTAAATCGTTTGACAATCGATTCGATTGACTCGACTTCTTCGAGAGGAACACTTGGCAGCGAAGAATTAAAATCTAATAAATGACGCAAAAAGATGAGTTGTTCTTTATTCGCCATCTCTGTATATTTTTTAAATAAGGTATAGTCATTTTTCCGGCATGCCTGCTGGAGCGTGTGGATAGTCTGGGGCGCAAAGGCATGAGATTCCCCTGTTCTTCTCCACTGAAAATCACTGCCAGCTTCTAAATCTCTCATTTGTAATGCCAAAGATTCATAAGCCTTTGTATGACGAAGAGCCGTTTCTTTGGCGATCACTTCAAGATTAACCCCTCCTAACTGGGAAGGTGTACGAGTGAAATAATAGTCAAGTACTTGCTCATCGATCCCTACTGCCTCAAAAATCTGCGCGCCGCGATAACTTTGAATCGTAGAGATCCCCATTTTAGACATCACTTTTACAATTCCTTCTGTAGCGGTCTGAATATAACGACCCTCAGCTTCCTTCAATCCTATCCCTTTGATAGACCCATCTGCAATCGCTTGCTCAAGTGTTGCAAACACAAGATATGGATTGACAGCATCTACTCCATAACTGATCAGCATGGATAATTGATGCACATCCCGGGCTTCTGAAGTTTCGACAATAATGCTTACTTTTGTTCTTGTACCACGGCGAACCAAATGATGATGCAAACCACTTACCGCCAGCAACGCTGGAATAGGAGCCATTTGTTCGTTCATTTGACGATCTGAGAGAATCAACAGAGACTTGCCATCTTCGATTGCCTGATCTGCCAAAGAAAATAATTCTTTCATCGCTTCTTCCACATTTAATTGAGAGACAGAAAAAAGCATAGGGATGGTTTCTGTTCGAAAAGCAGAATAGGACTGATTAGCAATCTGCCCCAGCTGAACATCAGACAAAACGGGCGTTTCCAGCCGAATTTTTTGACAGTCCCGCGAATGAGGCTGCATCAAGTTGCCTTCGGCGCCTAATAAGGACGTCGTTGAAGTAACCGAAGCTTCTCGAATCGCATCAATCGGAGGGTTAGTCACTTGGGCAAAAGATTGTTTAAAGTAGTTATATAAAAGTTGCGGGCGTTCCGATAAAACAGCTAAGGGGGTGTCACTTCCCATCGAACCAATCGGGTCTTTGCCTTCAGTCACCATCGGCAACAAATTCTTATGCAGTTCTTCCCATGTGTAAGCATTTGTTTTCTGCATGACAAACAACGTGTCTTTATCCAGCTTCTGGGTTACATTTCGAGCCGGGATATCTTCTAAAGAAATAAGATTTTGCATGAGCCAGTCTCGATAAGGGAGTTGATTCGCTACTTGTTCTTTTAACTCTTTGTTTCCGATAATCCGGCCTTCTGCCAAATCTACCAATAATGTTTGACCAGCGCGTAAACGTTTTTTATACCGAATGTTTTCTTCAGGGATGTCGATCACACCAACTTCCGAAGAAAATACAATGTAGTCATCTTTTGTTACACAGTATCTTCCTGGACGAAGTCCATTGCGATCCAAAATCGCCCCGATCTGTGTACCGTCTGAAAAGGCAATTGCTGTTGGTCCATCCCATGGTTCCATGACACTGCTGTGATACTCATAGAAAGCACGAACCGGGTCTACAATTTCCTCATTTTTCTCCCAAGCTTCCGGAATCATCATCATTGCAGCATGGGCTGGAGAACGTCCCGATAATACTAAGAACTCAAAACAGTTATCCAAAATAGCTGAATCTGTTCCATCCATATCTAACACTGGTAAAACTTTTTCTAAGTCATCTCCAAATAAATCGGAGGCAAATGATTTTTCCCGGGCAAACATCCAATTCACGTTACCTCGTAATGTATTGATTTCTCCATTATGCAAGAGATAACGATAGGGGTGGGAACGCTTCCAACTCGGGAAGGTATTGGTACTAAAACGGTTGTGCACCATAGAAAAGGCAGATGTAAAACTTTCATCTTGTAAATCTAAATAGAAAGAACCCAGCTGAAATGCTGTCAACAATCCTTTGTATACAATCGTCCTACTTGATAAACTGACAACATAAACATCGTTGTTCACCAATTTCTCATACTGTTTCCGAATCACATATAGTTTTCTTTCAAATGTTAGCTGGTCTATTTCTCCTGCTCGTCCAATGACTACTTGTCGAATAACAGGAGAATTCTCTCGGGCTATCGTAGTTAAGGTAGAAGGATCAGTCGGAACATCTCTCCAACCGATAACTTGCTGCCCTTCTTGTTCAATCAGAGCTTCTAGTTTTTTCTCCCATTTGTTCCGTTCGCTTTCCTCTTGGGGGAAGAAGACCATTCCAACTCCATAGTGGCCCATTTTTGGTAAAGATGGGAATGCATGTTGAAAAAAAAGATGCGGAATTTGCATTAAAATCCCTGCACCATCACCAGTACCATCGTTTACTCCACCTCGATGGTGCAGCTTTGTCAACATATGAATCCCTTGCTCAACAATTTTATGTGTCGCTTGACCTTGTAAATGCGCAATAAACCCTACTCCGCACGCATCGTGTTCATTTTTGGGGTCATATAGTCCTTGTTTTTGAGGATACTGCATGCTTCCCTCTCCTTTTTCGAAGATGTCAACCTATCTCAAATTAGAATTATTTTCTATAAATTTTATACTTATCTTATATTTTCAAACCGATGCAAACAATATATATTTAAGATAGAAACGATCGCAAAATGAGATGGATTTGAAAAGGAAGAGGTTTTAGTATGGAGTTAAGGCAGATTCAATACTTTATCGAGGTAGCAGAACGTGAACATGTAACGGATGCTGCCTTAGCATTACATGTGGCACAATCTGCTGTCAGTAGGCAAATTGCGAATTTAGAAGCAGAACTCGGTGTTCAACTATTTATCCGCGAAGGTAGAAATATAAGAATTACACCCATCGGGAAGATATTTTTACATCATGCTAAAGCGGCTGTGAGGGCCATCGCTAATGCGAAACAAGAGATGGACGAGTTCCTCGATCCAGAAAAAGGAACGATACGGGTTGGATTTCCAAGTAGTTTAGCTGCACATACTTTACCGACAGTCATCTCTGCATTTCGGGATCAATATCCCCATATCGGCTTTCAACTGAGACAAGGGAGTTATCAACACTTAATTGATGCGGTAAATAAAGGAGAAATCGATCTAGCATTTCTCGGCCCTATTCCTACCGACGAAAAACAAATCGAAGGAAAAATTCTTTTTTTAGAAAAAATCATAGCCCTCTTGCCGATTAGTCATCCCATGTCAGATGCAGCATCTATCCATCTTGACGAATTGCGCAACGACTCATTTGTTCTGTTTCCAACTGGTTTTATTTTGCGGGACATTGTGATCGATGCCTGTACCAAAGTAGGCTTTTCACCCAATATTTCCTTTGAAGGAGAAGATATTGATGCGATTAAGGGACTAGTAGCTACAGGTTTAGGTGTCACCCTGCTTCCTGAGGTTACTTTGATCGATAATGTTCCAAGAGGTACTGCAAAAATTCCTATTCACGTACCAAATCTGACGAGGAATGTAGGGATTGTGATCCCAAAAAATCGCAAACTCCCACCATCGGAACAATTGTTTTATAACTTTGTTACCCTCTTCTTCTCCAGACTAAATGAATTTAACAGCTAGAAATAAAATAGATAGATTTCCTTTTCGAAAGGAGCTTTTCACATGCTTACCAAGCAAAATTCGTTAGTGCGCAGAGATGTTCGTTTCCTCGGCAACATTTTAGGTGATGTTCTCACACAACTCGGTGGAGATGCATTATTTCACCATGTAGAACGAATTAGGGAATTAACCAAACGACTAAGAACAGAATTCCATCCAGAATTACTTGCGACTTGTATCCATGAAATTGAACAGCTGGAACCCGATATGCGCTACGATGTAATTCGCGCATTTTCTATCTATTTTCAATTAGTAAATATCGCAGAACAAAACCATCGCATGCGTCGCAATCGATATCATCGCCGCTCCAAAGAAGGAGAAATCCAACAATTTTCCATTGAAAGTACCATTCAAAACTGGCATGAATCAGGTGTATCAGCAAATGAAGTGGAGCAAATTCTCTCCTTTTTATCATTAGAATTGATCATCACTGCTCATCCAACGGAAGCTGCACGCCGATCCGTACTCAATATCCATAAACGAATTGCCAATCAACTGATACAACTCGATCAAATGGATGAAGACAGTGAAGAACATAGAGAACTGTATCATGCGCTATTTTCAGAAATCAGTACCCTTTGGCAAACAGACCCTCTGCGAAAAAGGAAACCTACTGTTTTGGATGAAGTGAGCAACGGATTATATTATATGGATCAAACGTTGTTCGATGTACTTCCACGTGTACATCAAGAGCTGGGGCGGTGTTTAACAACATATTATCCAGAGCACAACTGGAACGTGCCATCCTTCCTAAGATTCGGTTCTTGGATCGGGGGAGATCGAGATGGGAATCCGTCCGTTACACCAGCAGTCACTTGGCAAACCCTAGTCATGCAGCGAGATTTGGTGATTCGCAAATACGAGCAAAAGATGGAAGATTTGCTCCCTTATATGAGTCACTCTTCTGAGCGAGTAAAGATTTCTAATGAGTTACTGGCTTCGATTAAAAAAGACCGAGAAGAAGTTAACGCTGATGATCTGTCAAAAGGAATCTGGCGAAACCAAGAAGAACCTTATCGGATCAAATGTACGTATGTTTTAGCGAGATTGAAACATACCCGTCTGCAAAAAACCGATGCTGGTGTCTATGCCAACCCTAATGCTTTTTTAGCAGACTTAATGCTGATTCAAGCAAGTCTGCAAAGTCATCAACCAGTGGGCATCGCCATTAGCGAGATCGATAAGTTGATTCACCAAGTGGAGATATTTGGATTTCATCTTTTGTCGCTTGACCTGCGGCAACACAGCGGGGAACACGAAAAAGCAATCGATGAAATTTTAGATACGCTGCAAATAACAAGCGGCTACTCCACCCTATCGGAAGAGAAAAAAATAGAATTACTGACAGACTTACTGGCAGATCCAAGGCCGCTTACATCCCATTTCATGGATTACTCAGCAGATACAAAACAGCTATTAGAGCTGTTCCACCTTGCAGTCAAAGCAAAGGAAGAATTCGGGGAAAACTGTATTTCCAACTACCTCATCAGTATGACACAAGGCACAAGCGATCTTTTAGAAGTCGTATTACTCGCAAAAGAAGTGGGATTGTATCGTCACCACCATGACTCCCGTCTGCATGTCGTACCATTACTGGAGACCATTGATGATCTGCATCGAGCAGAGGAAATCATGGAGAGATACTTTCAAAATCCAATGTTTAAACCAGGGATTGTAAATGGAAGAGCATATCAAGAGATCACTTTAGGCTACTCCGACAGCAATAAAGATGGTGGGATGATCAGTGCAAACTGGGAATTATACCGCGCTCAGATGCGTTTGTGGCGCTTAGCAAAAAAATACAATCTCGACGTGAAGTTTTTCCACGGCAGAGGCGGAGCACTTGGCAGAGGTGGCGGGCCGCTCCATCAAAGCATTATGGCAAATCCTCCTCATACGGTACTCGGCGGGGTGAAAATTACCGAACAAGGTGAAGTACTGTCTTCCCGATACGCAATGAAGCCTATTGCTCTGCGAAGTTTGGAACAAGCAACTTCTACCTACTTACACTCCGTTGCTACTGCTTTAAATAAAGAACAAACGGAAATAAACCCAGAGTGGATGAGAACAATGGAGATAATCTCTAACCACTCTTTGCAGCATTACCAGCAATTGGTGTTCCATGATCCATTTTTTATTCCCTTTTTCCAAGAGGCTACTCCCTTACCCGAAATCGGTGAGCTGAACATCGGATCAAGGCCGACGAAACGGAAAAACAGCCAGCAGTTTTCCGATCTTCGTGCCATCCCTTGGGTTTTCTCATGGACACAGACAAGATACCTCTTTCCAGCTTGGTATGCAGCTGGTACTGGGCTCGCAACCTATTTAGCAGAAAACAAAGCTGGACTTGGCATTTTACAAGAGATGTATCAAAAATGGACATTTTTCTCGACACTTATCAATAATTTGCAAATGGCACTTTCCAAAGCAGATATGGTGATCGCAGAGCAGTACACTTCTCTTGCCCATGATCAAGAACATGCCAAACAAATCCATCAGTTGATTCAAAACGAATTTGACTTGACGAAACAACAGATTTTAGCGATTACCGAACAAACGGAACTTTTAGAACAAAATACCGTCATCCAAGAATCCATCGTACTGCGAAATCCTTATGTAGACCCTCTGAGTTTAATCCAAGTTCATTTATTACAACTGCGCAGGCAGGATCAAGATAACTCGGTAAATCCCTATCTCTTAGAACAAGTATTACAGACGATCAATGGAATTGCCGCAGGACTTCGAAATACTGGTTGATCTAAAAAAAGTGGCTTGTCGTTATCGATAAGCTACTTTTTCCCTTATTTTGATCTATTTTAGTAAATAATCTAGGTTAAACAGCCGATGGAGGGTTTCCACCTCATTACTTAAAGGAACTTTTCAAGTTGTACTATGCAAAAAAACCATATCGTAATTAACCATACGATTTATCGAGGGACAAGGTCGGTAGCCGGACTATATTCAATTCAAATTACTAGGTATTTGCCAATAGCTATACAGCATTTTGGGCTAATCGTCTCACATACAGAAAAGCACACAGATTAGCCAAAATAGCTATCACTGCCAGTCCCCAGAATAGGTTTGCATACGCATGGCTAGGCGGAAGGGCCTGTTGCCATTCTAGCGCGCTAGACAACACGGCAATGCCGAATGCGCCGCTGATAAACTACATCAGTTGAAATAGCCCCATCCCTGAGCCAATTTGGGCGGAGGGTAATATGCACGAGATTTCGTTTGAAACGCTACTGCTGATGATAGCAAATCCTAAGTTCATCAGCATGTACACGAAAACATTCGCTACCCAATATTGGGTACCCACTCCTGCGAACAATACGGCCGCCATTAGTATGAGCATAGGAGTCGCACGCAACATGCTGCTGTTTCCCCGCTTGTCGATCATCGCTCCGACTATTCTTGATAGCAGTATGGATAAAATAGCGCCCGGAAAAATAATAAACCCGGCATGACTCGCACTCAAACCAAAATGCTTCAGTAGCATTTGCGGTAACAAAAACAGCGTGGCGAAGTTGCATAAATAAGATAGAACCCCGATAAAGGCCAGCACAAGATAGGTTTTGTTGGTCAATAATAACGGCAGCACAAACGGGTGATCCGCTTGGCGGATACGCATAACAAAGATGAACAGCCCCAGAATTCCGATCAATAATGCACTAGGATAATAGTATGTCAAAAAAACTAACAGACCTGCCGTACCAGCGCTCAATGATAAGGCCCCCAGCAAATCGAAAGATCGTTTGGGCAGCGACTCTTGTGGAATATAACGTACAAGCAACGGGGCAATGCACAACAGCAAGGATGTAATTGCAAAGAGATATTTCCAACCTAGATATTGCACCACAAAGCCTCCAATCACCGGACCTAGCCCAAATCCCAGTGACACAGAGGACATGATGAACGTCATCGATTTTCCCCGGCGCGCCTGCGGTACGTAACGGGTCAGAAATACGATGGACAGGGAGAGCACTGCACCGGCACCGGCAGCTTGCACAACGCGGGCTGCAAGCAGCATCCAGAAATGGTTGCTAAGCATCGCCCCAATCGACGCGCCTCCTGTCAAAACCAGACTAATGGAGAACAACTGTTTCAACGGAACAAAATCAGACAACCTGCTATAGGTGATCGAGGAGATGGAGAACATAATCGAATAACTGGTGACCGTCAATGAAACGATGGATGAAGGCAAGTTAAAATAATGGCTTAAATCGTCTAACGCCAAATTAAACATGGCCGTATTCATAGTGACCAATACAACGGTAATGCAAAGCAACGTAATAATGACGCCTTCATGGGGAAGAAGGAGCGCTTCGTTTTTCTCGACTATCGTATTGTTGAGTTTATCCTTCATCGGATTTTCCATCTTTCCTTCTTTGATTTTAGGAAGTTATTTATCTAGCGATCTTAGCGAAGTACTCCAGAGTGCGAACCAATTGGGCTGTATAAGATATTTCGTTATCGTACCAAGCTACGGTTTTCACCAGTTGCTGGTCTCCAACCGTTAGAACTTTTGTTTGGGTGGCATCAAATAGAGATCCAAATGTCATACCCTTAATATCGGAAGATACGATCTCGTCTTCCGTGTATCCGTAAGTTTCTGGATCAGAGGCTTCTTTCATGGCGGCGTTAACTTCTTCAACGGTTACCATTGTCTTCAAAACGGCAACGAGTTCAGTCACAGAACCTGTTGGTAAAGGTACACGTTGAGATGCCCCATCCAGTTTGCCCTTCAGTTCTGGGAGAACCAGACCAATGGCTTTTGCGGCACCGGTGGAGTAGGGAACGATATTCTCCGCAGCAGCACGCGCAGCACGGAAGTCGCCTTTTGGATTCGAAGCGTCAAGCGTGTTTTGGTTGCCTGTGTAAGCGTGAACTGTCGTCATTAGCCCCGATTGGATACCAAACTTGTCGTGCAAAGCTTTAGCCATAGGGGCTAGGCAGTTCGTTGTGCAGGAAGCTCCGGAAATAACAGTTTCCGTTCCGTTGAGCGTTTCATGATTCACGTTGTATACAATCGTTTTCATGTCGTCTGTAGCAGGGGCGGAAATGACGACTTTCTTCGCTCCACCCTTCAGGTGAAGCTCGGCTTTTTCTTTCGCGGTAAAGAAGCCTGTACATTCAAGAACGATGTCTACGCCAAGCTCATCCCAAGGGAGTTCTTCAGGATTTCGGTTCGCCAAAACCTTAACCTCTTTACCGTTTACTTTGAGGGCTCCATCAAGAACTTCAATTTCACCATGAAAAGTGCCTTGCGTAGTATCATATTTGAGCAAATAAGCTAACATTTTAGCGTTGGTAAGGTCGTTAATTGCTACAACCTCGATGCCTTCCACATCCTGAATTCGGCGAAAAGCGAGTCGTCCGATTCGTCCAAAACCGTTAATGCCTACTTTTACAGTCATTCTCAAGTCCTCCTATAAGTTTTATTTATTACAAATAGGCGAATGCCCGTCATGAAATCAAAATGGCTTGGTGCTATTTCATTCTGGACCATCTTGTTGCACAATAAAAAGAGACCAATCGGTATCTTTTTATTGTAGCATGATTCTTGTGAATGGCAAGGCCGGAATCGTATAATTTGTTTAGAACAAATGAATTAGAATAAGGTTCATACGGAGGAGCTCATGAAAAAAGGGGATAGAACACGGGAACACATCATTATAAAATCGGCTGAAATTTTTAACCAGAGAGGATATGCTGGTACATCGCTAAATGATATTATTGCCGACACCGGAATTAAGAAGGGGGGCATCTATCGGCATTTTGCCAGTAAAGATGAGATAGCTCTTGAAGCCCACAATTATGCTGCCAGTTTGGTCACCAGAAAATTTTCTGAGGCAGTCGATCAAGAACATTCTGCGTCAGGAAGGTTGATTGCTTTTTTTCGTGTTTATGAAGATGTTGTCAACAATCCACCATTTATTGGCGGATGTCCCATGCAGAATACAGCTGTAGAAAGTGACGATACTCATTCGGAGCTTTGTGATCGAGCAAGGCAAGGGCTTCATACCATCTTGGATATGATGAAAAGTATTATTTGTGACGGGATTAAAGCTGGAGAGTTTAAGGAGGATCTGGATTCGGATGCGCTTGCTTCATTTGCATTTTCCTTGTTGGAAGGAGGCATTTTGCTCAGCAAGTTGGATGGGAGTAACAAGCACATGCTAATGAATATAACAATCTTCTCGTCCTATTTGCAGCAATGCTGCTTAAAGACCAGTTAATTCGACGTACTAGCATGATGAAAGGGAGAGTGTGAGAGTGAATAGTGACTCCTTACTTGTTGAAACTCTAGTCAATAATTGACTTAACTTATATTTAATTAGTGAATATGTTAAAGTAAGAAGGTGAATGTTAATCAGGAAAGGAGTCATTTCTGAATGAGTAGTCTTGCTAATTCATTTCAACTTAAAAACTTACAACTTAAAAATAGAATTGTCATGCCTCCCATGTGCCAATATTCGGTTGAAGCAAAGGATGGCAAACCAAACGACTGGCATTTTGTCCACTATGTTTCCCGCGCTGTTGGTGGAACAGGACTGATCATCATGGAGATGACAGATATTGAACCGGATGGACGAATCAGCGACTATGACTTAGGACTTTGGTCTGATGAGCAGATTCCAGCCTTTCGCCGGATTATCGATGAAGTACATAAATATGGAGCCAAAATCGGCATCCAAATCGCCCATGCTGGCAGAAAAGCAGAAGATGCAGCTGTACCGCTGTCCTCTTCACCGATCGCAGCCAATAAGCATTACAAACAACCGAGAGCATTGACTACAGCAGAAGTAAAAGAACGGGTGCAGATGTTCAAAGAAGCAGCTGTCCGCGCAATAGAGGCAGGAGTTGACACAATCGAAGTCCATGGCGCTCATGGTTATTTGATTCATCAATTTCACTCCCCGGGAATTAACCAAAGAGATGATGAATACGGTCAAGACTCAGCTCTATTTGGCGTAGAAGTCATTCAAGCAATCAAAAGTGTGATGCCGGAAGGAATGCCACTGATCATGCGAATTTCAGCCTTAGAATACATGGATGGCGGTTATGATCTGGAACATAGCATCGAACTGTGCCGCCGTTATCGAGAAGCAGGGGTAGATATGTTTGATGTCAGCAGTGGAGGCGAGGGCCCTGCTGGTAAGAAGAAACCTGCGAATCATCCCGGATACCAAATCCCGTATGCAAGAGCGATCAAACAAGCTCTGCAAATACCTGTCATCGCTGTCGGTATTCTCGATGACCCTGCTCTAGCAGAAGCGACAATTGCCAACGAAGATGCTGATCTAGTGGCCATCGGGCGCGCGATGCTGCGTGATCCATATTGGGCATTACATGCACTGGAAGGAGAAGAACGAATAAGTTTGATTCCAAAACAATATGAGCGTGGATTTTGACCACTTTTAGAAAGACCTTCTAAGTTTAAATCTAGAAGGTCTTTCTGTTTGGCAGCACTTTATCAGCTTTGGTTCGAAAACGATCAATGTGTAATCACGATTTTGCAAATAATATGGTAAGATGAATATATCATCAACTGAACGACCCAAATTGGAGTTCGCATGAACATCGTGAAGCTGATCGTCCACCTGTTCCTCACCGCCCGTCGCTCCCGCAAGGTCGAGCACCCGGCCGAGCAGTTCCTCGCCTACGCGCAGCAGCAGATGAACACGCCCCAGTCGGCGCCTCAGCTCCCCAAGCCGGAGCTCAAGCCGCTCGTGCTCAGCGGTCTGCCGTCGGTCGGCAACAGCGGTGACAAGGGTCGCCCGCCGCACATCACCATCCCGGTGGGAGTGCAGTCGCGTCGGATCGTCTCTCTCTGATCATCGGTCTTCTCCGACAGGTCGTCCACCTCCGCGAACTACAACTGTAGATCGCGGAGACCCGAAATAAGTGGAAATTTCCATTTCATATAGCTTTTCTAATAAACCTTTTGATGCAATTTCCATTGCGCGAGAGGTTTATTGTTTTTTATTGCAGAATAGCTAGTTTATCTGGGCATTCGAATCTTTACCAAGACTCAAAAATGGGACTTCCATACAAGTGATATAATGCTTTTTAAGGTGAACAGATATATTAAATTTATCTAATCTGGATGATAAAAATGATGGGGGAATTGGATGTTTAAGAAATTCAAACGGATTATCATCGGGAAACCGATGAAATCTACTGAAGCGCAGGAACAAAAATTAAGTAACGCAAAGGCTTTAGCGATTCTCTCCTCGGATGCTCTCTCTTCCATCGCCTATGGTCCAGAGCAGATTTTGATCGTATTAGCGAGTATTAGTGTTATCGCTTTTTGGTATTCCTTACCAATTGCAGTCGGTGTGCTTATTCTTTTAGCCGCTCTGATCCTTTCTTACAGACAAATCATCTACGCCTACCCGGGTGGCGGCGGAGCTTATATGGTTGCAAAAGAAAATTTAGGGACGAAATTTGGTCTTTTTGCAGGAGGATCATTGTTAATTGACTATGTATTAACTGTTGCCGTGAGCGTTTCCGCAGGTACAGACGCGATTTCTTCCACTTTCCCTGAATTGCATCCTTATCGTGTATGGATTGCAGTAGGGCTGGTAGTGTTTATTACCGTAGTAAACTTAAGAGGCTTAACCGAATCCGCTTCCATCTTGGCATATCCAGTGTATGCCTTTGTCGTCGCCCTCGCGATCTTGATTATCACTGGACTTTATCAAGTATTAACAGGACATATATCTGCACAAATACATCCAGCAATAGGAACTCCTGTGATGGGGATTAGTTTATTTCTCATTTTAAAAGCGTTTTCTTCTGGCTGCTCCGCTCTTACTGGAGTAGAAGCAATGTCCAATGCTGTTCCCAATTTTAAGGAACCTGCTCCTAAAAATGCAGCATTTACCTTATCCATTATGGGAATCATTTTAGGACTTCTTTTTACAGGAATCGTCTTTTTATGTTACTGGTACGGAATCGCCCCGCAAGAAAAAGAAACCGTTCTTTCCAAGTTGAGCTCATCGGTATTTGGACGAAATTTCTTCTATTATTTTATCCAGGCAACAACTGCACTCATTTTAGTCTTAGCAGCTAACACTGGGTTCGCCGCATTTCCATTACTAGCATTTAACCTAGCAAGAGATAAATATATGCCCCGTGCTTTTAAAGTGAGAGGGGATCGATTGGGATACTCCAATGGGATCATCACCCTTGCATTGGCATCGATTATCTTAATTATTGTCTTTGAAGGGAATACGGAAAATCTGATTCCTCTTTATGCTGTTGGTGTTTTTATTCCCTTTTCGCTCTCCCAAACAGGAATGATTGTCAAATGGAGCAAAACAAAACCAAAAGGCTGGATGGGAAAACTAACGATCAACCTTACAGGAGCATTGATTTGTTATTTGATTCTCGCCATCTTTTTTATCACGAAATTTGGGCAGGTGTGGATGAGTCTTATCTTTATTCCAATTGCTGTTTACATCTTCCATAAAATCTACAATCACTACACTGCTGTCGGAAATCAATTACAAACGGATATATCCGAGAAACTCAGCACCATTGCGAGCGGAAAAAATATCGTGATTGTCCCTGTCGCTGGAATCACAAAAGTGGTAAAACAGTCTATCTTATATGCAAAATCGTTATCCGATAATGTGATCGCTGTTTATGTTGGTTCCAGTCAAGAGTCCATTAAAGAGTTAGAGAAAAACTGGAGAAACTGGGATACTGGTGTAAAATTAGTCGGCTTGATGTCTCCTTATCGCAGTGTCCTGACCCCGCTCAGTCAATTTATCGATGTAGTCAAAGAAAAAGCAGATGCATCTCATTCCCAAGTCACTGTTATCATGCCGCAATTTATCGCTAAGAGATGGTGGCAAAGATTTCTCCATAACCAATCCGGCTTTCTCATCATGGCAAATGTACTTCGCAGGAGAAATATTATTGTGACGATTGTTCCTTATCAGTTGGAGGAATAAGTTCTCTCTAGCACAGCCAAATGCTCTGAAGCAGTGACATTTGGCTTTTTTAATTCCCATTAAAGGAAACTTTCTTTAAATCTTATTTTTGCTGTCTGTCGCAGAAACCCCGCCACGAAATCGAAAAGTCTCCCATCAACCGTATTGGAATATGTATTAGTTGGATGCAAAAAATTCACACAAATCAAACAAGCCATCACAGAACATTTTTTTGCTTGAATGGCTTGTTTTCCATTTATAAAAATATATGAATTCTTCTTTACTTGCTCTCTGTCAGCTCCACTATTTGGCGCTGACAGAGAGTTGAACCAATCAGAGGCTACCGTTGATTACAAATGAACATCTCCAATGACGAGAGCAGCAATACCACCACCACTAGCACTCAGGCTAATGTTCCGGACAACTCCTGATTCCTTCATCGTGATTGACTGAATCACGACGTCGGGCTCGCTGCTGGAATCGTCTAGCTTTTGCTTGATCCTAGCTGCCAGCGTGGATGCTGCTCGGCCTTCGATCTCCTTTTTATCCAAGCGGACAATGGGTTCATCGTCAGGGCAAAACGTAACTCGACAACATTTCTCATCGACGGTGGCCACAACTGTAATGGATGTAACAGACATGAGATCCCCTTGTTGCATTGCATTGGTTCTTCAGCTTACAAGTATAGTATAAAAAAATTTCAAGCTGAATAAAAGCTAAACTAGGAGTTCAGGTCTTTTTGCCTGCTAGAGGAAGCTCATAGATGTCTAAATAATAAATTTATATGATATGATTAAGATCAAACTGTTATCCCCTTTCTCATGGGCAGATACACTTAAGGAGCACTTCTGATGCTTAACTTCAGGAACAAGGAGCTCGCAAAGAAGGTCGTCCTCTGGGGGCTTCCTTTGCAGCCCATGGCTCTCATCGGATATCTGGAGTTGTTCCAGTTCAGCCCTTGGTTGTGCTTGATTCCTGTGGCGGTTTTTGTCCCTACCTTCACCGCCCTGCTGATCGTTTTGGCTCCCAGTCGCCAAGAGGTAGAGGCCAAGATCGTCTCCTTCCTCGACCCGATGAACCTGTCGTTGCTCGTGGTGGGTGCTGTGTTCGCTCTCGGCTTCGTGGTGATCGCATTCGGCGTCAATGTCTGGTACGTGATCGTCTCGATCGGCAGTATTGCTGTCGTTCTGGGTCTGCTCGGCAAGCGTTTGGTGGACAGGGCGGAGCAAGAGTTGAACGGGAAACGCCAGAAGTAGCCTCATATGGACAACAGACCGGCCTCCGCCCGTGTTCAACGGATGAGAGGTCGGCTGCTTTTTATAAATAGAGATCAGGTTTTACACCTACTGAGATAGCAGCTCCCTTAAATAGCAATCTTGCTTTCGAATCTTCTCCAATTCATATATCCAAATATGATGACTCAAGGCAGAACGGAACTGGCTGACCTGTGTGATATTACCAGTACGAATAAATTGCAACAGCCCATCAATGCTTGCTTGATCGATCTCTGCTGCACACTGTTTCACCTGTAATTTCCCATCGTTAATAAGAATTTGAACCGCTTTCAAAAAATCAGAGCGAGTTTCCGCTAATCGCAGTTGTTCAATGAGCAAGACATAATGAATTTCTTCACCAGCATAGTAGACGAAATATTCCGCTAATTTTTTACTCCATTCCATCACATCATCCCACTCCAATTTTTTCTGCCTCCTGCCTCGTGTGAAATATCCATTAGAACTAGGAAAAAATGTCGTAATTCAAACCTTTGATCGTTACTGTATTACTCTCCACCACTACTTTGTTTACTTTACTTAAGGGAATCCTTAAAAGCTCACCGCTAGGAGTTTCTAAGTTAACTACTGCTTGAACGATGTTAGGTTTATATTCAAATGAACATTGAAAAGAAGTGGAATTGCGTTTATGCATCTCTCCAGCAGTCACCTCAATCTTGCTAATATACTCTGGCTGATCGAGTAAAGCAGATAGGTTGATTCTTTTATCTTTGGAAGAAGTTTCACTCATTTTATACACCTCCACTATCAAGTTAACTAATTAAATTATATATTCTATTTATTACTAACTATGGATTTCAGTCATTTTAACTTTTTTAGTAAAATGGGAAAACATTTCAAATTTATCACTTGCGATTTTACAATGGTTTCGTAATTGGGATAAATTTCAATCTAAGAAATTACTTAAAACAGAGGATTTCACTTTATCAGATTATTTTGTGAAGTACTATTATTGGTAGTATAATATGGGAGTGAGTACTTTTGAGAGATTATTCGGATGAGTATATGGCTCGATACACTGTTCGTAAGGTTAGAAAGAAAAAGGGACTTCGTTTAAAGGATATAGAAGATCATCATATTTCAACATCAACAATTTCCAATTTTGAAAGAGGAGAAGAAGTCCGTGATGAAACATTCGATTATTTACTAAAGAAAATTGGATTAAGTCGATTTCAACTTAATCAGTTGATTAAGGAAGAAAAAGAATCAATTGTTGAATTACAGTTTTCTTTAGAATGTATCGAATCACTTTTGGAATTAGGACTCAAAACATCAGCGAAAAAACAACTAGATATTATTCATATCGAAGAGTTTCATCCACTAACACCGTATACCTTTTATTTAAAAGGTTTCATGAACAAACATATAGATTGGAAAAAAGCTAGCAAAAACTTTGAAACTGCTTTACGTTTAATTAAGCAACATCAAATCGAATTAACAGATAACATCATAGCTGCATGCTATAACCAATTAAGTATCTGCTGTTTTAATCAAAATGATTTACAACAAGCT
>NZ_JCAJZS010000008.1:0-158717 GCF_059510375.1 Shimazuella sp. NTD250 | reverse complement strand
TTTTTGTTGTCTGTCCGCACTGTCGCGGCGACAAGAAATAATATAGCATGGACAGACTTAAATAGTCAACACCTTTTTTTCTTTTTATATTAAAATCTATATTCCACTACTGTAATAGGTATTCTTTCCGTTTCCTTGTTTAAAAAGAAAGATGCAATCCTAAATGGATTACACCTTAATAGTGTCTTATACTTTTTCTAACTCTCGACTATCGGAAGATTGCTTTGGGAAAATCTGTAGTTTTTTGCATTTCTCCCAAACAGCCTGCATAGCGGTTTCTGGATCTTGATAGAAGTAACTGCCACGAATTCGATGAAAGTGCCAGCCCACTCGTTCCAATAATGATTGACGTTCAAATTCTTGTTTCCATTGTTCCATCGTGAGAGCCTTATCTCCATCACACTCGATAGCGAGTCTCGTTTTCTGTCCTTCGATCACGATATCTAAACTCTTTCCAATCCCTATCTGGACTTTGACACTAGCGTTATAACCTTTGTCCACGATGTACTGATAGACATCTTGTTCCAGTTGAGAAGCAAATAGCTTGTCCTCTTCGATTGCTTCCGTATTTTGACCAGAAGAGATGCTCTGGCAATATTTCAGCAGGGAGAAACGAATGTCATCAGGTGATAGACCTGTCAACTCTACAGAATGGAATAAGAAGATCTGATCTCTTGCCCGACTCGTAGCAACAGTAAACTGACGTCGATCCGCATCCGAAGTTAAAGCTTTCGGCTTTTCACCGGGAAGTACACCGAGTGATAAGAAAATAATATCTCGCTCATCACCTTGGAATCGATAAGGATCACCACAAATGACATGACGGCGCATCATTTCCAGCTCTCCTAGCTCCATACGAAGGCGATCTTCTATCAGTTTCGCTTGTTCTCCCCCAGCCAATGAGATAACACCAAATGTTTTATTGGCATATCGCTCATCATTGCAGCATTTTAAAATCTGCTCTGCAACAGTAATTGCTTCTGGTTCGTTTAATCCCTTCGCATTTTCTTTAGGATTATCTACTTGAACCGGAACAGTCACTATCGATGGGGAGAGGTTATCTTGTAAGCTAGGCAGTCGCAATGGAATCATTTCATTGTCATAACTTAATTGATTGCTAAATTGGATAATATCTGGAACACTTCTAAAATGTTCTTTTAAAATCACTTTGTTGTGAATGATCCGGTTTGCTGTGTCATATAAGCTGGTAGAAATATCGAGATGACCAGACTGTGGAATATCATAAAGGTAACGTTTAATCAATTCCATATTCAAATCACTATCAAACTTCACCATATCCGGGACAATCTGACCATCGTCTCCCACAATAACTGCTTTCTTCCCACGGAGCAGCGCACTTAGTGCATACAGATTGCTCTGACTGCTCTCATCGACAATGACAACATCAAAACGATCATCATCTAGTTTAATATTTTCGATAACACGTTGGATTGGCATGATCCAAACGGGAATAGCGCCACGACATACATTGAGTTCCTCGTTGGCCTGTTTGCGATAAAGATCCAATTGTTTATCAGAACTCGTACCAATCCGCTTGATCAACTGTAACCACGAAATCAAACTGCGTTTTTCTCTTTCTGTTGTCTTTTCCAACCGTTCTTTCCAAGTCGCGTCCGCAACTAACTGACGAATGATAAAAGCTTCTCTATCTTGATGCTTATGCAGCTCTTTTTCTAATGAATCCAAGTCATTCGTCGGTGCAAATTGACTCAGCGAATACTTGAGTTGACTCCATTTCCAAGCTTCAGCAAAGTTAGCATAAGGAAAATTTTCTTCTTGTTCCAATTTGGAAACAAGTTGTGGTGCAAACTTACGAAGTTGTTCATATTTCTCTTGGAAACGACTATAGACAGTTTGCAAACTTTCCAAACGCTCAAGATCATTATAGATTTGTTCCCAACGATTCATATCTGCTTCTTGCAATGCTTTAAGCAAATCACTCCAATAGGAGTGAGCATACTCGGAATCTCTTCCTGTTACTAATATATGATGCAGCTGCTTGAAATTTTGGTTTAGTTTTTCCCACTGGAAATAGTCTTGCAGAGCTTGCAAGGCGTGTATAAAGTCTTCATACCATTCAATGCGAACATAATCCGCTTGTGGTACTCCTAGTTTTTCTACAATCGGACTTAGTTGCTGTTCTACACGCAAAGGCCATGCTAACAAATATTCAATCTGCTCCAAGCACTCTGTCAATAAATGTACCAATCTTGGCGTAGTTGCTTCCACCATTGGGCCATTGATATCTTCCATCAATCGATTCCACTTTAGAACAACGCGATTTCGCAGATCGTTACGCTCAATATAGTCTTGGATAATCTCAAAATCTTCTCGTTCTTTGGCTACTTTGCCATTGATAGTACATTCTTTAAACAGATACGAGTATTGGCGCCCAGTAATACGACGGAATACACGGCCTGTGCGCTTCATCTGTTTCATTCTTTCCAATACATATGCCACATCTTGCTTGATGGTTGCTGTTGACTTCCCAATCGGTAATTCCACATCAAACTCTAGTAAAGCTTTATCGTAGGCACTGATCCAACTTAATCGATCGCGGAATTCTTCGATCAACTCCGGCCAATCGTGCTCTTCTTTTGTTTGCTGCAAAACATTCATCTGCCAAGCATCACGGTAAATCTCTTGCAACTCTAGGATCGCTTCTTCTACAACGCGTGTAGCTGGCGGCAACAAGTGGGCAACGGAGCCAGAAATATTCCATTCTTGGTAGAACACTCGATTTTGCTCCACACTTTGTTCTACAACCTGCAATTCTTGCATCAATGCAGCAAAGTTAACAGGGTTTGGCAGCTGTGTAAGTTCAGGACGTACACTTGTTAAAGAAATACGATCTTCCGCTTTAAAATGAGACAGACCTTCCACCAAATCCTGTACTTCTTGTCCACTCATCGGCAGGGCAACATCTGGCGAAATCGAATCTGGCAGCCAGTTATGTTCACGATTTTGATGTAACCATTTGGCAGCTGAAAGCGGTGTCCATTTTTCGCCGTCGATTTCTTTTGTTCGGCTGTCCATCATCGCGATCCTGCTCATTTGTTCTTCAATATCATCGATCTTACCCCGTACATTTCTTAACTCTTGGTTAAATTCGTTGATGCTCCGCTCCAGATCAGTCAATTGTTTCGTAGATAATTGTTCGGAGATGGAACGTATCGAGGTTTCTAACTCTTTTACACTTTTCGCATCCCCGCCGAGCAAACTCACACATAAAGATCGAATCTCTTGTGGAATTTTGCCACGCAATACATCTAAAACACGCTCTTTTTCACTTGTCACCAATACACGTTTCCCTTGAGCGAGTAAATGACAGATTAAATTAGCGATCGTATGGCTTTTTCCAGTCCCAGGCGGACCTTGAACAACGACACCATCTTCGTGATTGAGTTTCTCCACGATATCTTTTTGTTGTTGGTTAGCAGGAAGAGGGAAGAGTAAATGCTCACTTAAAATATGATCTTCTTCCTGTTCTCTTTCAAATGTAAATACATCTTCGTCTTCCAGCCAAACTAAGCGAGACAGCACGCGGGAAATAGGGTATCCTTCCTGTAAACGATCGAGGACATCACGAAGCTCCTGATCCCAAGCTAATGCCCCTTTTCGACGAATAAAAACAGCCGGGCTATAGGTGACAAATGGCCGTTCTGTCGCCTTGTTTACAGGCTCCATCTCTGAAGTATAACGGCCATCCGGGCTGATCACATGTACTACTCGTTGGAGAACAGGAGATATCTCATCTTCTTGTCGCGGGGAGTATAATCCACCCTGCTCTTGTACCAACTCATGAATTTGATTGGTATGCGTAAAGGAAGTAGATGTGAGCATATCCGTCTCCATATAACTTCCTTTTGAAGTGGAAGTAAGTCGAAACTCCCCTTTTTCTGGGTAAAAATGCAGTTCTAAGGGGGTGACGATCAAGTGACGGGAAATACGTACATCACCAATTTCCCAATTGAGCAAACCATGTCCCCAAACGATTTCTACGCTGTCACCCTCTGCTTGCAGACGATTATATAAGGAAAACAACTCATCATAAACACGTTTCACTTTATACTTGGCGGCAACTTCCCCAGCCCAAGGTTTCCATTCATCGTTTAGCCAATTCTCTAGAAGTTCTACGCGCTCTGCATCTTTTTGGAACTCCTTTTTTCCTTTGCTCGCAATTGGTTTTGGCTTTTTATCTGGTTGTTTCCAGTCGCTGATCCAACCGATCAATTTTGATGGCGGTGTTGGAGCTTCGCTCAGATGTGGTCGTTCAACGCTCATCCAAACTTCATCATTGCTATAAATATCATAAATATCTACTCCGCTCATACCCATCAGATCAGACTGCCACCAAACAGTTTCGTGTTCCTCGACGGTTCGGACAATTTTCTCTTGCAGACTTTTCGTCTCTTTCAGATATTGGAAAAGACGAATCACTCTTTCTCTTATTGGGTCCATCTGTGTTTTCACCTACTTTTCTATAATCCATCAACTAAACTATGTATGTGGTAAATCTATCATAACAAAAATCATACGGTGAAAAAATGGAGTTTCTCCATCAGATCGGCAAACAAATGGAAAAGTTATACTTTTTAATGTTTTAAAATTTAATTCAGATAATCCCTATAAAAATGGTTGTTGGATTAATATTTTGACGAATAATTCAACAGATTCTTATTCTAATGACAAAATTCATTGCCTGTAACTAATGTATTGCTTAGATTTTAAACTTTTGGTCTAATAGAAATAGAGTTGCCTTTTCCGTCGGTTCGATGGAAACTGGTATTTCAAGAAACTATCAGCAGCAAACAACACTCAAGCTCTAAGGAGCAGACATGAGCAATCAACACCTCCCTGAGTTCAAATCCCCCGCCAACAGTGAGACTCAAGAGAGGGTCGAGACAGGAGCAATTCTGCCTCGCTGTCCGGACAACACCGTGTTCAAGGGTGATCAGTTCACCGTCGAACATGTTCTGGGTCGCGTTCAGGGCGACAAGGAAGTAAGGTTCACCAACAGTGATGAGAAGAGCTCCGTCTGTGCTCCCCGAGTAATTGGTGGAACTGCCCATGGTAAGGTAATGGGAGACAAGATCTGGCTCCATTGCCTAGGGGAGAACGGTCATGCCAATGCAAACGAGCACCTCGAGATCAAGGAGGTCATGGGCGCTGCAATCTCGAAGAAGACAGCCGACATCGGTGTCATCCGTGAAGGCGGGCACGTGAACGCCTCTGGTCACCTCAAAGTGGTCGAGGGTATCTATGGAAGGGCAATAGCTGCCTCAATCCACACGTCAATCATCGGCGAGCAAGCGCGAGTTGACGCCCGCCACGGCCTGCTCCGCTGTAGGAGGATCGACGGCCAGGCTAAGGGTGATCGCATCGAGGCAAATGTCATCAGCCGCGGTGCACGAGCCACTGCTCGCCAGGAATTGACTGTCATATCGCTCGAAGGCCAAGCAGCAGCCAAGCGTGTGGTCATCCAAAATGAGATTGTTGGAACCCGTGTCATCGATGAGAAGGGTTGGAATCTAGTCCACAGCCTCGATTCGAAGGCACCACACGATCTCTACTCCGACTTCCATGGTGTGGCGATCGCCGAAACCTTCAACCTGAAGGGAATCATAGATGATGTTACGCTCGGGAGGCTCTTGGACATCTTCCTCAAGCAACAGATCTGGGACGATTCGATGAAGTGTCCCTACAAAGAAAATGCCCGCAAGTGGCGAGATCTGTTCGTGAAGATGAAGGAACAGCAGGATGGGAGTAAGAACTACCCCGATTCGTTCCTCGACGCCTCTTTCGAGGTGCGCGATCTCAACATGGGCGTGATCACATCGATCTTCACCATCGAAGGAGATTCAGTTGAGAAAGCCCTGCTCAGGCTGACTGCCGCCATCCGCGAAAAGATGATAGTTCTGAGCTGACAAGCACCCCCGCCGGACTGATGTCCAGCGGGGGCGCATGATTTTAGGACAATACTCCCCATGTTCTTACGAAAAATACCTATCAAACTCATATATATAATAAAAAACCGTAACCCACAAAAGGTTACGGTTTTTTATTATATATATGGTGGAGGCGAGCGGAGTCGAACCGCTGTCCGAAGACATCACCCCACGAGGCACTCCGAGCGCAGTCGCTGTATTAGAGTCTCATCTGACAAGCTGCCCAGCGACAGGCGACTTATCAGACCAGCCACTACATTTCGCTAAATCGATCGTGGCCTATCGATCAGCTAGCCTACTAAAGTTTGAGACCCAGCAGCTCCACATAGGCGATGGAGAAGTGGATCCTAGCTACACTATTAGGCAGCTAGAGCAAGATTTTCGTTTTTGCCAGTTATTATTGGCTTCCGCGTATTTAGCGAGATACGCAGCCCCTCGGCTCGCTCCTCGTGGGACAATCATCCCCGTCGAATCCCAAAAACGCCCCCATATCAAAAGAGCAATAACGACTTATGATTATAACACGTTTACTCTTCTTTGTATAGGGTCAGCGATTTTGTTCTTTTAACTTCCGTTCGATCATGCGATCGGCATCCCGTTTTGCCGCAGATGCACGTTTATCATACAATTTTTTCCCTTTGCCAAGAGCCAATTGCAGCTTTGCAAACCCATCCCGCAGATGAAGATCGAGTGGAATCAACGTAAGTCCTTTTACCTTGATCTGTCCGATCAATTTGTTGATCTCTTTTTTATGCATCAGCAGCTTTCGGGTGCGAGTAGGATCGACATTGTATCGATTTCCTTGTTCAAATGGACTGATATGCATGCCAACGACATAAAGTTCCCCTTTAGTCACCCTCGCATAAGCATCTTGCAGGTTTACTTTTCCCTTTCGGATCGATTTGATCTCGGTTCCAGTGAGGACAATCCCTGCTTCATATGTCTCTTCTATATGGTAGTCATGTGTTGCTTTTTTATTCCGAGCTACCACTTTTGTTCCTTTCGTGCCCATCGTGCATCACTCCTGATCGCTATTATAGCATGTGGAGAACATTAGCTCCATCAAATTAACAGAGTACTATCTGCATCATTTTACTGTAATTTTTCAACAAATAGAATTTTATATATTATAGAAATCATTTGTGTTATATTCCATATAAGATTGTACTATCCTACTACGAAAAGGTGGATGGCTCTGCTAGGTAAGTTTCGTGCGTTTAGTATCATCAGCGTTCTCTTATTGAGCTTTTTTTTCGTAGTCCCAACCTCTCATGCTGCTAGTAGTTATGACGGTGTATCTCCAACAGCAACATCTTGTGCAAACGACGCTACTACGATTCGGTCAGCTAATTTAAAAGACCCTAACGAAGCTACTACGTATCCTGGCGGGGTGATTGAAATCCGCTATAGTTTCAGCTGTCATACCGCATGGGCACGATTGACGATTAATTCGAATTGGAAAAACACTGATAGTATAAATACAAATAAAGCAACTATCCACCGAAATAGTGATGGCAGAGAGTATACATGTTCAGTGCCAACTGGTGGAACCTCTTGTTATACCAAAATGGTATATGACTATGGTGTAACTTCTTATGCAAAAGCTTATTACAATTACTACTACCAGCTTGCAGTACACTGGTGGCATTTTACAGGTCAAACGAGTTCATATTAAAATAAGACAAGCCTACTTCTTCAATAGGAAGTAGGCTTTATTGTTGATTCAAACCGATTACATGCGTCTGGCTCGGCGTCTCTGTAGAGATGCCGAGCCAGTGTTCCGACTATGCCACGCAGAGAGAAGGACTAGTCGTGCCAGGGACCTTCTTCGGAGTCCAGACGCTGATCTTCTGCGTCCGTCCTCACAGGCTTACGCCCGGTCGGCCTGTACCTGCCCCAGTTCTCTCCCTGGCCAGCTTCCTGACCGGAACTGGCGTCGACTCCACTGCTTTCGAGAGTGGTGGAGTCGTCAGTTGATGGAGTTGTCATGTGTGTTACCCTTCACTAACAACAAGCAATGTTCATTGCTTATATTTATTATAGTATCTATTGCCTAACTGGCAAGAATAATTTTCAGTTAGCAAGTATTTTATATATTAAAAAACTGACCCAAGAGCCCCTATGGATCAGCTTGTGTTCTGCTTATATGTGTGACTGGCTCGGCATCCCAAAAGAGATACCGAGCCAGCGTTCCTAGGTGGACTAGGACCCAAGAGGACTTGCCGTCACTTCAGACGAGAAGTCCGCCGGTGGTCCCGGCCGTCAGTCCGTTGTGGTCTCGCTCCCCTCGGAGCTCTCGTCTTCGGTCTGGTCGACCGGTTCACCATGCGGAGAACCCATGGGTGTTTCCCTTCTCTCAGTGGCAGCTGTCCTGCCTCTACTTTGAATTATACCATACAATATTCAAAAAAAAATACTATTTCGTTAATTTGCTTCCCTCTCCTACTCTGCTAAACTATAGTTAGTTACTCTTACAAAAAGGAGATTACATACCATGAGCATATATGATATCAGCGTTACTACTTCCATTGGGGAAGAGAAATCCCTTGCCGACTACCGCGGAAAGGTACTACTAATCGTTAACGTTGCGAGCAAATGCGGATTTACACCTCAGTACAAAGGTTTACAAGAACTATATGAAAAATACAAAGATCAAGGATTAGAGATCCTCGGTTTCCCTTGTAACCAGTTTCTCGGACAAGAACCTGGAACGAACGAAGAAATTCAAGACTTCTGCCAAGTGAATTATGGAGTTTCCTTCCCTGTGTTTGCCAAGATCGATGTCAATGGATCAAATGCCCATCCTCTATTCAAACAACTCACCAAAGAAGCTTCTGGAATCCTCGGTGGAGCGATCAAATGGAACTTTACAAAATTTCTCGTCGATCAGGATGGTAAAGTCGCAAAACGCTTTGCACCAAATACGGAACCGGAAAAAATGGCAGATAAAATTGAGGAACTTCTGTAGCATTCCTTTGTTTAAAAATAAAAGCAGGATAAACAAACACCTACCAACGAAATGGGGGTGTTTGTTTTATATATGAATAATGTTTTCCAGTTAACAGATTCAAACAAGAACATTTCAAGAAATCAGACATAAGTTGTCCTGACCGCCCATACGATGAAAGTAGGACAAACGGATGGAGGTCAATTTTAAAATGAACTTTTTCTGGATACTATCAGCCAAACAGCTAAAGAAAGTCGGCTTACTTGCACTTGGAATGGTTTTTGCAGCGGGAATCGTCTATGCCGAACGACAAAATGTTGATGTATTTCTCCCATTAGACGATAATGGACCTTCTGCGATTTATAGTGTAAAAACCGATAAAAAAGTGGTAGCACTCACCTTTGATATCAGTTGGGGGGAAGAGCGGACCGGTCCCATTCTTGATGTACTTGAGCAAAAAGGGATAAAAAAAGCTACCTTCTTCCTCTCCTCTCCTTGGTCAGAAGGTCATCCTGATATTGTAAAACGAATCGTAGACGCTAAGTGGGAAATCGGCAGTCATGGTCATAAACACGAAAACTATAGCACATTATCGGATGCAGAGATTCGTAATCAGATAACGAAGTCAGATAGCATTTTAAAAAAGGTAACAGGTCTCAAACAGCTCAATCTCATACGATATCCAAACGGCGATTTTGACAAACGAGTACTAAAAATTGCAGATGAGATGGGCTATAAATCGATTCAATGGGATACTGATTCACGCGATTGGATGAACCCTGGTGTCGACCAAATTACAAAGCGTGTTGTTACCAAAGCACACCCAGGAGATATTATTTTGCTCCACGCTAGTGACTCCTGCCGTCAAACAAAAGACGCCCTTCCTCAAATCATCGACCAACTTCGAGCAAAAGGCTATGAGTTTGTGACGATATCCGAGTTATTAGCAGGATCAGATGTAAAGCAAAAATCAGTAAACTAAACTTTCCATCCAAAAGAGATGCTAACTGCAAAGTCAGCATCTCTTTTTACATTCCAAAACCGTCTACTTCGAGCAATTGCCCAGTTAACTTTAACAAATACATCGCTACTTCCGGATTTCTTCGGCCTAATCCACATGAACATGCGATATCGACGGTATGACTGCGAACCGATTCAATATGTTTTAAAATCATCTTTGACTCTTCAAAATTTCGCTTTTCATGGATAAAACCAGCGACAAATTTTATATTCTCTGGCAGATGGACATACTTCAAAGGCTTGTAATACTCCAATTCTAAGGAAGGAGGAGCATCTCCTTCTGCTAATGGAAAATGAACATACTCAAGCTGATAGGTCTCCGGCCATTTTTCGATTAATTTATTTGTAAAGTGAACCATTTTATCTAATGTTTTCGCATGGGTCAGCGCTTTATTATTTAGGTCTCCCCAACAAAAATGCAGACCAATAGTTGCTGCTGTATCAAGTTTTTCAATGAGTGAAAGTAAACTGTTCACAGCGATCCCATTCATCATTTTCGGAAGTTGCTGTGCCAGCGCTATTTCAGCAGGCGCTTCAATCTGAATGATGACATCACCATCTGCGATACGGATCATTTCATTTACTTCATATGCCAACCGTCGATTAAATGACTCTTGATAACGGAATGCTTGAAGTGGTCGCAGCATAATCAAGCTAAGCGCAAGACCTGTTGGGATGCCCACTTGAAACTTTAATCCAGGCAAACCTTTCTCTGTCCGCAACTGCTGGAATATCGGATAACTTTTCTTAAAGTAATCCAAATATCCAAGATTTAAATACTGGTCTATATCTGCTGCCGAATGTTTAGGCTGTAATTTCACGGCTGATTGATATGATAAGGGAAATCCATTAGAACCGCGTTCTGCCTCTTTTAGTGTGTCCCAGTGTTCTTTATCTTTCAGACAACTATCAATAACGGAATTAATCCCAGCAGACCGATTTCCGTTTGGATATTCTTTTGATTTCTCTCCAATCTCCCCATCCGGCAAGGAAATAAGCGAGTCACCTAGAATTTGAATTGCTTTGGTCATTGCATCCCTCTCATCTAAAAAAGGCATGCTTCCAATCAGCAATGTGTTTCTTCTCGTCATATAATTCCCCTCTTCGGAGGTTTTGTCGGCTACATCTCAGATTATATAAGCAAAATAAAAAAAGAGGCCGCTATGAATCAGACCTCTTTCTAACAGTTTAGTTATTTTTTTGTGAACGAGTGACCAGCCAAGAGAGCTGTAAAATCTGATAGCTGTTACAAACGAGTAAAATCATTACCGTAAAAACGACAAATGGCAAGGGAACTTCACCCGCTTTCGAATTGATCGAAGGGATCGCTTCCAACGTTGTTGCCGCTACCATAAAAAACAGCGTTGGGACAAATGCCCCTGCAACACTTTTTGCTGACTTCCACCAAGCAACTGCAAGGGAAATAAGCAAAATCACAAGTGGTACAACCAAATGAGCGATCAGAGATGATCCTGCAAATTTACTTGTATTTAAATAAATCAAATTAAACAGCAGGATGAGGATTAAAAAAATTTGAATCGACGAAAAAAGCTTTGGATTGCGCAAAAAGCCTTTTGCTAACCAATTAAAGACCAAATAAGAGAAAAATCCAAGTTCGGCAACTGCCGCAAATGTTAATCCTGTCAATAAAATTTGGGTAAACTCCCCCAGATTCGTTCCGGTAGCTGCACGGATTCCATAAGCCAATACAATGGACAGCACTGCCCCGACAATCAGGGTAGAGCCAATCCAAAAGAACAATTTTTTTAATGTCATATGTATGAGCACTCCCTTGCTTCGTCTAAGATTGTAGCATATATAACCCTCCCTTTCACTTATCACCCCATTTCAAAAAAAAATTTCACTTTAGAGGAAAAAGGGAATTTTCTTGGAAAAAACTTCTTGGTAGAATGAGGGTAAGCGAAATCTACCCCGGAAGGGATCACGGTGCATCTCGAAATCAACAGGTTTACGGCCATTATCTGGCTGGTATTCCTGGCCATCAACGCACTCTTCTTCTGGCTCGGAGGGAAGTTCAAGGAGAACAAGAAGGCACTGAACGTCGAAAACATTCGGAAGCTCATCAACGGGCTGACTCCCATGGAGGCGAACCAGATCGCCGACTCGGTGCTGAGGCACTTGGAGAAGGGAGCCAAGGAAGGCTCGACAGAACAGCGAGTGTGGACTGCTCAGCACATGTTCGCTCGTGAAGTCCACAATGCCCGCGTAGAAGCGGAAAAATCAGAAAAGACAAAAGACCCCAAGGACATCAACGAGTTCCTCACCTTCTTCAACGAGAAGTTCAAGGACGCCTTCCACTACTTGGACTGGCTCTCCATGGGCCTGCTGAGTGAGAGGCAGAGGCAACAGAAGATCGAACACCAGGAGAAGCTGCTTCTCGAACAGGAGTGTGCAGAAGTTCCCACTGGACAGCGCCCGCAGAAGCTCGGTCGACAGCAATTCACACAGGGGCTCGGCGGACAGCAGTTCCATCGAGGTCCCGGTGAGCAGCAGTTCCAGCAAGCCCCCGGCATTCAGCAGGTCCCGCAGGTTCTCGGCAGGCAGCAGTTCCATCGAGGTCCCGGCGGGCAGCAGGTTCAGCGTGGTCTTGTCGGGCAGTGGTACCAGCAGGCTTCCGTACAACAGGGTACCCCGGTCGCTGGCGGTCACCCCGCTTCGCGTCAGGCTTCCGTACAACAGGGTGCTCCGGTCGCTGACGGTTACTCCGCTCCGCGTCAGGCTCCCGTACAACAGGATGCTCCGGTCGCTGGCGGTTACCCCGCTCCGCGGCAGGCTTCCGTACAACAGGGTGCTCCGGTCGCTGGCGGTTACCCCGCTCCGCAGCAGGCTCCCGTACAACAGGATGCCCCGGTCGCTGGCGGTTACCCCGCTCCGCAGCAGGCCCCCGTACAACAGGGTGCTCCGGTCGCTGGCGGTTACTCCGCTCCGCGTCAGGCTCCCGTACAACAGGACAACCAGGCGTTCGGCGGGCAACCCGCTCAGCCCTCGACTCCGTATGGAGTAAACGGCACAGGTCCATACGGTACGCAAACCCCGAGCAAGCCAGTGTGGATCGGAGAAACGAGGCACCCGTAATCTCTTCTTCCCAGTAGATTCCGTCCGGTGGCGGAGACAGGATGCAACACACCTGTCCCCGCCGCCCCGAGCATATAATGAGATACCCATAGATCAAAGACCAAAGCTAATGACACGCTTTGGTCTTTTTTATTTCTCAAGAAGAAACTATTGGAAATTACCCATATCTCCGCATAAGCAAAGCTTTTTCATCTCATATTAAGCAGTAAACAGTGTTGTCGGAGGAATTATCATGTATCGAAAATATATAGCTTGGCTCTTGTTGTTCGTGATTGGACTTACAGCTTGCAGCCAGAAATCACAGCAATCCCAACAAGAAATTCAATATCCGCAAATGAAACAAATGATGCTCGATATTCTCCATTCCAAAGAAGGAGAAAAAGTTTTTCAAGATGTATTGAGTACACCCGAAATTAAGCAACAGATGTTGATGGATGATCAGAAGATAGAATCGATGATGCAAAAATCATTTGCTGATCCGAAAATGCAAAAAAAATTAGAAACGATGATGGCAAAACCAGAGGTAGCAGAAAGCTTTTCTAAGGCGACAGAAAAACAACAGCAACAGATGTTGAAAGCTTTGATGAAAGACCCTGAATACCAAAAATCGATGATGGATATCATAAAAGACCCCGAATTTGAAAAACAGCTGCTCCAATTGACCAAGAGCAGCGAATACCGGAAAGAAGTAATGAAAGTTATCGCCGAATCGCTTCAAATCCCCACAATCAAAGATAAACTGATGAAACTCTCACAAGAACAACAAAAAGAGGGTGGCCAGAAAAAAGAAGGCGATAAAAAAGAAGATGGCGGTGAAGAAGGTGAAGGTGAAAGCGAAGGAGATCAAGGACAAAGTGCTTTTGCTCCAACAAACAAAAAGAAGAACCGAGATTGATCGGTTCCGCTTTTTGTTTACACTTTGGCAATAACTTTTTCGGCTAGTCGGCGATATATTTCTCCAGTGGGATGCTCAGCATCATAAATCGATGGAGAGAACAATGGATCGTTAGGATCAAGCGTATCTGGAGCACGGAGTGGAATTTGTGCCAGCAGTTCGACATGAAGCTCTTCTGCCAGCTTTTGCCCGCCACCGCGTCCAAACACATAATCTTGCTCTCCATCTCGCGTCTCATACCAAGACATATTTTCCACTACCCCGAGCAATTCGTGCTTAGTTGTATGTAGTGCCATTGCACCTGCTCGCGCAGCAACAAATGCAGCCGTTGCATGTGGAGTGGTCACAATGATTTCTTTGCTCTGAGGGATGATTTGATGAACATCTAACGCAACATCTCCTGTTCCCGGAGGCAGATCGAGCAGCAAATAATCGAGCTCTCCCCAATGAACTTCATGGAAAAAGTTGCGCAGCATTTTACCGAGAATCGGCCCACGCCAAACTACTGGTGCATTGTCATCAACAAAAAAGCCCATCGACATCACTTTCACTCCAAAACGCTCTACAGGTAAGATGGTCTCATCAATGACAACTGGCCTTTGTTCAATGCCCATCATATCAGGAACACTAAATCCATAAATATCTGCATCGATGATCCCGACTTTTTTGCCAAGTCGAGCCAAAGATACTGCGAGATTTACGGTGACCGTTGATTTTCCTACTCCACCTTTTCCGCTTGCAACTGCAATAAACTTGGTTTTAGAAGTTGGGGACAGCAGGTCTGAAGCACCTGTTTGCTGCTGAGGAGTACGTAGCTTTTGCGAAAGAGCTGCTCGTTCCTCATCTGTCATCGAACCAAATGTCACATGAACTTTTTCAGCTCCCAAAGCTTTAATCGCATCTTCTACATCTTCCCCGATCTTCACCTTCAAGGGACATCCTTGGATGGTTAAGATTACATCGAGGGAAACGGTAGTACCCTCAATTTGGATATTGCGAATCATATTTAACTCGACGAGGCTTCGATCAATTTCCGGGTCTTTTACCCCTTTTAAAGCCTCTAATACTTGCTCTGCCGTTATCATGGAAGTGGACACCTCGTTTTAACTCCACCCAAAAAATAAAATGGGCCCTCGTGTATATTATTCGTTTTTCATTATATCCGAGTGGTAGGCTAAAATGCCATAGTAGATCGAAGCAGCTATTTTTCGTTGATACTTTTCGTCACCCAACAATCTAGCTTCTTCGGCATCGCTGAGAAAACCGACTTCTACCAAAGCTGTTGGAACAGGGGAATATTTTAATAAAAATACATCGTTTTTCGCTTTTGCAATCCGGTCTGTATTTTCTAGATTATGAACGAGCTCATTTTGTATAAATGTAGCTAACTTCTTATTTGCTTCACGAGTAGGATTGTAAAATGTCTGTGCTCCATGTGACTTCCCAGGAAAGGCATTCCCATGAATACTTACAAACACATCAGCATTTTCTTGTTTTACTAAATTCAAGCGCTGGGAAAGGTCTCTTGCTTTCCATCTACTCTTTCCATTTCCTTCTCCTGCTAAATCTGTATCTGTTTCTCGTGTCATGATGACATATGCACCACTCTGCTGAAGAAAGTCACGTAAATAAGAGGAAATTTTTAGGGTAATCTCTTTTTCTGCTAATCCTTCCGCACTAGTTGCACCGCCATCGATCCCACCGTGACCCGCATCGATCACGATTACTTTACTTGATAAAGGCATCGTCCATGTATACCAAGATTGCTGCAAATCGAGATGAATCCACATAGGAATGGTAAGAAATCCAAACAGAAACGAGATCGCCAGCCACAAAAATTTTTGCTCTCGCAACGATTCATGAAGCTTCTCCCACAATATCTTCACCGCCCAGATTCACTATTATTTCCTATGTGTATGCATATAAAGACAGGCTTATCACACTATCAATGTCGACATCGTTTGCACTCTTCTTCTACACCTTGGCAAAACCAATGTATGACAAGCCCTTCTCCTAATAGATATATGTCCATCAGTGCCCGTTCATCCAGCCAATGCTCAACAGCAAACTGAGCCATACAAGACTTGACCAACTCATATCCTTCTTTTGTAAAGTATTTTGCATAAATACGTTCCCAAGATTCGTCAGCAAATTCGCGCAGACGAATAGCACGAACTGTTTTTGCAGACCGCATCCCCCAAACATAGGCATCATATACCAATCGGTAGATTGCCTCCAGCACAATATTTTGCTTTACACGTGACCAATAACGGACGATTGGAAACACCTGTGTTTTTTTTATATTATCCATCTCATCCCATGGAAAGTAGTTTAACGCTCGATCGCGAAGTTGTTCTTCATATGTAGCACGCAATGTCTCAAACTGAATAAGTCTCCCCATGTAACGGCTCCTTGTCTCATGTTACTTCCATTGTCGACAAGGGAGAGGGAAAAATATACACACAAAGCACAGCACCCCCCTCGTCGACTTGGACAGGGGGGTGCTTTGGCTGGTGTATCATTTAACACTACGATTTCACCAACCAAACACAGCAACTTGTATTTCGTACGGCTTCTCGTCCATCATCTTCATGAAGTCCTCGTAAGCCTGCTCTCTATCCGAGAACTTTCCGGCTTTTAGCTCATCCATCTCTTTTTGAGGGGCAAGACCATCACCGATGCGATCGCACAAGCGAGTACTTTCCCCACATACTTCCTCGTATCGTCCACGGATCTTGATGAACTTTTCCCGGAGTTCCTCAGGAGTTTCTTCTTCAGTCTCCTCAGCCACATCCTTGTGGTTCACTTCACCACTGGGATTCGCTACAAGTACAAGCTTACGTACACTCATACGGGTAGCCTTTCTCTTGTGTTAAGCTTTCGTAAAAATTATAGCATAGCTATGTGTCCTTTTGGATTTTATTTTAAATATTTCGATTAATATTCTGTCGTTTCCGCCCCCCTCCACCGGTCTGGCAGAGTGGGGCGGATTACTACGACGCCAGCTGCCAGAAACGCTTGATGTGCGCCTCTGGAACAGAGTTGATGATCTTTCTGAGATCAACGTAGTAATTTGAGCTCATGTCCCACATGGCTGTTTGTGCCTGAGTCAGCTCCTCGCCATCAAGCTGATTGATCACTCTCTGCTGTTCACAGAGAGCCTGTGTCATCTGCCTGTAGAGCTTACGATACTTTCTCGCAAGCTGATCGATTTGTCTGTTCTGCTTGAAACGATGGAACAGATCAAACATCCTACGCTTCAAATTTTGCATGTCTCTCTCATGTTCAGTAAATCCGTCATGATGACACAATAATTATAATTTGAATAATATTCTATCTCAAGTAAAAATATCGTAACTGCGGCCTGTGATGGTCACGCTGCTGCCAACCTTCTTCACTTTCGCATCTAACAGCTCAATCACCATATTTTTTTCGATCAGGTGTGACCAGATGCACTTTATGGACAGTCCGCAAAGATGGCTTTAATAGACTCGTTTTCACTTCACAAGTGAGTGAAAAATAATCATGATCATAACCTCTTTCTTCTTCTTTCTGCTCTACTTGAAACATAGGCTGTTCTCTCAAATAGTGAACAAAAGCTTGTACTTCTGCTACTTCTCCTGTGATTTGTAATTGAATCATCGAAACTCCTCCTAAAAAATATGATTTTCAAGCACATCTTCGCATAGTATAATGAATTTTACCAATTATGAAATTAATTCCAACAAAGAATAATAGCCTATGAAATCCGTTAAAATTCCGGGTAAAAGCCCGAATTTTAATGCAACTTCTTTGTAAACAGCATACGCTGCATTAAAATTAAGCGTTTGTCATACAAACTATCCAAAAAAATTTTTTTGAGGTGTTGATATGAAAACTCATCTCTATGTCACTGCGGAACTAGCTTCCGAGATACGAGAAGCGAGAAAGAAAAAGGGTTATCGCCAAGAAGACCTTGCGCTGGACGGATTTTTATCCACTGGTACGATCAGCAGAATGGAAAGAGGAAGTGTTTCCGTCAGTAGAGAAAAAGTCATCTTCTTATGCGAACAACTAGGAGTGGAAATTCAAAAATACCAAACGGAAGCCGACGAAGCGGATGAAGTAGATATCGCGTTAAAACTACTCTCGATCGAAAACCACCTTAACATGGTCTCCCCTGATGAAGCATGGGAAGAACTTAGGAAAATAAAGCCTGAAAGCGAATACCATCGCATTTGGGCACTGTATTTAAAAGCGAGATATTGGGAGAGGAAAGGGAAAAAAGACAAAGCAAAAGTAGTCTATCAGCAAGTGGTGGAAAACTATGACCCAGAACTAAGGATGTATAATCTTGCCCCTGCGAGCTGTCATGCATTAGGACGGATTCATTTTTATGAAGATTGTATAGACAAAGCCATGGAATACACAGTCAAAGGACTTGACATTTTTTATAAAGATGGAGAGAAAGAACATATCTATCATTACTTACTGATTAGTAAAGTTATCTATTTGGAAGAGTTAAATCGAAACGAAGAGGCATTGTTGGAAATCGAGGATTTATGGGCAAATAGAAATAATATCGATAGTCGACAAGTAATTCTTAGTATGTATGAAATAAAAACAAGGCTTTTAACCAAACTATCCAGATTTGAACAAGCTGTAACACTTGCTACTGAAGGCCTTATAATGGCTAGGGTTAATCGTATGTATGACCACGCCAGTTATCTGTGGGTGGCCTTAGGGGAGTGTTACCAGCAACAAAATGAAATTCAAAATGCAGAAATCTGCTTTCAATCTGCTATAAAAATGGGTTCACACATGCAAAATAAGTTTTTCATTTCTAAAATCTTTATCCAGATGGGAAAATTGTATCAGCAAGTGAACGCTTCTCAAAAAGCATATGAAATGTTTACTACTGCTATCTACAAATCAAAGGAAACTTCAAATAAGATAGTATTAGCTGAATCATTAGAATGTGTTGGAGACTACTACATTCAATATGAAAAAGTAGAAAAAGCTAGTAAAGTTTATGAAGAATCTCTCGATAACTATAAAAAACTTGGAAAGCGGGGGAATATTAGAAATTTGCTTTTGAAAATTGCTAGTTGTTATCGGGACACCAATCGAACAAAATATTATGAACTATTGGATGAATATCATCAGATCTACAGTGAAAATAGGTGATAGAGTTATGGATTTTACAGGTCCACCAGATGATCAATAGACTAAATTGACCATTGTTTTTGAGACATTAATGGTAGGAGGTAAAACATGAGCTTTCCTGGTCCACCAGATGATGACTAGACTAGAAAGACCATTGCTTTGAGACATAATGATAGGAGGGTAAAAAAATGAGCTTTCCTGGACCACCAGATGAACTATAAAAGGAGGTCATAATGATGAGAGATTCTTATATTAAACCACCTGAAGATTAATAAATTAACTTCCCTTCATAAGTACAGAATTGACTAACTATTAAATTTTATATATAGTAGGATAAATTGCTATTCTTTTACAGTAATACCTTTATCAATCGTGTATATCTACTTATGATGGGAGAATGTGAATGAACACCAAAGAAAAAAGTCTCGTACAGCAATATGTGGACGCTTACAATGCTTTTGATATTGAGGAAATGGTAGCGCTTTTACACCCAGATGTACAATTCCGCAATATTTCCGGCGGTGAGATAGAGGTAGAGACAAAAGGCATCGATGAGTTTCGTGAGTTTGCAGAAGAAGCGAAGGATGTCTTTTCCGAGCGCTGTCAAACGATCAAACAGTTTACGGTTCTCCCAGACAAAGTAGAAATAGAGATTGATTATGAAGCGACACTTGCGATGGATTTGATCGGATTAGTTGCTGGAGGAAAGCTGCAACACCAAGGGAAATCTATCTTTCAGATTAAAGATGATAAATTAATTGTGATCGAAGATCACAGTGAATAGCTACACAAAACAAAAAACACACTCCACAGGTTGGATTACTTAATCTGGCTGGTAGGAGTGCTTTTTCTAGTATCCTAATAGAATAAAGAAGATACAGGGGAAAAATAGCCTTATAATATTTGCCGATGACCCAAGCCCTGCTGGACTTGTGGGTCATCGAGCAATTCCCTGATAGTTAGCCTTTCTATTCGTTAGTTTAGTTTGTCTCACCAGCCCCAACCGACTAAATCTGCGGGTCCTTAGGTGGCAATTTGTGAAGCTTCCACGTGACTACCGCGAACATCACGGAAACTCCTGCCGGAATGAGGAGCCATCCCATAGCGGCTCGGTGAGATACATGGATAGACTCCGCGAGCCAAATGTAAGCACCCCCAATAAGACCCGACAAGTTCCAAGTCACCATAGGGAGAGTGCCACCCAACACTTTGTCCGACGCGTTGGCGTAGCTCGCGTGCCTGACGATGGAGTTGCTACACACGCCCAGCGCCCAAAGGGTTCCACCAGTGCCGATCGCAACCCATGAACCTCCGCTGAGCAGGATCAAACCAAGACCGATCAACATGCAGATTCGGCAGACCAAGATGATCCAGCTGCTCCTCGACCGATGCTTATTGGCATAACTGCTCAAAAGGACCTGAGCCAGCCCTGACAGAAGCGAGATCACCAGAAGCAGGATATCCACATGTCCTTCATCGACAACTTCAGCAAGCGGTAGCAGCTTGCCAAAACAGTAGAACACGAGCAGCATGCAGAAGTTTCCGACATTGATGCGCATCGCTGGATCATGCAACATACCCTTTAGTGACTGCTCCTCGGGTTCATCAGCATCTGGGATGCAGAAGAACATCAAGACCACGATGCCCAACTGAAGCCCAGAATCTAGGATCACCCAGATGAACATAGGTGCCTGAAAGCCCAGATACGTGCAGACAGCTGTAGCTAGTGTTGCAATAAGACCAATCTGTGAGGTTCCCTTGATGTGGTCTTCACCGAGCTGCTTACGAAGCATCAGAGAGACGATCGTTAAGCATGCGCTCGAAATACCTGGAGAAATGCCAAATGCCAAGTAGTAGCAGAGCACGTTGCCGTACTGCATCGCGATGACTAGCAGGACACTAGTTACCACACCGATCACTAGCATTACCTGCACTGTGTTTTTGGCTCCCCAGCGTTTGATCCAACGCCGCACGAACAGGTTGAACACTACCTGAGAAGCCATAACGTCCATGAGGATCAAGCCCAAATGGAAGATCAGGCCCTGTTTTTCCAGCAAAAGCCCCAGTCCTGGGAAAACAAGCTGTCCCTTCGATCCGAGCAGGATATCCGCGATGCTGAGATTCAGCAGGGAGAGGCTTTTCAGCCACGGGATCTTTTGTCGTAGCACAATTGCTCCAAGAGAGATAGGTCTTTGCAAATCTTCGGTTATATCGATTTCGGCTTAATGAGATTTACTACGTTTTTCTCTTTTCTTCTAGGCCAATAAAACAGGGATTGCCTGTGCTCTCTCATTTTATAATCTTCGAAAAATAAAATAAACCATTTTGTTTTGGGGGCTATTTAGTTGACTATGTATTTACCTCTGAAGATTTTATGTTAAACGGCGCCACCCCATCAGAGAAACAGATGAGGTGGGGAACAGACCAGCAGTATTCCTATATGATTGGAGACTACGGACTGCTCAGATTGTTTTCAGAACCTCGATTGGCTGCCCTTTGATATGTCGGATTCCCAAGAAATCCTTCGTACCAGCTTTCTTTGGCTCAACAGCACCAAGCTCCTTCCAACTAAGCAACAAGTAGTTTTGAAGAAATATTTGATAGCCAAGTAGAAGATTACAGTATATTACTCACTAGCCAGCGGCTTCCCTGTTTCCAATAACGTCTTCAAACCGGAAATAACTATCGGTAAACCATTTTCCAAGATTTTCGCTGTGTTTTCCGCTTGTGCAAATTCATCATGAATCACCGTTACAAGTGTAGTACCGGGGATTGCTTCATGTTCTTGTAATTCCCATGTGATCCTTGATGGAGTGTCCTTTTCTGTGCCTGGGAAAGAATGAAAACGGAAGCTCAGCACAAGTATATGTGGAGGCTTGATGTCTAAGATGATGCCTTCCGCCTTCTTCTCTTCTTGATTCCATAGCTCAAAGGAGGACTCCTCTTCCCAAGTCGAGCGCACTGCACAGTTGAACCAAAACTTCGATGTTTTCTCTGGATCTGTGATCGCATCCCAGACTTGATCTGGCTTTGCTTTTATCGCTATGCGGTGAATATGACTAGGTTTGCTTTCCATGCTTTTATCACGCTCCAATTCTTCTTGCAGAGATGCTAATCCACCCACCCACGGTTCGGTATATTTGCTCACCCATCTATTATAAATCTGGTGAATAGGCACAGCATTTAAATAATGTAACTTTTCTCGACCGACTTTTTTAGTTGTAATCAGCCCCGCTTCTTCTAATATGTTTAGATGTTTCATCACACCAAACCGGGACATCTCAAGCGGCTCACATAATTCATGTAAGGACTGCCCATCTGAGGAGTAGAGCAAATCCAAAAGCTTGCGCCGACTTGGATCAGCCAGTGCCTTAAAGGCATCTTTCTCCATCAAAAATCCTCCCAAAAAAATATTTTAAAAAATGATAAGCAACCCTTGACATGTGACCACATGGTAACATATGATAAAAATATCAAAGGTGATCTTTTAGTCACATGTTAGCACAAACAAATTGGTCTGTCAGCAAGTCAAAACGGAATAACACATAATTTAAAAGAAAGGTGATCAAATCCATGAGAATAACCTTAGTAGCAGGAAGTAACCGTAAAAATGCGAACAGTACCATCCTTTTGAAGCATAGCGAATCTATTTTAGCAAGCGAAGAAATTTCCGTTTCCTTTAAAGCTGTAATTTCAAGTTAAATACTCAAAAACACATTTTTTTAGGAAATACGTTACCTTTTGGTTACATTTATATAAATTTAAAGGAGATGTTTGTGATGAACACAATAGAACAAAAAAATTTGGAAGTAGTAACCGCATTTATTCAAGAGAAAGCAAATGAAATCACACTAAATGAGACAGATCAGTTTTTCTCCCCACAAATAACAGAAGCATTTACGAATCGACAATATGAGGTAGATGAAATTTTTGTCCAGAGAGAAAAAGCCATAGCAAGAATCATCATCACTGCTGAACATGTTAGGGCTTTCGCTGGGAACGCTCCTACAAAAAAATCAGTAAAAATTACCCAGTATCGTGAGTTCCAAGTAGTAAAAGGGAAGATTGTCAAGCATAAAGGTTGGTTTGATACAGGTACCCTTTTACCCCAGTTACAAGGTTAATGATAAAAAATAAAAAATTCAAAGGAGATGTTTTAGATGAATACAGTAGAACAGCAAAATGTGAAAGTTGTTAGCGAGTTTGTTGAGCAATTTTGGAACAAAAATGATTTTGATTGCCTCGATCAATTTCTATCGGAAAACTATCGAGAACTTGCATACCAATCCAAAGAAGGGCTGAAAAAGTTTGCTGCAACCATATTGAAATCCTTTCCTGATAAAGGCTATACCGTGGAAGAGATGATGACGAAAGACAATAAAGTACTCGTAAGAATGAAGGTAAAAGGCACGCATAAAGGGATATTCTTTGGAACTGCACCAACTGGCAATACGATTGATGTTACTCTCTATCGCCAATACCGGGTGGTCGATGGGAAAATTACGGAACATCGAGGTTGGATTGATATGGTTACGATGTGGAGTCAAATTCGAGGGAATTAAGTTGTTGACAATCTATATATTCTGAATTATAATGGAATTATTCTAAAAACGTGACCGCTCTCTACCCGAAAGGACACGATGAAGCGACAACGTTGAGCCCGGCATAACCGGGCACCCTAGAAACTTTGATTTGGTACCGCTGACCGCGACCGACCTCTTTGAGACGTGTCGGCCGCGGCCAGCGGGGACCATCCGGTGCAGCTCATATGCTGTACCCCGAGTATATAATGAAACACCATAAATCCCCCTTCTTTAGAAGGGGGATTATTTATTTACTTCCTATCATTTTCAGGGTTCTCACTTAAACAAAGAAGGCCATTTCATCCTATATTGCTGTTTCTCTTCTTGTGTCATATCTTTGTATTGATTCATCACGACAACTTGGTTTATCGTATCTGGATTTTTCCCGGTCTTATCATAGTAATAAGAGATGACAAGCAATTTTTTTCCACACTCATAAGTGGTATAAACTCCATCATCGCCCCTTGTTTCTTTGGAAGGTTCACCTAGCGTTTTTTTCACTTCTTTATAAGTGATGGGTTCATACCGTTTGTCATAGGAGACGATGTGGGTAACCAGACCATTGGATAAGAAAAACGCTATGTTTCGTTTGCTGTACGTAAATGCGTCTTCACTGGAGCTTTCTGGATCAGGCTGTCCCCATTTATTTTGGATATCTTGCCCTTTTACGCCTATCGCAAAGTCTTCACTGTTGATTGCTTTTCCCTGTGTAGCTAGCTGTTCCGTCTGCAAGATAGTACTTCTATGATCTTGTTCTGGGTCTACTTGTTTTGTAAGTGGAGCAGCATAGGTTAATGGTGCTAAACCCGTAATCGTCACTCCTACCGCGAAAGCAGCAGTAACTAAGACTTTCGTAAATTTTCGCATCATTACATCCCTTGTTGTTAGATTATTTTGTTTATTCCTTTATAATTTTATCATACAAACTGGATCATTGTCTATTTAATTGTAAATATAAGTGATTAATTAGAAAAATATGATAATATAATTCACTCTACTGGATTTACATCATGAATGAACAAAAAATCATGAACGGTCATCACCGTAAACACAGCTTTTACTTCTTTCGTATGGAAGTGTTTTTTATCATGGGACACAATCACATCTGATTTACCAATCCACGCACCGACAAAGATGATGACATCATCTGGGTCTTTAATCGGCGGCAATTGTTTTACAATCTGTTTGTATGCAGGATCATTAGGAGCAGGAGTGGGGATCAATTCATATTGAAGGTAACGAAGCATTCGACTCATTAAAGGTACCGCTTTTGGGAATCTTCTTGACAGTACTTCATCAATCTCATCTATAACAGCTGTAGACAGTAATAAAGTGTGATTTTTTTGTACTACTTCTAAAAAATAGCGCATTCTTTGGCTTTTAAATGCAAGCAAAGAGATAAAAATATTGGTATCAACGTAGACACGGAGTTTTTTATTCTTCTCCATAGCGTCTGTTCCTCCGAACGCTAGACAACTCATCCAATAGATCGCTCTCTTTTATTCCTATTTGCTTTGCTTCATGATTTATCTCATCTAAAACGGCAAATAAAGCCTCTATTCGTGCCCCCTTTTTGATAATAATTTCTCCATGTTCATTTTCCAGAAAATCGAGCACATCCCCCGGTTCAAGTTGGAGCTTATCGCAAATGGTTTCAGGTAAGGTGATCTGATTCTTGGCACTTAATCTCGCTTTGTCCATCTTTATCCCTCTTTTTATGTTTGATCACTTTAGATGTATGATCAAATCTTTATCCATAGTTCTAATCACACAAAAAACACCTTTTCGAATTGAAAAGGTGTTTCTATGGTAAAAGGAATAAGAAGGACAAAAATACATGCAAGTGACTAAGAGTTATCCTCTTAGTTGTTCCAAATCTGAGCGGTAAAAAATTTTTGTAACTCCATATGCGGTAGTCACTTCGGCTCCCATGGATTTTAAATATTGGACAATAGCTATACCAGCTTCCGTTTCAAAGGATTTCTTTAGATCTTCTTGTTTTATAAAAAGACCAATTTGATAGTAAATAGGACGATCTAGAAATTGTTTTTGGAGTTCATCAGGGGTATCTGAAAAGGGAGTTAGTTCAATTTTTTCTATGTATGGCATTTGATAGAGCCCTGGAAGAATCTCTTCCTGAATCTGCTTTTGAAACAATGATTTGTCAGCAGGTATATGAAACAATGCTTCCAATTTTATCATTTATAATCATCCTTTCCTACCTATTCTATTAGGAAGACGAGTTGATCACAAAGTCATTGTAGCGGGAAACTATCTCTGATTTACTAATTACTTCTGTATGTCCCCAAGCACATGTATATATGGGTTCACTATATGACGATAACTTTTCTTGAAGTTCCCGTCCAATTTCACTTTCATATAGGAAAAATTGAAATGACTTTTTGGTTTGAAAATACATTTCAATCTGCAAATCAAAAGGGGTTGGCGTGTCTCGTGTATATCCAAGAGGAATCCTGATTTTGGTTAGCTCCATTCTCTCTAACCCATCCACATTCACAATGGCTGGAATAAAATCATCATAATAAAAATGCTCAAATTCCTCTATGTTTTCAGTTTCTTTGAAGATAATCATTAGCTTGTACATGGCGACACCTCTTATTTACATTATTTTATCTTTAAAGATTAGATTACACTACATTTATATTCAAAAACATCTTTATACTAAGAATTTTTGTTAAAGGATAAAAGATGCTAATTTTCCGCACTTAATCTAGTAACTGTTTTTTTATATTGAATCTCTTAGCATCACAAAATGTTAGTGGTACCCTTAGATATAATATCTACAATTGGTAGATAAAGACTGTTTTTCGTTTACAGAAAGAAAATACCATGTATAATTGTAATAACAATGAAAATCAAGAGCGATCAGATGCATACATAAATAAATAATAAAGGAAAGGAAAATGAGACAAAGTGTCAACGGTAGAAGTAGAGAGAAAAGTGACAAAAATCGGCAACAGTCTAGGAATAACTTTACCAGCAGAAGTCTTAAAACATCTGAAAATAAAGCAAGGGGATAAAATTGTTTTTAACTTAGAGCAAGGGAAAGTTTCTTTCCAAAAAAATCATGGGGTAAATATGGAAGAATTTGAGGATATCGAATTTGAGGATATCAATCAAGAGTTTATAGAAGACATGAAAGAACTCTTTTATAACTATGAGGATACTCTCCGCAATTTAACGAAATTGCGCTAGAAATCTACTACTAAAGTAATGAAATGACTGATGAAATAACTAGAAGCCCATCTCACCAGTAACAAAAAACATGTTAAAAAGACTTCCAGTCATAAGATTGGAAGTCTTTGTTTCGATCATTAACGTTTGGAGAACTGAGGTGCACGACGTGCAGCTTTCAATCCATATTTTTTACGCTCTTTCATTCTTGGATCACGGGTCAGGAATCCAGCTTTTTTCAATGCTGGACGAAGCTCGTTATCCACTTCTAGAAGTGCACGAGAAATACCATGACGAATTGCTCCAGCTTGACCAGTATATCCACCGCCGTCAACATTAACCAATACATCGTAACGACCAGCTGTATCTGTTAATACCAATGGTTGACGAACGATTGCTTTTAGTGTTTCTAGATTGAAGTAATCATCAATGCTACGTCCGTTGATGACGATACGACCATCACCAGCTACAAGACGTACACGTGCTACGGATTCTTTACGGCGTCCGGTACCGCGATATTGTACTTGTGCCATTTACTTTTTCACTCCTTTTATTAGCCGCGTAGCTCATACGGGATCGGCTGTTGAGCCTGATGAGGATGTTCACTACCAGCGTATACTTTTAATTTTTTCAATTGGCTGCGACCAAGAGGTCCTTTAGGAAGCATTCCTTTAACAGCTAGTTCAATCATGCGTTCTGGACGGCTAGCACGCAGGTCCCCAGCGGTGATTGATTTCAATCCACCTGGGAATCCAGAGTGACGATAGTAACGTTTTTGTTCTAGCTTTTTACCAGTTAGGTTGATTTGAGAAGAGTTAATAACGATAACAAAATCTCCAGTATCAATATGAGGGGTGTAAGTTGGTTTGTGTTTTCCACGAAGCAAGGTAGCTACTTCAGTTGCTAAGCGACCGAGTGTTTTACCTGCTGCATCTACCACATACCACTTTTGATCCACGTCTTGTGGCTTAGCCATATAAGTGGTGCGCATTGTATTCACTCCTTGAATAAAGTAGGTTTCTATCCCTTGAAGCAAAGGGGTAGAAAATACATATCTATTTGGGAAATTCCTTTTTGCCGAACATGATTTTCCACGGGGCTAGCGGAAAATACCAAATATGATCATACCCCAATAAAGGGCCTAATGTCAATGGAATCACTAAAGTTAGTCATTTTTAGGATGTTAGAAAAAAATGCCTCCACTTGCTGCATTATTAGTGTTCATACACTCATTTAATAAAACAAAGATCTCCTTTATTATACGTAAAGAAAATCCTTTGTCTTAGGTTGATAACCCACTTCCAAAAGGTGCAGCCCCTCTGGTGGAAACGTAGAGCCTGCCGCTTGGCGATCACATGCGTTTATTATAGAGGGAATATCATGTGCATTAATCTTCCCTTTTCCCGCGTCATGAAGGGTACCAACGATAATTCTCACCATATTATAAAGAAAACCGCTTCCCGTTACTTCTACATAACGAAACCCATTTTCCTCCCAAACCATTAAATCATATATCGTACGTACTTTATCCTCTATTTCTGTTTTTGCTGAGCAAAAAGAAGTAAAATCATGCTCCCCAACTAGATGTTCAGCAGCTCGTTTCATCGTTTTCAGATCGATTTCAACAGGATAGTGATAAGCAAAACGCCTCATATGAAGCCTAGGAACTGCTTGTGTTTCAACTTGATAGCGATAGGTCTTCCAATGAGCACTTTTCCGGGCATGAAAGTCCAGCTCTACTTCTTCACTACTATTGATGATCAAATCCGCTGGCAGTGTGTGCCGAAGAATATATGGAAAACGCTTTGCAGGTATGGGTTTACTCGTGACAAAGTGACATACTTGCCCCAAAGCATGTACGCCTGCATCTGTTCTGCCTGAACCTTCAATAATGATGTTCTCTTTCAGTATCCTGCTGAGGGTCTCCTCTAAAACGCCTTGAATCGTGCGACGTCCCGGTTGACGTTGGAAACCGGAGAAATCAGTACCGTCATAAGCGATAATCATCTTTATTTTTCTCATGAGCGAAGCCATCCTATTAAGATTACTAACAGGAGAAAGATCACAATTAAACTATAATCTTTTCCTTTGTACTTCAACAATCGATATTTGGTTCGACCAACTCCTCCACGGTAAGCCCTCGCTTCCATTGCCATCGCGAGCTCTTCAGCTCTGCGAAAAGAGGAGAGAAACAATGGGATAAAAATAGGTATATAGGCTGTTACACGCTTAAAAATATTACCACTTTCCAAGTTCGCTCCCCGTGCAAGCTGCGCGTTCTTGATTTTTTCTGTTTCTTCCCACAGTGTAGGAATAAATCGTAGTGCAATAGACATCATTAATGCTAATTCATGAACAGGAATACGTATTTTTTTCAGTGGTTCTAGTAATTGCTCCAAAGCATCGGTTAAATCGAGTGAAGATGTAGTAAATGTTAATACAGACGCCATGACTACAAGGATAAGAAAACGAGAAGAGATAAAAGCAGCTTGTCGTACTCCCTCTTCATATACGGTAAATAGAGGTGTTGAAAGAAGTACTGCTCCTCCTTTCGTCATGATCAAATGTAAGATAGAGGTAAAAATAATAATAAATAAGACTGGTTTGGTAGATCCCAAGAAGAGACGTACTCGTATCTGTGATAAAAGGATACAGATGATGACAAATAAATAGAGTAAAAGATAAGAAGGTATATTATTTGCAAGAAAAATGAGAAAGAAAAACAGAAAAACAAAGAGGAGTTTTGCTCTTGGATCAAGTCGATGCAGGAAAGAGTCCCCTGGGATGTATTGCCCGATAACAATCCTACTCATTATTTCCTTCCTTCCTTCGAAGCTCTAAATGAGCAACAAGCTGGTCAAGTTCAAATAAAGAAGTAGGAATGGGCGGATGAATACGCTCATTCAGACGGTCAATTAGTTTGGTTAAGCTTGGAGGTTCCATACCAAGTCTATCCAGCCTTGATCGATCTGAAAACAACTCAACTGGTGAACCTTTAAAAACAGATTGTCCTTTCTCTAAGACAAGAACGCGATCTGCTAATCTCGCTACTTCATCCATTTGATGTGTAACCAAAATAATCGTTACTTGTTTTTGCTGATGTAAATGATGAATAAGATTCAATAGTTGCTCACTGCCTATTCTGTCTAAACCGGCTGTAGGTTCATCCAATATGAGGATAGATGGCTCCATAGCCAGAACACCTGCAAGTGCTGCTCTTCTCATCTGTCCACCACTTAAACTGAAGGGGGATTTCTCGAGTAACGATTCATCTAAGCCAACCAATTTAATAGCATGATAAACCCGATTTTTTATTTCTTCAGCAGGGATACCTTGATTTGTAGGTCCATAGGAAATATCTCTGTAAACAGTCTCTGCAAATAATTGGTGCTCTGGATATTGAAAAACAACGCCAATCTTAGAGCGATAAAGAATTTTTTTGGTGTTTGCAGTAACTTTATCCTCACCAACTGTAATACTCCCTTTAGAGGGACGCAATAAACCTGATAATAGCCCAATTAAAGTGGATTTCCCTGAACCTGTCTTCCCAATAATCGCCTGTATAATCCCATGCGGGATAGAGAAGGAGAGATTTGTCAGAGCCTCTTCTTCAAATGGTGTTCCCTTCTGATACACATACGATATGTCATTTACATGGATGTCCATAACTCACTCACCAATTGTTCTTCACTCTCAATCTTCTCTGAAAGTTTCCAACCTTTATTTCTTAATGCTTGGTGCAACAAAATACCAATTGGTACATCTAAGCCCCATTGGTCTAGTAGAGTCGCATTTGCATATAATTCTTTTCTGCTTTGATCCATCATTATTCGGCCTCGATGGATCACAATAAGCCGCTGTGCAAGAAATGCCTCAGTAGCCTGATGCGTGATATGAATAATAGTAATACCTGATTTATGCAATTCATCCATCAATCGAAGGATATGTTTTCTCCCATCTGGGTCCAACATCGATGTAGATTCATCGAATATGATAACATCTGGATGCATAGCCAAAATACCTGCAATAGCGAGACGTTGTTTTTGCCCGCCTGATAGATGATGCGGTTCTTTTTTTTCCAAACCTGATAGACCAACTTGCTGTAAAACAAGAGGAATGCGCAATTTCATTTCTTCTCGGTTTACTCCCAAGTTTTCAAGGCCAAAGGCAATATCATCAATAACCGAAGGTGCAACAATTTGGTTATCTGGATTTTGAAAAATCATGCCTACTCTACGTTTTAATTCCCAGCGGTCTTGATCCGTTGTAATCAGCTGCTCATTAATACGAAACTCTCCCTCGGTTGGAATAAATAACCCATTCAAGAGACAAGCTAAAGATGATTTCCCTGATCCATTGGAACCAATGATACTGATATATTCACCTTGTTTAAAGGTTAAACTCACATCTTGAACTGCCCAATGTTCACGGGATTCTGTTTGAGGATAATAATGAAACCATACATCTTTTAAGGTAATTTCCGTTCCCATAAAAACGCTCCTAATCAAGAAAAACAACCCACAAAAGCTTATCCGTTCATACTAGCAGATAAAGTTATGGCTTTTTATCCGATAAAGAAATCTTGTCGATGGATAAGCTTGTAGGCTTAATAGAGGCTTATTGCCGAATAGTTATAACATTTTCTAACAAAAAAGGGTGGACCGGTCCGATCCTGCCCTCCCCTTTGTCAATTCTTTTTTACTTTACAAGTTCAATAAAAACCATTGGTGCACCATCACCACGACGTGGTCCTAGTTTCAAGATACGAGTATACCCACCATTGCGCTCTTGGTAACGTGGTGCGATATCTTCAAACAATTTTTTAACTGCATCAACGTTTTTATGATGAGTTGCTTCTTCCCCTTCGTTCTCTGTGTAGGAACGATTGGTACGAACAAACTCTGCTGCTTGACGACGAGCGTGGAGATCGCCGCGTTTTCCAAGTGTAATCAGCTTGTCTGCGACAGAACGAAGTTCCTTAGCTTTTGCTTCAGTTGTTTCGATTCTTTCGTTTAGAATCAAGTCTGTCACGAGGTCACGAAGAAGTGCTTTTCTCGCACTACTATTACGTCCTAACTTGGAGTATGCCATATTTTTTCCCTCCCCCGCTACTTAGGATTAATCTTCTTCACGTAATCCAAGTCCGAGTTCCACTAGCTTTTCTTGCACTTCTTCTAGCGATTTACGTCCTAAGTTACGCACTTTCATCATATCTTCTTCGGATTTTTGAGTTAGCTCTTGTACGGTGTTGATGCCAGCACGTTTTAAGCAGTTATAAGAACGGACAGATAGATCAAGTTCTTCGATGGTCATTTCCATCACTTTCTCTTTCTTATCCTCTTCTTTTTCAACCATAATCTCTGCACCTTGTGCTTCTTCTGTCAAACCAACAAATAGCATAAGATGCTCGTTTAAGATCTTAGCACCAAGGCTGACTGCTTCATCTGGATGCAAACTACCATCAGACCAAACTTCCAACGTCAGTTTGTCATAGTTGGTAACTTGTCCAACACGTGTATTCTCAACTTGAAAGTTCACTCTGTCGATCGGTGTATAAATAGAATCAATAGGGATAACTCCGATTGGCATGTCTTCTGACTTATTGCGCTCAGCAGGAATATATCCACGACCACGATTCGCAGTCATACGAATATGTAAGTGTGCATCCCCTGCAAGCGTTGCAATGTGAAGACCTGGATTTAAGATTTCTACATCGCTATCCGCACGGATATCTCCAGCAAGAACAGCTCTTCCCCCAGAACCGCCCTCAATATCGATTTCTAAAACCTTTTCCTCATCGGAATGAATCTTCAGAGATAACTTTTTTAGATTTAATATAATCTCCGTTGTATCCTCTACCACACCCGCAATGGTGGAAAACTCGTGCAATACCCCATCGATATGCACAGATGTGACAGCAGCGCCGGGTAAAGAGGAGAGCAAGATACGGCGCAGCGAATTACCCAATGTTGTTCCGTATCCACGTTCTAGGGGTTCCACCACGAATCTTCCGTATCGATGATCGTCGCTCATTTTAACCGCATCGATCCTAGGTTTTTCAATTTCTATCATACGGCCCCTCCTTTTAGAACGTCGCGTTCCGGGCATTATTCGGTATTTAATAAATAAAATAGATCAGAACTTGTCTCATCCATTATACACAAATTACCGGTAAAATAAACCAACAGGCACGACTGACTATACACGACGACGCTTTGGCGGACGACAACCATTGTGTGGGATAGGAGTTACGTCTTTAATCAAACTCACTTCTAATCCCGCAGCTTGTAGTGATCGAATCGCTGCTTCACGTCCAGCTCCTGGCCCTTTAACCATTACTTCTACGCTTTTCATGCCACTTTCCATTGCTGTTTTTGCAGCTTGTTCGGCAGCCATTTGAGCAGCAAATGGTGTGCTTTTACGGCTTCCTTTGAAGCCCATGGTACCAGCGCTAGCCCAAGCGATGGAATTACCACGTGGATCAGCAATCGTGATGATCGTATTGTTAAAAGTGGAGCGAATGTGTACCACGCCAGATTCAACGTGTTTTTTTACACGACGTTTCACACGTTGGTTGGTTGTTTTACGTTTTACCACAAGTATCCCTCCTTACTTATTATTTTTTCTTATTCGCTACTGTACGACGTGGACCTTTACGTGTACGAGCATTGGTTTTGGTACTTTGACCACGAACAGGTAATCCTCTTCTATGGCGAATACCACGGTAAGATGCAATTTCCATCAAACGTTTGATGTTAAGTGCAACATCACGACGGAGGTCTCCTTCTACCACTACGCTTTTATCAATGTAAGTACGTAGTTTGGATACTTCCTCTTCTGTTAGATCACGTACACGAGTATCTGGATTAATACCTGTCGCAGCTAAAATTTCATTAGCTTTTGGACGACCAATACCATAGATGTAGGTGAGAGCGATCTCTACCCGCTTTTCACGAGGTAAGTCAATACTTGCTATCCGTGCCATCTATCTCTACACCTCCTAACCTTGCTTTTGTTTATGCCTTGGATTTTCACAAATTACCATGACTTTTCCATTGCGTCTGATTACCTTACATTTTTCGCAAATGGGTTTAACTGATGGTTGAACTTTCACTTCTCCAAACCTCCTATTTTAGAGGAATCAAAGCAGAAGCATTTTTAAAATAAAACTTCTAGTCTTTGGGCCTCTAACTTTAGACTATTTATACCGATAGGTAATACGCCCACGGGATAAGTCGTATGGAGAAAGTTGAACTGTCACTTTGTCTCCTGGCAAAATCCGAATGAAGTGCATGCGAATCTTACCAGATACATGAGCGAGCACTTCATGACCGTTCTCTAACTCCACTTTAAACATGGCGTTAGGTAGGGGTTCTTTTACAATACCCTCAACCTCAATCACATCTTCTTTGGCCAATAGAGTTACTCTGCCACGAAAACATAGCAAATAGCTGAGCCTTACCTCATTGCCTCGAATGAGAAAGTCTTTTTGACTTAAATGACTTTCAGATCACAACTAAGTTAACCTAATCGCGCACCTTAGTCAAGCTACAGCCATTTTTAACCTATTTTTTAATAGGTTATTCTCTATGTTTTGTTGCAGATTTCCCCCCCTTCAAATTCAGCTTTTTGTACTGATTTAGGGCAAACACCAATTTCGCATCATCTACAAATCCATTGGACTGTATCGCATCACTTACTTCATCTGCAATATATCTCGTCGGTTGTACATGACGTCTATTCTTACGCTTTGGCTTAGCAAATTTGCGTTCTCTCCCATTTGCTAACCAAACATAAGAATCATCTAAACGAACAACGACCGCATAATTGCCAGCTTCCCGTCCAGATAAGACCATTATTATCTGCCCTAAATGAATTCGACTTGCTGCCTCATGTAAGGCCTTCATTCGAAGTCACCTTCTGCTAGGGTAAGAATCTCATAGCCTTCATCTGTGATCAGGGTAGTATGCTCAAAATGAGCGCACCAAGAACCGTCATCGGTCACTACCGTCCATCCATCATCAAGGGTATGAACATATCGACTTCCCATATTCACCATCGGTTCAATCGCCAGTGTCATCCCACTCTTTATTCTTTGTCCACGTCCAGCAATACCATAGTTTGGAATAGTAGGTTGTTCGTGCAACTCTCTTCCAATTCCATGTCCAGCATACTCTTGAACGATAGAAAAACCAGCATCTTCCGCTACTGCTTGAATGCGGCTGCCCATATCGCCAAGGCGTATACCCGCTTTTAGTACTTTTAAACCGTCGAATAATGAGGCTTCCGTCACTGCTAGAAGACGTGCTACCTCAGGTGAAATTGTTCCAACTGGATATGTCCAAGCAGAATCGCCATGGAACCCTTCATAATACGCACCGATATCAATTGAAATAATATCTCCATCTTTTAGCTTTCTTGGACCCGGGATCCCATGCACCAGTTCTTCATTTACGGAAGTGCACACACTTCCTGAGAAGCCATTATACCCTTTAAAGGATGGTGTTGCTCCAAAACTACGAATAAACTGTTCTGCATGCTGATCTAATTCCATGGTCGTAACGCCGGGATGAATATATTTTTTCAACTCTTGATGCGTAAGGGCGACTAACCTACCTGCCTGGCGCATCTTTTCGATTTCATTCGCTGATTTTATGGTAATCATCTAGTCCTACTCCGAATTTTAGAGAAGATAGTCTCCGTTACTTGCTCTATCGGTTGTTCACCATCAACTCGTACTAACTTTTCTTTTTCCGTATAGTAACGAATCAAAAGTTCTGTTTGTTCCTGATTGATCTGTAGACGTTTTGCTACAGTTTCTTCTTGATCATCTTCTCGCTGGTAAAGAGAACCACCACAGCGATCGCAAACTCCATCTACTTTAGGTGGAGCAAACTGAAGGTGGAATGTAGTCCCACAATTGCTACAAATACGACGGCCAGTTAAACGATTAAGCAACTCTTGTTGTGATACTTCGATATAGATAACATAATCGATCTCTTTACCTAGATCAGAAAGTAACTCGTCGAGTGCTTCCGCCTGTGGAACTGTACGTGGAAATCCATCTAATAGAAAACCACTCTCACAATCATTTTTGCCTAACCGATCCCGGACGATACCAATCGTCACACGGTCAGGGACCAAAGCCCCTTGATCCATGTAAGATTTAGCTTCTACTCCAAGAGGTGTTTCTTCTTTTACAGCGGCACGAAACATGTCCCCAGTGGAGATATGAGGAATATGCAGTTTCTCAACAATAAGTGCTGCTTGTGTTCCTTTTCCTGCACCGGGTAATCCCATCAGTATGATATTCACATCTCATCCCTCCGGAAGGACGGCCACACGTATCAAGTTCGACCTATGGTCGCATGTGTATGTCAATTTCTTTGTCTTAGCTGTTCATGAATCCTTTGTAATGGCGCTTGATTAGTTGGCTCTCAATCGTCTTCATCGTCTCAAGTGCTACCCCTACAACGATCAAAAGGGATGTACCACCAATCTGTACAGACTGTGGAAGACCTGAGAGAGAAATGATAAAGACTGGAAGAATAGCAACTGCTGCAAGGAAGAATGCCCCTGGAAGCGTAAGGCGATTCAATACTTTTGTGAGATAAGATTCTGTCGCTTTACCAGGACGGATACCAGGAACAAAACCACCATTTTTCTTCATCTGATCAGAAAGTTGCATTGGGTTAATCTGTACAAAAGTATAGAAGTACGTAAACCCAACAATGAGAAGCAGATAAAGAATCATACCGAGTGGAGCTTGTGTATAGTCAAAGTTGACACGAATCCAGTCCGCTACAGCATTACCCGCCCAGAAACTCGCAATAGTAGGTGGGAAAAGCAAGAGCGATAGTGCAAAGATCACAGGGATAACACCAGCTGCATTGATTTTAAATGGCAGGTGTGTCGACTGACCCCCATACATCTTACGACCAACAACTCTTTTGGTATATTGGACTGGGATTTTACGTACTCCCTGTTGGATGTAAATAACGCCCACGATGACAATCACAATTACAACAAGTAATCCGACAGTTTTTAATACACCAATGGCAATAGGTGCATTCTTGGTAAACAAGCTACTGTATACCTGACTGATATGATTAGGGATGCTAGCCATGATACCAGCGAAAATAAGAATAGAGATCCCGTTCCCAATCCCTTTTTCTGTAATTTGCTCCCCTAACCACATCAAGAAAGTTGTACCCGCAGTAAGTGTAAGAGAGATAAGTGCATAAGTCCAAACATTAGGGTTTTGTATAAATCCACTTCCTAGCAGACGATCAAATCCCAAGGACAAAGTAATGGATTGGATTAACGCCAAACCGATCGTAAAATAACGTGTAGCTTGTGTAATTTTACGTCTACCAGTCTCTCCTTCTTTTGCCCACCGAGCAAATGCAGGAATTACATCCATCGTGAGTAGCTGAACAATAATCGAAGCAGTAATGTAAGGCATAATTCCCATCGCAAAGATAGAGAAATTACGAAAAGCTCCACCAGAAAAAGCATTGATCAGACCGAATACTCCTTGACTTTTATCAGCAAGTTGCTGAAGCACAGCAGGATTAGTATTTGGAACTGGTATAAAACTACCAATCCGAAAAACTACCAGCATAATAAGAGTAAACAGTATTCGACGGCGAAGATCTTCTACCTTAAAAATGTTACCAAGGGTCGCAAACATGTTAGATTACCTCCGTTGCTCCGCCAGCGGCTCTGATTTTCTCAGCTGCAGTTTCAGAAAACTTATGAGCTTTAACAGTAAGTTTTACTTGAAGCTCACCATTTCCAAGAATCTTAATTCCAGACTTAGTATCTTTGACAACACCAAGTTCTGTGAGTAGCTCAGGAGTAACTTCTGTACCCTCAGCAAAACGATTCAAAGTATCAAGATTTACGATCGCATACTCTTTGCGATTCGGGCTAGTAAATCCACGTTTTGGCAAACGACGGTAGATTGGATTCTGACCACCTTCAAAACCAGGTCGAACTCCACCACCTGAGCGAGCGTTTTGACCTTTATGTCCACGACCAGAAGTTTTACCAGAACCAGAAGCCATTCCACGACCTACACGTCTTGACTCTTTGCGAGAACCAGGTGCTGGTTTTAGCTCGTTTAATTTCATGCTTTGCACCTCCTCTTGTATTAAGTCAATGCTATTACTCAGTTACTTCTTTTACATCTACAAGATGAACAACTTTATTTACCATACCTCGAATCGAAGCATTATCTGGCTTGACCACAGTTTGTTCACGTTTGGTTAGGCCTAATGTACGAAGGGTTACCCGAACGCGCTCCGACTGCCCAATCATACTCCGTCTGAGGGTAATCGCTAATTTGTTTGCCACGGTTATCCCTCCTTATCCGAGTAGCTCTTCAACAGTTTTGCCACGTAGTTTCGCTACTTGTTCGGCTTGTTTAAGACTTGAAAGTCCCTCTAGAGTTGCGCGTACCATGTTGATTGGATTGTTGGATCCGGTAGATTTCGTCAAGATATCACCAACACCTGCAACTGTTAGCACATCACGAACAGGACCTCCAGCGATAACACCAGTACCTTGGCTAGCTGGTTTCAAAAGAACTTTTCCTGCTCCAAAACGTCCTACGATATCGTGAGGAATCGTATTTCCGGTTAGAGGAACAGTGATGAGGTTTTTCTTCGCTGCTTCTACACCTTTTTTGATAGCTTCTGGTACTTCAGCCGCTTTACCGATACCGGCACCAACACGACCTTTTCCATCACCAACAACAACAAGTGCACTGAAGCTGAAACGACGTCCACCTTTTACTACTTTTGCTACACGGTTGATGTTAACAAGTTTTTCTGTGAACTCGGACTGCGCAGCATCACGTTTATTACCTTTGTTTTGTCTCATTAGAAGTCAAGACCTCCTTCCCTTGCCCCATCCGCTAACGCTTGTACACGACCATGATAGAGGTATCCTCCACGATCAAATACAACTTTGTTGTATCCTTTTTCGACAGCACGTTTGGCAATTAACTCGCCGACACTTTTTGCTGCATCAACGGTCCCACCACCTGCACCTTGGTACTCTTTATCCATCGTAGAAGCGGAAACAAGGGTTACTCCTGCTTCATCATCAATAAGTTGTGCGTAGATGTTCTTGGATGAACGGAATACATTAAGGCGAGGACGAAGAGCCGTGCCAAAAAGTTTTTTCCGAACCCGAAGGTGACGCTTTTTCCGATTTTGATTGCGATCTGCTTTTTGAATCACGGTCTGGTTCACTCCCTTCTGAATTAAAAATTCTATTTACCAGTTTTACCTTCTTTACGACGAATTCGTTCTGTAGAGTATTTAATCCCTTTTCCTTTGTAAGGTTCAGGCTCACGTACGGAACGAATGTTAGCAGCCATAGCACCGACTTTTTCTTTGTCGATACCTTTGACGATTACTTGTGTTTGAGTAGGAACATCAAGTTCGATACCATCAGTTGGAGTAATCTCAACTGGGTGAGAATATCCAACGTTTAATACAATATTGGTTCCTTTTTTCGATGCACGGTACCCAACACCTACTAGGTCAAGGGTTTTAGAGAAACCAGTAGATACACCTTCCACCATGTTGGAGATGATGCTACGAGTTGTTCCGTGCAGTGCCCGATGTGTACGATGATCGCTAGGACGCTCAACCAACAACTCATTTGCTGAGATATTGATCTTCATTTCTGCGTGCAGATTGCGAGTCAAAGTACCTTTGGGTCCTTTTACTGTCAACTGATTGCCTTCTAAGTTTACTTCGACACCAGCAGGAACAGTAATTGGTTTTTTCCCGATACGAGACATGTTTGGTTCACCTCCATCATTACCAGATGTATGCTAGCACTTCTCCACCAACGCGTTGTTGACGTGCTTCTTTGTCAGTTACGATTCCTTTATTTGTTGATAGGATCGCAATTCCAAGTCCACGTAGTACGCGAGGTACTTCATTAGATTTGGCATATACACGAAGTCCAGGTTTACTGATTCTTTTTAGACCAGTGATTACCTTTTCGTTGTTTGTACCGTACTTTAAGAAAATACGAAGGATGCCTTGCTTATTATCCTCGATGTATTCAGCATCGCGAATAAATCCTTCTTGCTTTAATATTTCTGCGATCTCACGTTTTACACGAGAAGCAGGTAGTTCAACACTTTCATGGCGAACCATGTTTGCGTTACGAATTCTAGTCAGCATATCCGCAATGGGATCTGTCATCACCATGTGTGAGCCCTCCTTTCAGAAGCATTACCAGCTTGCTTTTTTTACGCCGGGAATCTGCCCTTTGTAGGCCAATTCACGGAAACAGATACGACATAGTCGAAATTTGCGTAATACAGAGTGAGGACGTCCACAACGTTCGCAACGAGTGTACCCTTGCACCTCAAACTTAGGTTTGCGCTGTGATTTGACGATCATCGATTTTCTGGCCAACGGATTCCCTCCTTTGCCTTATTATTTGCGAAATGGCATCCCCATTTCAGAAAGTAGTGTAAATGCTTCTTCATCAGTATTAGCAGTAGTTACGATAACTACGTCCATACCACGCACCTTATCTACCTTGTCGTACGAGATTTCTGGGAAAATCAATTGTTCTTTAACTCCTAAGGTATAGTTTCCACGTCCATCAAAAGATTTAGGGGAAATACCACGGAAGTCACGGACACGAGGTAGCGAAATGTTGATCAATTTGTCTAAGAAATCGTACATACGCTTACCACGTAGGGTAACCTTTACTCCAATTGGCATTCCTTCACGAAGTTTAAAACTTGCGATTGATTTTTTTGCTCGAGTAATTACTGGTTTTTGACCAGCAATAACGGTCATGTCTTCTACTGCATTGTCCAACACTTTGGAGTTTTGAACAGCTTCACCAACACCCATGTTCAAAACAATCTTCTCCACTTTTGGAACTTGCATTACAGACTTGTACTCAAACTTATTCATCAAAGAAGGAACAATTTCATTTGTATATGTTTCTTTTAACCGTGCAGTCAAGGAATGTACCTCCCTTCCTCATACTATTTATCCAGGATTTCGCCTGACTTTTTCGCAAACCGTACTTTCTTCTGTTCACCGTTTTTACCTTCGATAAACTTATAGCCAATACGGGTTGGTTGTTTTGTTTTTGGATCTTCAATCATCAAGTTGGATACATCGATTGGCGCTTCTTTTTCGATGATTCCACCTTGAGGATTTGCTTGTGTTGGACGGGAGTGTTTCTTCACCATGTTGACTCCCTCAACGAGTGCTCTGCCTTCTTTAGGAAGCATTTTGATGACACGGCCTTTCGTGTACACCTTTTTGCCATCTTGGAAGTATGGAGCTTCTTTCCCACGCATCACGATAACCGTATCACCAGTTTTGATGTGAAGTTTATTGGGGCGTTTTTCGCTTTTCACTCACGCGCACCTCCTTATCTCTCACGATCTGTCCTTAAAGCACTTCTGGTGCTAAGGAGATAATCTTCATAAAGTCGCGATCACGTAGCTCACGGGCAACTGGTCCAAAGATACGGGTACCACGTGGGCTTTTGTCATCCTTAATCACGACTGCTGCATTTTCATCGAAACGAATATAGGAGCCATCAGGACGACGGTTTGGACGAACAGTACGAACTACTACGCACCTGACTACATCGCCTTTCTTAACAACGCCTCCGGGTGTAGCTTGTTTCACCGAAGCAACGATGATATCACCGATACCAGCAGTAGACTTCTTCGATCCACCTAACACACGAATGCACATGATTTCTTTCGCACCGGAGTTATCTGCAACTCGAAGACGTGTCTGTTGTTGAATCATCGGTCTTTCCTCCTTCCTTAAGAGAACTCCTTAGATGATGACAGCCTCTTCTACAATCTCTACGAGACGCCAATTCTTATCTTTCGATAATGGGCGAGTCTCCATGATTCTTACGATGTCACCTGTTTTGGCTTGGTTGTTCTCATCATGGGCTTTAAACTTTTTGGTATGTTTTACGCGTTTGCCGTACAGACGATCCTTTTTATAGGTTTCTACTGCAACTACGACTGTTTTATCCATTTTGTCGCTGACCACTTTACCGACACGCACTTTCCGACGTGTTGTACGTTGTTCGCTCAACCCCGATTCCTCCTTTCGCTATCCAGTTCACGCTGGCGAAGGACCGTTTTACAACGAGCAATGTCTTTGCGTACTTGACCCAAGCGGTTTGGGTTTTCCAATTGCCCTGTTGCAGATTGAAAACGTAGGTTAAACAATTCTTCTTTGTACTGCGTCAGTTTTTGTTCGAGCTCAGTGGTGGTCAACTCGATTAGCTCTGCTGCTTTCATTCGTTACCACCTGCTTCACGTTTTACAAATTTTGTTTTGATTGGAAGTTTGTGAGCTGCTAGACGCATTGCTTCACGAGCAACTTCCTCTGGTACTCCCGCCAATTCAAACATGATTTTACCAGGTTTTACAACAGCTACCCATTTTTCAGGGGAACCTTTACCGCTACCCATACGAACCTCAAGAGGTTTTTGAGTAATTGGCTTATCTGGGAAAATCTTAATCCATACTTTCCCACCACGTTTGATATAACGAGTCATCGCAATACGCGCTGCTTCAATTTGACGGTTGGTAATCCAAGATGGTTCCAATGCTTTTAGGCCGTATTCACCAAAAGCAACTTCTGTTCCGCCTTTCGCCTTCCCACGCATTTTTCCACGGTGAGGACGACGAAACTTGACCTTTTTTGGCATTAGCATGCGTTACTCGCCTCCTTCGACTGCTCCTTTTTTCCCTTTGGTAGGCAGTACTTCACCACGGTAAATCCATACTTTTACTCCGATACGACCATAAGTGGTATGTGCTTCTGCAAAGCCATAATCGATATCAGCACGTAAAGTATGTAGTGGAACGGTACCTTCGCTATATCCCTCACTACGAGCGATATCAGCACCACCAAGACGACCACTTACTAGTGTGCGAACCCCTTTTGCACCGGAACGAAGAGTACGTCCGATTGCTTGTTTCATAGCTCGACGGAAAGAAACACGACGCTCTAATTGACTTGCAATGTTTTCAGCTACAAGATAAGCATCCAACTCAGGGCTTTTGATTTCATTGATATTGATGTGAACTTTTTTACCAGTCATTTTGGTAAGTTGGTTACGAAGTTTTTCTACTTCGGTACCGCCTTTCCCAATAACCATTCCAGGTTTCGCTGTATAGATGGATACGTTTAGACGGTTTGCTGCACGTTCGATCTCTACTTTAGAAACTGAGGAATCTTTCAATTGTGTTTTGATGTGATCGCGAACACGGATGTCTTCATGAAGTAGTGTAGCGTAATCTTTGCCGCCGTACCACTTGGATTCCCAATCACGAATAATACCGACTCTCAATCCCACTGGGCTAACTTTTTGACCCAAAGTTCTTCCCTCCTTATTGAAAAATTATTTTTCAGATACTACCACTGTGATGTGGCTAGTACGTTTGTTGATGCGGCTTGCGCGTCCTTGTGCACGTGGGATGAATCGTTTCAATGTCGGTCCTTCATCCACATAAGCTTCTTTTACAACTAAGTTACCTTGATTTAAGTTAAAGTTATGCTCAGCATTTGCTACAGCAGAACTCAGTACTTTCTCGATAACTGGAGATGCAGCACGAGGTGTGAATTTTAGAATCGCCGCTGCTTCATCAATCGATTTACCACGAATCAAATCGATAACCAGACGAACTTTACGAGGAGCGATTCTTATGTTTTTAGCAACTGCAAATGGCGGGAAAACGAATTTCGTTGTACCACCTTTGGTAGAAGTGATGATCAAACCTAGTTCTGCAACATCTTTTGCTACGGCTTCCTCAGTTGCCTTGATGCCTGCATCTTGTAGACGCTCAGTCAACTCAGCAACGCTTGCGATGTCATGTTCTTTAATCAACTTTCTAATCTTGCGTTGGCGTACGACGTTCATGTTTACCCTCCTTTCTTTACATAAGAATAATTAGCGCTTGCGAGTTTTCTTATCGTCCCCAGCGTGTCCCTTATACGTACGGGTAGGAACAAATTCGCCGAGTTTGTGACCTACCATATCTTCGCTTACATATACAGGCACATGTTTACGTCCATCGTGAACAGCAAATGTGTGACCGACAAAATCAGGGAAGATGGTAGAGCGACGAGACCATGTTTTCACGATCTTCTTTTCGTTTTTCTCGTTCAAAACCTCTACTTTTTTCAGTAGATGAGCATCTGCAAAAGGCCCTTTTTTCAGGCTACGACCCATGCGATACGCCTCCTCTCATACCATAATCATCCAACATATCGCTCCCACGAAAGGTCCCTTCCGCGGGATAGGAAGAGGTTATTATTTTTTCTTGCGACGACGAACGATAAATTTGTCCGAAGCCTTGTTTTTCTTACGAGTTTTGTAGCCAAGAGTTGGTTTACCCCAAGGAGTCACAGGAGACTTACGTCCGATAGGAGCACGACCTTCCCCACCACCGTGTGGGTGGTCATTAGGGTTCATAACAGAACCACGAACAGTTGGGCGAATACCTTTCCAACGGCTACGTCCTGCTTTACCTACTGTGATCAATTCATGATCGAGGTTACCAACTTGACCGATGGTAGCACGACAGTCTGCAAGGATCATACGTGTTTCACCAGAAGCCAAACGAATGATAACATATTTTCCTTCTTCGCCTTTGTGTGCACCTTTACCCAACAACTGAGCAGAAGTACCAGCAGCACGCACTAACTGTCCGCCACGACCTGGTTTCAACTCGATGTTGTGAATCTCTGTACCAACTGGAATATTGCGTAGTGGCAATGCATTACCCACTTTGATGTCGGATTCAGGGCCAGACATGATTTCAGTACCAACTTTTAAACCTTTTGGTGCTAATACATAGCGTTTTTCACCATCAGCATAATGAATGAGTGCAATATTAGCAGAGCGGTTTGGATCATACTCGATCGTAGCTACTTTGCCTGGGATACCATCTTTGTTCCGTTTGAAATCAATGATACGGTATTTACGTTTATGTCCGCCACCTTGGTGACGCATCGTTAAACGACCTTGGTTGTTACGACCAGCTTTTCTCACTAAAGAAGTAGTAAGAGATTTCTCTGGTGTAGAAGTGGTAATCTCTTCAAAGGTAGAACCGGTCATATGACGACGTGAAGGTGTAGTTGGTTTATACTTTTTAATACCCATTTGCTATTTCCCTCCTTTACCCTTTGGATTTCTAGCTCTCAAATATTTCGATTTGCTTGCTGCCTTCAGCAAGTTTTACAATTGCTTTTTTCCATTCTGGTGTCCGACCGGAGTAACGACCATAGCGCTTTGTTTTGCCTGGTACACGCATTGTGTTTACACGGTCCACTTTCACATCAAAAATGGCTTCTAATGCCTGACGTATTTGAAATTTATTCGCACGAATGTCAACTTCAAATACGTATTTTCCTTCTTCCATCATGGCAGTCGATGCTTCTGTTACGATGGGTCGACGGATAATGTCACGTGGGTCCTTCACTGGCCAAACACCTCCTCTACACGACTTACTGCGTCAGTAGTAATGATCAACTTGTCATGTGCTAACACGTCTAATACATTTACTCCTTCAGCAGCAATCAATTTCACACCTGGGATATTGCGAACAGCACGAACTGCACCGTCTTCCAAATTATTGGTTACAACTAATGCTTTCTTTTCAGCGCCCAAGTTTTTCAAAACTTGAACCATTTCTTTTGTTTTTGGAGCAGATAGTGTTAATGCATCCAAAACAACTACGTCTTGATCTTCTACTTTAGTAGATAGAGCAGACTTGATTGCAAGACGACGAACTTTTTTAGGAAGCTTGTAAGCATAGCTACGAGGGGTAGGTCCAAAAACAGTACCACCACCAACCCAAATAGGGGAACGTGAGCTACCTGCACGAGCACGTCCTGTTCCTTTTTGTTTCCATGGCTTTTTACCACCACCGCGAACTTCGGAACGATTCTTTACATCGTGAGTTCCACTGCGCAAGGATGCTTGTTGCATCACTACTGCATCATGAAGTACAGCTTTGTTTGGGGTAATCCCAAATACTGCGTCAGCCAATTCTAATTCGCCAACTTGGGAACCCGTTACATCAACAACTGATACCTTTGGCATGATTGATCCTCCTTTCTGATGTTATTTAACGCCTTTTGCTGTGGAACGAATTACTACATAACTGTTCCGAGGTCCAGGTACGTTTCCTTTAATAAGCAGCAAATTCTTTTCAGAATCCACACGAACCACTTGCAGGTTTTGTGTTGTAATACGCTCTCCACCCATACGACCTGGTAAGGTTTGTCCTTTGAAAACACGGTTTGGAGCAATAGCACCTAAAGAACCGGGTCCACGATGATAGTGGGAACCGTGACTCATAGGTCCGCGGCTTTGGTTGTGACGCTTGATCGCCCCTGCAAAACCTTTACCTTTTGAAGTACCTGTCACGTCAACAAGCTCTCCTTCAGCAAAGAGATCTGCTTTGACAACAGTACCTAGTTCGTATTCTTCTGGGTTCATCCCGCGGATTTCTTTGATAAAGCTCTGTGCTTTCGCATTTGCTTTCTTCGCATGTCCAAGTTCAGGTTTGTTGGAACGGTGTTCCTTTTTTTCTTTAAACCCTAGTTGGATCGCTTCGTATCCGTCGGTTGTTTCATCTTTCCTTTGAAGAACAACACATGGTCCAGCTTCAACAACTGTTACTGTTACTGCTGTTCCATCTTCACGAAACAATTGGGTCATCCCAATCTTTTTCCCTAGAATTCCTTTCAATTGTTACACCTCCTGCCATTTTGAAATGGATAAATTATAGTTTGATTTCAATGTCGACGCCGGATGGCAGGTCGAGTCTCATTAGCGCATCAACTGTTTGTTGAGTAGGATTCACAATATCAATCAAACGCTTATGCGTACGCATTTCAAACTGTTCGCGTGAATCTTTATATTTATGAACCGCCCGTAAAATGGTATAAACTGCTTTTTCCGTAGGTAGTGGAATCGGACCTGATACACTTGCTCCCGTACGTTTTGCAGTGTCGACAATCTTCACTGCCGATTGATCCAAAACACGGTGGTCATACGCCTTCAACCGAATGCGAATCTTTTGTTTTGCCATCTTTAACCCTCCTTCGCTCATTTTGATAAATGAACTTCTCCGCGAAAATTTTCCGCCCGACCATGGCAAAGGGGCCGGGTGTGTCGGCAACCTTCCGCATCATCGCTGTTCACAGTACAACACCCGCTATTATATAGAAAAAGCAAATGGGATGCAAGAAAAAAAATAGCTTTCCTACTATTGGATAATATTTGCTAGTAGAAACCTCTTTTGTTGATGCACCAAAAGTTCACTTATTCATCGGTATTTTGAAAAGCCTAATAAGTAAAACATCCCATTCATGCAAATTTTTCTGTTGTCCTTTACACTAAACATTATTTACTTTCTAAGTACCTTATACAGGTAATATTTCCATATAACTCCAAAATTCTAGAAATCTCTGATTCTACATCCACTATGGCAATATCTGATTTATTTGACTAATTTTCTTGGAAAGTATATTCTAACTTTAGCAAAATAAAGTATCACAAAGGAGCTCCTATGCCAGCCGAAAAGAGACTAAATGAATGTGTGGTTACGTATAAAGACCAAGACACAAATGCCTTATATGTTATTCTCGATAATGGTGGCGTTTTCGAAGAACAAGCGGAAAACGTCTATAAAGCTACGACGGGACGTCTCTATGTACACTGTGTAAAATCAGATTTTAAACTATATCCAACTGATGATGAACCTGTTTTGGTACAGGTTATCAACGACTAAAATATATAAGTGATACGGGGCATTGATTAATCATGCCTCTTTTTTTATCATAGGAGATCACCTCATGAAAAGGATTGGAGCCATATTCGGACTCTGGGATCTGTATCCTGCATTTCAAGGTTATCCGTTCTATTTTTATTTCACGAAGGCCTACTAATATGCTGATTCTTCTAGTATGAAGGATGTGATGATAAGAAAAAAGCCATGATTCGTTTCATCATAGTCTGAAACTACGGCCACCTGTTTTCACAAAAATTCCTTCATTAACCTCACTTTAAGATCTTCAATCAACAACAATATATGATGTATTCCTCCCTTTACCAATCGAACGAATAGCACCTTTTTCCACAAGTCCTTTTAAAATTTTCACCGACAAACGTGGACAAGTGACACTGCCTAAATCGATTTTAGAGTTATTCCATCTGAATGAAGGAGATATATTGGAATTATCTGTCAATGAAAATGGAGAAATAACGATTACCCAATGATTCAAATTCCTGCTGATCAACAATGGTTTTGGACAAAAAAATGGCAAACAATGGAGAGAGAAGCTGACGAAGACATTCAAGCAGGGCGCATGAAATCGTTTAAAAATATCCATGATCTGATTAATGACTTGGAAAGTGATGAGGATTAGATTCGATGATTTTTGAACGAACGACTCGCTTCAAAAGAAGCTATAAAAAGTTAGATAAACAAACACAAAAAATCTTGAATCAAGCACTAATCATGTTAGCTGAAGATTTCACGCATCCGTCTCTACGGGTAAAAAAAATGAGAGGTTATCATCGCCCTAATGTCCGGGAAGCAAGTGCCAACATGGACTTGCGAATCACATTTGAAATCGAAAAACCTAATAAGCTCATTTTACACAACTGTGGCCATTACGATGAAACATTAAATCATCCATAGCTAGTCTTACCCTAGAAACCATTCATTCTCATCTATCGAAAAATTGTTAATGTAAATGAAGAATGTGTGGTCACTTATAAAGACTATTCTCGACAATAGTGGCGTTTTTGAAAAACAAGCGGAGAACATCCTAATAAAGATATGGGACACCTCTATGTAAATTTTGTATTTTAAACTATATCCAACAGATGAGAAGGCTAGAATGTTCGTCAAATCCTTTCATCTAGGACTACTATCATTAATCATATATAAACAAAAAAGCTGTCCTCCCACCCTAATAGGAGAACAGCTTTTCTAGTGTAATACATTCTATCTATTTTTCAATTACAGTAACTGCACCAGCACCAACGGTACGTCCACCTTCACGGATGGTGAAACGAGTTCCGTCTTCGATAGCGATAGGAGCAATCAATTCAACTTCCATCTCTACGTTATCTCCAGGCATACACATTTCGGTACCTTCTGGAAGTTGGATAACACCAGTTACGTCCGTTGTACGGAAGTAGAACTGAGGACGGTAGCTAGAGAAGAAAGGAGTATGACGTCCACCTTCTTCTTTGGAAAGAACATAAACTTGAGCTTTGAATTTGGTGTGAGGTTTCACACTACCTGGTTTTGCAAGAACTTGACCACGTTGGATATCTTTACGTTCTACCCCACGAAGTAGAGCTCCGATGTTGTCACCAGCTTGAGCGGAATCAAGAAGACGACGGAACATTTCTACACCAGTTACAACAGTTTTACGAGTATCGGTGATACCGATGACTTCTACTTCTTCCCCAACTTTTACAGCACCGCTCTCTACACGACCAGTAGCAACAGTACCACGACCAGTAATGGTGAATACATCCTCAACTGGCATCAAGAAAGGTTTGTCAGTGTCACGAATTGGTTCTGGAACATAAGCGTCAACAGCAGCCATCAATTCAAGAATTTTGTCAGCCCATTCTCCACTAGCTGGGTTTTCAAGAGCTTTCAAAGCAGAACCTGCGATTACTGGGATGTCATCGCCAGGGAATTCGTATTCATCAAGAAGTTCACGAACTTCCATTTCTACCAATTCCAATAGTTCTTCGTCGTCAACCATGTCTACTTTGTTCAAGAAAACAACGATGTGAGAAACACCAACTTGGCGAGATAGCAAGATGTGCTCACGAGTTTGTGGCATAGGACCATCAGCAGCAGATACTACCAAGATAGCTCCGTCCATTTGCGCAGCACCGGTGATCATGTTTTTCACATAGTCAGCATGTCCTGGGCAGTCAACGTGTGCATAGTGGCGGTTGTCTGTTTCATACTCTACGTGTGCAGTAGAGATGGTGATACCACGCTCTTTTTCTTCAGGAGCTTTATCGATTTGATCATAAGCAGTAGCAGTAGCGCCACCTTTTTGAGCAAGAACAGTTGTGATTGCAGCGGTAAGAGTTGTTTTACCATGGTCAACGTGACCGATTGTACCAACGTTAACGTGTGGTTTTGTACGTTCGAACTTGGCTTTTGCCATTTTAGGAATCCTCCTTCAAAGTAAGAAGAGTAATTTTTTATTTTTGGTACATTGATTTATAGGAAGCTAGAAGAGTGTGCTCTGCTAGATTCTCTTAAATTTATACAGTAGTAGCTTTTTTGATAATCTCTTCAGCTACACTTTTTGGAACTTCTTCAAAGTGGTCGAACTGCATGGAGAATACTCCGCGACCTTGGGTACGGGAACGTAGGTTAGTAGCATACCCAAACATTTCAGCGAGGGGAACCATTGCACGAACAACTTGTGCCCCACTGCGAGCTTCCATACCTTCTACACGGCCACGACGGGAGCTAGCATCACCCATCACATCACCCATGTATTCTTCAGGTACAGTTACTTCAACTCTCATGATTGGCTCTAAGATTACTGGATTACATTTAGCTTTTGCAGCTTTCAAAGACATGGAACCAGCAATTTTAAATGCCATCTCAGAGGAGTCAACATCGTGGTAAGAACCATCAACTAGTGTAGCACGCACGTCTACCAATTGGTATCCGGCGAGAACTCCGTTGAGCATGGATTCCTCAATACCTTTTTGTACAGCTGGGATGTATTCTTTTGGAACAACCCCACCCACGATTTTATTGACGAATTCAAATCCAGCACCTTCTGGTAATGGCTCATACTCAATCCAAACGTGACCGAATTGACCTTTACCACCAGACTGACGAATGAACTTACCTTCTACTCTAGCAGAAGAACGGAATGTTTCTTTGAAAGCTACTTGTGGTGCACCCACATTTGCTTCAACTCGAAACTCTTCTTTCAAACGGTCAACGATAATCTCAAGATGAAGCTCACCCATACCAGCGATAATCGTTTGACCTGTATCCTCATCTGTATGCGTACGGAAGGTAGGATCTTCTTCAGCCAATTTTGCTAGTGCTACACCCATTTTATCTTGGTCTGCTTTTGTTTTTGGTTCAATCGCAACTTCGATAACTGGCTCTGGGAAGGTCATAGATTCAAGAATGATTTCATTCTTTTCATCAGAAAGGGTATCCCCAGTAGTAGTAACTTTTAGTCCAACTGCTGCAGCAATATCTCCTGCAAATACTGTTCCAATTTCTTCACGGGTATTAGCATGCATCTGTAAGATACGTCCAACACGTTCCCGTTTTCCTTTGGTTGTGTTTTGCACATAAGAACCAGAATCAAGGGAACCAGAGTATACACGGAAGAAAGTCAATTTCCCAACAAATGGATCTGTAGCAATTTTGAATGCAAGAGCAGAGAAAGGCTCTTCGTCACTGGAGTGACGTACTGCCTCAGTACCATCTGGAAGTTCCCCTTGGATAGCTGGAACATCAAGTGGAGATGGTAGGTAAGCTACTACTGCATCAAGTAGTGGTTGTACCCCTTTGTTTTTGTAAGAAGAACCACATAGAACTGGAGTAATCTGTACTTCACAAGTTCCTTTACGAAGTGCAGCATTAATCTCTTCTACGGTCAATTCTTCCCCTTCTAGGTACTTCTCCATCAAATCATCATCGAGTTCAGCAACAGCATCGAGTAAGTTGGAACGATACTCTTCTGCTAGTTCTTTGTACTCTTCTGGGATTTCTCTTGCTTCTGAAGTTGTCCCTAGATCATCGGTGTAGATGATAGCTTTCATGTTGATCAAATCGATCATGCCTAGAAAAGTATCTTCTGCTCCAATTGGTAATTGAATTGGCACAGCATTCGCGGATAGACGATCCTTCATTTGTTCCACAGAACCAAGGAAGTCTGCACCAATGATGTCCATTTTGTTGATATATGCGATCCGCGGTACATTGTAACGATCCGCTTGACGCCAAACTGTTTCTGATTGAGGTTCTACTCCGCCTTTTGCGTCAAAAACCCCAACTGCTCCGTCTAATACACGAAGGGAACGCTCTACCTCTACGGTAAAATCAACGTGCCCCGGAGTGTCAATAATGTTAATCCGATGTCCTTTCCACTGTGCAGTTGTCGCAGCGGAAGTAATCGTGATTCCACGTTCTTGTTCTTGTTTCATCCAGTCCATGGTAGCTGCACCTTCGTGCACCTCACCAATCTTATGAACACGACCAGTATAAAACAATACACGCTCGGTAGTGGTTGTTTTACCCGCATCGATGTGAGCCATGATGCCGATATTTCGTGTATTTTTCAAGGAGAATTCACGTGCCATGAGAAACTTCTCCCTTCATATAACCTCAGTAGTTGATCTTTCCTAGCGCATAGCTTGGAAAGGAAATTACCAGCGATAGTGAGCAAACGCACGGTTTGCTTCTGCCATCCGGTGTGTATCTTCTTTCTTCTTGACAGCTGAACCACCGTTATTAGCAGCATCAAGGATTTCGTTAGCAAGACGTTCTTGCATACTCTTCTCATTGCGAAGACGTGCATAAGATACTAACCAACGAAGTCCTAGACTTGTACGACGCTCAGGTTTAACCTCGATTGGTACTTGGTAGTTAGCACCACCAACACGGCGTGCCTTAACTTCCAATACAGGCATGACGTTTTTCAAAGCTTGTTCGAATACTTCCATTGGGTCATTTCCAGAACGATCTTTGATCAACTCAAACGCATCATATAGAATACGTTGTGCCTTCCCCTTTTCTCCATCGTACATAAGACGATTGATTAGACGGGTTACGAGTTTGCTGTTGTAAATTGGATCTGGTAATGCATCACGACGTTCTACAGGACCTTTACGTGGCATTGGATTCCCCTCCTTTTCTCTATGGATGTACTTTTAACGAATTATTTTTTCTTCGCACGTTTTGTACCATATTTGGAACGACCTTGTCCACGGTTTTGTACACCTGCGGTATCCAATGCACCACGAACGATATGATAACGTACACCAGGTAGGTCTTTTACACGTCCGCCACGGACTAATACTACGGAGTGTTCTTGCAGGTTGTGACCTATTCCAGGAATATAAGCAGTTACCTCAATACCATTGCTCAAACGAACACGAGCATATTTACGTAATGCAGAGTTAGGTTTTTTAGGTGTCATCGTTCCTACACGAGTACAAACTCCACGCTTTTGAGGTGAACTTTGTGGGGTGCTCTCCTTGCGGAAACTGTTAAAGCTCAATTGCAATGCAGGAGATTTGGACTTTACGATCTTATTTTTACGTCCTTTGCGTACTAACTGATTAATTGTTGGCATCTCTTTCCACCCCCTCGATTTGAATTTAATTTAAAACAACAGATCCAGGTGGATCGTAATTTGCGAAAAAAATAGAGTAACCATTAGAAACATATATCGTATATAGTCGACATCTACACGATAAAAGCTCTAAAGTCATCTTCTAGTCTTTCAAAATGGCTACCGCAGCTGTACCTACTTGAATCCCACTAGCTTTACCTAACTCCCTCATGGAAGCTACATATGTATAAGCTATTTCCTTTTGCTCACAGAGTGATTGGATAGGGTGAGTAAGAATGAGATCAGCATCTTCGGCCAATACGACAAATGATACCAGTTGTCGGTCAATCGCTTTTCTCGTTTGTTTAACACCAGTAACGAGCCTTTTTGCTTGTCTCACTTTATCATAAGACATAGATACAGCCCTCCAAAGTGATACTCATACAAGCACAGGAGAAATCTTACCATCATGACACACAAAAGTCAATACTAGAATGAAACAAAATTATTAAAGCAAAAAAAGAGAACAGAGGCCCGATTTAGACCTCTGTGTATTAGTTGCGATTAGTCTATCAACACAGTTTCTTTCTCATCAGTCGTTTCCGCTACTTCATTCGCCAATTGCACATCTAATGTACGATAGCGGTTCATACCTGTACCTGCTGGTACAAGTTTCCCGATGATGACATTCTCTTTCAAACCTAGAAGTCGGTCTACTTTTCCTTTAATTGCTGCATCAGTAAGAACACGGGTTGTTTCTTGGAATGAAGCAGCAGATAAGAAGGATTCTGTTTCTAGGGATGCTTTGGTAATACCTAAAAGAACAGGTCTTGCTACTGCTGGTTCACCACCAACCAATAATGTTTTTCTGTTCGACGCTTCGTAGTCATGGATATCTGTTACAGATCCTGGTAGTAGGTCAGTTGTTCCAGCATCTGTGATACGAACTTTCCGCATCATTTGTCTGATCATTACTTCTACGTGCTTATCGTTAATTTCTACCCCTTGGAGGCGGTATACTTTTTGTACTTCTTGTAAGATATACGCTTGAACACCCTGCACACCTTTGATCCGCAGCAATTCTTTTGGATCGATCGAACCTTCTGTGAGAACATCTCCAGCAAACACTTCGTCGCCTTCCACCACTTTCAAACGAGAACCATATGGAATGGTGTGTGTTTTGCTTTCCACATCTCCCTCGATCTCCACCTCGCGGCGATCTTTCACTTCACGAATTTCGATTATTTTTCCATCGATTTCCGCAACTATGGCTTGACCTTTTGGATTTCGGGCTTCAAAAAGCTCTTGAATACGAGGTAGACCTTGGGTGATATCATCCCCTGCAACCCCTCCAGTATGGAAGGTACGCATGGTCAACTGGGTTCCTGGTTCCCCAATAGATTGAGCCGCAATAATACCAACAGCTTCTCCGATCTCTACTGGTGTTCCAAGTGCTAGATTTCGACCATAACATTTTTTACATACGCCATGTTTGGTTCGGCAAGAAAGCACCGAGCGGATCACTACCGTTTCAAGACCAGATTCCATGATTTGAGTTGCTGTTTCTTCATCGATCAATTCATTGCGATTGATGATCACATGATCCGTTTCAGGATGGCGAACGGTTTGGAAACTAACACGCCCGACAATGCGATCGTATAAATCTTCGATAATTTCATTGCCATCATGGATTCGTTTCACGAGCAATCCTTTATCCGTACCACAATCCTCATCCCGTACGATAACATCTTGAGCAACATCAACCAATCGTCTTGTCAAATAACCAGAGTCAGCAGTACGTAAGGCAGTATCCGCTAGACCTTTCCTCGCACCGTGAGTAGAAATGAAATATTCCAATACAGTCAGACCTTCACGAAAGTTGGTACGAATAGGTTGTTCGATAATTTTACCGGCTGGGTTGGCCATCAAACCACGCATCCCTGCAAGCTGGGTAATCTGAGAAACGTTACCTCGCGCACCAGAGTGAGCCATCATATAAATTGGGTTGTATCTACCCATGTTGCCCATCAATACTTCTGTGATACGATCTTTTGCTTTACTCCAAATGGAGATAACACGCTCATAACGTTCATCATCCGTGATCAAACCACGACGATATTGCTTCATAACTGTTTTCACTTGGTCTTCCGCTTCTGCCAAAATATCCTTCTTCGCTTCTGGAACCATAACGTCTGATACAGACATTGTAATCCCTGCTTTGGTCGAATAAGAATATCCAAGTGCTTTTACACGGTCTAAAATGACAGATGTCATCATGGTACCAAAACGGCGGAAACATTCTGCGATAATGGCACCTAGATCCTTTTTAGTCAATGCACCAGGCTCATCCAATTTTTGAATAAACTCAGGGATATTTACTCCTTTATCATAGATGAAATATTTTTCAGGAGTCGCAGTAAAGTTATTCTTACCAGGTTCATTAATATATGGAAAATTCTCTGGCAAAATTTCATTGAAAATTAATTTACCTGGTGTTGTTACGAGCAAAGATGATTGTTGTTTCTCCGTAAAAGTCGTTTTGTTAAGTGATTTTACTGGAATAGCAATTCGAGTATGCAAGGTGACATATCCATGATGATATGCACTGATTGCTTCTGCTATAGAGTAGAATACAGTACCTTCGCCTTTTTCACCTGTTTTCTGTATGGTTAGGTAGTAACAACCTAATACCATATCTTGCGAAGGAGTAACAACAGGTTTTCCGTCTTTTGGATTCAGGATGTTTTGTGCTGCTAACATCAAAAGTCGAGCTTCTGCTTGAGCTTCTGCCGACAATGGAACGTGTACAGCCATTTGGTCACCGTCAAAGTCAGCATTATAAGCCGTACAGACGAGCGGATGCAGGCGAATCGCTCTACCTTCGACCAAAATGGGTTCAAATGCTTGAATACCTAAGCGGTGAAGGGTTGGAGCACGATTTAAGAGTACAGGGTGTTCTTTGATGACTTCTTCTAAAACATCCCAAACTTCTGGATGTATTCTCTCTACTTTCCGTTTCGCACTCTTGATATTATGAGCTAGTCCTTTGGCTACTAACTCTTTCATCACAAATGGCTTAAATAGTTCCAAAGCCATCTCTTTTGGTAGACCGCACTGGTACATTTTGAGGTTAGGCCCTACTACAATAACGGAACGTCCGGAATAGTCAACCCGTTTACCCAATAAGTTTTGACGAAAACGACCCTGTTTCCCTTTGAGCATATGAGATAAAGATTTCAATGGTCTGTTCCCTGGACCTGTAACTGGACGTCCACGACGACCATTGTCGATTAGAGCATCTACCGCTTCTTGTAGCATACGCTTTTCGTTTTGCACGATAATATCTGGCGCACCAAGGTCTAAAAGACGTTTCAATCGATTGTTCCGGTTGATAACTCGGCGGTACAAATCATTCAAGTCAGAAGTAGCAAAACGACCACCATCTAGTTGAACCATAGGGCGAATTTCTGGTGGTATAACAGGAAGTACATCCATGATCATCCAATCTGGGCTATTGCCAGATGAACGAAATGCTTCCAACACTTCCAAACGTTTTACCGCACGATTGCGGCGCTGCCCTTGTGCTGTTTCCAGTTCTTCCTTTAGTTGTTCGACTTCTTTATCGAGATCGATTGAAGCAAGAAGGCGTTTGATCGCCTCTGCTCCCATCATGGCTACAAAACCATTGCCATATTTTTCACGGTAACTACGAAATTCTTTTTCTGACAACAGTTGTTTCTTTTCGAGAGGAGTAGCACCTGCATCTACGACTACATAAGAAGCGAAATAGATAACTTCCTCCAAAGACCGTGGTGACATATCCAATACCAATCCCATACGGCTTGGAATGCCTTTGAAATACCAAATATGTGAAACAGGAGCAGCCAGCTCGATATGTCCCATACGTTCACGACGTACTTTTGCACGAGTAACTTCTACACCGCATCGGTCACAGACTACACCTTTGTACCGAACACGTTTGTACTTTCCGCAATGACACTCCCAGTCTTTTTGTGGACCAAAAATTTTCTCACAGAACAACCCTTCTTTTTCAGGTTTTAATGTTCTGTAGTTGATTGTTTCTGGTTTTTTGACCTCCCCACGAGACCAAGACCGGATCTTTTCAGGAGAGGCTAAACCTATTTTCATATATTCGAAGTTATTAACATCGAGCATCGGGCTATTCCTCCCTTAGGATTCCATGGTAGAGCGAGTTTCCTGCTCATCCAGTTCAAAACCAAGTCGATCGCTAGAGGGCTCATCTTCATCATCTAGCTCACGCATTTCGATCTCTTCTTCGTTTTCGGCCAAAATCTTGACATCCATTCCAAGACTCTGAAGTTCTTTAATCAATACTTTAAAGGACTCAGGAACACCTGGCTCTGGAACATTTTCACCTTTGACGATAGATTCATATGTTTTGACACGGCCTACCACATCATCCGACTTCACTGTCAAAATTTCTTGCAAGGTATAAGCAGCACCATACGCCTCAAGTGCCCATACCTCCATCTCCCCAAAACGTTGTCCACCAAATTGCGCTTTACCACCAAGTGGCTGCTGCGTAACAAGGGAGTATGGTCCAGTGGAACGAGCATGGATTTTATCGTCTACCATGTGTGCCAGTTTGATCATGTACATCACACCGACTGTAACACGGTTTTCCATCGGCTCACCAGTACGTCCGTCATAAAGAACAAATTTTCCGTCTGCATTCAGACCCGCTTCTACAAGTGTTTCAAATACATCACTCTCATGAGCGCCATCAAATACTGGAGTCGCAATATGCAAGCCTAATGTTTTTGCAGCCATTCCGAGGTGCACTTCTAAAACCTGTCCGATGTTCATCCGTGATGGAACTCCAAGTGGATTAAGTACGACTTCAACTGGCGTACCATCGGGCAAGAATGGCATATCTTCTTCTGGCATGATCCGGGCAATAACCCCTTTATTTCCGTGACGGCCAGCCATTTTATCTCCTTCGGAGATCTTTCTCTTCTGAGCGATATAAACACGCACAAGTTGATTTACACCAGGTGGCAGTTCATCTCCATTTTCCCGGGTAAATACTTTGACATCCACTATGATTCCATCTTGACCGTGAGGTACACGCAAGGAAGTATCCCGAACTTCACGTGCTTTCTCGCCAAAGATTGCATGTAATAGACGTTCTTCCGCAGTCAGTTCGGTTACACCTTTAGGAGTTACTTTCCCAACTAAGATGTCACCAGCTTTGATCTCTGCACCGACACGGATAATTCCACGTTCATCGAGGTTTTTCAATGCTTCTTCCCCAACATTAGGAATATCTCTGGTGATCTCTTCTGGCCCAAGTTTCGTGTCTCTTGCTTCTGATTCATGTTTTTCGATGTGAATGGAAGTATAAACATCTTCTTTTACTAGCTTTTCACTTAAGAGAATCGCATCTTCGTAGTTGTAACCTTCCCAAGTCATGAATGCAACGACTACATTTCGTCCTAGTGCCATTTCTCCTTGTTCCGTAGAAGGACCATCAGCAAGTGTAGCTCCAACCTTAACACGCTCTCCCGCTTTAACAACTGGGCGCTGGTTGACAGAAGTACCTTGGTTAGAACGGATAAACTTGCTCAAACGATAACGATCCAAGTCACCTTTTACCAATCGACCATCGACTTCTGCTTCATGACGAACCAAGATTTCATCTGCTGTAACTCTTTCAACTACACCAGAACGGCGAGCTAGAATCATAACACCTGAATCCACTGCAGATTTATACTCCATACCAGTACCGATAAATGGAGCTTCTGGTTTTAGGAGTGGTACAGCTTGACGTTGCATGTTAGACCCCATCAGAGCACGGTTAGAGTCATCGTTTTCTAAAAATGGAATACATGCTGTAGCAACTGAAACTACCTGTTTAGGAGAAACATCCATGTAGTCAACACGATCTTTTGGCACAGCAATCGTTTCATCCCGATAACGAACGGTCACGGAATCTTGGAGAAAGTTACCTTCTTCATCAATCTGTGCATTCGCCTGAGCTACATAGTAGTTATCTTCTTCATCTGCAGTTAAGTAATCAATCTTGCTCGTCACTTGACCTGTTTCTGCATCTACACGGCGATATGGTGTTTCAATAAAACCAAATTTATTAATTCGTGCATAAGTAGATAGACAGTTAATCAAACCAATGTTAGGTCCCTCAGGTGTTTCAATAGGACACATTCTGCCATAGTGAGAGTGGTGAACGTCACGAACTTCCATCCCCGCACGTTCCCGAGTAAGTCCACCAGGTCCTAAAGCAGATAGCTTACGTTTGTGGGTCAACTCTGCTAATGGGTTTGTTTGGTCCATAAACTGAGACAACTGACTGCTACCAAAAAACTCTTTTATTGAAGCAATCACTGGGCGGATATTGATTAACGCCTGTGGCGTAATTGCATTTGCATCTTGGATGGACATTCTTTCTTTCACTACACGCTCCATCCGAGATAAACCGATACGGAATTGGTTTTGCAGGAGCTCTCCAACTGAACGAATACGACGATTACCAAGATGGTCGATATCATCGGTCAAACCAACCCCATGAAGGAGATTGATAAAGTAGTTGATAGATGCAATGATGTCTGCTGGTGTAATATGTTTGATCTCTTGATCTACTTCTGCATTGGAAATAACTTTGATTATTTGATCATCATTCGTAGCAGAGTGAATATTTACAGATTGTAGGCGAACCAAACCTTCTGTTGCTTTTGGCTCCATTTGAACTCCACCTCGAACGGTATATTCTTGTAGTCCAAATGGTGTTTCACCTACTAGATAAGGGATTACTTTATCTAATAAACGTCTTTCTAATAATTGACCTGCTTCTGCCAATACCTCGCCAGTCTCGCTATCTACGATATGCTCTGCTAGTTTTTGATTGAGAAGTCGATTTTTGATATGTAGCTTTTTATTCATTTTATAGCGTCCAACATTCGCAAGATCGTAGCGTTTCGGGTCAAAGAAACGAGAATATAACAGGTCACGAGCATTTTCTGCTGTTGGAGGCTCTCCAGGACGCAGACGTTCATATATCTCAATGAGTGCCTTTTCTGTATTTCCTGTATTGTCTTTATCGAGTGTATTGCGAATATATTCATCTTCCCCAAGAAGATCAATAATTTCCGCATCTGAACTATATCCTAAAGCGCGCAAAAGAACCGTTACAGGGATCTTTCTGGTACGGTCTATCCGAACATAAATAATATCCTTCGCATCTGTCTCCAGTTCCAGCCATGCGCCACGATTTGGAATTACTGTGGCAGTATAAGTTGGTTTCCCATTCTTGTCTAATTTCGTGCTATAATACACACTAGGTGAACGAACAAGCTGGCTGACGATAACACGTTCTGCCCCATTGTAAATAAAGGTGCCTGTCTCTGTCATCAAAGGAAAGTCACCCATAAATACTTCTTGTTCTTTTACTTCGCCTGTCTCTTTGTTGATGAGACGCACTTTTACACGTAATGGAGCAGCATAAGTAACTTGGTGGTCCTTTGCCTCCTCCAAGTTATACTTTGGTTCGCCTAATTTGTAATCAATGAATTCAAGAACCAAATTCCCCGTAAAATCCTCAATTGGAGAAATATCTTGAAACATTTCACGCAGCCCTTCTTCTAGAAACCACTCGTATGATTGTTGTTGGATTTCTATCAGATTTGGCAACTCTAGTATTTCATTAATTCGAGCGTAACTTCTTCGTTTACGTCGACCGTACTGGACAAGTTTACCTAGCAAATCGAGCTCCCCCCTCATAAGCCTATCCAAGAGAACCAAAAGAAATGAGTAAAAAAATACCATAGATGATACCAAAATAAAAACCTATTAACCTATCATAGCCAAGAAATAGGAAAAATAAACCAACACAAAACTGTTTAACATTCCAAAAGGATTTCTGCAAGTTATAACACTAGCACAAGCAATTATACGTGTCAATTGTTTTTTGCAAGAAATATACAATAACCTTTTTTCTGTGTTACTTGCTCAACGTGATCATATAATCGAACTAGCTCCTCTTTTGCAGAAGCTGCACCTTGTTGTTTTCGGATTACGAGCCATAGAGCGCCGTTATCTGATAGGTGTTTTCGCGCTTGTTGAAATAATTGATAGACAAAGGCTTTTCCCACTCGAATCGGAGGGTTACATAAAATCGCATCAAATTTTTGATCATTTAATTGTTCGAATCCATCACTTACTTTTACGGCAATTTGACTCAAAACTTGATTAATCCGAGCGTTTTCTTTTGCCAAAACAGTAGCCCGCTCATTTATATCAACCATCTGCACTTTTAAAGAAGGATAGGCTTTTGCAAGTGCGATACCAACAGGACCATAGCCGCATCCTAAATCTAAAATATGTTCTTCACCTGTTAGCTGGGTGGATTCGATCAATAATCTACTACCAAAATCTATTCCTTTTTTAGAGAAGACACCAGCATCCGATTGGAAAGATAGTTCATTCCCACACAACTGCGCTTTAATCCACCTATTTTCATGCTTTGATTCTGGTTTCGAAGAATAGTAATGATTAGACACGTGATCCCCCCAATAGGAAAAATAGACTCGCCAGTATTCGGCGAGTCCATTATCTTACTTCACTTCAACGCTAGCACCAGCAGCTTCGAGTTCTTCTTTGATTTTGTCAGCGTCTTCTTTGGATACTCCCTCTTTAACTGGAGATGGAGCACCATCTACAAGAGCTTTTGCTTCTTTCAAACCAAGACCAGTAATTCCACGTACTGCTTTGATAACTCCAACTTTGGAGGAACCAGCGCTTGTTAGAATTACATCAAATTCAGTTTTCTCAACAGCGCCTTCAGCTCCACCGCCGCCGCCACCTTGTACAACAGGTGCTGCTGCAGTTACTCCAAACTCTTCTTCAATTGCTTTTACCAATTCGTTTAATTCTAGAACGGTCATGTTCTTTACCGCTTCTAAGATTTGTTCGTTAGACATGGTAGAACCTCCCAATATATTTATCAGATTTGATTTGTAATTTTAATTCAATAATTTTGCTAGCAGAAAACTATCTTTCACGCTACTACTCTGCAGAAGCAGCTTCTGGCTGCTCCTGTTGTTCTGCAACTGCCTTTACAACATAAGCAAAGTTGCGCACTGGAGCTTGTAGTACGGAAAGAAGCATAGAAAGCAGACCTTCGCGAGATGGCAGAGAAGCGATCTCTTTTACTTTGTCAGGTCCAACTACTGCACCTTCTATGATACCGCCTTTGATTTCAAGATTTTTGTGCTCTTTTGCAAAGTTATGGAGGACTTTTGCAGGAGCAACTACATCTTCTTTACTAAACGCGATAGCAGTAGGCCCAGAAAGAAATTGATCCATTTCAGCAAGTCCAGCTTCTCCAGTCGCACGACGTACCAATGTATTTTTCAATACTTGATATTCTACACCAGCTTCTCGCAACTGTTTGCGCAGTTCTGTTACCTCTGCAACAGAAAGACCACGATAATCAGTTACCACTGTACTCACACTAGCGCTCAATTTTTCTTTTACCTCAGCTACTACTTGTTGTTTTTTCTCAAGTACTTTAGACATTCAAGACACCTCCTCGGGTGGAGTAAAATTCGTAAGCGCAGACTTACAGGCAAAAGAAATAGCCTTCGCAGACGGACGAAGGCCAGTGGCTTTCACCTCGGTAGGAAATTAAGCGCTATTGCGCACCTACTGTCTACGGTAAGAAAGATAGAATCATCTTCTTATTTTGTTAGAACAGTTCATTTGCCGATTAACGAGCGGTTAATGTAGAAGAACTCACTTGAACACCAGGGCCCATAGTGGAAGAAACGCTGATGTTCTTCATATAGGTTCCTTTTGCAGCAGCTGGTTTTGCTTTTGCGAGTGCATCAGACAAAGCTTGCAAGTTTTCGGAAAGTTGCTCAGTGGAGAAAGACACTTTCCCGATTGCTGCATGAATATTTCCGGCTTTATCTGCACGATATTCAATTTTACCAGCTTTGATCTCATTAACTGCTTTTTCTACTTCAAATGTCACGGTACCTGTTTTTGGGTTAGGCATGAGACCTTTTGGTCCAAGGATTCGTCCAAGACGGCCAACTTGTCCCATCATGTCAGGAGTAGCTACTACTACATCAAACTCAAGCCATCCTTTTTGGACTTTGCCAACTAGCTCTTCGTCTCCAACAAAATCAGCTCCAGCAGCTTCTGCTTCTTTCGCTTTTTCCCCTTTTGCAAATACAAGTACACGTTTGGTTTTCCCTGTTCCGTGAGGTAAAACCACTGCCCCTCTTACTTGCTGATCCGCTTTTTTCGTGTCAATTCCAAGGCGGAATGCAGCTTCTACTGTTTCGTCAAACTTAGCAGCAGAAATAGATTTTACCAGTTCCAATGCTTCGACTGGTTCATAAACTTTTTCACGATCTACTTTTTGGATCGCTTCTTGATATTTTTTCCCATGTTTTGCCACTTTCATAACCTCCTAATGTGGTGATAGCGGAAAATCCTCCCACCAGACTAATGATACGCGGCTGGATCATCAGTCTTTGATAACAATACCCATGCTACGTGCCGTACCTTCAACCATGCGCATAGCTGCTTCAACATCAGCTGCATTTAAATCTGGCATTTTCGTTTCAGCGATCTCACGAACTTTATCACGTGAAAGTGTAGCCACTTTGTTTCGGTTTGGCTCGCCGGAACCTGACTCAACCCCTGCTGCTTTTTTCAAAAGTACTGCAGCTGGTGGGGTTTTAGTCACAAATGTAAAAGAACGATCTTCATAAACAGTAATTACTACTGGAATAATTAGACCAGCTTGTTCTGAAGTACGTGCGTTAAACTCTTTACAAAAGCCCATGATGTTAACACCAGCTTGACCTAGAGCAGGCCCAACAGGTGGTGCTGGATTTGCTTTTCCAGCTGGGATTTGTAGCTTGACCACTTTAATCACTTTTTTGGCCATGCTTCTTACCTCCTTCAAATGTGGTAGCCCTTCCCATAAAATTATGGGGATATAGGGTCGCGGGTTTCACCCTCCCACGGTAACAAAAAACCGATCAGGCAAACATCTATTAAAATAACATAATATAACGCAAAAGAAAAGTTTTTTTGTTTGTTAAAGTTTTTCCACCTGTCCAAAATCAAGCTCCACAGGTGTATCTCTACCAAACATATCCACTAATACTTTTAGCTTTTCTCGATCTGCATCTATGCCTTCGATCTCACCAACTAAATTTTCAAATGGCCCTTCGATTACTTTCACACTTTCACCAAGTGCAAAATCAACGATTGCTTGAGCTTCTTCGACTCCCATTTGCTTAAGAATGGCTTGGACTTCATCTGGCAAGAGAGGAGTTGGTTTGGAGCCTGCACCAGCAGAACCGACAAAGCCAGTCACACCTGGAGTATTACGAACAACATACCACGAGTCATCAGTCATCACCATCTCCACAAGTACATAACCAGGGAAAACTTTACGCATGACAGTCTTTTTCTTTCCATCTTTATGCTCGATTTCTTCCTCCATCGGCACCATTACACGAAAGATCTTGTCCTGCATACCCATGGAGTCTAATCGCTTCTCCAAGTTTGTTTTTACTTTGTTTTCATAGCCGGAATATGTGTGCACCACATACCAATTCTTTTCCATACAACTAGGGAAAAAAACCCCTGTCCCCCCTTATGACGTCCATCTTACTTCTTAGTTATCAATTGGATTAGCTGTGCGATTCCCATATCTATGAGGAAGAAAAAGATGGTGAGGATTACAACAGCAGCAATCACAACAGTCGTATATTTGACCATCTCTTTGCGAGTAGGCCATTTTACTTTCTTAAACTCTTGGTAACTAGAGCGAAAGAAGCCAGTTGTTCCACTGACACTTTTCTTTATTCCACGTCCAATATTTGTGAGTACAGCCATCTATCTTCCCACCCCAATTTACTTCGTTTCCCGATGTAGCGTATGTGAGTTGCAACGGGGGCAATACTTGCGGAGTTCCATACGGTCTGGATGTTTCCGTTTGTTTTTGGTTAGCGCATAGTTGCGTTCACGACAATCCGTACATGCAAGCGTAACATTTACTCGCATATTAGCACCTCCTCTTCATTCGTGTTTTCATAAGCGCGATATCGATGAATACTCCCAAAACCTAAAAAGGTGTAGGTTTCTAACGTATCAAAACGTTAGCGGAGTTGACACGTTGACGGACTGGTTACCGTCCAACCCCTCTATCTCATTGGTCTAGCCTTTGAGACTGCTTTTATTCCCTTAGCCAAAATGAATCACATCAAAGTGTGTCTAGGCTAATTTATTTGTGGGGAATCTCTGTACAATTAGATAGAAAATACCCAAGTTAGGTTAACATAATAGCGTTCTCAGGTCAAATGTCAATAGCAACCTATTTACACGGCATCCACATTCACAATGAATGCTCCCCACTTCTGCTACGCTTAGAAGTGGGAATTCCCAACTTCTTTGATAAAAAATAAGGAGACTGGTGTTCTACCCCCGTCTCCGCTCTAAAACCTTTTGATTGATTACTGCTACTGAGGTCGGATTATTTATTTGACAACTCCACACGGCTAAAGCCGTTGGATTCTTGGGACGATAGCCTCATGACTATTTTTTACCAAGCTAACCCCGTGTGCCCCACGGTTTACGTAAGTTGATTTCTTTTTTGCCGCGAACAACTTCGTTTTCGTCTGCTGCGACTAGACATATATCACCATGCGAACTTTCGTTTGTAAAATTGCTTTTTTCAAAAGTTGGACTTGTGAAGAAAAATTCTTCCCTTTCATCCAACGCTCGCTTTCATACCGTGATTTAATTCTCGCTCGCAATGCTATAAATTAGATACTTTTCTCACCTGCAAAGAAAGGAATTTGTCCTTTTTTGTCGAATGTGTACAACATTGAAACTAACTGTTTTAAAGTGAGATTTCCTCAATATCTAAATACTTCTCTAACTTTCGTTTCACTCGCTGCAAAGCATTATCGATCGATTTGACATGTCGATTTAAATCGACTGCGATTTCTTGATAGGATCGACCATCTAAGTATAGCATAAGTACCTTACGCTCTAGATCGCTTAAAATCTGGGAAATCTTATCTTCAATGTCGCTATGCTCTTCTCGATTTATATATATTTCCTCTGGATTGGTACGCCCACCAGTCAAGGTATCATAGAGCGTCCGATCGGAGTCATCGTGACTTGGCTTGTCCAATGATACATACGAATTAAGCGGAATATGCTTTTGTCTCGTTGCCGTTTTGATAGCGGTAATGATTTGTCTTGTGATACATAGTTCTGCAAACGCTTTAAAAGAAGCTAACTTGTCCCCCCGGAAATCGCGAATGGCTTTGTATAAACCTATCATACCTTCTTGCACGATATCTTCGTGGTCCGCACCAATTAAAAAGTACGACCGGGCTTTTGCTCTAACGAAGTTTTTGTACTTATGAATAAGATACTCTAGAGCTTCCTGGTCTCCTACACGTATATCTCTAACTAGTTCCTCATCGCCCAACTGATGGTAGAGAACTCTCCTATCCAAATCTCTAGGACTGCTAGATAGTAGGTCAATGCTCAAAATATTTCCCCCTGACCAAGTCGCATTTCAAAATGGCAGTTCTTATTATATTGAATTGAAACAAAAACGTCAATTTTTCATCTATTTTTTTCTGCGCAATTTTTCCAGTTTATACCTGAGTGCTTCAGGAATACTTTCCCATAAAGGATTTTTTGCTGCTTTTGGTGTATGTTTAGATTGAAGCTGATTTGCTATTCCAGTCTTTGACTTAGCGAGCTGCTCGAGAAACTCCCGAGCAGAAATACGATAGGCACCTTGTCCAAAAACCATGCGCTGTTCCAAAAAATCGGAAGTAGCTACATAAATATGACGCTTGTCATCCTTATATTTACTAACAAAATGTTCAATCCATGCATCTGCTGTCTCTTCTTTATTGGTAAACACAATCTTGATTCTTTTTTCAGGGTCCTTCTCTCGTAGACCCTTCATCCGATATGCGTCAAACACAACAAATGTCTTCATCCCGGAAACCGCTTGATACTCCATTAAATCATGAATTAATTCTTCACGTGCAACTTCTATATCCTCACTATACATGGAATTGGCACGAATAATGTTGTATCCATCGACTACCAGCCATTCTTCCATCCTTACGCACCCTGTGTATCACGACTTTGGAGTACTTGATAAAGCATTACACCTGTGGCAACAGAAGCATTTAGTGAAGATACTTTCCCTTTCATAGGGAGATGAACAAGAAAGTCACACTTTTTCTTTAGCTGTTGGCCGATTCCTTGGCCTTCATTGCCAATAACTAAAGCTACAGGCATATTATAGTCAACGCTGTCAAAAGATTGCTTAGCTTCTCCATCTGTTCCAACTAACCAGACACCTTGCTCTTTCAGATATTCCGCTGTTCGATTGATATTGGTCACCTTTGCCACAGGAACATATTCGATCGCACCAGCTGATGTTTTTGCTACTGTTGCGGTGAGCCCTACAGCGCGTCTTTTAGGAATGATGACACCATGCACCCCAGTTGCATCTGCTGTCCGCAATACCGTCCCCAAATTATGAGGGTCTACAATTCCATCCAGCAACAACAAAAATGGAGTCTCTCCTTTTTTCTTAGCCGTAGTTAGAATTTCCTCTAACGAAGCATATTGGTAACTGCTCACTTGCGCTGCTATACCTTGGTGAGTTTGATTTTCTGCTACCTGATCGACTTTCGAACGGGGAACCCAGTGATAAGGTATTTTCTGTTCTTCCAGCTGTCGAACTAAGTCTTCTACACTCTTTTTCTTTAGTCCCTCTGCTAACCATACCTTTTCCATATCTCTACCCGCTGCGGTTGCTTCCAAAACAGCATGTTTGCCAAAAATCCAATCCGCCATTATTTGTTCATCCCCTTCTCTAATGGTCCAAGATCAATTAGCATCTGCATAATTTCTTGCAATCTATCTGCTTGTCCCATCAAATATAAATAACCAAGCAATGTCTCTAAACCTGTACCTTGGCGGTATTCTCCCACATCAGCTCGTCTAGAAATACTTGTAGTTTTGGCGTTTCGACCACGCTTGTATACCGCAATTTCATCTTCTGTCAATTGATCCATTATCTTCTGGATTGCATTTGCTTGTGCAGAAGCAGAAACATATCCAATGGCGATTTGTTGTAACTTTTGAGGTTTTACTTCTCCAGAAGCAACTAAATGGTGCCTGACATATAGTTCCTGAACTGCATCTCCAATATAAGCAAGAGTTAGTGGCGGGAGCTCATCAGGCTTACGCTTGAGAGCTCCTAGAGTACCTAGCAGAGTTTGTTCCATCATTTTTTCTTCCACCTGACACCTTGAGGTGTATCTTCTAAAATGATACCCGCAACTAATAATTGATCACGTATATCATCAGCTCGTTTGAAATTCCTCACTTTGCGTGCATCCTGCCGTTCTTGGATCAAACTTTCGATATCTGACTCCAACACATCTTCAGCATGTGTCTCCACTAAACCTAGTACACCTTCCCCATAAGTGGTAAACCAACTTAGCAAAGCATCGATTGATTCTTTACTCAAAACCGGCTGTGCCAACCATTCATTCGCCACTCGAACTGCTTCAAATAGAACAGTGATACCATTTGCAGCATTAAAATCGTCATTCATTTCTGCAACAAATTGTTCGGATAATTGATTCAATAGTGTGCTCAATGCGTCAGGAATAGTCCCAGAAAGCGAAATTTGCCGACGGTGCCGCAAATTATCTACCGCAGTCTGTAATCGCTCTGCACTTTGTTCTGCTTGTTTCATCACTTCAGAAGTAAAATTAATTGGGTTGCGATAATGAGCAGAAAGAAGGAAATAGCGAATTGCTTTTGGAGAATACATCTTACGCATATCTATGACACGCATGACATTTCCTAGGGATTTGGACATTTTTTCATTTTCCATATTGATAAAACCATTGTGTAACCAATAACGAACGAAAGGTTTATCATTTAATGCCTCACTCTGTGCTATCTCATTTTCATGATGCGGAAAGCAAAGATCGATGCCTCCTGCATGAATGTCTAGGGTTTCTCCTAAATATTCCTTAGCCATAACCGAGCACTCAATATGCCATCCTGGACGACCTGCTCCCCATGGAGTATCCCAACTAATTTCCCCTTCTTTGGCACGTTTCCACAGAGCAAAATCAAAAGGATGTTCTTTCCTTTCATTTACTTCGACTCGTGCCCCTGATTGCAGATCCTCCACCGATTGATGAGATAGTTTTCCATAACCATCTTGGCGAAGTGTACGGAAATATACGTCTCCATCCACTTCATATGCTTTACCTTTTTCGATCAAGGTTTGAATCGCATCGATCATCTGCGTAATATGCTCTGTCGCCTTTGGATGCATATCTGCTCGATGGACACCGAGTGCATCCATGTCTTCAAAATAAGCATCTGTGTATCGCTGAGCGATTTGAGCTACACTTCTCCCTGTTTCAATAGATGCTTTAATCAACTTATCATCTACATCGGTAAAATTTTGTACGTAGGTAACTTTATATCCAAGATGCGATAAATATCGTCTAACCACATCAAAAAAAACAAATACACGGGCATTCCCGATATGAATGTAATTGTAAACAGTTGGACCACAGACATACATAGAAATAGTCTTGTTCTTTGTTTCAAAAGTCTCTTTTTCTTTACTCAATGTGTTGTAAACTTTGACTGTCATCTGTTGATTTGCCCCCTGTGTGTCTCTTTAAGCCTTCTACTTCTTTGCGCAATTCATCTATCTCTTCTTGGATAACACGAAACATTTCAGCTACTGGATCGGGTATATTTACATGATCCATATCTGCTTGCACTCTAACTCCATCTTGGACAACAACGCGTCCCGGTACTCCTACAACAGTAGAATTTGCTGGAACATCTCGTAAAACTACCGAACCTGCACCTATTTTGGCACACCGTCCCACTCGAATGGAACCAAGAATTTTTGCACCAGAAGAAACCATCACATGATCCTCTAAGGTTGGATGTCTCTTTCCTTTTTCTTTTCCAGTCCCGCCCAAAGTCACTCCTTGGAAAATCGTCACATAATCTCCAATTTCACATGTTTCACCGATTACAACTCCCATCCCATGGTCAATAAAAACGCCTTTACCGACGGATGCACCAGGATGGATCTCAATTCCAGTAAAAAAACGACTTATTTGAGAAATAATTCTAGCCAAGAGGAATGCTTTGTGACGATAAAGAAAATGAGCGATACGATGAGACCAAAGTGCGTGAATGCCTGAGTAAGTAAGGATGACTTCTATTGTTGTCCTCGCAGCTGGATCTCGATCAAACACTGCTTGAATATCAGCTTGGATATTTCGTTTACAATTTCTCCACTTACTGAGAATGGACAAAATAACCAGTCCTTTCTAACAAAATAACCGCCCCTGTAGCAATGCTACAGAGACGGAAAAATCCGCGGTCCCACTCTGTTTGGAAAAAACACAGTCCCACTTTTGACTGATAACGGCAGTTACCGGATTATCCTACTTGTCTTTTCAGATAATCACTCATAGGTGCATTTCAAGCAGTCGACATAAAGCTTTGCATCAACCAGCTTCTTTCTAAAATGTCGAACTACTGTACTTTTCCTAGTCATCGTTTTCATTACATTCTATTCTGTTGTAGCTAAATATGTTTGTCAAGATTTTGACACTAATGAAACCACAGCCATGGATGCAATCCCTTCTTCTCTTCCTGTAAACCCTAGCTGTTCCGTAGTTGTGGCTTTTATATTTACTTGATCCATTTCTGCTTCTAGCAACTGGGCGATGCGTTCGATCATTTTGGGAATATAAGGAGCCATCTTAGGCTTTTGGGCAATGATCGTAGCATCTAAATTATTTAAGACATAACCTTTTTCCTTTACCATCAGCCATACATCACGGAGCAAGACAGCACTATCTGCTCCTTTGTAAGCTATATCCGTGTCTGGAAAATGCTTGCCAATGTCCCCAAGTGCAAGGGAACCCAATATTGCATCCGTTATCGTATGTAATAAAACATCTGCATCAGAGTGGCCAATCAACCCTTTTTCATAAGGAATGGAAATGCCTCCTATAATCAAAGGACCTTCGCCCCCAAGTTGATGTACATCAAACCCTTGTCCAAATCGAATCATGTTGTCTGTACGCTACCTTTCCTTCTTTTGGCCAATATTGCCTCCCCCAAAAAAATATCATCTGGGGTAGTTATTTTAATATTTGTATATTCCCCTCGAACCACTTTTACTGGATTACCGAGCATTTCCACAAGCATTGCATCATCAGTGGCTAATATATCTTGCGACTCTGCCTGCTGATGTGCCCCTAGCAGCAATTCTCTATCAAACATTTGAGGGGTTTGTATAATCCACAACTCTTTGCGATTTAATGTCTCTTCCACTAATCCAGATTCATTTACTCTTTTAATTGTATCTTTTACTGGAACTGCAAGTGTTGCCGCTGGTTGATTTTCGTTCACTGCTTGAATAAGAGCTGTTATCTCATCTGCTGTCACAAAAGCACGAACTGCATCATGCACCAATACCCACTCTGTAGGTGTTGCTGTAACACCAGCATAAACACTATTTTGCCTTTCTTTGCCACCAATCACAATTCGGTTTACTTTTTTTATATTATATTCTTGGATGAGATGCTCAACATGATTATAGCTAGCTTCATTGGTCACAACACTGATCTGTGAAATCGAGGGATGCTGCTCAAATACCTCCAATGGGTGTATCAAGATCGGCTTTTTAAGTAACTCCAAAAACTGTTTAGGAGTAGTGCTGTTCATTCGTTTGCCAATACCTGCTGCTAAAATCACTACACCAATTGCCACCGTACCTACTCCTTTTATCTATCTATTTGCACAAGAGGACTCCCATTTCCAAGGAATTGCGCTTTGCTTGGTTCGAAAATAAAAATTTTGCAATTCACCGTAATAATTACAGATAAACCCTGCCATAGCGGACCTCTAAGTCGGTGTTCACATCTATTCTAACACGCAAAGTATTCATAAAAAAAGGCAGTAACTCAACTGAGGATACCATACTTCTGACAAACATAAAACAAGCCCAGTATGCTAACTGGGCTATAAAGCACGTTCTAATAACTTCGGTTTAGCAAAAATCATACGACCTGCTGAAGTCTGAAGTACACTGGTAACTAAGACATCAATTTCATCACCAATAAACTCACGTCCACCTTCAATTACAATCATCGTACCATCATCTAGGTAAGCAACCCCTTGACCATGTTCTTTCCCATCTTTGATGACTTGTACATGAATCTCTTCACCAGGTAAAACAACAGGTTTCACTGCATTTGCCAGATCATTAATGTTTAATACTTTAACACCTTGCAGTTCACAAACTTTATTGAGGTTAAAGTCATTGGTAACTACTTTACCACCAAGTACTTTCGCCAACTTCACTAGTTTACTGTCTACTTCTTGAATATCTTCAAAATCACCTTCGTAAATCATCACTTTTACGTCCAATTCCTTTTGAATCTTATTCAAGATGTCCAAACCGCGGCGACCTCGATTTCGCTTCAACAAATCTGATGAATCAGCTATATGCTGTAACTCTTCCAATACAAAACCAGGTATTACGAGCGTGCCCTCTAAAAATCCAGTACGGCAAATATCTGCAATTCTCCCGTCAATGATGACACTCGTATCTAAGATTTTGTGTTCTTGTATAGCTGATCCTTGCTTTTCTCTTTGTTTTGCTTTATCTCTAGATTGTCTTCCTAAAGTAAAAACAGTAATTAGTTCATCACGCTTTTTATAACCTACACGAAAACCAATATAGCCGAGAAAACCGGATAGCACAAAAGGTAATATTCGTGACACTCCAGGTATAGGCAGTGAAGACAATGGCTGCTGAATTAAGAAAGCAATTATAAGTCCAAAGATGAGACCAAGCGCACCAAAAAGTCCATCTGCCGCAGGAATCTTTACTAGTCTTTCCTCAACCCATTTAATCCATGATACAATAGGGTCAGCCAACCAAATGGCTGCCACAAATAGAATGATTGCCCCAAGAATAGCTCCAATCAAATGCGGTACAGGAACTTCGCCAAAATTAAGAGGAGACCTGAGAAGCACCCCGAACAACTTTGGTCCTAAGTAATATCCAGCAGATGCTCCAGCAAGTGCGAAGGCGAGTTGTACGAAACGTTTCATCATGGGGCTTCACCCCCTCTCTTATCAACTCTAGTTGTTATCATTATAAACAAATCGTAGTCAGAATAATCGAATCCAAGAAAATTTATTTTTGTAAAATACATTTCCCTTGATCTTCAGACACAGACCGAACCTAACTAACCTTAAAGAAAAAAGCACTTGAAGTCTATACTTTTCAGAAAAAGACACGAAAAATTTTTATTGTTGCTCCTGGTTGGTCATTGCTCCGTCTATTAATTCAAAGGCCTGTTCTTCTTCTAAATCTTTTGCAAGAACAAACTCACTGATCAATATTTGCTTTGCATTGTCTAGCATTTTTCGTTCACCAGTAGACAAACCTTTTTCGCCATCTCTTTTCATGAGAGAACGAACAACTTCAGCAACATCATAGATGTCTCCTGTTTTCATTTTATCTAAATTTGCGCGGAATCTTCTGTTCCAGTTTGTTGTGTCATCATCTTCAAACTGTCTCATACGTTGCAAGACGAGCTCTACGGTGTTATCATCAATTACTTCACGCAAACCGATGGAATCCACATTTTTGAGTGGTACCATTACCTTCATATCCCCAATCGGCATCCGCATAATATAATACTGTTGACGTTCACCCAAAATTTCTCTCTCTTCGATTGACTCGATAACTCCAGCTCCATGCATTGGGTAAACCACCTTGTCACCTATGTTGAACAATTGGGCCACCTCCACAGACAATGTCTATTTCCAAGATATCACAAAGCGGGCCCTATGTCAAATCGAAACAAATAGAACATATTAGCACACTAATTAGAATGCGTCAACGATTTTTTTATGATTTTTCCCACAAGGAAAAGGAACATTTCACATCACCTTATGAAAAACCCTAAATCAGAGCATTAAAAGCGATTTGCATTCTATTTTGTAATTCATTTCTAAAAATAAATGAGAGTATGGGCTAAGTTCGACATACAATCTAGAGCAATTCATTCAAACAGGAAGAGCTCAGATACCTATGATTTCCGTTTAGTTTAGCAAACAATCTTGGAGATTATATGGAGATTCTCCCATTTGCGTTAGCAGATATTTCTAATCAAAAAAGCTTGTCGACCTCTAGTGTCGACAAGCTGATATCCTAATCTTCGACAGGCTCTTCATTTTTGTTTTGCCGTTTCTTCGTAATTGATTTTTTCAATCCGTAAAGAGCATAGAAAGCAAGTGGTACAAAGATAACGAGCGGTAATTCTGCTGGATAAAAAATAGCAGCAATTGCAATAGCAACAACAAATATAGCTGAAATCCATAGAAATGCTTTTGGTGTTTTCATTTTCTTAAATGCTGGATACTTGATTTGACTGACCATCAAGTAAGATAAAAATAACATCCCAAACACCATAATATAGTGATTATCCACATACTTATCATACAGCGCCATGGTAGCCAGTATTCCACCTGCTGCAGTAATCGGCAAACCAATAAAATACCCTTTTGGTCCCGTCTGAACATTAAAACGAGCGAGTCTGAGTGCTCCACAAATAGGAAATATCGCAGTTATAAACCATCCCTGCGCTCCAAAACCATTTAAAACAGAAACATACATAATAATTGCTGGGGCAATCCCGAAAGTTATAACATCAGATAATGAGTCCAGTTCTTTACCAAATTCACTCTGTGTGTTTAACATACGAGCTACTCTACCATCCAAACCATCTAGCAACATACCGATAATAACTGTGATAGCCGCATATTCCCAGTGGGTATTCATCGCTAATAGAATAGCCATGACTCCTAAAAATAAATTTCCCACTGTAAATAGATTGGGTAAAACTCTTGCGAACATAGTGCCTGCTACTAAAAAACAAAGAAAAATGCCTTTTCAAAATAAGCACTAAATCAAAAAGTTTATTCCTTAGGGAGGAAGACATCTTCCTAAAGTAGCAGGATTTCACCTCCTTTTCTTAAATTTGTTTTGAGTTAGGAATTTATTCTTCCCAAAACTCTCTACTTTTTATAACTGCTATTTCTACTAGTGATAGTAAATTCAATTCATTAGAGCATTTGGTTAAAGTATATGGATAAATGAGATGAAACAAGCTTTAAACTTTAGACTCTGAAATATCTTTCATGTATAAGGATTAGACAAAAACATTCTATCCCTTTCCCACATACATAAAGACATTTTATCACATTCACCAAAATATTCAATTTTAAACACAAATCTGCATAAAATCATAGATGGCGGTCAATAAACACCTGACTGCGTATTCGCTTTAAACCGTCTTGTACAGCTTTTGCTCGGACAGCCCCAATTCCTTCTACTTCGTCTAACTCTTCCATTGTTGCCAGCATAATTTGTGGCAACACTTCAAATCGCTCTACTAATTTTTGTATAACCGTACTAGGAATGCGAGGGATTTTTCCCAATATTCGATACCCTTTAGCAGATACAGACTCTTCTTGCAAATTGAGTGGACCTGTATAACCCAGCAGCTTGGCTACTCCTTGATGATCCAATAACTCATCTGCTGTTAATTGTTTAAGGGAAACAAAAACATTTTTCGGATGGTGCTGTTCCTGATCAAGGGCATAGTCTTTTACCAGTAAATATGCTTCCTGCTCCATATTGCCCATCAATTCATCCAATTGCATGCGAATGAGTCTACCTTCTGTTCCTAATTCATGGATATAACTATCAATTTCACGCTTTACGCGAAGAACCATCTCCATTCGTTGCAGGACATTCGTCACTTCGTCTAATGTAACTAATTCTTCAAACTCCAAAGCACTTAAATTGGTAGTCGCTTGATCTAAAACAGATTTATATTTTTCCAGTGTCTGTACTGCTTGATTAGCCTTTGTTAGAATGACACGAATATCTTTTAACGAATAGCGTACGGTTCCTCTATACAATGTAATGGTATTACGACGTTGAGAGATAGACACCACCAACTTACCAGTTTGTCTAGCAGTTCGCTGTGCTGTTCGGTGACGAATTCCCGTTTCGGTAGAGGGGAGTGTAGCACTGGGGACGAGTTGCGCGTTTGCATACAAAATACGTTTTCCATCATTGGATAAAATAATCGCACCATCCATCTTTGCCAATTCATATAAAAATGCAGATGAAAATGGACAATCGATATGAAAACCACCATCTACAATATCTGCAACTGCGTTATCATAACCCATCACAATGAGAGCACCAGTTTTCGCTCCTAATATATTATCCAAACCTTCTCGAAAAGCAGTACCTGGTGCTATTAGCGTTAACATATCATCAATATGTGCTGTTTTTTCCTCTCGCAACTTATTTACCCTCCCAATGCGACTTCCAATGCTTCTTTCAATGTTTTGACTCCAATTCGTGCAATTCCTTCTGGTGGATTCCATCCACGCATGTTTTTTTCTGGAATAATAACATTTGAAAAGCCCATTTGCCATGCCTCGGCAACCCGTTGTTCGATTCGACTGACGCCTCGTACTTCTCCTGTCAAGCCTATTTCCCCAATAAATAAATAATCTACCCCTATTGGACGATCACGAAAACTAGAAGCAAGACTTAAAGCAATCGCTAAATCGATCGCAGGTTCATCCAGTTTTACCCCGCCGACAACATTTAAAAATACATCTTGCTGATGGAGCGAGAAACCTAATCTTTTTTCAAGCACTGCCAACATCATGCTCACGCGGTGATGATCGACACCTGTCGCCATCCTTTTTGGAATTGCATTGCTCGTAGGTGTAACTAAGGCCTGTAATTCTACTAACACTGGTCTTGTTCCTTCAATACTAGCGGCCACTGCCGTACCAGGTACTCCTACAGGACGTCCTGCCAAAAATAATTCCGATGGATTTCCTACTTCCACCAATCCTGTCTCTTTCATCTCAAAAACACCGATCTCATTGGTAGACCCAAAACGATTTTTTACTGCTCGCAGCACCCGATATGTATGATGTCTCTCTCCTTCAAAATAGAGAACAGAATCTACCATATGTTCCAACATTCTCGGTCCAGCAAGCGCCCCTGTTTTGGTCACATGCCCTACAATAATAATGGTAACTCGCTTCTCTTTCGCAAGGCGCATCAATTGGCTTGTACATTCTCTCACTTGCGAAACACTTCCAGGTGCAGAAGTGATCTCTGGATGATACATCGTCTGAATAGAATCAATTACAACCAATTTTGGAGAACTCTCATCTACTAGTGTTTCAATAGCAAGTAGATCTGTCTCCGCAGCGATCAATAATTGATCAGACAATGCTCCCAATCTCTCGGCCCGAAGTCGTATTTGTTCCATCGATTCCTCCCCAGAGACATACAAAACTGGCATGCCGCCATCGGCTAAAAGATGAGTAGACTGTAACAACAGAGTAGACTTCCCAATACCTGGGTCGCCGCCTACTAACACCATAGACCCTGGAACCAATCCACCTCCTAGTACTCTATTTAACTCCCTCATGTGAGTATCATAACGAGGTGTTTCTAATTTCTCAACTTTCGTAATGGGTATAGCCTTTTCTTTCGACTTTCTACTCTCTCTACTCTTCGTTTGCTTGTTTCCACCTGTTATCACTTTTTCCTCAACTAAACTATTCCATACACCACAACCCGGACAACGCCCCATCCACTTCGGTAATTCATAACCACATTCACCGCACACAAATACACTTTTGCTTTTTGCCAAATTGATTCATTCCTTGTCCCATCTTTTGTTAATCATTATAGCATTGTGAGCTAAATCGTGGGGTGAAAGCGAGCGTTAGGCGAGGGGAAAGAATTTTCTTTCACCAGTCCAATCTTTGAAAAAAGCAAATTTGCAAACAAACATTCGTATGGTAATATATGTCTAGTCGCCCAGACGAAAACCAAGTTGTTCGCGGCAAAGAAGAAATCAAAATATTTAAACCGAGGGGCACGCGGGATTAGTTTGGTAATAAATAGTCATGAGGCTATCATCCCAAGAATCCAACGGCTTTAGCCATATGGAGTTGTCAAAACACCAAACACATGATGCTTTTAAAAATAACGTTGGGTGAGATAAACTATAAATATAAACCAAAGGAGGAATGAAAAAATGTTTATTGCACATTTACACTACCAAAGACCTATTGATGTAATAAATAGTCATGTTCAAGCCCATCGTGATTATTTAGACACACTGTATAGAACAGGCAAATTAATCGTTTCAGGACGAAAGACAGATCAAACTGGTGGGGTAATTGTATTTGCTACTGCTGATCGATCCAAGGTCGAAGCTATCATCGCAAAGGACCCATTCCATTCTCTTGACTTGGCTACATATGAATTAATAGAATTTGATCCAGTTAAATATGACTCTAAATTTGCAGATCTATATTTAAAATAAAAATACTATCATTTATTAAAAATATGATTCTCTTTTAAATCTATCATACTTACCGATGATTTTCAGCAACCTCTCTTTTATAGAAAAAAAAGCGGCTTTACGCCGCTTTTTTACGTTGTACTAACATTTGCTTTTTCAACGACTAATTCGCCATCTTTCAGATCAATTGTTACTTTATCTCCCCGAACAATGTTGCCTCTTAGCAATTCCTCTGAAAGTCTATCTTCTACATGTTTTTGGATAGCACGGCGTAGTGGACGTGCCCCATATGCAGGATCAAAACCTTCTTTTGCCAAATGTTTCGTTGCTTCAGGAGTCATCTCTACGTGAATATTTTGCTCTGCAAGACGTTTTCTAAGTTCTTCTGACATCAGGTTTACAATCTCACTAAGATGCTCTTCTTTTAAGGAATGGAACACAATCACATCGTCGATCCGGTTTAAAAACTCTGGACGGAAGCTTTTTTTCAATTCTTCCATCACATTTTGTTTCATCCGTTCGTACTCATCTTTGCTATTATCCCCGACTGTAAAACCAAGTTTCGTATTTTTGCCGATCGTGGATGCACCGACATTTGACGTCATAATGATGATAGTATTACGAAAGTCAACAGTACGACCCTTGCTATCGGTTAAACGACCATCTTCTAAAACTTGAAGTAACACATTAAATACTTCTGGATGTGCTTTTTCAACTTCATCAAAGAGGACAACCGAATATGGTTTACGCCGAACTTTCTCTGTCAACTGTCCACCTTCATCATAACCTACATACCCTGGAGGAGATCCAACGAGACGGCTAGTCGAATGCTTCTCCATATACTCAGACATGTCAATCCGAATCATGGCATCTTCATCGCCGAACATCGATTCTGCAAGTGCACGAGCAAGTTCGGTTTTCCCTACTCCTGTAGGTCCTAGAAAGATAAAAGAACCAATTGGACGTTTGGGATCTTTTAAGCCTGCGCGAGCGCGACGAATGGCACGCGCTACAGAAACTACAGCTTCTTCTTGACCGATCACTCGATTATGCAAGATGTCTTCCATTTTGAGTAATCTTTCTGTCTCTTCTTCTGCCAATTTTACTACTGGTATACCAGTCCAGTTTGCCACCACATCGGCAACATCTTCTGCTGTAACAGCTGAATCTGTTTTTCCTTGGTCTTGTCTCCAACGGTTTCGAGTTGTTTCTAATTCTTCCCGAAGCTTTTGTTCCTTATCTCGTAGGGAAGCTGCTTTTTCAAACTCCTGACTCTGAACAGCAGCATCTTTTTCTTTCTTCACTTCTTCCATCCGTTGTTCCAATTCTTTTAACTCTGGGGGAACCGTATAGGAAGAAAGTCTAACTTTAGAAGCTGCTTCGTCAATCAGATCAATTGCTTTATCTGGCAGAAAACGATCAGTAATATAACGATCTGAAAGTTTAACAGCTTGTTTAATCGCTTCATCCGTAATTTTCACACGGTGGTGAGCTTCATAACGATCACGAAGTCCTTGGAGAATAAGGATAGCTTCTTCTTTCGAAGGCTCATCAACGGTGATCGGTTGGAAACGACGCTCTAATGCAGCATCTTTTTCAATATATTTACGATATTCATCAAGTGTTGTCGCACCTACACACTGAAGTTCTCCCCGTGCCAATGCTGGTTTTAAGATATTGGAGGCATCGATCGCCCCTTCTGCTCCACCTGCCCCAATCAGAGTGTGCAATTCATCGATGAAGAGAATAATATTGCCTGCTTGACGAATCTCATCCATAATTTTTTTGAGACGATCTTCAAATTCCCCACGATACTTCGTTCCTGCTACTACTGTACCCATATCGAGTGTCATCACTCGTTTGCCACGGAGTGTTTCAGGGATATCCCCTTCGACGATGCGCTGAGCCAAACCTTCTGCAACAGCCGTTTTCCCTACTCCAGGCTCCCCGATGAGTACAGGATTGTTCTTGGTTCGACGAGACAGCACTTGGATCACACGCTCAATCTCTTTGCTTCTACCGATTACCGGGTCTAGGTTGCTCTCTCTAGCGGACTGGGTCAAATCACGAGCCAAACTATCCAATGTAGGTGTATTGGCACTCATTTGTGTCCCTCCTTGATGAGATGAAACTGTCTCTGTACTCCCGAGCAATTGTAAAACTTGGCCACGTGCCTTGTTCAAACTAACACCAAGGTTGTTAAGTACTCTTGCAGCAACTCCTTCTCCTTCACGAATCAAGCCGAGGAGAATATGTTCCGTGCCGACATACGTATGACCGAGTTTACGAGCTTCATCCATAGATAACTCAATTACTTTTTTCGCTCTTGGTGTATAAGCGATACTTGTTGGCTGACCGCTTCCGCGTCCAATAAGTGTTTCTACTTCTTTTTGAATTTTTTCCATGCCAAGCCCAAGTGCAACCAATGCTTTAGCTGCAATGCCATCCCCTTCACGGATCAGTCCCAACAGAATATGTTCCGTACCAATATTGGTATGACCGAGACGAACTGCTTCTTCTTGTGCTAAAGAAAGCACTTTTTGTGCTCGTTCAGTAAATCGTCCGAACATCATATCGCTTCACCTCTTCTATTTATCTTTTTACTCTCTTTCCATTCCAATTCTTTCCCGAATTAAGTCAGCTCGGCGAACATCTCGTTCTTCCGCACCTAATTTTTCACCTGCATATTGCTGTAAAAATCCTGGCTGGATCAATACCATTAATTCATTCATCACAGATGACGGAACTCCTGTCAACAAGCCCAAATCAATCCCCAAGCGAACATCAGATAGACGTCTCATCGCCTCTTTGGAGTCAATAATTCGGGCATGAGCTAGTATTCCAAAAGAACGGTTAACTCTATCTTCCAATTGGATCGAAGACATACCGAGCAATCTATCGCGAGCCTGTTTTTCATGATCGATCATTTGGCGTACTACGCCTTGCAATTTATCGATAATTTCCTCTTCCGACTGACCAAGTGTCACTTGGTTGGATACTTGGTACAAGTTGCCTAACGCTTCGCTTCCTTCTCCATAAATCCCTCGTACTGCTAAGCCCACTTGGGTAATTGCAGGAATAAATCGATTTAATTGCCCAGTCATCGCTAAAGCTGGCAAGTGGATCATCACGGATGCACGAATTCCAGTACCAACATTAGTAGGACAGCTGGTTAAATATCCACACTGTTCATCAAAAGCAAAAGTCACATGCTTTTCTAACCAATCATCTATTTGAGATGCCAACTTCCAAGCCTTCTCTAACTGAAAACCAGGAAATAAGCATTGAATTCGTATATGATCTTCTTCATTCACCATAATACTGACAGACTCATCTTGACTAAAGAGAACTGCTCCAGATGTAGATTCCTCTGCCAAGTGAGGACTAATCAAGTGTTTTTCTACCAAAACTCGCTTTTGAAGTTCGGTCAAGTCTGCCATTTCAATCAGTTCCGCATTCTCCAAAATCTCTGGAATATCATCTTTGGTCAATGCTTCTTTAATGAGATGAGTCACTTCTTCCAATTGGGAGGCGGTACTGAGCATCGGAAATGGCATTTGCGCTAAGTTACGTGCTATGCGAACTCTGCTGGAGAAGATCACATCGGACTCAGCACCTTTTACCTTCATCCATTCACTCACAGCATTTTCAAGAAATTGATTTAACGACATTTCTTATTGCCTCCTTACTCCGAGAGCCGTTCCTGTAGCGAACGAATTTGGTCTCGAAGTTGTGCTGCCTTTTCGAACTCCTCCAACTCTATTGATCGAACGAGTTGTTCACGAAGTTTTTCTAGATCTTTTTTGATTTTTAGTTCGCCTTTTGTACGTTCTGGAAACTTACCATGGTGAGTGGTAGACCCATGAATACGACGAAGAAGCGGATCTAAACGATCACGAAACGTTTCAAAGCAATCGCTACAGCCAAACCGCCCTATTTTACTGAATTGATTATACGTTAACCCACATGTCGCACATCTTGGAACGGTCTGCTGTGCAATATTGGGAGATTCACTTGATACCATATCAAAGTTTAATAATCCAGATAACAGATTATGAAACGAGAAGCCATTGTCAAATCCAGGCATATACTCGCCTTTTTCCTGTGCACAAACCTCACATAAGTGAGCTTCTGTCTTTTCTCCATTTACGATCTTCGTATAATGGAGGGTTGCTGGACGTTTTCCACACTCAGGACAAAGCAAGTTCATCTACCTCCTAACTTTCCAAACAGAATGGAGATCATCGATCGCAACATACGGGCCCTTACCTCATCGCGAATAGGAAGTGGCAGTTGGAGTGTTTCCCGGGAAATAATGCTTTTGATCAGAACTGCTTCACGCTCGGTCAACAGCTTATCTCCCACTAAACGACTGAGAACATGCTCTGCCGTCAGTTGAGGGATCGACTCTCCGATATGAAGCAATAGATCAGCAAAATACTCCTTTTGGGACTGAAGTCTCACGCGGCGAATGCGAATAAACCCGCCTCCACCTCGTTTACTCTCTACCAAATATCCTTTTTCGACGGTAAATCTGGTACTGATCACATAATTGATTTGCGAAGGAACGCATTGAAACTCATCGGCTAATTCACTTCGCTTGATCTCTACCATCCCGCTGTCACTTGCTGCTAGCATCTGTTGTAGATATTTTTCGATGATGTCCGAAATATTCCCCACACGGACACCCCCTTGCTGACTTTGACTAACTTTGACCTTACGATATTATTATACACCAACTATCCAAAATGGCAATGCTTTTTCTTATTTTGGGTCTATTTTTTGACAAATATACAAAAAAAGCTAACCCGCTCGGGTTAACTCGTTTTTCCATCATCTATATAAAAGTTCATTATTATTCGCACGGGGGCAGCAGATTGCTCGAAAGCGATCAGCGCCCCCCCTCCGGCAATAAGCCGGAGGGGTTTGACCGTGTGCGTGCGATGTGAGGAGTTGCGGTTCCTAGGCAGCAACCTTTACAGCGTCGAGGTACTCGTCCACCTGATCCCGGTTGACCCGGCCGACCTTCTCCAGCTTCTGGATCTGCTCCCCGGTGAGGGTCGGGTCCTTCTGCTCGAATCGCTTCTGGAAGTAGGAGTAGTACCTCTTCAGCGCCTCATTCTGCCGGCCGGTGAGGGTTCGGTCCTTCTGCTCGTTCCGCTTCAGGAGACCGGCGTAGTACTTCTCCAGTGCATCGACCTGATCCTCCGAGAGGATCAGGTCGTTCTTCTCGGTCCTCTTCAGAACCTCGAAGAAGTACTGTTCCAGCGACTCGATCTGCTGCTCCGACGAGCCGCCCTTAAGTTCCTCCAAGAGATAGAAGTAGTACTGCTCCTCCCTTGCTCCGTTGATCCGCCCGCTCCTCCTCAGCGAGCTGATTTGCTCGTAGGTGAGGGTCGGGTCGTTCTTCTCGAACCGCTCCATCAGGGGCAGCTCGGGACGGGCCTTGGGCTGGCGCGCTTCCTTGGGCGTTTCCAGGGAAGAAGCGGACTTCTCCCTGATCGCCAACAGTTCCTGCAGGTACTCGTTGTCCTCAAAGAGCCGCCGGTCAGCAGGAGTGAACTCTTCTTCCTCACCATCGAGAATCATCCTCGCGGCCTGCAAAGTGTGATTCCCTTCAATCTCCGCGTACTCCTCCTCGGTCAGCTCCCTGTACCTGATCTCCGCCAGATCCTTGAAGAGCTTCTTGAAGTGGTTCAGACGGAGATAGTCCAACTTTCGGGGCTTGGGCTTGTCCTGAGAGACGACGATCCGCTTCCCCTGATTCTTCAGGTCAGCGGGAGTGGGCTTCGGACGGGGGACGGGCTTCGATCCCGACTTGGTGACCTTCTGTCCGTCCCAGATCGCCTTCACTTCCTCCTGATTCTCCTCCGGGAGACCCTTGAAGAGATCCTCCATCTGCTGGGGAGTGAGGAGATCCTTGTAGAACTCCATCTGGGAGAGAATCTCCACCACGGTCTTCCACTGGCCGTGCTCCCCCCGCCTGATCTTCTCGCGACGGATCTTGACTTCCACGGGCAGATCTGTCTCGTCGACGGGCTTGACCTCGGGCTTCTTCGCCGGCTTGGGACCGGGCTTGGGTCCGGTGACCTTGGGCTCGGCTGCCTTCGGCTCGGTGGCCTTCGGCTCGGCTGCCTTCGGCTCGGTGGCCTTCGGCTCGGCTGCCTTCGGCTCAGTGGCCTTCGGCTCGGCTGCCTTCGGCTCGGTGGCCTTCGGCTCGGTGGCCTTCGGCTCGGCTGCCTTCGGCTCGGTGGCCTTGGGCTCGACGGCCTTGAGTCCCGTGGCCTTGGGCTCGACGACCTTGAGTCCCGCGACCTTAGGCTTGGCGGCCTTGAGTCCCGTGACCTTGGGCGTCTCGATGGACACCGTCGGTACGACCATCTGCACGCCGATGGACTGGGCCATCTCGCCCAGCTTCTCGCCTGCCTTGATCGTCCCTTCGAGCCACCAGATGTACTGCTGGATACCATCCTTGAGCTTATTGGCCTCGGCGAGCGCAGCTTTGAGGTTGGGGTTGCTGAACATGAGGGATACTCCTCGGGTTAGGTGCAAACGCACACGGTCGGTAAATCTTAACTTCATCTTACATTATTCGCAATTTACTGGTCAATAAAGAATAATGCTCTAAACCGCTCCATACAAAGGTTCTCAACGTCAATAAATTTGCTCCACACGAGTGATTCCTTCCATATGCTGCAATTCTTCCAACAACTCGGCATCTAAGTTCGTTCCTTTTATTTTAATTGTAAAAGTGATCTTTGAAGCATCATGACCATCTTCTTCAATTCGAAGCTTTTTAATAGAGATACTTTTGCTTTTTCCGATAATCTTTACCATCTCACTCAAACGAGAAACGTCATTATCTGTCCAAACTTCTAATACAGCTCTCGTCTTTTGGTTCCAAAACATCCGATCCAGCCATCTGCGGATAATGAGTCCAATAAATACGATCAATGTCGTAATGACTGATGGAAAGTAAAAACCAGCTCCCGTTGAAAGGCCGACAGCTGCTACTACCCAAAGTGAAGCTGCTGTAGTCAGACCGCTCACCGTAACTCCTTGTCGCAAAATAGTTCCAGCCCCCAAAAAGCCAATTCCACTGACAACTTGGGCACTGATCCGCGAAGGATCAAAAGTAAAGTGAGGAAGATGGACAAAGTCAGAAAATCCATAGATCGAAATGAGCATGATCAAAGCTGAACCTACCGAAACCAATATATGGGTACGAAAACCTGCTGGAGAATGGTTTAACTCTCTCTCCCAGCCGATTAACCCACCCATCAATGCAGCCATGAACAATCGCTCCGTCAAAATCCAATAGCTGGGGTATAAAACATCATACATACTCCCACTCTCCTTCTTTCCTACCATTATCCTTTATTAGTATATTTTTATACAAAAAAGTATTAAACATAGAAAAATTTTTTCCCTATTCGTGGTAATAGGTATTGCGTATAATAAGAATAGTGGAATCGTTAGAAGAGAATAGAGGTTAGTATGCTGATTTCTTCGAATGCGCTTTCAACAGAAGAGCTCCCTCAAGTTCACCACAATCTGCTTGTGAGAAGTGGACTCCCTCGTAGTCGGTTCCCGAAATTTGCTATTCTGTGTGAGGATCTGCGGGGAGAAAAACCCCCTATCAAAGATTCCTTCCTTGAAGCTATCGAGGAATTGGAACGCCTCACCACAGAGACAGAAGAAAAGCTACAAAAAGTACAAGAGGAACTGCAACGAGAGAAGACACCACCTTCTACTCCAAGAGAAGAACTCGAAAACGCAGAGAGAACCTACATGCAAGATCTCTTCTCGTTCCATGAACTCATCCCGCTTATCAGTGAGCTGTTCGAACAAGCGTATCGACAGCCTCTCGATGCGAGATGAAGTGACCGGCCGGGTATCTGAGGTAGATACCCGGCCGTCGGCTTTTTAAAGTAGATAAAGGAAAACAAATCCGTTATGATAGAATGGAATTTTTTTTGGCACACCATACGGCTAAAGCCGAAGGATTCTTGGGACAGTAGTCTGATGACTACTTCATTACCAAACTAACCCCGTGAGCCCCACGGTTCCATTACAGCATAGAATAGCCCTACTGCTTGGTTTTCGCATTTCAAACTATCCAAAATTTGTAATTGATGATAGTTTATCAGCAGAATGTATGTTTGTAGATATATTTTTTTAAAATAGTGTTGGATGAGAGAGTGCTGAACCCTCTCATCCAATCCTCGTTTCCATCCCACGATTCAACCGTGGGTTTTCTCACTCTCAATTCTATAAAGGGCTGAATTACTATGTCTACCAAACAAATTAAATGGCTTATCCTCTCTATCCCTACCCTGACGATTGGAGTATGGGAATATCTCCGCCACACGATCCTGCTCCCTCATGTTTCCATGGATCTTGGAAATTGGCTCTCTCCTATCATTATTTTCCTGATTACCATCGCCTTCCTCAATCCGCTCTTTCAAGCCTATGAACATTTATCAAAGCAGCTAAAACAAGAGCGGGAAAGCAAGCAGCTCATGGCCGAGAGAGAGAGGATAGCCCGTGAACTCCATGATGGAATCGCTCAAACTTTGTTTCTCTCCTCTGTGCAAGTAGAAAAATTAAAAGCAATCGCTCCTCATGAGCAATGGAGGGAACTGCAACATAGCTTGCACCATATCCAAGAATATGTACGAAGATCCATCCACACCCTCAAAACAGAATACCAATTAGCCTTATCGGCACAGCTTCAAACAAGTATCGAACAATTTCGTTTGGATACAGGAATCGATGTTCACTATAATTTCCAGTTTCAAGACAGCCACTTCTCCCAAAAAGAAGGCTGGGAACTGATAGCAATCGTCAATGAGGCACTGACGAACATTCGAAAACATGCATTTGCTACAACAGTATGGATAGAATTATCTTCCACAGAGGATAGTTGGAATTTGAAGGTAGAAGATAACGGTGCAGGTTTTGATGAACAAAAATTACAATCGGCAAATAAGTTTGGTCTTAGTATCATGAAGGAACGTGCGGAAGAGTGCGATGCGAAATTTTCTTTCTCGCGGGAAAAAAACAAAACCATCGTTCATGTTTGGAAAAGGGAGCTTTAAAAGATGAATTATCGAATTTTAATCGCTGATGATCATGAACATGCCCGTAAAGCCATGCGGATGATTCTCTCGGAAGATGACCGCTTTATCATTGTTGGAGAAGCGAAACGCGGAGATGAAATCTTACTTCTGACAGAGCAACTCATGCCAGATATGATTTTAATGGATATACATATGCCAGGCTTAAACGGTCTGGAAGCAACACGCCAAGTAAAGGAACAATTTCCGTATGTTAAAATCGTTATGGTTACGGTCTCCGATGATGTTACCAATTTGTTTGAAGCAATTAAAAACGGTGCCCAAGGGTACCTCGTGAAAAACCTCAATCCGACCATTTGGCTATCCTACTTACATGCATTGGCAACCGATACAGCCCCAATGCCTCAAGAAATCGCCAATCGAATCCTAGCCGAATTCACCGGAGTAAAATCAACGAATGACCATTTGTTGACTCCAAGGGAACAAGAGATATTGACAAGGGTCGCCCAAGGACTGAGCAATCGAGAAATCGCAAATGAACTGATTATCTCCGAACACACTGTTAAAAATCATCTCAAAAATATTATGCAAAAATTACACCTGAATAATCGAGTACAACTGACTCGTTATGCCTATGAACAAGGATTTATGGGAGGCAATACGTGAAAATAGCTCTTATGAGGGATGTTTTTTGTTCCTCTGTTTTTTACAATAATAAGGACGCTTTATGTAAAAATTGGAATCAAGATGTTTATACGTAATATTACAAAAAGAAACAAAGGGGTTCTAACGTTGAAGAAAATAGGATGGATGCTGTCATTGGGATTGTTTTTGGTCAGTGGATGTACTTTACCATCTTCCACTTCCACACCTCCAAGTGCACCTGCCTCAATCTCACTTCAGTTTGAAGTACAACCAACAAAACCAGTCCCAAATCAACCAATTACGCTGTCGGCAAAGGTAACTGGAGACAATAAACCCGTGAATGATGCGAATGTCGAATTTGAGATTTGGAATACAGGAGCAAAAAATCATTCTATGCTAAAAACAAAACGAACGGCTGAAGGAACCTATACCATCACAAATACTTATCCTATCGCGGGTAATTATAATGTCATTGTCCATGCAACAACCCCACAGGTGCATCAAATGATTTCGGAGACTTTTACAATTGGCGAATCATCAAATAAAGAACAGAGTCATCATAGTGGAGATAACGGATTGATGATGCATATCCAGCTACCTTCTAACGCCAAAAGTGGGCAGAGTACCAAACTCTTCGGGCATATCGCCCAAAACAATCAGGCCTTAACAGATGCAAATGTAGAGTTTGAAATCTGGAAAGAAGGTGAAAGCAACCACGATTTTACAGATGTCGCGGAAACAAAACCCGGTGAATACTATAGTACTTATCACTTTAAAACACCTGGAACCTATCATGTAAAGTTACATGTCGAAAAAGGGAAAATACACGACCATACCGAGCAATCGTTGACAGTTCAATAGGTATTCGAAAAAAGACCGCTAACAAAAAGTTAGCGGTCTTCTGTCAATAATGAATAGAGTAAAGCCATCCGAATCCACATACCATTTTTTGCCTGTCTAAAATATAGAGCACGAGGGTCCCCGTCTACATCAGGGGCGATCTCTTGGTTACGAGGAAGCGGATGAAGCACCATCGTATGAGAACTAAAACGACTCAACACATGTCTATCAATGACCATTTCTTTTACCTTTCCCTCACTTGCTGGCATTCTTTCTCTCTGCGTTCTCGTTTGATAAAGTACATCTACATCACTTGGTATATCACTTAAAGAAGAACATGCAATAAAACGCCCACCATGATCCTCCATATACTGAATATAATCATCACTTAGTTCTAAACCCGGCAATCCTACACCATAAATCGTTAAACCCTTAAATAAAGATAATATTTTCACCAAAGAATGAACGGTACGGCCATATCTCAAATCACCAATCACCGCAACAGACAGATGGTCTAACGATGATCGCTGTTCAAATATGGTGTAACCATCTAGTAATGCTTGGGTGGGATGTTCACCTGATCCCCCTCCTGCATTAATAATGGGGACAGAAGCTACTCTGCTCGCTTCCGCTGCTGCATCATTTTCATGGTGACGCATAACAATCGCATCCGCGTATCCTTCCACAATCCGAATGGTATCTGCAAGGCTTTCTCCTTTTACAGAAGAAGAAACTTCCTTCGCATTTTCGGTACTTATTAAACTTGCCCCTAGTCGCTGAATAGCAGACTCAAAAGAAAGCCGAGTACGTGTACTCGGTTCATAAAACAAAGTAGCCACCACTTTACCACGGAGTGAATCCTGATAGCGACTGGCATTTTTTTTGATATCAGATGTAAGAACAAACAGAGATGTTAGATCTTCTCTGGTAAATTGTGTACTAGAAATTACATGTCGCATGGAGATCCACCTTTTACTCACCAGTTATATTAATCGTTAGTTCTCCTTCTCCTCCTGGTCCAACCTTAGGTTCCATCAGGGACAGTTCAATAGAAGCAGGTTGCATTTCCAAGAAAGGAGTTTTAACTTTTACAATAGTAGTAGCAGCATATACAACAGGGTGTGAGAATAAAAATAAAGAACAAATAGCTAAGCCTAGTAGCTTCACACGCACTTTACCTTTCCTTTCTGGCAAACTATTTCATTGCCTGAGCACTTGATAGTCCATTTTGGTAGAGGCGGTTACTCGGTTCTAATTGGAGAGCTTTTTGAAAAGCTGCAACCGCTGCAGGTTTGTTCTTCACTGCCATATAGCAAACTCCTAGCTGGTAAGAATATTTCCCAACTTTAGGATCACGAACCACTGCCTTTTGTGAAGCTACAATTGCAGAATTATAGCTGCTAGGATGAGTCTTACCATTTATGTAGTAAGCTCGAGCCTTGTAATAATAGCCTTCTGCATTTGTATCATCGATTTGATTTACAGCGACAAATTGATCAAAAGCTAGATTGAGTAGCTCCTTGAGTTGTTTCGCCTTTACATCGGTTCTCAAGCTTTGATTTCGAAGTTTTTCATCTCTTTGTTTTAAATATAAAAGTCCAAGAGAAATATGATACTCGATACTCTTGTCATTCAACTTAACTGCTTTTTTCTCATTTTCCACTGCAGCTTCTATATTATTAGCTTGTAATTGAATAATAGCAAATTCATGAAAATACACTGCATTTTTTGGAGCTAGTGCAACTGCTTTTTTCATACTCTCTACAGCTGTGTTACTATCTTTTAAAATATTGTAGATTTTCCCTCGATGATAGTAAATACTAGCAGTTTTTTCATCTAGCTCTGCAGCTTTATCAATTGCTGTTTTTGCACTTGGATAATCACGTACATAATAATTAAAAACAGCAAGCTGATCAAACAACTTCGCATCATCTGTAAAATAAGCAGTTGCTGAATTCATCACGATAACGCCTGACTTATAATCTTTTTTCAATCCATAGAGATTAGCCAGGTGCACATAATACTGTTTACTCTCTGTATCCATTGCTAAGGCTTGTTTTGCAAATGTCAATGCTTTATCGATATCGCCTTTCTCATATGCCTTTACAGATTGATTATACAAACTGACAGCTTTGTTTGGATTTTGTTCGACTTCCTGTACAATTTTCGCTTCTACTAAAGGGGTAATATCTGGACCCGTTGTAACAATCAAGCGTGCTAAAAACAATAGAGCAACAATCCCAACAGCAACCCACGTCAACCATCCAGGTAACTTTTTCTTTGGTTTTACTGTGCTTTCCGCATCATTTTTTGTTTTATTGACACCAAAAGAAGCGAGCTTTGAACGTCCAGTAAAAAACTTGTCTACCAATGTATTGCCAGCTTTTTTCTGCTCATCTTTTAGAGCATCAATCCCTTTGGGCTTCTTACCACCAAATTCATGAGCCCACTTCCACAATTCATGTAAAGGTGGTCGCATCACTGGATCTGGTGAGACGCTCTTCATTATCCAAGACTCTAATTCAACTGGAGCATCAGATCGAAGCGATCGCAGTGGTCTCATCTTGTTTTTGTGCTGCTCTATATTTTCTCCTGTCAACATCAAAAACAACAACTCACCAAGTTGGTTTGCCAACTCCGCTTCGCTGTATACATTTTCCTTTTCCGAAGGTAATACAGAAGTAGGTCCACCGTACAAGAAACGAATAGTACCATCTTCATCGATGACCATGTTTTGGGGATCAATAAGGGCAAATTCACCTTGGGAATCGCACTCCATTAAGTGATCAGCAATTGTCTTCGTGATCTGAGAAACTTCTCCTAATGCAAGTGGAGCGTTTTGATAAAGGTATATCCCTAACAGGTTCCCTTCCATTTTCTCAAATACTTGATAAAGCACTCCATCTTCTACAAAGACTTCTTGCAACGGTACAAAAATACGTTCATTTCTCAAAGGTAATTTCGCAATCGTATCTTCATTTGGTTCAGATTGCAATTGTATTGCATGGATAAAACGTGTTGGTACTTCTTCAGGATCAAACGAATCATAAGTTGTGTAATACAGAACACCATCAACAAATGGAAATACACTGATTACTTGGTAACTTCGTTTTATTCGCTCTCCTTGTTGTTTTATCTGCATAACTTCCCCTCACTCTATCAAGCGGACATTTTTCATATCCCCTATTGTAACATGAAGTATCATTAAGGATGAATGTCATTTTCGTTATATCATCAGGCTATCCTAATTCTTGCAAATATATGGCAGGACAGTTATGTAAAATTAATCATATAATGATGTAAAAATATAACAATTATGCTGCTATTTTCTGTTTGAACAATATAATTTATAGTTTTCTCTGCCTGCTATATCGCAACTGCCTGCAAAATTCTTATAATAATGATAGTGAATCTTTTGTGATCATTACAACCCTACTTTTCATTTATTTTCATTCTGAATTAGTAACAGTTTTTTATTTTGAGATCGGAACTTTTAAGGGGGAACATGATGGACAAAAAAGTTGTACGTGCTTGGATATGGTATGACTGGGCTAACTCTGCTTTTGCCACTACCATGATTGCAGCTGTAATGCCTATCTTTTTTTCAGATGTTGCTGCTAAGAGCTTATCAAAGACAACTGCTACTGCTTACTGGGGTTATACGGAATCCATTTCTTTAGTCTTACTCGTTCTCTTATCTCCTATCCTTGGTTCAATTGCTGATCGAGCAGGACGAAAAAAGCAATTTCTCCGCTTTTTCACCTACTTGGGAATCGGTTCATCACTACTGATGGCTACAATTGATGAAGGTGAATGGAGATGGGCAGTTGTACTAGTGATTATAGGGTCTTTAGCCTTTGCCTGCAGTAACATTTTTTATGATGCTTTCCTGCCAGAGATAGCGGAGGAAAAAGATCGCGATATGGTGTCTAGTCGCGGATATGCCCTTGGATATATCGGTGGTGGTGTATTATTGGCACTGCAACTTGTCTTTATTCAGAAACCCGATTGGTTTGGATTAACGTCAATATCTGCAACTCAGATTGCTTTTGCATCTGTTGGTGTATGGTGGTTCCTCTTTTCCCTTCCCATATTCAGACATGTAAAAGAAAAAGAAAAAAAATCAACAGAGAGCTTCTTCCAACTGAGTAAAAATAGTACCCGGCAGGTAATCCAAACCATTAGGCAACTGCCAAAATACCCAGAACTCATGCGTTTTTTAATTGCCTTCTGGTTTTTTAACGATGGAATCAATACCATTATTAAGATGGCCACTATTTATGGAAGGGAAATTGGGATTGGTACAAGTGATCTCATTCTAGCTCTGCTCATAACCCAATTTGTTGGATTGCCTTTCACATTATTATTTGGAAAATTCGCTGGATGGTTTGGCAGTAAACGCACCTTGATCACCACAATTATTATATATTTGTTCATTGTCATTCTCGGTTATGGAATGACCACCTCTTTTCACTTTTATGTTCTCGCTATCCTAGTAGGAATGGTACAAGGAGGTAGTCAAGCTCTATCTCGTTCCATCTATAGCCAACTAGTCCCAGCCGAAAGAAACGCCGAATTTTTTGGTTTCTATGGTCTATCAGGAAAATTTTCCGCAATCTTTGGACCATTTGTCTTTGGTCTGGCGGGACAATTAACAGGGTCTAGTCGATTTGGTATTCTCTCACTCGCGATCTTTTTTGTCATCGGAATTTCACTATTATGGAAACTTAATCTAGAGAAGGGACAGCAAGAAGCAACTTCTAACTTAAGTAAAAAGTAATCTCTAAAAAAGGTCCTGATGGGACCTTTTTCTCTACCTAAATTTACTACTTCGAAGCCGCTTCTTCCTTACCACTATCGCTGTGGGCCAAACCAAAAGAACAGAAACAACTAGAGCAGCACTTGGATTATTATGAAGAACACCATAGGCGACATAGTTAATTATCAAATTCAGAACGACAATCAGTATATTTGCGAGGAAAACATGAAAAAACAACTGTGTATCCACATATTTTCCAATCCAAAATCCAACGGCAACTTGACCGATAATAAGTACTGGTAAGGTCAACAATATAAGGATCAAGCTGTAAATCAAAAACAGAATAGAAAAGTCCAGCTAGATACTCCAATGGAAACATAATGATCATTCCTAAACCACCAGCTTGCAAAATGCGCAACCGATTTAATTTCACTGCCTCTCCTCCATTTAAAAAGTTATAAAAATGATGCTCCCCTCTCAGTATAAAAAAGCATTTAAATAAATAAGATATCTATACACCTTAAGAAAAAAGGAAGCATTACCATAATTAATGGTCGCACCTCCTTTTTTTACCGTATAAAAAATCCTTTATTTACGGCGCACCAAAAGCGCCAAAGGAAATGATGGAATACAGAGAATCAAGGCTACTAGAGGCGCAAAGGCAGTAAACCAAAACGCATTTTGACCAACTATGAAACCGAACAGTACAAGGAACATAAACAATACGATATTTGCTAAATAAACATGAGAGAACAGATGGCTTGCACGTCCCCCTACCTTTCGCCCTAACCAAAACCCCATCACAAATTGACCGAACACTTGAATCGGCAAAAAATATGCGATGATTTGTTCATTTGTAAGATGTAACGGTGATACTCCTTTATAGGACATAATCGAACCTACTACCACACTTCCCAGTAACAAACTGACAAATGTTATTCCTACTGCTTGCAAAATACGAGCTTGGTTCATGCGTATAACTCCCTAAATTTCTGGCACTAATTTTGCAATAATGTTTATGAAAGTAGGATTGCGAAAATTACCAGATATCATTTTTTTGGCTGACATGACCGTAAGCAGTTTTAAGCCACTCAGCTTCCACATCAATAAGAATAACACACTCACCTTCTTGAACCCAATTTTTATGTCGCAAATATCACTTTTCATTTTTTACTTCTGTACGGAAAAAGCCTAGTTCCAATTTCCCAAAATGAGTTAAAACTAGAACAGAAATTCCCTCAGCCGTTTCAAATTTCAAACAAAAAACTAGAGGTTTCCCTCTAGCTCATGTAGGCTTTCGAACATAGTTACGATATAAGTTAATGATCAATACAATCGATAATACATAATTTACAAGATAGAAATAAAAGTTTATATTCCTGAAAAATGGATGATCTATAACAAAGTAGACAGGATTGACCATATATATAAAAGGCAGGATGGCAAATGGTAGAATAATAATAATTCCAAACCCTTTTAATTTTAAGCGAACAACCTCTAGCAAATAACCAAAATCTGTTCGTGTGCTCTTACCCATAACTGCCCATTGATAAATTCGATAGCGTGGTGTAAAAGTAGCAAAAATGTATAAGAGCGGTAGGAGACCGATCAATGAAACGTTTATCATACTAGGATTGTATTGTTGAATGAGAACTAATTCAGCAGCACTAACAAGCGCAAACAACCAACTTCCCGTGAATTGTCTCCCTTCGCGCTTTCGTATCAATGATCGAGATTCTTTGATTTGGGCAATCAAATCTTTGTCTTTGACACTTAATGCTGAAGCACGCTTCACATAAATATAAGCCATCGTTACATCTGCTTGAGAGGTTGGGTAGTAACCAGGATCTAACTGATCATGACCTTCCCCTACTTCTTTCCAAGTGCTAAAAGCAATGTCTAAATATGCGCGTACTAATTCCTTTTTGTATGTATTATTTTTAGGCTCTCGCTCCACACTTTTCTCAAGCAATTGTAGACCACTTTTGAAGTTACCATGTTGTATATAGAGAGACCCCAATTGGTATTGATACTTCATTTCAGTAGGTTTTAATGAGATAGCATGTTCAAATGCTTCTTCTGCTCGTGATAATCGGTTGCAAGATTGATACATTTGCCCCAACAAAAAAGAGTATTCCGCATTATTTGGTGCTAATTCGCATGCCTGAATCAAGTTTGTTATAGCTTCCTGTTTCTCACCTACAGCAAATCTAGCTTGTCCAAGTAGTATCCAAGCTTCTGCCCTGTCTTGTATATGCTCTGTCATTTTAATAGCAATAAACAGCGCATCTTCCGGTTGATTTGCTTTCAATAACCGAAACCCTTCTTCAAGTGCTTCGCTTATTTTTTTTTCGGGCCAGCCAATAGGATGATCTCGAAGCTGTCTATCATATATTTCTCTTTTTTCTTTATCAAGTAGAATGGCTTCAATCATCTCTAATTTGCTTAACATCTGTTCTGCTTCTTGTCGACGATTGATATGAGAAGCATTTGTACGAGCACTCCACAATCTGACTTGATGATGGATGAGTTTTTGAATCTCCTCCGAAGATGCATCTGCGGAGAGCTCTAAAAAACGATAGTAGTTCTCCATGTTGAAAATATCCTTTTTAGGCAGTTAGCTTATTGCCAATTTGGCAACACGTTTTTGTTTCTCTAGTACTTCGTCTTCTGTCAAGTTGGAAGTACGTTCAATATCTAACTCGCCAAGTAATGTACCTGCAGTGGAATCAATGACAGAAATATGAATAATCCCATCACTATCATATTCAAAAATAACTTCGATTGGAGCACCCTTTGGGTATTCAGGAAGATCAATCATACCTTCCCCAACTATTTTCACATAATCGAGGTCTACATCTTCACCTTCTGTCACTTGAATATGTAATTGGGTTTGTTGATCCACTGTAGTGGTATAATGATTGCTTACTCGGGTAGGTATTGCAGTATCCTTCTTCAATACAATAGAGTTTACTTCATTGCCACTTTCATCTAATGCGACAACACCCATGCTGTGAGAGTTAACATCTTGAACTTCCACCATTGGGAAAGCATGGTTGTCAACAAAATCATGACGTCCTTCCTTCAACATCAAGATCATTCCCTGAATGGCGGCACCTTGTGCAACAACTTCATCAGGATTGACATCAAGTGAAGGCTTCAATCCAGTAACTCGTTCAATCAATTCAGGAACAGCACGCATTCGAGTTGATCCACCAACTAGAAGAACACGATTGATATCATTCCAACCCAAATCAGCATCTTCTAATACAAATTCCATTATTTTCTGAGTTTGTTTTAGGAGATGGTGGGTTACTTCTTCAAAATTTTGGCGGGTGAGTGGAATTGTCACGTTCACACCGTTAGCAGATAGGAATACATTCGTGCGTTCTCTGGAAGATAGCGTTTTCTTGGCAATTTCTGCTTTATCTCGAAGATCTTGTTCTAGCATTGGATCTTCTAATAAATCTACTCCGCCAGCTTTGATAAATTGATCATTGAGATACTCCATAACTGCATTGTCCCAATCAAAACCACCTAAACTCTTCGCTCCACCAGTAGCCAATACTTTTAGGCCTTCTGGGCTCAAGTGCATGATGGTAACGTCAAAGGTACCTCCACCAAGATCGTAAACAAGAATGGTCTGGGTTTCGTCCATTTTGTTTAATCCATATGCAAGTGCAGCTGCAGTTGGCTCATTGATAATACGTAAAACATTGATTCCTGCGATTCGTCCAGCATCTTGTGTGGCCTTACGCTGTGCGTCATCAAAATAAGCCGGCACAGTAACAACAGCATCTTCAATTTTTTCCCCTAATAATGTCTCTGCATCTTCTTTCAAGCGACGAAGAATCATAGCAGAGATTTCTTCTGGGGTATATACTTCGGAATTTTCTGTGCGAAATTTCCAGCCTTTATCACCGATTTGTCTTTTTACAAACTGAATAACATTAAAAGGATTGGCCACCGCAGATCGCTTTGCGATGCTTCCTACAATCGGATCATCTCCATCAAACAAAACAACGGAAGGGGTAATTCTCTCTCCTTCACGGTTTGTCAATACTTCAGGTTTTCCATATTGGTTAACGATTGAGATCGCAGAGTATGTTGTACCTAAATCGATTCCTACTACTCGCGCCATCTTTTTTCACTCCTTCTTACCGCATAATGTCAGATGAACGCCAAGCTCGCTAGTTTTTTCAGAAGAAAATGAAAAGATGGTTGCCCATCTATTGGGAGAAAAAACAAAGAGGTTAGAGGGTTTCTTCATTTATAGACAGGTTGTATGTCCATACCATGTGAATCTCTCATGACTTAAAGTCACGAGACTTATCTACGAAGGTTGATAGCTAGGCTGGTTTCCTCATTCGTACAGGCGTATCCACTCCGCCTATAGCATAAAAGCCTATGAATTTCGTAAGATGTCTGTTTGTTAGGAGAAGAAATCTTTGGCGATTATCACATGTTTTCTCGCCACAAATATAAATATCCCCAACAATACTTATTCCTCTTCCCTCTTATTCTCCATAAACGATAGAGAGCAACGGCCTTATTTTGGTTGATATTTCTTTATAACTACTTTGGTTGGTCTTAAAATAACATCTTTGTATTTGAAACCATTACGAACGATGTCAACGATTTGATTATCTTCACTTGGATGAAATGTAGGTTCTATCTTCACTACTTCTTGATACTTTGGATCGAAGGTATAAGATGTGAGGATTATTGGTTCTACTCCACGACGGTACAGGATTTCCATCAGCTCACCATTTAGAGACTTCAGTAAATCTGCTAATTCAGGGGACAATACCCCAGAATCAATTGCATCTTTATAGATACTCTCCATACGATCATGAAATAAAATCAAATCAATATATAGTGGACGCAAGTGTGCAAGTTCTTGATCTTGTTTCAGATCATCCATTTCTTGATACAAGCGTTCAAAAGCTACTTCTTTGGTTTTGTCATAGCTCAACCGTTTCTCAACTAATCTAACAAGTGATGTGAAATTAGATTGTAGACCAGACAAAAAAGAGAGTACCTGTTGCTGTTGGCGATCGGGTGATTTTACCTCCTTCACTTCCTTTGAAGTTGCAGCACGATCTCTGGATAGAAAGCTCATCCGAGACGCTTGCTGACTTTTTTGCGGAAGCTGCGGAGCTTTACCGAAAAATCTCTGGCTCTCTTTTTTGGGACCCATAGATGTTCCTCCCTATTCATGAGTTTACATTTGTGATGATACTAGCCCTATTAAAACCGCAATTTTGGTCACGATCAGTCCCAACAAGATGAAAGGAGCAAAAGGTAAGGTAGTATCTTAATTCACTTTTTTACTATGAAATACCTTCCATTTCAATAGAAAAAACTTGCAGATAGATTTTGTGACAAGGATAGTATATTGATTGGCAGGAATTTTAGAGAAATTTTTAACTTAGAAAGTATTTTTTATATCGCCTCCGCTAATTGACCTATTCCCATGTAATTACCAGATAGTAGTCAATTAGTGTCACAAGACCTGTACCAATGTAGTTCCCGGAGAGGATCGACATATGAGGTTAATACAAGTCCTATTAGAATAACATGATAATAGATTAGGCGATATTTACTAATCTGTAAAACTAGCATAAAAGTTAGCAAGATAGAATTTAGATAGAGTTTCCTAACTTTTTCTAATAACCCAATATCTTTTATTATCCGGTTCTAGGATACAGGGCAATTATAGTATCTTTATAATGTTTAGACAAGCAAGGTAGAACTCTTATCTATTGACTATTTTTTATTATAACAGCTACTTTCAATACTAGCACTACTCAGTTATTCTACTGGCAATATTTGTATATGATCCAGTTGTTTTTGAGTTTATTGTTTTCATCTACTATCACTTCGGATTTGAAGTGATACCATTTTCGAGATTTTCGATCCTATTATTGTTTCCCCTACAAGTCCGCTCAAAGAGAAACATGCTCTAACAGAATGAATACCCTTTTATGCTCTACATGACTACAGTAAAAAACGATATCTTATGCACTGTGTTTCTAAGGGTTACTTCATAGGTCTCCCTTAGAGAGCAATATGCAAGTATAAACCTCCTTAATCGCACTTTGATTTGTACCCTAAATAAGTATACAAAAAATCAGATTAGTTTTAAAGACAATATAGGAAAATAGCCCCTACCTTGTCAAGATAGAAGCTATCTTTCCTATTGTTGTTCACGCATATGCGGAAATAGCAGGACATCACGAATAGAAGGGCTGTCTGTAAGCAACATGACGAGTCTGTCAATTCCGACACCAAGACCACCAGCAGGAGGCATGCCATGCTCCATTGCTTCCAAAAAATCTTCGTCGAGTGGTTGTGCTTCATCATTTCCAGCTGCTTTTTCGGCCATCTGCGCTTCAAAACGTTTGCGCTGCTCAATTGGATCGTTTAATTCTGTAAAGGCATTTGCATGCTCTCTGCCATAAATAAATAGTTCAAATCGATCTGTAAAACGATCGTCATCGGCATTTTGTTTAGCCAGTGGAGAGATTGCCACAGGATGTCCATATACGAAAGTTGGTTGAATGAGCAAGTGCTCAATTTTTTGCTCAAAAAATTCATTCACGATATGTCCAAATGTCATGTTAGGTGTCACTTCTACCCCGTGTTCCTTAGCTAATTGGTGTGCTTTTTCATCAGACATATGCTCGGTAAAATCAATTCCTACATGTTCTTTAATAAGATCCGTCATCGAACGGCGAGCCCAACCTGGAGAAAGGTCGATCTCTTGACCTTGGTATGTGATGAGAGATGTACCGCGAACCTGCTTCGTAATCGAAGCAATCATATTTTCCAGCAAATCCATAATATCCTCAAAATCAGCATAAGCCTCATAAAGTTCCATCATTGTAAATTCCGGGTTATGGCGAGTGGAAATTCCTTCATTCCGATAACATCTACCAATCTCAAATACTTTCTCTACTCCGCCAATCATCAATCGTTTTAAGTGAAGTTCTAGAGCAACTCGCATATAAAGAGGCATGTCTAATGCATTATGGTGTGTCACAAAAGGACGAGCAGAAGCTCCACCTGCAAGTACATGTAGAGTAGGAGTCTCAACCTCCAGATATCCTAAATCCGTTAAATGACGACGCATTGCTGTAAGAATTTGACTTCTTGTTATAAAAGTTTGTTTCACTTCTGGATTCATGATCAAATCCAAATATCGCTTGCGATAGCGTTGTTCTACGTCTTTTAGGCCATGGTACTTCTCTGGAAGCGGGCGAAGTGCTTTGGAAAGAAAAGATAGCTCTTTTGCGCGGACGCTTAACTCACCCCGATTTGTCTTAAAGACAGTTCCGGTTATACCCAAATAATCCCCCATGTCACTTTGGGAGAACACTTCATATTGTTCTTCTCCGACTTGGTCCAAACGTACATATATCTGAATTCGACCACTCATATCTTGAATATGAGCAAAAGATGCTTTACCTTGTACCCGTTTCGTCATCAATCGCCCCGCAATAGAAATCGAAACCTCTTTCTCTGCAAGTTCCTCTTTCGTCAGTCCATCATACAAAGCTTCCAAATCTTTTGCGACATGGGTGCGGACAAATTTTTTACCAAAAGGATCAACACCGCGGTTCCTCATCGCATCTACTTTTTCTCTTCTCACCTGCATTTGTTCACTTTGTTCAGCTTGATCGATCATTTTCTTTCCAACTCCTCTATTCTGGGACTTACGCCACCACGGTCTCTTCTAATTCTTGTGCAAAAGCCAACAAGAAACCAGCCATTTCATCACGTGTAGTGGCACGGTTAACTAAATCTTTCAACTTTGCACTATCACGCAGTCCTTTTAAATACCAAGCGGCATGTTTTCTCATTTCTCTTACAGCAACCTCTTCTCCTCGAAGAGCAATCAGTCGATCCATATGGAGAATAGCAATTTCCATCTTTTCTTTGGCATCTGGTTCTGGGGTTAAAACTCCATCTTCTAAGTAATTAATGGTACGGTATAGCATCCATGGGTTCCCCAGAGCAGCCCGGCCAATCATGACACCATCGCAACCTGTTTTTTCGAGCATGTCACTTGCATCCTCAGGAGTAAAGACATCCCCATTTCCAATCACAGGAATATCTACAGACTCCTTAACTTGACGGATGATATCCCAGTTTGCTTTTCCTTTGTACATCTGAACCCTTGTACGACCATGCACAGAAACCGCGGAACCACCTGCACGTTCTACTGCTTGTGCATTTTCAATTGCAAAAATATGTTCATCATCCCACCCAATCCGCATTTTTACGGTAACTGGTTTGCTCACTGCATCCACAACAGCAGAAACCATTTCATATATTTTATCCGGATCTAGCAGCCAGCGAGCACCTGCGTCACACTTGACTACTTTAGGAACAGGGCAACCCATATTAATATCAATAATATCTGCATTGGTTTCTTGGTCTACTACTTTTGCAGCTTCCACGAGTGTATGGCGGTCTCCACCAACAATTTGTAAACTAAGCGGCTTTTCCCGCTCATCCACAAATAACATTTCTCGTGTTCGTTTATTCCCATGCAAAATAGCCTTGTCACTTACCATTTCAGCACAAACAAGACCTGTACCAAATTCTTTCGCGATCAAACGGAATGCTGGATTACATACACCAGCCATTGGAGCCAATACTACTCGATTCTTCATCGTTATCGATCCAATTTTTAACAACATTTTTCCTCCTTTCGAAAAGGAATTACGAGTATGTTTAAATTAAGTTTTGCCACGAAAAATCTCGTTTTTTTATCCATTGATCTTTTGGCAGTGCTCTCATAGCTTCATCCAAGCTTTGACCAGTTGGAAGAATTAACTCTCCTGTTAACTCGTGGAGTGGAATTAAAGCAAATGCTCGTTCTAACAGCCTAGGATGAGGAATCGTCAATTCCCCAGTATTTATGGTTCGATGGTCATATAACAAAATATCTACATCCATAGTCCTAGGACCAAATCGCTCAAGACGCACCCGATGCAAACACTGCTCTACTTTCTGTGTAGCTTGCAAAAGCTCCGTTGGCGGCAATACCGTATCGATCTCTGCGACTAGATTAAAAAAGTTAGGTTGATCCAAATAACCGACAGGTGAGGTCTCATACAAGGACGATATTCTTCTTACCGAGACACCTCCTGAATGATGTAAAAGTGCCAATGCCTGTTGTAACTGGTTAACTGGATCACCTAAATTAGCACCGAGACCTAAGTATGCCATAACCCGCTTACTCATCTTGCTCGAACTACTTCTACCCCAACTGATTCATAATGACCAGGAATTGGGGGATCAGGTTTAGTTACTCTTACCAATATTTCTGGCACTGGAAACTTGGTAAGTAGTTCATCTGCTATGCTTTCTGCTAACGCTTCAATTAAGCGAAACTGTTTTTCTTCCACTATTTTTTGAACAGCTTGAAAAACTTGTCCATAATCAATGGAATATTTCAGTTGATCTGTCTGGCCGGCAGGTTGTAAGTTCAATCGTAACTCTAAGTCAACCATAAAACGCTGTCCAAGTTTATTCTCCTCAGGAAAAGCACCATGATAGGCATAGAAGCTCATCTGCTTGAGAATGATTTTATCCATTTTCTACGGCTCCTTTTAACACATCCATCATCTGACAAAATCGAACCGTTTGCTGTACATCATGAACACGTATGATATGACATCCTTTAGTTATACCCCAACCTACTGTTGCTAGGGTTCCTTCTAATCTCTGGTCTACATCCAATTGGAGCGTATATCCAATAAAAGATTTTCGTGAAGTACCTAGAAGAACTGGGTAGCCAAGCGCGACCAATTCATCTAAATGCTGCATCACTCGAATATTTTCTTCCATCGTTTTGGCAAATCCAATACCAGGGTCAAGAATGATATTTTCCCTGGATACACCAGCATCTTTCACTAGAGCAACAGAGGCTCCAATATCCTCTATTACCTCATTTATAAGTTTTTGGTAAACAGCATTAACACGATTATGCATCAAGATGACTGGAACTTGTAACTCCCCCATCACTCGGGGCATATCTGCATCTTTTTTGGCTCCCCAAACGTCATTAATAATGTGTGCTCCAGCTTGGATGGCCTCTTTTGCGACCTGAGCCTTATAAGTATCGATGGATATAGGAAGATCAATTCGAGTGGACACTTTTTCAATGATTGGAATCACTCGTTCTAGCTCTTCATCTACAGAAACAGCTCGGAAACCTGGTCTGGTAGATTCACCACCGATGTCCAAAATATCAGCGCCATCTCTCTTCAATTTTTCGGCATGCTTCAATGCCCGGTCTAGGGAATCAAACATACCACCATCCGAAAAAGAATCTGGTGTTATATTTAATATCCCCATGACAAGGGTACGTTTTCCCACAGGGAGGATGTGCGAACCAGCTACTAGCAACGAATTACCTCCTAAGATGCATAAGTACGAATGAAGTTGGTCAAAAGCTGTTTACCATATTGACTCAAGAGAGACTCAGGATGAAATTGAACTCCTTCAATCGGCAGTGTTCGATGGCGAACAGCCATTATCTCACCATTTACCGTTTGGGCACTTATCTCAAGTGAGTCGGGTAAAGATGCAGGATCTATGATTAATGAATGGTACCTGGTAGCAGTGAATGGAGATGGGAGATCGACAAATATCCCTTTGCCATCATGATAGATTTCAGAAGTTTTCCCATGCATTAACTCTGTTGCACGTATAACCTTTCCTCCAAACGCCTGCCCAATGGATTGATGGCCTAAGCAAACTCCAAAGATAGGAATAGCATCTGCAAGCTGGTCAATTAGATCAAGGGTAATTCCAGCGTCATTTGGTGTACCGGGACCAGGGGAAATAACGATCATGTTTGGGGAAAGGGCCTGAATTTCAGCTACCGTTTTTTCATCATTGCGGACTACTTTTAACTCTTCCCCAAGTTCACCAAAATACTGCACCAAATTGTACGTAAATGAATCATAGTTATCAATCATTACTATCATCTCTACTCCACTCCTCTATGCTTTCTCCGCTATACTCAATAATGCTTCATTTTAACACAAATGGAGGTAAATCCAAAAGAAAATCATCTTTTACCATTGGAAAAACTACGTATAAAAAAAGGACATTACGTGTAGCTTAACACGTCTGTCCTCTTAATTTCTAATTTTATTTTTCTTCAAACTGATATAAAGGTGTTGTGAGATAACGTTCTCCATTACTTGGAATTACAGCGATTACTTTTTTTCCAGACCCTAAGCGCCGAGCAACCTTTAATGCAGCAGAAACTGCTGCTCCTGAAGAAATCCCAACAAGTATACCTTCTTCACGAGCTAATTTACGTGCCCATTTGAATGCTTCTTCATTTTCCACTTTGATGATTTCATCATAAATTTCTGTATTTAGAATAGATGGTACAAATCCTGCACCAATTCCTTGTATTTTATGTGGACCTGGCTTTCCGCCAGATAATACAGGCGAGTCTTGTGGTTCTACTGCTACTACATGAAGATTTGGGAAGGTCTCTTTTAAGACTTCACCTGCACCAGTAATCGTGCCTCCTGTACCAATCCCTGCAACAAATGCATCAATCTGACCATCCACTTGACTGATAAGTTCTTTTGCCGTTGTTTCACGATGGATTTTTACATTATCCTCATTATTAAATTGCTGTGGCATAAAATACTCTGGATGTGCTTCTTTTAACTCTTCTGCTTTGGCAATTGCACCTTTCATGCCTTCTGCTCCAGGTGTTAAAATGAGTTCTGCACCATATGCCCGCAGCAAGTTGCGACGCTCCACACTCATCGTATCAGGCATAACTAGGATAGCATGATAGCCTTTTGCTGCTGCTACCATCGCTAAACCAATGCCTGTATTACCACTTGTTGGCTCTATGATGGTGTCTCCTGGTTTTAATTCACCTCGCTCTTCTGCACCCTCGATCATACTGAGTCCAATGCGGTCCTTTACACTTCCTCCAGGGTTAAAAAACTCCAATTTAAGATAAACATCTGCATCTGCCTTACCAACAATGTGATTCAACTTCACTAAAGGTGTCTGTCCTATCAATTCAAGTATGTTATTCGCAACTCGCATATTAATCCCCCTAATTCCGAGTGATAAAGCAGGAATATACGATTTTATCTTATCAACTATATGAATAATTTGTCAATCTAGTGAGCCTATGATTTCCAATAGTTCTTTTTTATCAAATTGGTATTTCTCATTACAAAAATGACAAACAACTTCTGCTTCCCCAACTTCTTCTACAATAGATTTTAATTCTTCTACTCCAAGACTGATCAGCATATCTTTTACTTTATCACGTGAACAGGTACATCCAAATTTTGTTTCTTTTTTATCTAAGAAACGTGTATCGTCACCCATTATTTTTTGCAACAGCTGCTCAGGGGATATACCTTTGGCTAATAAATCGGTGATCGAAGTTATTTTTCCTATTCTTTCTTCTAACTGATCAATAATCTCTTCTGGAGCATTGGGTAATAATTGTATCATGTAACCTCCAGCGACTAAAATTTTGTCACGATTCACCAAAACTCCAAGACCTACAGAACTAGGAGTTTGCTCAGAAGAAGTAAAATAATAAGTAAAATCGTCTGCTAATTCCCCAGATACAATAGGTGATGCTCCTTGATATGGGTTTCCAAGACCTAGGTCACGAGTTACATACAGTGAACCTTTCCCAACTGCCCTTGCGACGTCTAATTTTCCTTTATCGTTCAATGGAAGTAGAACATCTGGATGATCGACATATCCACGTATCTTACTTTCACCATCTGTTTCCGCTACAATCCGGCCTACTGGGCCATCTCCATCTACCTGCAAGGTAATACGTTCTTTTTTTCCTTTGATGGTTAAGCTTAAGAGAGATGCCATTGTCGCAGTTCTCCCCAAAGCTGCACTTGCAACTGGAAAAGTAAAGTGTCTTTGTTGTAATTCTTGTACAAGATCTGTCGTTAATGCTGCAAAACCTCTAACATGTCCATCAGCCGATATGGCCCGAATTGTATAATCCATCGCACAACCTCCAATTATTGATTTCTTTTATAAATTATTTTCAATCCTTCCAGAGTAAGGAGAGGGTCTATTTTATCAATCGTATCTGTACTGTGACAGATTAGGCTTGCCAAACCTCCTGTAGCGATAACGGTAGGTTTTACAGGACTGAGTCTTTTCATACGATTTACGATGCCATCCACTAAACCAACATATCCATAGTAAATCCCGGACTGAACAGCATGAACGGTGTTACGCCCAATAACTTCTGTAGGCTGAACAATTTCTACTCGTGTTAGTTTTGCGGCTCGCTGATACAAGGCCTCAGCAGATATTTGAACACCAGGAGCTATTGCACCTCCAAAGTACCTGGCATGCTCATCCACGTAACAGAAAGTAGTAGCTGTACCAAAATCGACAATGATCGCTGGAGCACCGTACAATTCTACAGCTGCCACTGCATTTGCAATGCGATCAGCACCTACTTCTCTTGGATCATCCGTTTGGATATGCAGACCTGTTTTAACCCCTGGCCCTAAAATGAGCGGCTCGATCATCAAGTATTTCTCACTCAGCTTGCGCAAGACATAAGTGATGGGGGGGACAACAGAGGAAATTACAGCTCCATCGATTTGGGACAACTGCAATCCCGCATGAGAAAGCAATTGTTTAAATGTCATGGCATATTCATCTTCTGTTGCATTTCGGTCTGTTTGCATTCTCCAATGATGTAATAATTGCTCTTGTTCATAAATCCCAAAAACAATATTGGTATTTCCAACATCCATCACAAGTAACATATCTATACTCCTTCCATAACCAAGAAAAAAACCTATACTCAATCAGGAAGAAAGGAACAAAGCAGAGAAAGTTATCATCTCTAGCTTTTGTAATCCTTTCTCCCATCCAGTTTGAGTACTAGGTTTTTCATTAAAGATCTTTTTTAGGTGGTTCTTCCTCGTTTATTTCTTCTGCTTTTGATTCTTCCAAATCGGTAGTCGAAGGTTTTATTTCTTCAATCTTCGGCTCTTCTTTTATCGATTCATTGTCTTTTCCTTGGATCGTTACAACAACAGAATCATCGATTTTCCCAGATTCTAAAAGCTGTCTAATTTGTTCTTCATCTAAGGTTTCTCGAGTTAGAAGGGTTTCAGCTAGCAAATTAAGTTGATCTCGTCGTTCTGTCAGCATTTGTTTAGCTTGATCGTAACAGCTGCGAATTAACTCTTGCATTTCGGTGTCAATTTCATAAGCGATTTGATCAGAATAGTTTTGTTCATGACCTAAATCCCTTCCAAGGAATACTTGCCCTTGGGTTTTACCGAACTGCATAGTAGCAAACTTTTCACTCATTCCATACTCGGTGATCATGGAACGAACAATAGCTGTAGCACGTTCGAAATCATTACTAGCACCTGTACTAACTTCTCCAAAGACAACTTCTTCCGCTACACGTCCACCTAGTAATCCTGTAACCCGATCAAGTAGTTCTCCTTTAGTCGCGATATAACGGTCTTCTTTTGGAAGCATCATCGCATATCCACCTGCTTGACCTCGTGGGACGATGGTTACTTTATGAACGGTATCAGCGTTTTTCACATAGTATCCCACAATAACGTGCCCAGCTTCGTGAAAAGCAACAATCCGTCTTTCTTTCGCACTGACAACTCTACTCTTCTTCTGAGGACCTGCGATGACACGATCCACTGCTTCATCAATTTCTAACATGGTTATTTTACGCTTGTTTTCACGAGCTGCTAACAGTGCTGCTTCATTTAACAAGTTTTCTAAATCCGCGCCAGAAAAGCCAGTAGTACGTTGTGCAACAACGGACAGTTTTACATTTTCATCTATCGGTTTATTGCGTGCATGCACTTTTAAAATTTCTTCTCTTCCACGAACGTCCGGACGATTTACCAAAATTTGACGATCAAAACGTCCCGGACGTAACAAGGCAGGGTCTAAAATATCAGGCCGGTTGGTTGCTGCCATGATGATGATACCAGCATTCGCATCAAATCCATCCATTTCAACAAGAAGTTGGTTCAAGGTTTGTTCACGTTCATCGTGGCCTCCACCTAAACCAGCTCCACGTTGACGACCTACTGCATCAATCTCATCGATAAAGATAATACAAGGTGCGTTTTTCTTTGCTTGCTCAAACAGATCTCTTACTCGGGAAGCTCCCACTCCTACAAACATTTCAACAAAGTCAGAACCACTGATGGAGAAGAATGGTACCTTTGCTTCACCAGCTACAGCACGTGCCAACAAAGTTTTACCAGTACCAGGAGGCCCTACGAGTAAAACACCTTTTGGAATACGAGCACCCATTTGTACAAAACGACGATTATCTTTTAGAAAATCAACTATCTCAATCAATTCCGTTTTCTCTTCATCTGCACCTGCAACATCGTTAAAGGTAACTCGTTTTTTCTCTTCGTTGTATAATCTCGCCTTGCTCTTCCCAAAATTCATCACTCGGCTACCGCCGCCTTGTGCCTGATTCATGAGGAAGAGGAATAAAATAATCACACCAACAATCGGAATAATCGAGGTGAAGATCGAAATCCAAATCGAATCACTTTTGGTTTTCTCAACTGAATACTTTACATTGTATTTCTGCAAATCTTGAGTAACCGTAGATCCATAACCTAAGGGTCCTTGGGTTACAAAGGATTTTGATTTATTGTTTTTATACTTACCTGTAATGTGATATGTATCACCTTCGGGTTGAATCGTAACGCTATCAATCTGATTTGTTGTCAACAGATTATGGTATTCACTGTATGTTAGCTGTTTCGTAGCAGAACTTGTATTAGCTACGAGGTTAAACACTCCAACGATTACAAGGATGAGGGTAACATACAATAATCCATTTCTGAGGAAGTAGTTTTTCATCCTTGGCCTCCTCTCCAGTCCTTATCAGTCCATTTATATAAAAAAATTGTGTACTTCCGAAATAAGCACTTGTTCATTCTAGCACAAGTTAAAATGGTCGACTACACTCCCTTTCTGATTTCATCCAAATTCAGTTGTTTTTAGTATTGTACACCTCTTCTTTTAAAACCCCTATGTAAGGCAAATTTCTATACTTCTCATCGTAATCGAGGCCAAAACCGATAACAAACTTATCTGGAACTTGGAATCCATAATAATCAGGAACTAAACTTGCCTGCCGTCTGGATGGTTTGTCAAGTAGTGTAACTGTTTTGACAGAACATGCATCCCGTCCTTTGAACAGATCAACTAAATAACTCAGTGTAAGTCCTGTATCAATGATATCCTCCACAAGCAGAATATCACGATTTTGTACAGATGAGTCCAAATCCTTCAGAATCCTAACTTGTCCAGATGATTTGGTGGATGCACCATAGCTGGAACATGCCATAAAATCAATTTCGATTGGCAAATCGATTTCACGAATCAAATCCGACATAAATGGCGCTGCTCCTTTTAATATGCACACACACAGTAAGTCTTTCTCTTGGTAATCATTTGTAATTTGTTTTCCAAGTTCCTTGATTTTTTCTTGGATCTGTTCTGTTGATACTAAAATCTCTTTTACGTCTTGATGCAACTTCCTTTTCCCTCCAAACGACTATCACTGTTCCTTGTTTCCAATATGTATAGCTTCGTCTACCCATCTAAATATTTTGTTCCGTAATCCAATGCACAGTCAAATAACGAGTAGTTTTTGAGGTCACTGGCGCAAACGAAGAACGACGAATGCCAGGAATCCAGATAATTTCCTGATCAGAGACGACCATCGGCACTTTGCCTCTTTGTGCTTGAGGAATCTTATGTTCCATCAACAAAGCTTTCACTCGCTTTCGACCTTTGAAACCGTAAGGGCGAATATAATCGCCTGCTCGTCGAGCGCGAACAGCTAGCTGTTGCAACTCTAATTCATCAGCATCAAATACTGCTTTGTGATGAGATTCACGAATATTTAAATGTGTAGGTGTGGTGGACAGAGAAATTTCTATCACACCATATGGTAAATAGGTTGTGCTAGGGATAGGAAGAGGATAATACCATTCATCTTCCCCTTGATTTATGTAATCTTTGGTCAAACGGAGTATTTCATATGATCTTACTCCTTTTATTCCACCGGGAAGGAAAATCCATACCGAAGGAGATTGGTGTACCCCTAATTGTAACACCTGTTCAATCGATTGGTAAGGTAGATTTTCATCAGTTAGACAATTTAATATTAGTTTAACCATCCTTCTTTGTAAAGCAACAGGATAAGAAAGAAAGGTAGGAAGATCAATTTGGTACTCTCCCTCATTTATTTTTTGTGAGCAAGCATTTACACCTTCTATCGTCCAATTTTCCCAGACTTTTTCCTCTTCCTTTATAAGATTACCCAATTGCAATATTGCGTGCTTTGCTTGAGGATTATACGAAAGTAAATCGGGAATTAATTCCAACCGTAAACGATTCCTTGTATAATCTGTTGATTGATTACTGGCATCTTCTCTTGGTACAATTTGTTTTCCGTTCAAATAATCTTCCAATTCTTTCCGATATATCCCTAGAAACGGACGGATGATTTGTAAGTTTTTCCATTCCCTTTTTGCATGCATTCCTGTTAAACCACTTGGTCCAGTCCCTCGAAGTATCCGCATCAAAATTGTCTCTACTTGATCATCTGCATGATGTGCCAACACAATTTTTTTGATATTCCATTCTTCTGAAGCTTCACGAAAAGCTTGATAGCGCAATTCTCTAGCGATTGCTTGTTTATTTCCACCCGCAGCTTCTTTTTTTGCTCGAACATCTACATCTTTGATCTGATAAGAAATCTGACGCTTCTGGCAAAATTCAGCAACATATTCAGCATCTCCATCACTGGCAGCTCCTCGAAGATGATGGTTGACATGAACGACAAAAATACGCCAACCATATTTTGGGGAGAGCTCGAAAAGTGCTTCCAGCAAAGCTATGGAATCACATCCTCCAGAAACACCAACAAGTAGTTTTTCACCTTGGTCAAATAAGGTTTGTGTTTGAATAAGGGAATCTAATTTTGTTAAAAACAACTTCCCACCTCATATTAAGAAATCCCGGCAATAATCCGGGATAGGAAATGTTGCTCTTATTTTAGCAATTTCTCAAGCAGATTCCAACTGAGGTATTTTAACTGCCGGCAACTGCTGTACGATCTACCCTTCTCAGACCTGGGATACGAATAGATGACCATTCAGGAGCATATCGCTCAACTCTAGAAACAACAACGGTCATATCATCATGTATAGCCCCTTGATGTTGGATCACCTTTTCTAACAAGCAGTCAGCAAAATCTTGCGGGTCTTTGGTATCTATTTCATGAAGAATCCGATTCATTAATGCTTCTTTATTCATCGCATGTCTTGAAGCATCATAGACACCATCACTCATCATAATCAAAATATCACCAGGTTCTAGCTGCATTTCGATCGGTTTGATGTCAATTTCTTTTAATATACCAATCGGAGGGCTTGAAGCAGCTAACTTGATAATTTTCTTGCCCCGTTTGATGAATCCAGGAGTAGAACCAATTTTCATAAATCTTCCTCTCCCAGAGTTTAAATCGACTAACGCTAAATCGATCGTAGCAAACATCTCATCCATCGTTCGAAGTGATAAGATTGAATTGACCGAATCCACTGCACGTTCTTCATGCATCCCTGCCTGTAACAACCGACGTAATAGTTTTAGTGCTGCACTTGATTCTTCTTGAGCTCGCTGTCCGTTACCCATTCCATCACTTATTGCAATTGCGGCTTTTCCTGTTCCTAAGTGGAGAGAACAAAAACTATCACCAGAAACAACAGCTCCACCTTTTGCTGCGTTTGCTGAACCAGTTTTTAACTCAAATTTTTGAGCAGAACCTAGCGTGATAATTGCTCCAGATACACCATCTTGTACCATCTTGCGGTGTACATTGATCGGCTCACCGATTATTTCTGTTAACAATGGAGCTATTAACTTTTTACACTCATCCAATGCATCTACATGTGGCATAACCACTTCTATCTCTACTTTACCTTCTGCTAGATTTAAAACATCAACTCGTTGTATTTCAACTCCTAACGTTTCTAAAGCGGAGTGGATTTGATCTTCTTGTACGGTCAGCACTTGCGCCTCATGCCGGATCTCTCGTGTCAGTTTTTCCATTACTTCTGCCATTCCACTAAGCTGATCTGATACAACCTTTTTAGATTCATCTATTTTTTCTTTCCAATACATTCGTTCATGATGATAAACATATTGGGCTTGGCATGATTCCAATACTTTGTCCGGGCGAATACAATGCTCTGCCCAAAAGAGAGGAACCGGGATAGGTCCTTCTCCGTTCGCCTCCACTAGGGTTAGTAAGTTCGTCATTCCTTGATACGTTTTTACCACTTTTTTCTCCCAACAATCTGTAAACCTCCGACACCCCATGCAAGCTTCTGACATGATATTGCCAATAAACTGATTCACTTGTTCTTCATCATCATGCCGTTTTTTGGAAACATCCTCTCGAAAGCTACCTGCTAACTCATAAAATAATTCAGTAAAACGTTCTACTTTCCCAGCAGTAGCATCTCGAAGCCTACGGATATATTCTTGATGTGCCATTTGATTTTCAAATGTTCCTGGCACTAATCTCGAAAGTTTTAAAAACACAGACTCCTTTGTCAAGAAAAAGAATAAGACAGCGATCATCGATTCCTCTAAAGACAACCAAAAATTACCATCATCCACTTGATACAACGATAGAATAGTGGAACCGAGTAAAAACCCAACAGCTACTCCAATTCTTCTGCCTTCTTGGAACAATCCTGCTAATAATCCGGAGAATGCTAGTAAAGATATCTCCATAATGGCTTTGGTATCAGATAAATTTAAGATAAGTCCTGTAACCACGCCCATCGAAGCACCGAGCATACCACCTCCTACTAAAGCCAATATCAAAATCATATAGCGAGAGGCAATATGAACAATAGATATATCACCAACATGCCATCCGAGCATTCCAGTTAACACAGAACCCATCAAAATAACCAAACAAACCATCTCTTCGTGCTTCAAACCTAACCGATTTTTTTTAACAGTAAATAAGGGTAATGATTGTACAAAGATAAACGTAAGAATAAAACTAAGCAGTATATCAATCGCAGCAAACAAGTACGAGTAATTGGCATTTGATTGCAGACTAAATTGTATCAGGTGGCCCACGGTGCTGCTGATGAGAACAACAAATGGGGTAGAAGAAAGACTTCCACGGCCAAACCATTGGAACAACTTGTTGACAATGAACAATACCATAAAAAAACCCGTCATCTTCACCGTCGCCATTGGCCCTAATGTAGCTGCACCCAGAAGAAGCGAAAGCATCACTAATGGCCATTCTCGCCTGCCGAGATGGAAGAGCACTGCAAGGTACGCTAATGAAAATGGGGAAAGAGCTTCCAATATCGTTGCACGACCTAACAAAAAACCCATAACCAACACAGGAAAATTCCACATACTCGTGATTCGATGAGATAATCTTTTTACCCATCCTTTTTCCAATAAAGCCGGACGATAAATAATATTTTTTATAAATGACATGATATACCCCCGTTTGCGTATTTGTGCTCCCCATTATAGGTGGCGATTCTAAAAATGTTTGTCAAAACGGCTGGAAATCAAAAAAAAGTTTCCGACAAATGAATTAGATTAGATAAACAAAGCCAAAGAGAAATAAAAAAAGAGACAAAGCCCCATGAAGATGGAAAACTTTCGTCTCTTTTTTCGTCTTTTCGTGTCGATATGGAAGATATAAACTCAAGCTCCGACAAAACTTCTCAATAACAACTTTCTTAGTGTCGAAAAATTCACTTTCGGGCAATTGGTTTCGTAACAATTGGAATCATTTCTGTATCTTGCACAAATCGTGGAATCAATCTGCGTTTGGTCTGTAATTGTAACATGGTATCCAGTGTGCGAAGAGCATGTACTTGTTGCCGCTTGCGAAGATGCCCTTTATCAATAGAGTCCGCAAATTCATCGACATCAATCAAATGATACCGGCCGTCCGGATATACAATCAGGTCTAGCAAGAGGTCTACCATCACATAGCGCATCGGGGCAACTTCTTTCATTTCCATCACATCACAGTAGTAATACATAAATTCACCGTTTTTATGAAAGACCTTCGAGATGGTATAACCCTTTTTCACAAAATAATAAGTGTGGAAAATCCGTTTGCCATCCGGATTCGCATATTGAGTGGAAAAGCAGGACCGGCCGCGCCAATCACGAACTTTTTCGGTATAGGTTTTATTTATGGTAGTAAATTTTACTTTTTTGATTACCACATTCACCAGATATTTCCCACTCTTCCATACAAGAAAAGAAGGCGTTATACGCAACCGTGATCAAGGTTGTGATTCCGCCTTCTCCTCTCTTCTTTTGGTAGCGGCGGAGGGGCTCGAACCCCCGACCTCACGGGTATGAACCGTACGCTCTAGCCAGCTGAGCTACGCCGCCAAACATATATTATTGGTTACAGGGGCAGGATTTGAACCTGCGACCTTTGGGTTATGAGCCCAACGAGCTACCGGGCTGCTCCACCCTGTGACAATTATGGTTGCGGGGGCAGGATTTGAACCTGCGACCTTTGGGTTATGAGCCCAACGAGCTACCGAGCTGCTCCACCCCGCGGCATCAGCGAACAGACTTTATTGTAGTATACTTGGCAAAGAAAAGTCAAGAAAAAATTTGTCCTCCGGCCGACCTCATTTACACATAGGAAAAGGATGTGCTAGAAAACACATCCTTTAATCCTAATCATTTTCAATCGGAACATTTTTTTCGCCAAGTTTTCCATAACCATGCTTATGTGCTTGTTCCATTAAATAATCTTTGTCTTGGTAGCGTTTTACATCTTCCGTTAACTTTTCAGTCGTAGCTTCTACTGTTGCCAACTCTTGTTGGCGATTATGTAAAACTTCCTCTTTGTGGGCAATTCTTATCTCTTGCATTACCAACTGAACAATACACCATCCAAAAAACAATACCATCAAAACCAGCCAAATCAAACGACGACGTTTTACTTTCGGATGTAATTTTGGAGGTAAAGGCTTGGAGGCAGTTCCAGTTTCTACCTGAGGTTCTGGTGATCGAAACCGCAAAACGTTATTTTTTAGGTTCATTCATTCCTGCACCTCCTCGGAGAATGGTTTAAGCAAAGAACAATAAAATAAGCAAACTTCATTGAAATTACTTATTGCTCATCATTCTTCTTTCGGCTTGCCCACCAAGTTTTCAGCTTAGTGGTATATGGTCTGCAATAACGAATCACAGGACCTAGTAACCATAATAACGGTTTTGTTATTATTTTCCAAATAAAAAGAAGAATCGCTCGGAGGATACGCCAAAGGAGACTAGTGAGCCAGACAATAGGTCGATAAATGAAAAACTCAATCAAACGAATGACTTTGTTAATGAGCCACTCTACAAATTGTAACAGTTTGGTCAATATACTGGTGATCGGATTAGTTAAGAGCCGAAGGTAAAATAATATTCCAGCTATAATTGCGATCATAATATAAAACCGCATCTCACCCCAGTTACTCCACAGGAGTATCCCAAACACAAAACATGCTGAGGATACCCAGAAGAGTAAATCAATCATGGAAATCGGCCAGCCCCGAAGGGTAAATCTTCTAGCTAAGACACGATACACATCTAAAAAGACACCTAATAATGCACCAGAAGCAAACATCAACGACAGTGTGATCCATTGCGTTTCTAACGTCAACGAAATAACCGTCCTAATACACTTTTGGTTTTATCTGATCTCGGATGATTTACATCCAAATAACTAATATCTAAAAACTGGCCGCGTATAGAAATGATACCTTGTTCCAAATCAAGGTTTTTCAAATGCAATTCCTGCCCACGAATACCTACATACCCATACTCCGTAGATAACAAAAACTCTTCACTATCAAAACTCTCTATGCCCGTTACACCGCTAATCTCTAATTCGTTGCGATTCGTCAAAATTAATTCATGGTGGTTATTTGTATCTTGTACCATCAATATGTCCCCTTCCAAAAAATCTTCTGGTATAACTTATGGGGACAACCTAAGGATTAGAACGGGAATTAATTAACAGCTTCTTCTTTGACGATGGTGTAAAGTGTATCAGCCATATCTTTTGGCACATTATCCGCAATACGCTCCACTTTTGCAGTCACTAATTTTTGACCAAAGCGAATAGTTAAAATATCTCCAGCTTTTACTTCTGAACCAGCCTTTGCAACCTTCTCATTGATGGAAACCCGGCCTCCATCACAAACTTCCTTTGCTAAAGTACGCCGTTTAATCATTCGTGATACTTTTAAAAACTTATCCAATCTCATCTATCTCATCCTTTTCCATTTCCTTTGCTTCCTGCCACCAAGCTTCTAATTGATCGATGCCATAATCCTCTATCGGCCGACCGTTTTCTTTTGCCCGCATTTCGACATGACGGAACCTCCGGTCAAATTTGCGAGTAGTCTCAAATAAGGCTACTTCCGGATCAATTTTATAAAAACGGGCAATGTTGATGACTGTGAACAACACATCTCCTAATTCTTTTTCTCTTTCCATCGGATTTTGTGCATTTGCTAACTCCATCAGTTCTTCTTTCATCTTATCCAACACACCTGTTTCATCTTCCCAATCAAATCCAACTTTTGCAGCTTTTTTCTGTTGTTCAAATGCCATTAAAATAGCTGGAAAAGATTTTGGGATATCATCCAAAATGGAGTCTTTCTTCCCTTTACCTTCTGTTTTCTTTACTGCATCCCAAGTTTGAATTACTTTGTCTGGTGTATCAGCATGTGCTGTCCCGAATACATGAGGATGTCTGCGGATCAACTTTTCATTCAAATTTTCAATTACTTCACTAAGGCTAAACCCATAGCGTTCTTCTGCAACAACTGCATGAAAAATCACTTGTAATAAGACATCTCCCAGTTCTTCTACCATAGCCTGATCATCTTGCTGATTGATCGCATCAATAAATTCATAAGCTTCTTCTATTAAATAAGGTCGAAGTGACTCATGGGTCTGTTCTCGATCCCAAGGACAACCTTCAGGACTACGCAATTTTTGCATGATTTGTACCAAGTAAGAGAACTGCTTATAGAAAATCGAATCACCCTTAGCAGGAGGAACATATACGCTGGTCAAGTTAGAGAATCCATTCTGACGATCTAGTTCATACAAAGGAACTTTGGAGATTTTCTCTTTCCCTGATACACCAAGTGCATCCGCAATGACCACTTCATAATCATCTGGATATACCTGCATCAAGGTTAACTTTACATCAGAGGCTATAAATGAACTATAGACTTGTCCGATCAAAATGTGCTGGCTTGGATTCAATACATGACTATCCGTCAAATTTGTTCCATCTAACAATTGAAATCCTTCTACTGGATCAATTTCTAATCTTGCAAATGCAATATCAAGAAAACTTCCCCCGCCAAGGACATGAATATCAGTAGAAAAGGCTGGCCCTTCTTGTAAAAGAAGTTGTACAGTCCGTTCCGCAACCATCGGATGCCCTGGTACCGCATATATAATATGGTCATGTTCATCCGCTAATCGGAAAAGCTCATCGACTATTTCTCGATACACTGGTGCAAATTGATCGTGTTTTTCGTAAATATGGTCGAAAGTCTTAAAAGGAATTCCTTGTTGTTGCATCCACGGAGTAATCGGATGATCGATTGTCCGCAAGAAAACAGGATCACCAGACTGTAAAAACTTCCATGCTCCAATGGACAAACTGTCTTCATTACCAAACCCCAAGCCAACAATTGTTATGAACTTCACCGCTACCTTCCTTTCAAGCCTCTTAAGTTTATTTAGGATATATCATATCATGTACAAGGTATAGAGGACGAATTGTTCAATGTGGAGGGCGAAAATGATATAGTTTATGTAAACAAATTCTGTAAGGAGGATATATGCACAAGGTTGATTTTATCTCGTTAGTTTTACTTATAATTAGTGGTTTTTTCTCTGGCACCTTATATCAAACTTTCAGAGAAAGACAAAAAAGAAATGAAAAGTATGGTTTTGCCTTAACACTTTTTATCTCTGGTTTAATCACCATGTTGATTATTTTATGGTACATTTCGCAATATATTTAATTGTATTATCCATAAAAAATGTTTACAATAAACTTACCTGCCCAGAAGACATCTGTCTTTTTTACAACAGGTTAAAATGTGATAGGGGTATTACTGCTTGCCTGTAAAAACCTGGGCAGGTCTTATATTTAATTTCCGAATATTATGTATTTTTTCATCCCAGGTAGACAGACGGTTCTCACCATCTGTCTTTTTTACAACAAACCTGATAGGGGTTACTGCTTGCCTTTCGGACCCTTTCCACTTTTCCTCGCAATCCGTGGAATCAGACACACTCCTGTGCCTAGCCAAAGAAAACCAAGTATACCCAAGATAGTATTGGAAACAACAGGAACAACAATTCCAAGTTTAATGACACCTACACTACCAGTAGAAACTAGGGTGAGATATTTGAGCCACAAGTTCCATTCCTCACGCGTATCAGCAGATTGTTTACGACGGTCTTCCTGTCGCTTCATCTGTTGATCTTCTAACTCACGGAGTTCTTTAGCAGCATCGCGTTTCTCAGCATTATTACTGCGTCTGTTATCATCTTGATCGAAGCTCATTTTTTGCTGTGTTTGCTTAATCCCTTGTTCCTTCTGGCGTATCTCCAACTCTTCAAGTTTTTCCTTGTTCTTGTTTCCTTTCGGCTTTTTTGCCATTTTTCTCACTCCTGCACCAGTGGGCAGAAAGCGTCCGAAGCATGGTATTAGAGAAATCGGGAGTCGTTTTATCGCCTCAACCAATATCCCTTACTTGGACTACCTCACTGGCTACATACAGCTAACAATCATGTGCTAACCATATGAAGCCAGTGAGAGTAGTCATCCCTATCGCTTTATTGTAAAAAAAAGACATCCTTAAAGGATATCTAAGTCATATTATATATGAAACAATAGGAAAATTGACACTATATCTCATCTCTTGGCCAATATAAGTTGACTTCTTTAATTTTCTTTGTATTCTGATAATTTATCATCCAGCAAGATAGACAACCCAAGAGGCTATCTATCTCATCATAACAACCTGCTAGGTCTGCTTCCATCCTAGACGACTTTCGACTCACCACAAGCACTAGCTGCAAAAACTACAGTGGAAGCTACACACAAGGTGAAATTCCCGTTATCTTCTACTCAGTTTGAACGGAGATGGAACATCGTAAGCTGCTCTTAGACCAAATGAGAATTCAGCAGCGAGGCACTTCGATTCAGTAGTTTATTGTGACATTCTCCATGTCCCTACTGGCAGTCTTGCTTGCGAAGTTCCTGAGCCTCTCTTCTCTTTTCCCGAACAGTCTTACGTCTCTCCCTTGCTTTTACAAAACGATAGTCTTGCTCCAGCTTCTGACCTTCCAGAATCAGTTTTCGAAGAGTTTCTCGCTTCACCTTGTTTCCATAACTGCGTTCCTTCCAAGTCATCGTTTTTCACTCCTGTGCCAGCGGGAGGAAAGCGTCCTAGCATGCTAATCAGGTAACTGGGAGTCGTTTTATCGTCTCAACCAATCCCTAATCAATATCAGATTTACTGGACCACCCTCACTGGCTACATACAGCTAACAATCAACGTGCTAACTATATGCAGCCAGTGAGAACAGTCTCCTAACAAAGTTAGTTATGAAAAAAGACATCCTTCAAAAGGATATCTTCTCCAATATTATATCAAATTAAATAAATTTTGGCTCTTTTTACATTTGTGATGCAATTAGCAACTACTTTTTTCGCTTCTCGCAACAAAAATTACTCAAAAAAAGCAAAAAGACATCCTTTAAGAGGATATCTTCAAATAATCTCGCTTCCTACTCCTTCTTCCCAAGCCATTTCCCCAACTTTGGAACCAATGCTAGCTCCTCTTCCTCAATCAACTTAAATCGAAGGATCGCCCAAAGGTATACGATCACTCCTGCTGTGACAGAACCGAGGCATGTGAAAGTCATGGCAAGTCGCTCACTTTCTAAACCTGAAGTAACCAAAAGTAAGACTGTTTTCATCACCAAAGCAGCACATGCTAAGAGACCATTTGCTGCGAATAGTTTCATCCATGGGGTGCGAATCGATGGAATAGATCTTTTTAAAACCCAAAGATTCAAACCTGCACCGATCGCATATGCAAGGACCGTAGCAAGTGCAGCTCCACCTATATCCCAGATTGGGATGAAGAAAAAATTACATACCCATTTCACTATAACTGCAATCACAATCGTAACAGCAGGAAGAATGACACGGCCTAAACCTTGCAAAATAGCGGCAGACGTCACTCCAAGTGTTACAAAGATGGTCGAAAAAGATAAAATAAGTAACGCATCAGAACCCGCCGCATCTTTAAACAGCATAACATTAGTCGGCATCGCTACAATTGCTAGACCAATGGAAGAAGGCAAACCCAGCATCCATGTCAAACGAATCGCTATATTTGCTCGTTTTTCTGCTTCTTCTGTCTGTCCCCGTTGTTTGGCCATGGTCATCGCAGGAACGATAGAAAGGGCGATACCTGTGGCAAAAAAAGCGGCAAACTGCAATAAAGGCCCGCCTCGATCATAGATCCCCTTTTCATTGATACTTGACACAACACTCCAATGTGCATCCACTAAGAAATTAGCAATTGTAAATGAATCAACAAGTCCAAACAGAGGATAGAGAAGCGAATTGATACAAATCGGTAAAGAAATTGCAAATAAAGCTCGTATAACATCTATATGAGAAACAGAATATGTAGAACCATTTGTATTCATAGTTACAAAGCCTCTACTTTTCCTGCGAAACAAAATCAATACCAGAACTGCTATAAAAGCTCCAGTTGTCGCACCAAAAACCGCGCCTGCTCCTGCATATACTACGCCTAATCCTGAACTCATTGCATACCAAGCACAAATCAATATCGTAATAACTCGAACCAACTGCTCAGAGACTTGGGAAACAGCCGAAGGCATCATTTCTTGTTGTCCTTGGTATACCCCTCGCAAAGATGCGGTAAATGGGATAAGCAAAAGAGCAAAAGAAACAGACTGAATAGGTAAAGTAAGAAGCTGTTTGCTCCCCATCCAAGCAGCTATCCATGGTGCACCAAAATATAAAATGAGAAAAGCCATACTCCCTAGTACAAACAAAACTACCATCGAAACTCGATGAATTTGTTTAACTCCAGACCAATCTTCTTTCGCTATTCTCTCTGATACCAATTTCGATATAGCTAAGGGGAAACCAGCTGTTGCTAAGAGCAACAACACACTGTAAAGGGGATATACTTGACTATAAACATACATCCCTTCATTTCCTGTGATGTTTTGGTAAGGGATGCGATAAACTGCTCCTAAAAATCGGCAAATCATGGTTGCAATACTGAGAATGAGGGCACCGGTTAAAAAAGAACGCTGTATTTTTTCCAATATCCAAACACCTGCTATCTACATGCTACAGCTTAAATTTGATGAACAAAGAAAGAACCATACTAATATATCAAAATTTCTATCTTTCTGCATGTGTAGAGTGTTTGTCCTCAATTGGAATACCTTAAAGTGGATGGAATGGAATACGTCTACAATCCAAGCAATTCAGCTGATTCTACTCGAAGAAATAGCAAAAAAAAAGCGGTGTCCCCAAAAGAGAACACCGCCGACTGATTTTGCAATGACACAAAATAGATTAATAAGAACGAAACCAGAGCACATATGTAGATAAAAAACCGTGTTTTGTCTTAGTTTTCCATCTGTTTGCCAAGGAATGTGGCAGCAGTACTTGCTAATTTACTTTCTAACTCTCCTAATTTGGAACCATCTTTTTTAGACATAATAACGACTGCACCGATCGGATCGCCACCTGCATTAATCGGTACAACGATATAAGATGCATATTCCTCGGGGCTACCTTTAATGATCTCAGCAATTCCACCATTGTACTCATGCTGAGGGCGCCTGGATTCCATAGAAGTCTCAATCATACTGCTAATGGATTTTTCCATATATTCTTTTTTGGAGCCACCTGCTATAGCTATGACACTATCTCGGTCACAAACGATAACAGTCTGCTGTATATTTTCATATAGTGCTTCTGCATATTCTTGGGCAAAATCACTTAATTCGCCAATAGGAGAATATTTCTTTAATATGACTTCACCATCTCTATCTACAAATATTTCTAAAGGATCTCCTTCACGAATGCGAAGTGTCCGACGAATCTCCTTTGGGATGACTACACGTCCAAGGTCATCGATACGACGGACGATGCCTGTTGCTTTCATTGTCATGATTTCCTCCGTTCTTTACTCCTTGGTTCTTTTGGTCTTATAAACCATAGTATGAATCTGCTGGGAACATCTTATGCGGGGAATAAAATAATTTCATTTGGATAAAGACAAAAAAAAGAGGGGATGAATCCCCTCTAAACGTATAACTTTACTCCTATTTCTTTCTCTATATTGCTAAATACCTCTTGTTTCTTTGTGCTTTGGATTTGTTCAAGTTGATCTTTCGGCGCATTCTTTACTTTTTCTTGAGTTCTTGCTTCTACTTTCATCACATGATAACCATAATCCGTTTTGATTGGATCACTGATTTTCCCAATAGGAAGTGTCTTAGCAGCATTAGCAAACTCTGTTACAAATCCACTTACGTCAGAATCATACAATCCACCTTTATCTTTGGAACCAGGGTCATCCGAGTACTCTTTTGCCAGTTTGGCAAAATCGCCACCAGCTTCGAGTTTTTTCTTTACTTCTAAAGCACGTTTTTTTGCTTCTGCTTCTGTACGATTGGTTTGTCCTTCCCCAGCCTGAGTTCCTGCTTGAGTAAAAGATATAAGCACATGCCGCAGTTTTACTCGCTCATAAGTACTATTTTCAATTTGCTTCCCTAAATACATATCCACTTTAGCATCTTGGTCTGCTACCTGTTTCAATTGATTTTGGGTAAAACCTTTTCCCGCAATGGCCTGTTGGATGTTCGCAATTTTGGTATTCTGCCCCATCATTTTACTATACTCAATTACTTGTTTCTCTAATTCTTTTCCTTGTTGATCAATCGTCTTTTGCTCAGCAGGTGTTACTGTTTGTAAGCCAGCTATGTATTTTTTGGTTAAATATACTTTTGCAATCTGTTGACGAGTTTGTTTTTGTTGCGCAGCAGCAGAAGCTTCTGTAGACGAGAAAAGGGCTGCCAATTGTGGATCAAAGAAGGAGTTAATATTGATGTAAGCATTTAACTCCCCTTCTGTCACTTTTCCACCTTTGTATTCTCCTGCTATTTTTTTGCTGGAAGTGTCTAGAGGTTTGGTTGTTGCTTGTTGCTGCGTTTTCGTTTTATTCGTTTTGTCGTTTGACTGCCAATAGGAAGTTGTCCCCAAGATGATACTACCTATTACCAAAATTACGGCGACACTGCCTGCTATCCATTTAGTCGATCGTTGCACTCTGAACCACTCCTTCTACTTTTAACACTTGTTCATACTGCTTGAAAAAATTATCCATCATCTCCAATATCGCTTTCGGTGTAAGCCCTGTCTTCTTAAATATCATACCAACATGTTTACCGGAGACCAAACGTACTCGACCTGGGAATTGATGAGCTAGTTTAAAAAGTGCTTGCCCATTGATTCTCGTATTTTCTTCAACACGCATGGTAACATGAATTTCTGACCCTTTTTCCTCCATTATTTCTATTCCATACTTCAATGCATACGCACGAAGTTTCGCAACCCGGAGTAGGTTTTGAACAGGATCAGGTAGATCACCAAAACGATCTTCCATTTCTTCTTCTAAATCAGCAACTTGCTCCAAAGTCTGTAAGCTTCTAATTTTTTTATACAACTCAATTTTTTGTTTCTCATCTGTAATATACTCGCTAGGCAGATAAGCATCTACATTGAGGTCTAGCGTGGGTTCTATTACCTCTTTCGCTTCTGTTACCCCTTGCTGTAATTCTACTACAGCTTCTTTTAACATTTGGCTATACATCTCAAATCCAACTGTCGCAATATGCCCATGTTGCTCTGCTCCAAGCAAATTGCCCGCACCACGAATAGATAAGTCACGCATAGCAATCTTAAATCCGGAACCTAATTCCGTAAACTCCTTGATAGCTTGGAGGCGTTTCTCTGCTGTTTCTGATAAGACCTTATCCCTTTGATAGGTAAAATAAGCATAAGCAATCCGATTGGATCGTCCAACTCTTCCTCTAAGCTGGTACAACTGAGAAAGTCCCATCTTATCTGCATCATATATAATTAATGTGTTTACATTAGGGATATCTACCCCTGTTTCAATAATCGTTGTACTGACTAGGACGTCATATTCACCATCCAAAAAGTCAAGCATAACGCGTTCCAGCTCTGTATCGACCATTTGCCCATGAGCTACAGCGATTTTTGCTTCAGGTACTAGCATACGAATCTGATCAGCCATGCGATCAATGTTGTTAACTTGGTTGTATAGAAAATATACCTGTCCACCACGAGACAATTCCCGTTCAATTGCTTCTCGCACTAATGCAGCAGAGTATTCAATGACATAAGTTTGTACAGGGAATCTATTTTCCGGAGGCGTTTCAATGACTGATAAATCACGTACTCCCATCATAGCCATATGGAGGGTACGAGGGATAGGCGTAGCTGTTAAAGTCAACACATCGATGTTCGTTTTTAGTTCTTTGATTCGTTCTTTGTGCTTTACACCAAAACGTTGTTCTTCATCAATTATCAACAGCCCTAAATCACGGAAGCCAAGATCTTTTGATAATACTCGGTGAGTCCCTATCACGATATCGACAGATCCCGCTTTTAATCCTTCAATTGTTTCTTTTTGCTCCTTACGACTGCGGAAACGGTTAAGAACATGGACTTCAATTGGAAAATCTGCAAAACGCTCCCGAAAAGTTTCATAGTGTTGTTGAGCCAAGATCGTAGTTGGTACCAATAAAGCAACTTGTTTTCCATCCATGATCGCCTTAAATGCCGCACGAACTGCTACTTCGGTCTTCCCATAACCTACATCTCCACACAAAAGACGGTCCATTGGCTGATTTTTTTCCATGTCCTTTTTGATTTCCTCAATCGAACGCAATTGATCAGGTGTTTCTTCATAAGGAAACATTGCTTCGAACTCTCGCTGGAATGGCGTATCATCATGAAACGCATAACCTCTAGCTTCTTGGCGCTTCGCATAGAGCTTAATCAGGTCTTGCGCAATATCGACTACAGCAGTACGAACTTTGTTTTTTACTTTACTCCATTCACTACCGCCTAAGCTATAAACTTTAGGGATCTTTTCTTCGCTACCCACATATTTTTGCACTTGGTCAATTTGTTCTACTGGAACATACAACTTATCGTTACCTGCATACTGAATATGCAAATAATCTTTGTGCAGACCTGCGACATTTAAAGTTTCGATCCCGAGATACTTGCCAATACCGTGATTGATATGAACAACATAATCGCCTGGTTTTAGCTCTTGATAGTCTTTTATTTTTTCTGCATGATCGAGTTTATTGGAACGACGGATTCTCCGCTGCTTTTGGGTGAATACTTCCCCTTCTGTAATCACAGCTAATTTGTTACTGCTCATTTCAAAACCATTTAATAAGGCAGATACACGCACTACTGGTTTCCCAGTTGGCAGGTGAGCATCAGCAGTTGCACGACTGACTTCCATTCCATAGTCTTGCAACACACGTATCAAACGTAATAATCGTTCATCTGTACTAGCAGTAAATAAAATCGTATATTTCGCTTTTATCAATCTTTCTAATTCTGCTTTTAACACATGCATTTGGCTATGAAACTGCTGCATACTGCGACACATAAACTGTACGATATTATGTGCTTGCATATGGGTTAACTGGCGCATAAATAAAGATAAATATATTTTCTGATGATTTGATTTAGAAACTTCCTCAACTGTATATGACAACTTAAGAGTAGGCAGCATTTCCCCTTGCTCCAATAATGCAGTTTGCCATTCTGCTTCTTCCCGCTCTAATTGCTTAGCTGTCTCTTGTATTCGAGCGGGTTCGTCAAGGACAAGAATTGAGTCAGTTGGCAAAAAGTTTAAAATACTCTCGCCTTGAGGATATATTTGCGTTATATATTTGTAAATTCCCGTAAAGGATAGTCCAGATTGCAACTGTTCAATATCCCAACCGATACTGCTTTGTAATTTCTCTTTTAATGCCGGATCTTTTGTCTTTTGTAATCTTTCCGTCAATAAGTTCTGAACATGCTCTCCTGCTTGATATAAAAGCTCGCTGTCTGCAAAGAGTTCTTTTGCTGGGGGTAGAGTCACAGAGAGTAGTTTGTCGGTTGAGCGTTGATCTGCTACCGAAAATGGACGAATGGAATCTACCTCATCATCAAACCATTCTATACGGATTGGTTGTTCAAAGGTTACTGGATAAATATCTACAATTCCGCCACGGACGGAAAATTCCCCACTCTTCTCAACCATATCTACTCTTTCATATCCCATATGCACTAATTTATTGGATAAGTTTTCAATCGGGTGGGAGTTCCCTACTTTTAGGGATATAGCATATTTTTTCCATATTGATTTAGGTGGAAATATTTTGCGAAGTCCTGAGAACGGCACAACAAATACCCCTGAAAACCCAGAGGTCAGACGAGTGATGACATCAATTCGATTACCCAATGTTTCCGGACTAGCCAGTGCTATTTCTGTAGTTATCAACTCGTCTGCCGGATATAACAATACCTCTTCTTTGGATAAAAGTTCACTCAAATCATCCGCAGCTTTTTGAGCTTGGTTCATATTATGTGTTACTACAACACATGAACGACCTGTTTTCTGATAAATAGTGGCTACTAAGATCATGCGTGCAGATCCTGTTAAACCTGTAGCTAATTGTTCACGAAGCCCAGTATCTAGTCCATGAAGAATAGACTGGACATCTTTATCTTGTTCAAATAGATTGGTAAGCGGTTCCAAGTTAACCTCCTTCTCCCCTATACAAAAGAAGCCTCAGCAATATGTGCCAAGGCTATGCTTCTCCATGCAATTTGTATTAATGATACAGTGATGGTAGAAGGGAACGTTCCGGGTAATGGTTTAAGATATGTTCGCAGTTTTCGCAAACTACTCGAACTTGCATCTGACCATTTGTGTCATGGATAATTATATCTTCTCGTTCTTCTGAGGTCAACTGATCAAGACCTAGTTCCGCTTCTGAATATACAGAATTATTCAATTTACCTAACGATGATTGGCAAAAGCGGCAGACATACTCCACCATGAGAATGCCTCCCTTTCTAAAGAGTCATTTCTTATTATGACCTAGGTACCGCTCCATTATACTTATTCATCGCTATGAGGAAATCATTCTTCAACCATTCATTTGTCGCATTTGCAGCAGCAATTGCTGCATCTGCCGCAATGAGATGATCCGTTTCTGAAAAAGGTTCTAGGACATAGTCCACTACTTTCATTCCACCTGATGGACGATCGATACCTATCTTAATGCGATTAAATTGGTCTGTACCTAAATGGGAAATAATCGATTTCATCCCATTATGCCCTCCGGAACTACCTTTTTGCCGTAAACGTAACTGCCCTAAGGGAATATCCAAATCATCAAACATAACAAGCAAATCTTCAGTGGAAAGTTTTAGAAAGCGCATTGCAGCGCCAACAGCTTCACCGGATAAATTCATATAAGTTAGTGGTTTTAACAAAAAAACTTTTTCTCCATTTACAATGCCTTCTGCAATAGCACTATGCCATTTTTCTTTTTGAAAAGGTATATTCCATTTTTCACTTAGCTGATCAACAGCCCAAAAACCAATATTGTGTCTAGTCAGTTCGTATTTTTTCCCAGGATTCCCAAGCCCAACAATCACTTTCAACTCTCTCACCTCAAAAAGGAAAAGGCGATCCCAAAGAGAATCGCCTATACAAATAATTTACTTACCGATTGTTCGTGGTGGATTCGATAAATTGCTTCTCCAATTACAGGTGCCACAGAGAGAACTTCGATTTTATCTAACATTTTCTCTGGTTTTAATGGGATCGTATCTGTAGCGATCAGCTGTTTTATACCTGAGTTTTGAATACGTTCCAGTGCAGGTCCAGATAACACAGGGTGTGTACAGCAAGCATACACTTCCTTGGCCCCACGTTCTAAAATCGCTTCTGTTGCTAACGCAATCGTCCCAGCAGTATCGATAATATCATCAATGATAATCGCTGTTTTCCCAGCTACTTTACCAATAATGCTCATCACTTCAGATACATTCGGCTCTGGACGTCGTTTATCAATAATCGCGAGCGGTGCTTCCAGCCTTTCTGCTAAACGTCTTGCACGAATCACACCACCATGGTCAGGAGACACGACAACAAGATCTGTTAAATTTTTACCTTGAAAATATTTACCCAAGATAGGTACACCGAGCAGGTGATCCACTGGAATATTGAAAAATCCTTGAATCTGGGTCGCATGTAAATCCATTGCGATTACACGATCAGCTCCAGCTGTCTCAATTAAGTTAGCCACCAACTTTGCTGTGATCGGATCTCTAGCGCGAGCTTTCCGATCTTGCCTAGCGTATCCATAATAAGGAATAACAACATTTATCGTACCAGCAGATGCACGTTTTAGCGCATCAACCATAACAAGCAATTCCATCAAGTGTTGGTTTACAGGATCGCAAGTAGACTGTACAACATATACATCCAAACCACGAACCGTTTCATTTAACTGGATATGAATTTCGCCATCACTAAATTTGTTAACTTTCGCGTCTCCCAAAGGAATACCTAAGTGATTACAAATTTTTTGTGCTAACAGCGGATTGGAATTACAGCTAAAAACCTTTATACGAGAGTTTGCTTGGGACATTTTACGTTATCTCCACCTATAATGAATTGTGTCTATTGATTTTTTTACGTAACTTAGCAACATAATCCGTTTTGGTTACTTGCCGCTGCCTAGCAATAGCAAATGCTTCGGCTGGTACATTTTCTGTAATCGTTGAACCAGCAGCAATATAAGCCTTTTCTTCAACTGTTACAGGAGCTACTAAATTTGTATTACATCCAATAAATGCACCATCTTTGATGATGGTCTTATGTTTAGAAAAACCATCATAATTCACCGTAACTGCACCACAGGCAATATTTACATTCTGCCCTACTTCAGAATCTCCTACATAGGCAAGATGAGAAACTTTCGATCCTTTTCCTATCTGAGCATTTTTTAAATCTACAAAAGCTCCTACTTTTGTATTTTCTGCCAAAGATGTATTCGGGCGAATATACGTATATGGTCCGACAGTCACATTACTACCTATCTCACTATCTTCGATTACACTATAACGGATTTTTGACTGATCTGCTACTACAACATCTTGTAAATCAGCTTCAGGACCGATGATACAATTACTTCCAATTTTTGTATTCCCTTTCAATGAACTTCCAGGAAATATTTCTGTGTCAGCATCAATTACAACATCAGCTTCAATGGTAACAGTAGAAGGCTGATGAATCGTTACACCGCTGAGCATATGATTTCTTATTATCCGCTGTTGCATATAGGATTCTGCTTCAGCTAGCTGGACACGGTCATTGACACCCATGGCTTCTTTTTCATCTTCCATCATCGATGCAGCAATAACTTCCCCTTGTTCTTGCAGAATAGAAATCACATCAGGGAGATAATATTCCCCTTGTGCATTGTTATTGTTCACTAATTTTAGCACTTCAAACAATTTTTGGTTTTGAAAACAATAAGTACCTGTATTAATTTCATGAACAGCACGTTCTTCATCTGAGGCGTCTTTGTGCTCCACAATTCGAGAAACACTGCCATCAGCTTGACGTATAACACGGCCATAACCAGTAGGATCAGCTAATTCAGCTGTCAATACGGTTGCAGCTGCTTTTTTTTGCTGGTGAATTTCAATCAATGATTCTAAGGTGTCTTTTGTGAATAAAGGATGATCTCCATTAAGAACAAGCGTAATACCATCTTTCCCTTGAAGATACTCTTCTGTCTGCATCACTGCATGAGCAGTTCCCAATTGCTCTTTCTGTTTGACAAACGTAACAACACCCTCAAGAGCTTCTTCTAATGTTTCTCCTAGATGACCAATTACCATCAACGTTTGGGTAGTACCCATATCTTCAAGTGTATCCAGGATATAGTGTACCATTGGCTTCCCGCATAATTCATGTAACACTTTATGCTTTTTCGATTTCATCCGAGTGCCTTTACCCGCTGCTAAGATAACCGCGTTTAGGTTCTCCTCCACTATTTAGCCCCCATCATTATAAATTACCCTCCTGAATATATCGTAACAATAGGGGTTTATGCAACTTTTGTATTCTATTCTAAGCAAGTCTACTTCATATTAAATGTAGTAAGAAGCTTTATGTTTTTGATCCAATTTCTTAGTAATCGATAGTTAACCAGTGTATGGTAAATAAACATATCAGGCGTTCATTGCAAATGAGGTGTTTCCTATCTCGAAAAAAGTAACTTTAACTTGAATTAATTCAATTCAAAACAAAACGCCTCTCAAAAGAGAGGCGTCTTCCTATAATGCCTTTGGCGTAGGAATGATATCTTCTTCTATATCATCTGCCCGGCGGTATTCCTCCAATACAGCTGACTCGATCTTCTCACGGCTAAGCGGAGAGATAGGATGAGCGATATCTCGAAATTCTCCGTCAGGTGTACGCTTACTAGGCATAGCAACAAACATTCCATTATTTCCATCAATTACACGGATATCATGAATAACGAACTCACTATCAATCGTGATAGACGCGATAGCACGCATCCGTCCTTCACGATTTACCTTGCGCAATCTAACATCTGTTATTTCCATCCAAATGCACCACCTATTACCAAGATGACTTTAATCTTAGTATTCGAGGGAACACTTGAAATTCCTTCCAATTATGACAAAAAAATTAATTTATTTAAGTCAGATGTGCGATAACTTCGATTTCGATGCCCGCATCTTTTGGTAGACGAGCTACTTCTACTGTTGAACGAGCTGGCTTATGTATATCAAAATACTCGCCATATACTTCATTTATTGCAGCAAAATCATCCATATTTTTGATGAAAAGCGTTGCTTTTACTACATTTTCCAATGTTGCATCAGCTTCTTTTAAGACTGCGATAATATTTTTTAAAACTTGATGAGTCTGTTCTTTAATATCTCCTGTTACCAATTCCCCTGCTGGTGTAAGTGGGATTTGACCTGATGCAAAGAGAAAATTTCCTATTTGCACAGCTTGTGAATATGGCCCAAGTGCTTGTGGTGCATTATTGGTTTGAATAATTTTCATCCTTGTACACTCCTTGATTAAATAAATTTCCAAATTCTACATTTATCCGTTTTCCTTTTTCATCTACTTCTGTCACTGTTGTCAAAGAAACATATCCATCTACCAATTTCTCAGGTACTATTGAATCAACCATTACCCCAACACCTACTACTTCAGCTTCAAATTCACGAAGTAATTCGATCATACCTCGGACTGTTCCACCGGCTTTCATGTAGTCATCGATTAACAATACCCGTGATCCTTTAGGTAAACTTCGCCGAGCCAAAGAAAGCTGTTTCATTCTTCCGCTAGAACCAGAAACTGTATTCACTGTCACAACTGATCCTTCTGTCACTGTTGTATCATAACGCACGATTACTACTGGTTTTCGCAGATGAAATGCAACAGCATATGCTAATGGTATCCCTTTTGTCTCTATGGTTACAATCGCATCGATCTGACTTGTTCCAAATATTTTAGCCCATATACGTCCTAAATGATGCAAAAGTACTGGATCTCCTAGCAGATCAGACATAAACAGGAATCCACCTGGTAAGATACGTTCAGTATTGGTAAGCTGCTGACACAGTTGTGCCAATACTGTTTTTGTTTCTTCCACACCCATACTAGGCATATATCGTACACCGCCAGAAGCTCCAGCCATGGTCTCCAACTGTCCGCTCTCTTCAGCATGTAATACTTCTTGAATAATCGTCAAATCTTCACTGATGGAAGATTTTGCAGCATGATAGCGTTTTGCAAATGCTGTAAGCGGAATCAACCGATATGGCTCATTTAAAAGCTGATGTACCATATCAACCAAACGAGCACTCCGTTTCCATTTTTCCATAAGTTAGCCCCCAAAATCCGAACATCATGCCTGAACTATAGCATTTTGTTTGGTTTTATTCAAGTTTCCCAGCATTCTTACGGCAAAAACTTGGGGACAAAAACCTTTTAAACTGTTCACCATTCTCTTTGCCCTCGATTCCCGATCTACAAGGGCAAACACTGTAGGACCACTGCCTGACATCAACACACCATCAGCACCAAACTGATACATTTTTTCTTTTAATTTCCGAACATCAGGCTCCATGTTCATAGTAATAGGTTCCAGCACATTACTAAGCAGCCGAGTAATGGCACGATAATCTTGCCGATACAAAGCTTCGATCATCTCTTTGGTCTTTGGTCTAGTTTGAACACGATTGACTTTTAATTCACCAAAAACATCAGCAGTAGAAACACCTTGTGGTGGTTTCGCCAACACTACCCAACATGAGGGAGGAGCTGGTAACACTTGCAATCTCTCTCCTCTCCCTTTTGCCAATGCTGTATTACCATAAACACAATAAGGGACGTCAGATCCAATCTCTGAACCAATCTCAGCCAGTTCACGCAAGCTAAGACCAAGTCCCCATAAACGATTTAATCCACGAAGTGTCGCAGCTGCATCGCTGCTGCCGCCAGCTAATCCAGCTGCAACTGGAACTTTTTTGTCTATTTTTATTGCTACCCCACGTCTAATTCCCATTTTTTTGCGCAACAAACTAGCTGCCATATAAGCGAGGTTTTTATCATCTTGTGGCACTAAGCCTGAACTTGATTCCAGAAGGATTGCAGAGTGTGGAAGGGAGAGTAAATCAATCCGATCAGCTAAGTCAACCGAAGTCATTACCATTTCCAATTCATGATATCCATCCGCTCGTTTATAAAGTGCATCTAAAGTTAAATTTATTTTTGCTGGCGCTTTCTCTGAAATAAACAAAACTCATACTCCTCTCGTAACACCCCAAAAATAAATTTGGGTACCCCTGGTGCATGTCCGTCCAGTTTTATTTTCCTATTGTACCACGAGAGGTATTCCGTACCAATACAGAAAAACAGCCACTATGATAGAAAAGAAACTGTAAATAACACAGCTCTTTATTCATAGAGACGTAAAAGAGTGAATTGTAGATAATATAGGAAAAGAAAGAGCCAAGGATTATCCCTTGGCTCTTTCCTATTTTCCCCCTGCATTTTGTTGCTTTGCCAACTGTTCTTCGGCTATTTGGATAGCCCTCTTTACCATGTTTCCAGCATCACGAGTTGTAATTCCGCCCCAACCATCTTGCTGTACTACATCATAAAACCCAAGCTCTTTGGCTATCTCCACCTTAAGGGCATCTGACATTACACCACGACGTGCCATTTACCATCGCCTCCTAAAGGAATGCAGGGTATATTTAGTATGGGATAGTGAGTAGATTTTTATCAAGAACAAAGACATCAGCTTTCAACTCATTCAATGAATCCATCACCATTTATACCCCAAAAAAATAAAAAGAAAAAGGACATCCCTAAGGATCTCCTCGTTTATGTTGCTTTGATATATTTTACTTGTACTTGCTCATTATCGGCTTGATAAACGGTGAGTTCTACCGACTCCGTCAAAATATCTGCATAACTGTAGGAAACACGTTTAAAAGAATGCTGATCCTCATCCAGTTTTACGATAAAGACAGAAGGGTATGTCTCTTCTAAGATACCTGTCCGTTCAATGGTCTTGCGGCGTCCGCTGTTGGCCTTTAGGTGGATTTTCTGTCCGATATAGCCATCTAACTTTAGTTTGATTTCTGATAGTGCGTTTTTGCCCATTGTCTACGACCACCTCACTTCACTCATAGAAGATTATATACCACGGGAGATGAAATGTCAAATGTAGTATTATAGCAATGGTACAAAGGATTTGTCAATCTATTTTTATTTTGTAAACCGATCCGCAACTGCACTTGCTGCTACTGAATCTGGTTTAATTTTTGCTTCATAACCTACAGCTGTTACCCATCCCACCACTTCTTGAATCACCTTTCGTGTCTCTCCCTTTTTCCCCACATCTAAATGGATTTCCATGGGAATGTTCTCTGCTAATCGGAAAAAGCCTCGCTCCTTAAGCAGATCTACACAATGAAGGCTGTATTCTGTTTCGCGGTATATGCGATACCTCAAATCATGCATCGCAGGATGGGATTTACGCGTGTAAAAAAACAGCGCGCCTTTGCCGATACGTTGTACAATAATAGCGGTAACAAACAATGTTTCTCTCGTTCTCGTTTGAGAATCTGTTCCAATCATAATCTTATAGTCTCTATTGCGATCTGCTTCTAGGTAATCCTTGATTTCCTTTATCATCATATCCATACTATATTTACCTTTTCTCGGATGAAAAAACACCATTCTATCACCCTCCAAGTTGTATTGCATGGTGAAAAAGAGCAGTCACGCCAACTTATGACTTTGATTGATCCAATTTATGTTTGGTTAACCTCCATCTCGTTCTCGAAGCAAAACGTTAGATAATTGAGCAAAAGAATTCATGGACAGCATCTCACCTCTACAATTAGGATCAATCCCTGTGCTGTGAATTACCTGTTCTAGTCGTGTTTTTTCCATTTGAAAAGGTAACGAACTACTCAAAGAGTTGAGCAGGGTCTTTCTTCTTTTAGCAAACGATGCCCTAACTACTTGGAAGAAAAAAGATTCATTTTCGACTGGAACAGGTGCAGCAGTTCGAATGGACAATTTGATCACCATCGAATCGACCTGTGGGCGAGGGACAAACACATGACTAGGAACTTGTACCACTTTACTAGGTTCACTGAAATACTGTGCAAAAACACTGAGTGATCCATATGTTTTGGAACCTGGCTTTGCTAAAATACGGTCAGCAACTTCTTTTTGAATCATCACAACGATATTTGATAGTGATAAACCTGATTCCAGTAGTTTTACTAAAATCGGTGATGTCACATAGTAAGGTAGATTCGCTACTACGTGCACATGTGAACAAGTTCCAAAATTCTCAGTGATAAGCTGGGCAAAATCAAGTTTTAAAGCGTCAGCATGTATTATTTCCACATTAGGCTGATCTACAAACATATCCTGCAAAACAGGAATCAGACGATTGTCCAATTCGATTGCCACTACTTTTTGAGCCTGTTTCGCTAAACCTTCTGTTAAAGCACCTAAGCCTGGCCCAATTTCGATCACACCAGACTCTTCATCTAAGTCAGCCGCATCTACAATACGCTGTAGTACATGTGCATCAGTCAAAAAATTTTGCCCCAAGCTCTTTTTTAGTACTATATTATGCTGCTTTAACAGTTTCCGTGTTTTTGCTGATATTCCAAAACTCATGACCTATCTCCTTTTATGTTCAGGAGTGCACGTTCACATTCTTCCCTGCTTATCCGCAAAGTTTGCAACCTCATGAAAAATTGTTTTGCATTGGCATAACCAATAGATAGCTCTTTTGCTAACTGCTCACGAAGTTGTTTAGAATGCGGATGTCCAGCTAACCCAATAGCAAGATACTCTTTCCAAGAAAGCCATGAAGGTATTTCTTCTTCCAAGGTACGGACATTTTCTAATGCCTTCATAATATCAGAAGGATTTGCATGTTCTACTCCGATTTTCTGCCTATCATATGCGAGTTCTTTTTCAATAAAGGCATGTTTTACTTCTGGTATTTCTCGGGAAATAATGCGTCTAATGCGCTCGCCTGCATAGTCGGGATCAGTAAATACAATCACCCCACGAACTGCTTGAGCACGCCGTAGCTCGTCCAATACATAGCTAGGAATGGCAGATCCTCTTGTCTCGATAGTATCTGCTTCAACCGCACGCTTGATAGCTAAAGTATCGTTTTTCCCCTCAACTACAATAATTTCTTTCACCTTCCGCATAATCTTTTCCCTATCTATATAATTTGAAACAGTTTTTTTGCATTTTCGGTTGTTACTTGAGCCAAATCCTCGATAGTCATCTCACGAAGTTTTGCAATTTCTTCCGCCACTAAACGTACATATGCAGTTTCATTTCTTTTCCCACGGTACGGATGTGGAGCTAGATATGGAGAATCCGTCTCCAGCAATAACTTATCCAGTGGTACGCTACTAGCTACTTCTTTAAGCACAGGTCTATTTTTAAAAGTCACTGGTCCACCTATACCAATAGAAAAATTAAGGGAGATACAAGTTTCCATCAATGCGATGTCTCCTGAAAAACAGTGCATGACGCCGCCCACTTCGTCTGCATTTTCTTCTTTTAAAATACGGATCACATCGTCATCCGCATCTCGATTATGAATAATGATGGGCAGATTTACTTCTTTGGCAAGCCGTATTTGCTTTCGAAATACTTCATGTTGAACATCTTTTGGGGAAGTATCCCAATAATAATCCAAACCGATTTCCCCAATTGCAACAACTTTTGGGTGATGCGTAAGAGAAAAGAGCCACTCTAGATCCTCTTCTGTACAAGAAATGGCATCTTGAGGATGCCATCCGACAGAACTATAGAAAAAGGGGTATGTTTCTGCTAACTTTATAGAGCTTGGAATCGTTTCTCGATTATATCCGATATTTAGGATATAAGAAATACCAGCGTCAGTAGCTCGCTTGATCACCTGCTGGCGGTCTTCATCAAATTGCTTGTCATTCAGATGTGTATGTGTTTCGAACAGCATCTTTTTAACCCCTAACTTCTACCCTAACTATTTATTTAATAGACGAAACTCTTTAAATGGCATTACAACAACGTCTGCACGGCCAACAACCGCACTGTCATCCACAGCACCTATGATACGGCTGTCCTTACTATTATTCCGATTATCTCCCAAAACAAACAGATGACCTTTCGGAACAGTAACTTGGGCAAAATCACCGATCATTTCTTCCGCAATATAGGATTCATTCAATTGCTTGTTATTACGATAGACATGTCCATTTTTCACTTCGATCTTATCCCCAGGCAAACCGATTACACGCTTGATAAAATCACGTTGCTCGTTGGTATGAAAAACAACAATATCCCCATATTGTGGGCTGCTCACATCATAGATGAATTTATTTACGATCAATAATTCATTACCATCGAGAGTTGGATACATAGATGTTCCATTTACTTCATAAGGTGCAAAAAGAAAATAACGAATCACTACTGCAATTAATAGAGCAGAGATTACTGCTACTCCCCATTCGATAATTGAGCTTTTCACAGAGCCATTAGCAGTCGACATCTGGTCACGTCCTTTAAAATATTCTTTCATTAACTTCTAACCACTTGAAAAAGTGGCAATTCCTGCGGAACTAGTCCCATAAACCAGTCATCTTAGCAGGCTCTATCCATCCTAAGATATACCCCATTCCTTGCAGAAACAAAAATACAATTAAGGGGACCACGACAAAAACAGTGGATTGTAGCCATCATAGCATATTTCTCGTAATTATTTCACCCTTGTGCCATTGGGAATGTCATCCGATACCGTAGACAGCACGAGTTTCTTTCCTTTTTTGGCAGCGAGAATCATTCCTTCCGATCGAACACCTCTTAATGTTACCGGTGCTAGATTAGTAACTGCAATCACTTTTTGCCCAACTAACTGCTCTATTGTATAATATTCTGCTATACCTGATACGACTTGACGTTGTTCACTTCCTAAATCCAATTGAAGCTGTAATAAACGATCAGCTCCTTTTACTGGGGAAACAGCGACAATTTCCGCTACAGTAAGTTCTACTTTAGCAAAGTCATCAATAGAAATATAATCATCTTCTATTTTTTCTGCTGCTTTCTCCTCATTTGCCTTTACTTCAGGCTCCCCGCGACGCTTTGCTGCTTGATCCATGAGCTGTGCAATAGCTGTGAGTTCTTTTTCTACTTCCAAACGAGGGAAAATAGGTTTTTCTTTATTCACTTTTTTACCTGATTGGGTATTCCCAAACTGATGAATCGAATCCCAAACAAGCTCTTCATCAGCTAATTGTAATTGACGAAACATTGCTTTTGGTGATTGGGTCATAAACGGCTGAATCAAAATACCAACTACTCTTAGACTTTCCAACAAGTGATAGAGCACCGAACCAAGTGCTTCTCGTGTTTCTTCCGTTTTTGCTAAGTTCCATGGAGTAGTCGCTTCTATATATTTATTTCCAGCACGCACCAAGTCCCAAATTTGTGTCAGTGCCACTGAAAACTGCATTTTTTCCATTGAATCTTCTACTTTTCGAACCGTTTCAGCAGCTAAACTCACATATGCCTGATCATATTCAGTCGCATTTGGAACATATTCCGGCACAACACCATCAAAATATTTTTCTACCATAGTCAAAGTTCGATGAAGTAGATTTCCAAGATCATTGGCCAGATCTGCATTGATACGCTCTACAAATGCCTCTGGGGTAAACATTCCATCACTGCCAAATGGAACTTCACGAAGCATATAGTACCTTACTGCATCGAGCCCAAAATGTTCAATTAAAGGAACTGGGTCAATAACATTTCCTTTCGACTTGGACATTTTTTCTCCTTTTACCAAGAAAAATCCATGTCCAAAAACTTTTTTGGGTAATGGTAAACCTAGTGCCATTAAGAAAATGGGCCAATAAATAGTATGGAAACGAACGATTTCTTTTCCAATAAGATGTACATCAGCAGGCCAGTATTTATCAAATTTCGTTGTATCTTCTGTTCCATAGCCAAGTGCTGTGATGTAGTTAGCCAGTGCATCCAACCATACATACACAACATGTTTGGGATTACCAGGAACAGGTACACCCCAATCAAAAGTAGTTCGTGTAACACTTAAATCTTCTAAACCTGGTTTAATAAAGTTTTCGATCATCTCATTTTTGCGAGATACTGGTTCAATAAAATCAGGATTCTCTTCATAATGTTTTAACAAGCGATCTACATACTTGCTCATCCGGAAAAAGTAACTTTCTTCTTTGATTCGGTCTACAGGACGACCGCAATCTGGACACTTCCCATCTTTTACTTGTCGATCCGTGAAAAACGCCTCACATTGAATACAATACCAGCCTTCGTATTCTCCTAAATAAATGTCCCCTTGTTCAAGCAACTGAGCAAATATTTTTTGTACAATTACTTTGTGGCGATCTTGTGTAGTGCGAATGAAATCATTGTAAGAGATATCCAGTTTCCCCCACAACTCTTTGATTCCTACTACAATATCATCGACAAATTTCTGTGGAGTCTTGCCAGCTTCTTCCGCTTTTTTCTGGATTTTTTGTCCATGTTCATCTGTACCTGTCAAGTACATCACATCATAGCCACGAAGCCGTTTATAGCGTGCCATGGTATCTCCTGCTACTGTAGTGTACGCATGACCGATATGCAATTTGTCACTTGGATAATAAATAGGAGTCGTAATATAAAAGGTTTTTTGGTTACTCATCGCAATTCTCCTTTAAAAAATATAAAAACTCGCCCCTATAAAAGGGACGAGATTGTTCACGTGGTACCACCCAAATTCATGTGGAAATGCAAATCCTTTCCACATCTCTAATACCCAGTAACGAGGGTAAACCGTTTTCTTCTACTAAACATTTCAAAGAAACGTCTCCTAGGCCATGTTCCTTCTTCTCTCCTATACCGGCTTTCACCTCACCCGGCTCTCTGTTGATAGGGATCAATAAGTACTCATCCTAATCATGGACATTTTTTCACTCGTTATTATATCGAAAAAAACAAGTAGAAAGCAAGCCGTGCTTCTTTATTCCACCATAACTACACAAATATCTCAATCGCTCCACTTACGAATTCCTAACAGAACTTGAATAAATTCAATTCCTTCTCTAGTTAAAGAATACTTCATTCTTATTGGCTTTTTTGCATATATTTCCTGCTTTATCATTTTATGTTTCTCGAGATGCAGCAGTGTGTCTCGCAAAGAAGTAACACTCATCTCAGCAAACTTTTGCTTCAATTGGTTAAAACGCATGGGACCATAATGCAATTGGGAGATGATAGGAAATGATAACTTCTTTGATATCAATTGAAGAGCTTTACGAATAACATCTATATGCTGCTGTTTTATTTTTTCCATTGTCACCTACCCCTATCTGGTTCACCAGAGTTTCTATAACAGAATGGAATAAGCGCTTCAAACTAATCTTACTGTAAGATAGAAACGATTGACTGATTGCATTCCCCTTAACTAAAATGTAAATCTTCCATCCTTTAATTGATATATTTTATTTGAATATTGTGTAGTTTTTATTTTAAACGCTTTTCTTCCAAAAACCAATTGGCAAATAATAATATCCCTTCTTGAAATGTAACTTTAGGACGAAAACCAATAGACTGTTCTAATCTCCGGATATCGGCTACCTTATGTTTTACTTCACAATCTTGCTCCCCGAGTACCTTTACTTCATGTTTTGTTCCCAGGGCATTAGACAAAACATCTAACATCTGCATAATGTTCACAGATATACCCGACCCTACATTGTATACTTGGTAGCCATTCGTCCACTCCAAAGATAGACGAATCGCTTCTACAACATCACTAATATATGTATAATCTCTCGTACTATCTGGATCAAAGATAGTAACTGGTTTACCCGCTATCATTTGCTCTGCAAACTTGTGCATCGCCATGTCAGGGCGCTGCCCTGGCCCAAATGTTGTAAACAACCTTAGAACTGTGATATCAAAACCATAAAGTTGATAAAACAACTGGCAGTAATTTTCTGCAGCCCATTTCGAAGTGGCGTATGGAGAAACAGGCATAGACACAATCTCATCTTCATGAAATGGATAAGGCTCATCAACAGAACCATATATAGAAGAGGAAGAAATAAAAATAAATCGTTTAATTTGATGTTCTGCCGCCAATTGCAACATTTGTACAGTGCCTGTTACATTAACATCACTATAAAGCGCAGGGTCTTCAATTGAAGATCGAGCACATGGAACTGCCGCTAAATGGATAATGGTATCCCAATTTTCTGCTTGAAAAATTTCCTCCATTTGAGACTCATCTCGAATATCCGCCTGATACAATTGAACGCTGGGTATTTTTTTCCATTTCTTTATTCGCTTTTTCTTAACTTCGGCAGGGTAAAATGGATCAAAATTATCTATCACACCTATTTTTTTATACTGGGTAAACAGCGATAAATGTTGTATAAGATTACTTCCAATAAAACCAGCACCACCAGTGATCAACAATTTCATTTCTTCACACTCCGTTAGAATGGGAATTCCCATCTCTCTTAGTTAAAAATCTTTCTTTAGACAGTCCTTTCTATGCATTCTTCACTCTGTAACAAGCCTTTTTATTACGTTACTATATATTTGATTAATAGAAAACTTTATCTAAAAATAACTATTAAACATTAGACAATAAAAACTATCTCTACAGAAAGAAACCAAAATCATCTTATCACATAGCAGAAAAAAATTCTGACTTGGTAATAATTAGTTATTAATACCGAAATAAAGCTCCTACCTTATAAACTGTAGGAGGAATGATTTGAACCATTTATAAGGAAATATTTACTGGAATTTAGTCCTAGACTGTACATTCACTGCTCGCCAATCTAAGTTGGCTTCTTTTGTAATGAGTTGTCCAACTTTAGAGCTTATGAAATCATTGTATTCGTAATATTTTTTATAACCATCTAAACTATAATCATCATATAACTCAAATTCTATTCTTCCAACATCGTTTTTGGATAAATGGAATACAATCAGATTCGAATCAGGATATATTGGAAGAGATACACTGGGAGGTTCTTTTGATTTCATGCTTTCCATACTATTTGGGGGAATCAAAATTAAGACAAGCACTCGTCCCTGACCATCAGGAGCTTGATTTGCTATATCTGATCCAACATAATATGTACCAGGTTTAGAGATAAATGATGGAAATTTTCCCGTTATATTTCCATTATCATATAAATTATTTAGTAGTTCACATTTATCTTCCTCACAACCACCTAATTCATTTAACTTTTTTATATTCAAATCAGTGGAAAAAGTTGCTTCTAATAAATATTCCATAGCATGTCTTTCATACTGGGTTAAATCTCGTTGCATGGTATATGTATTTGTATCCACAGTAGATGTTGTATCCTGTTCACTAGGTTTCTGTTTATCAGCATTATTGTCCGTGTTTATTCCTATACCAATAGAAATACCAATCGTCACAACGACGGCAACCACTACAGCAATTGTAATATTTTTGTTGATCATCCTCTTCATTCCTTATATGCAATTTTATCTTCATGATACATGTTAATATTTTACTATATTCACAGTATTCATGATAGTTTTACCGTTTTTCATCTTAAATAAATAAAAACCCTTTATCCCTTCAAATAACCAGGATAAAAGGTTCTGCTTTGCGAAATATGGGTTTTAATCTTATTTTGCCAGTCAAAATCATTACTTTACTTTTTCATATTGTGTAGCAAAAGGTGTCACTTTGATTTTAATCTGTTTTCTTCTTCCTAAGGTCTCTAATTCTTCTTTTAACCGAACGACATCCCAACTTTTTCCTAATTCACGATTGACATCCGCTAAAACCATCATCAGATCTGTATCAAAAAATGGCATCTTTGCTTTTAATAAATCAACTAATTCTTCTGTTTTACTCGATTGAAGCTGGCGAAGTTCATCAAATGGATTGAGCAGATGAGGGCTTCTTGTATATGCCGCGCGGATACGTAAAAATAATGTTCTTCCATATGCTGCTGATGACACAAAAGTATCTCCTGAGCGAAGGTATGGAAGCCGCTTGCCTTCTTCTTGAGTGAGATCTGTCTCTTCTTTTAATGTAGCAATATCTGTTCCCCGAACAGTTCGAAAAACAAATTTGGTGTTAAGTTGAGCAGTAGTCGTTTCGTCGAGTAAGGTCGGCCTTTGAGTAGCAAGTATTAAAAAAACACCATATTTTCGCCCTTCTTGGGCAATTTCTTTGATAATCGCTTTCGCTGGTGAATCAATCGCTTTAGGTGCAAAATTATGCGCTTCATCTGTCACAATAACAAACGGTGGAAAGAAGTGTCCTTCTTCCCCATTCATCCGAGCATCTTTGTACTCTCGGCGTTTGCGGTATAAGCTTCCTATCACATAGTTGGCAAATACTTGCAGCACCCATGACGGTCCTTGAACAACTACTAGTTTCCCTTGCTCGAGACCACGCTCAATAGAATGAATATCTTGGTGGAAAAGACCAGCACGCTCTAAACGCATCAAACGCCACCTAACACCTTTGATTGAAGCTAGTGGTAAATCCCCATACTTTCGTTTCAACTCCTGTAAATCTATCGCTCGCTGTCCCTCTGCATAAGAAATACTATCCCTTTTACCTTGGCGATCAAACGCATTCCCCTCTTCTAATGCTTCTACTAAATTAGCAATTCGATCACTAAATGAGGTAAATGAATCCTTCGGCTTATGCAGCATCTGCACCACATTTGTCATTGCCTCTGAAAATTGATCACCAACTGTACGCAAAAGATTGATGAGATCATTGGTTGTCAATGCTTCAAATGAAATACCAATCTCCTTCCCGACAGCCAACCGAATGAATTTAGACTGCAAGGGAGCAGCTTTTTTCTCTAGTTCCGGGAGATAATCAGTAAAATCCATCTCAAAATGTGGATCAAAAACAAGAGTTGGAATCGAAAGCTTCATCAATTCCTCCAACATCACTCGTAAACCAAAAGATTTCCCCGAACCAGAACCCCCGAAAATCCCCATGTGAGGATACTGCTGCATCGTACGGATATCAAATAAAAACGGAACACCATGCTGAGGACGCAATTCATTTTGTTCCATCATCACTACCTGATTATGTAGATCATCAGTCATAGAAGCAATCAATGAATCCGTACCTCTAATTTCCCCCAGCACCATGCCATCTTCTGGTGTTGTTTTGATCAGTAGATGGCGTACTTCTTCAAAATGGGGTAATCTCACCATCGATCCTGTTCGTATAGGATGAATCGCTTCTTCTAATAAACGAACTTTAGCTAAATTAATTTCTTCAGACTCCACATCATAACCAATCTGCTGCAACGTTTGTAATACTTGAGCATCCACAATAGACTTGTCCAATCCCATCGGAATCAGTCTGTTATAGGATAATGTTTCGACTACTTCTCCAATTGGATCTCCTAATACATCATCCACCATCACTAGAAACTCATTGATACAAAACTTTCTTTCTCTAGAAACAATATACACTTCTTGTTGTGTCGTAACCCCAACTACTTGCATCTTCTCTCTCCCTACTAAATAATTCTCTCATCCCGCTTGGTCACTAAGAGACGTCTCCGTAAATCTTCATCAATATATTCTTCTACCATTGTCTGCACCAGTGCATTGGTCACCCGAACTTGATTATCTACAATATCCAACCAGTAAGGGATACCTCTTCCTTGACGGGGAGTTAAGCTGTAAACCAATCGTATCAGATCAAATTGGTCCTCAAGCTGTCCCATGATACCATCCAATCCAATCGGCACAGGACTGTCAGAGGGCCGAAAAACAGCCCTCCACATTTTCCCGCCAAAATAGCGTTCATCGAGTAAGAATGCCTCTCCTACTTCAAGCACGCCGTAAAGTAAATCGCGATCAGTCCAACCTTTGTATTCGGGAAAAAGTTCATGAACCAATGTACTTGTCCCCATTTCTTCTGCAATCCCGATCACACTTACTTTTTCTTCTAAGGCCACTCGTTGTACTGTTTCCCATTTTCCCATGTCATCTATATGGTAGTGCAAAAGAGAACCATCCATCAACATCGCTTTTGGATGCCATTCTCTCATCGCTTGAATAGCCACTTCCATTTCCAAATTTGATAAGAGTGCACCTCTCTTTCTTGCATGGCGAGCAGGTTCTTGTTCTTTCTCCATCTCTTCTTCTAATAACGGCGTATATACATCTGCGGCCCATTTCTCTCCGCCTCTTGTCGCTTTTGCCAAAGCTTGGAAAACAGATAATACTCTTTTTTCCGTTCCTTTGGTAGAATTGACAGAACCATCCACACCTACAACACTCTTGTCACCTAGTAATTTATCTAATTCATTTTTTGGTAATTTGTCAAAACGATGAAATCTACCTGCCTTCTGCAATTTTTGTCGAATATCAGAAGGCTGATAATACTGACTTGGGAACTGTTTCCTTAATGATTCATTTACTTGTTTTAACTTATCTTTAAGCTCTACAGATACTGGTATCAATAGAATCTCTCCTTTTCCTAACAAGTTTCCAACATTCTTCAAGAAATTTTCTATAATTACCCTATTGTAATATTGACTGGTATGGGAATCGCTGGTATGATGAGGAAGAATTAAATGATGTCGAAATTTGACGGCAATTATAAAGAGAAAAAAATAACACCAAAGATCAGAATTGAGAGGAGAATCAAGTATGTTGAAATCTACTGGTATTGTACGTAAAGTGGACGAATTGGGTCGAGTGGTGATTCCTATCGAATTGCGTCGAACTTTAGGTATTGGTGAAAAAGATGCTCTTGAAATTTATGTCGATGGTGAGCGCATTGTATTGAAAAAATATGAACCAGCATGTATCTTCACTGGCGAAGTGGATGAAACGGTTCGTTATAAAAATAAAGTAGTAAGCCGCAAATGTATCGAAGAAATGTACGAACTCATTCATGGAAATACAGTTACCGCTGAATAATTTCTCCTATCAAACATAACATATCGCAACAAAGAAACACATACAAAAAACCGAGCTGATCAGGCTCGGTTTTTGTTCTATTTGAAAGTAGAAATATGTTCGTGGCCTCGAATCAGGGAGATTGGTACTCTCTACCTAATCCGAGGTTCCCACGTTCTACGCAGCCAGCGTCAGGCCCATCTTTTGGAAGAGCTCGACGAGCAGACGACTGCTGTACGGACGGCCGAGCTTCTTCTTCTCCAGCTCTTTGCCGTAAGCGATGTACACCTTCTCCTCCGATTCGCTGACCGAACCGAACTGAGCCGACCAGTTCTCCTCGCAGCTCTCCATCATGCTGGAGAGAAAGTCCTCACGCACTCGACATTCTTCTTCGTTGGGGAAGACACGCTTGCTCAGGGGGATGATCCTGTTGAACAGAAGATCAACCGACGCCTGATACTCATCCTCACCCTTGGTGACGTTGTTCGCCTGCACCAGCATGGCGAACACGAGGTAGATCTTCTCTCGAAGATCCTGAGAGATCCGAAAGTAACCGAGCTCTGTCTGGTTCATGGCTTGCTCCTGCGTCTTTGCAGAACGTGGGGGTGTTTCTGGCTCTATTCTAACAAAAACCTCATAATTTGTAACCTATTAATTCCCAATATTCCCTTAATGATCATGATATATCTGATATATTTCCCGCTTTGGAACTCCACGATCATTTGCAACTTGGCGGATAGCCGATTTTTTATCCATTCCTTCTGCTAGATAATGTTGCACATGTTGGACAACTTTTAATTCTTTCCACCAATTATCTTCTGGTGCACTTTGGTCTTCAGATGCACCTTTTATTACCACGCAATATTCACCTAAAACCTCTGTGTCATTTATATAAGTAAGCACTTCATTAATAGTACCACGCAGCCATTCTTCGTGTTTTTTCGTGAGTTCTCTGGCAACTGTCACCTTTCTATCCCCCAAAATCTCAGCACAATCTTGTAACATTTGTTTCACACGATGTGGTGCTTCATAGAAGAGGAGTGTAGTGGGCATTTTGGACCATCGCTGTAACTCTTTCTGCCGATCTTTCTTGTGCCGCGGTAAAAAGCCAATGAAGGTAAATGGCTGTGCAGCAATACCAGAAGCTACCAATGCATTTATGGCTGCATTTGGCCCTGAAATAGGAATCACACTGATCCCAGCTTTTATTGCTGCATTTACCAATATTTCACCTGGATCAGATATGGCAGGCATTCCCGCATCACTTACTACTGCAACCGATTTCCCAGCTTGTAACTGCTCTACAATATCTGCGGTTTTGGAGACTTCATTATGTTCATGCAAACTGATAAGTGGAGTACTAAATTCAAAATAGGAGAGAAGCTTGCGAGTATGTCTTGTATCTTCAGCTGCAATAAAATCAACTGTTTTTAAGATATCGATTGCCCGAGGGCTCATTTCATTTAGATTACCAATCGGTGTTCCAACCACATACAGCTTGCCGAGCCCTTCTTGATCATTTGCAAAACTCTTTTGTCTATTCATCCATTTGTTCTCCTAAATAAGTTTGAACTAGTCGCTGCTTTCTTTCCCTTGGCCATGATTTGACTTCCCATTCCCTCTTTAATGCAAGCGATTTATTTAAAACAGTTTCTTGATAGATTAATTTTACAGGTAAACGGGCGCGAGTATATTTAGAAGCTTTACCTAATTGATGCTGTTTCAATCTGTAACTCAATCTATTGGTTATACCTGTATAATAAGTCCCATCACAACATTCTAAAATGTAAACCGTATACATTACAACATCCTATCTACGAAAAAGACGCCGGCATGCCGGCGCTTCTAGTCTTCTCTAGTCTTATCGAGGAATGCGATACAAAATAAACAGTTGCCGTCTGTACGCATTCGACCATAGTGTACATTGCATATATGAAACCCTTCATCATACAGATTCATCAAATGATGATTTCCGATACTCTGGTGTAGAGTTGTTTGGCCTGCTTCATCTGAAAAAGCAGCAGCATTCTCTCCAGAAACTTCTTGTTGTAATTTGCGTAGTTGATCATTCTCGAGGGTGAGACGAGTGTTTTCTTCCATGAGATGAACAATTTCCGACTTCAAACCGCCCAGCTCTTTGTATAATTCACCAATCTGCTCCTCTACTTGTGCAACTCGCTTAAAAATAGCTTGTTTGTCCAAATCTCCACCCCACTTTCTTTCAAAGGATGAATCTCATACCTTCTCTCTTACAAGCTAGCTCGTAGGGGGCAATAGAAGCGTCACGCTTCAACAGTAACTTCATCTAGCGAGTGTTCCACCATCGCACCTGTACCATCCAGTTGTACTTTTACTTTGCGTTCGATCAAATCGAGCAACATCACTTGACCGATGCCTTCTGGAGTAAATACAGCATCACCAATATCTGGCAATGTTTCCTTTGTTTGCTCATAATTATCGTTTTCATATTTTAAACAACACATTAAACGTCCACACAATCCAGAAATTTTGGTTGGGTTGAGGGAAAGATTTTGATCTTTAGCCATTTTGATCGAAACAGGCTCAAAATCCCCCAAGAACGAAGAGCAACAAAGGACTCGACCACAGGGACCAATCCCGCCTAACATTTTTGCCTCATCTCGAACTCCAATCTGTCTAAGCTCTATTCGTGTTCGGAATACTGCTGCCAAATCACGAACTAACTCACGAAAATCAACACGACCATCTGCCGTAAAATAAAATATCAATTTATTGCGATCAAAGGTATATTCTGCATCAACTAATTTCATCTCTAGCTGATGTTCTCTTACCTTTTCGGAACAAATTTGCAGCGCTTGTGCAGCAGCAATTTGATTGGATTGCTGCTTCAGGATATCCTCTGGTGTCGCAAGACGAAGGACACTTTTTAAGGGAAGAACCACTTCATCTTCTTCTACGAAACGAACTCCCCAAACAACTTTGCCAAATTCGATCCCTCTTACTGTTTCTACAATAACAGCTGAGTCTCGCTCCATCTTGAGATCATCAGGGTTAAAGAAGTATATCTTACCCGCTTCTTTGAAACGGACACCTATTACTTTTAACATTGCTGATCAACCCTCCAACTCCGGAATATCCATATCCCATCGTTGTTCATATACAACACTATCTATTCATCTATTCTATCATCGTTAGATTCGCTTCGGCAAATGAAAAGAAATCCAATACTATATTTATAAGTACGAATGTATATCTTGAACTATTTCTTCAAAGATAGTTTTTTTGCTTCTGGTGGCATCAATCAGCATTATTCGTTCTTTGTTCTCTTCCGCTATTGCTAAATATCCATGACGAACACGTTCATGAAATACTAGCGATTTTTGCTCCATCCTGTCTTTCCCACTGCTGCGCATCCCAATCCTTTTCTGAGATAGAGAAAGCGGGAGGTCTAACAAATAAGTACGATTGGGAACATAATCCCCGATAGCTTGTCGATTTATTTGCCTGACATCATCCAATGGTATTCCAGCGCCATAAGCTTGATAAGCTACGGTAGAATCAATAAACCGATCACATAATACGATTTTTCCTTCCTTTAAAGCAGGAATAACCACTTGCTCCATCAATTGCGCCCTAGAAGCAGCATACAAAAATAACTCTGCCAATCGAGAAAAAGGTTCTTTTATAGAAGGATCTAGTAAAACTTTACGAATTTCCGTCCCAATTTTCGTTCCACCAGGATCTCGAACTTGGATGACGGAATGATCTATCGATAGATATTCGTATAACTTCGCTATTTGGGTAGATTTTCCTACTCCTTCAATTCCTTCAAAAGTGATAAATGTGCCTTTCATTTTGTTGACCTCATTTTACTAATTGTATACTTGAACCCAGTACTCATCTTTGTGCTTTTTTAAACCTCGAACATTTCTCCCCTGTGAGATCAAACCCAATAAATAATCAATTTCTTCCTGATGGATGGTTTCCCCCATGAGCACAAGAGGAAATCCCGGAGGATAGGGTAACAAATGATTAGCGCTTCTCTTCCCAATTGCCTGAGATACAGGAATAAAACAGCGCTCCATTGTTCTACATTCGGCATAAGGAAGAATCTCTCCTTCTCTTGGAGTAAGCATAGACAGATTCTTTTGTGGACGTTTCACCTGATTTTCTTCATGCAACTGGGCCAAACAGTGATATAGGTAATCAAGTTCTGATTGTTTTGTTCCTAATGAGAAAACAATCAACACCTTTTGATCATCCACTAACTCCACATATATCTTCTTTGCTTCTAGAGCCTTTGCCAATTCATAACCAGAATAGAAAATACTAGACAAGGAAAGTTTCATCGGCTCCATCATTCCCAAAATCGTATTTTCTTTTAATTTAGGTAGCTCACGAATTCTTCGGCGAAAATATTGGATATGATGAATCGCTTCGGTAAGCTGATTTTTACCTTCTATCACCATGTATCGTCTTGCTAGATCCAGTGAAGCCAGCAATAGATAAGAAGGGCTACTAGATTGAACCATCCTTAGGTACATATCAATTGATTCTACATCTATCAACCCTTTTTTGATATGAAGCATCGAGGACATGGTAAGTGAAGGCAGAAGTTTATGAGTAGATTGTATGCAAATATCTGCTCCATAGGAGATAGCCCGATCTGGTAGATCTGGATGGAAACCAAAATGAGCACCGTGTGCTTCATCTACGATTAGAGGAATATGCCGTCGATGCACAATTCGAGCTAACTCCTCGATTTGTTGTACAACACCATAATAGGTTGGACTGGTTAAAATTACCGCTTTTGCATCTGGATGCATTTCTAGTAAATGCTCAACTGTATCAGATGAGGCAGGCATTTCCAGACCCGAATCAGGATCCATTGTATATGGAATTGGCACAACCGTTGCACCTGCCAAGAAAGCTCCATGAAACACAGATTGATGACAGTGACGTGCAACCAAAATTTTATCTTTTGGCTTGCATAGTGCAAGGATAGTGGCAAGAATACCAGCAGTTGTTCCACCTACCAAAAAACGAGTCTGATCTGCTCCAAAAGCATTTGCTGCTAACTGTTGTGCTTCCTTAATAACTCCCGTAGGTGCATGGAGATCATCTAGATCCCCAACTTCCGTTAGATCAATAGGTAAAAGGGAAGAAAAATGAAGAGAGGCCTCTCGATCAAATACTTGCCCCGCTTTATGTCCAGGTACATGAAAATTTGCTTGTGAAATAGATGCGTGATGTAGTAGTGCTTCCCATAATGGGGCTCTAGTGTGATTGAACATGGTGCTCCCTTTCTCCTAGCGAATACTCTTTTCATTTCTTTCTAAAAAATAAGATGATTCCTAACTGACAAGAAGCGACTCTTCATTAGAGCCGCTAACTTGTTCCTGTCTAAAGCCTACCAGATCTCTTTTAGTCTGGCTATATAGAAATCATAAACCTGATCCGCCTGTTTCACACCCACAATATCTTGTTCACAAATCGTGCATATGGGTTGATCCAATATTAGCAGAACGTCTCTGCGTTCTTTTTCACAGACAATACATGTCTGGGGCTCTTTACATGATTCCATCTTTATCGCCCACCTTTAACTAACTTTCTTTCTATTTTCATTTTTCCCAATCTGCCGATTAAAGATACAGGTTGTTTTCATTTAGTTCTATTTATAAGAACTTCCTAATAGAACAGATGAACTCGTTTTTTACATATTATTTCAATGAAAATGGAATAGTAAAGGTGAGGAGGACAGAAAAATGGTAGCAAAAACAATAATAACATTTTTATTTGCATACTTTATTCCAGTACTCATTTTAGCTCGTATCTGCTTTTTTTGTGTTGTCCATTTTCGAAAAAGAGTTTAGTATCCCAGAATTGAATAACTAATGTTACCCTCGTGTTTCTTGCAGCTTACGTACAATTTTAGTCACTAACTTTCTTGGTACAAAGCGTGTCGAAAAAGCTAAGATGCGATTTTTCCATCCAGGAATGACTACTGCTCTTCCATGCAAAAACGCATTAAATCCTAGTTTGGCAACAGTTTTCACGTCCATTACTCCAGTTTGAAAAAGCTTAGATGCCTTCAGGTTTGCCCGTTCTTCAAAACCTGTGGCGGTAGGACCAGGACACAGAGCAGTAACGGTTACACCTGTACCAATCAATTCATTTGCAATAGCTTCTGAAAAAGAGAGAACATAAGCTTTTGTTGCATAATAAACAGCCATCAAAGGACCCGGTTGGAAGGATGCTGTAGAAGCAACATTGAGCACTCCACCCCTTTTATTGGCAACCATTTGAGGTAAAAGACGCTTCGTTAGATCCGTCAATACAGATATATTTAGAGTGATCATATCCATTTCTACTTTGCTGTCTGTTTTTGCAAATGAGCCATATAAGCCAAATCCTGCGTTATTTACCAAGTAATCAATCTTAAGCGCTTTTTCATCTAGCTCTTTTATCAATTCATCAACAGCACCCAGTTGCACTAAATCTTTAGCGATATAATCCAATTTTGCTCCATATTTTTCTTTTAGAATTTGTTGTAGTTCCTTTAGCTTTATTTCATTTCTGGCGACTGCAATGACGTCGTAACCCGCTTCTGCAAACAACAAAGCCAACTCCCAGCCGATTCCACTAGAAGCCCCCGTGATAAGTACTGTTTCTTTCATGTAAGTACCATCCTTTTAACAACGGTATAAGTTTTTTTATGTACCATTTTAAACATTTAACTATTTGCTTTTATTGTGGCATAGTTTACGAGAAGTTTCAAAATAATTGCGGGGCAAGATGAGGGTGATTCAAGGTGCATATACTTTCCGCATAATTCAATGGGGATAATTGGCTGCCGAGCAGACCCACCAACTAGTGAGCCTACTCGGCAAGAAGCGCTAGCTCTTCTGATTCTGGTCTTGTTTCTGGACCCGGTTGTGGCTGTGGTCCAACGGGTTCTGCAACAGCTTGCAGATCACCCAAAAAACCGCCACAATCAAGAGGAGGAAAAACACATCCCCGAAAGTTTCCAAGAAAACCTCCTTAATTAGCTCTTACCACACCATTGTACCTTCTATTAGTTATCATTCCTATATCCTACTTTAAAATAACAGTAAATTTCCTAAACTATCATATTTCCTATATTTTGCTAACACCTTTCTCACTCGCTCTATACGTTCATCCAATGGTCCTTTTAGTGGAATAAATGGGATTCTTCGTTCCAACAAATCTGCTTGTATTAGCTTTTGGAATATCCCACGGTGTACTGCTCCAGACCGATCCCACGTATCCTCGTACGGTATATCATTTTCACAGAGAAAAACGAGGTCATATCTTCTACTAGCTTGCTCCGCAAGTTCCACTAATTTCGGATGAGATTCACCATGATAATCTTGCGAAAAGAGATAGGTGGTAATCGCATTCGTGTCTACAAATAAATATTGATTGGCTTCCTCGGTTTTCTCCTCTTCTCGCTGAATATGTCCGAGTGCTATTTCTAACAATTGTTCTTTGGTCAGCCTCCTGTTTATTTGATGCTTTTCCCAATACTCTCGTCCGTATTCAGGCATCCAAACGGTATCATAAACTTTAGCTAATTGTTCCGTTAACGTTGTTTTCCCAGTAGATGGTGCTCCGAGAAACACCACTTTTGCAATACAATCTGCATAGACAATCGGATGAAGGTATGAACGATTCAAAAAAGGATTTTCTCTTATCTCTGTACCCGATACTGGGTATTTTCTCCTCTGCTCATCTACACTGCGATCAACTGCACCCAATGCTCTGCTCATGTGCTCACCGTAAAATTCACTTGAATAAAAGTGAGTAATGGCTCGCCCAGCTAGTAAATCTAGGATGTATGTCTCTTGTTTTCGTTTAATTTCAGGTGTATCACCTATATCAGATGGCCCATCCCAAGCTTCAATCACTTCAACTGAGGGATAGAGCGTGCGTATCCACTTAGCCCGAACAGATAATGGAATATCCGTAACTTCTGGACTATCATAAATGACTACGAGCACTTCATCCATCTCTTCTACAGCAGTTTGAATCATATACTGGTGTCCGAGATGAAGGGGAGCAAATTTACCAAGAGTAAGGCCGACCTTCTTACTAGCTGTATTTTTCACCTAATGATGTCCCTTCGCCAATAAATATGTTTTTCGCCAAGTTATCAAACCTAATATGGCGATAACTAAAAATACCATGTACAGAAAAGCAACCGAATACAACCCTTTATATAGGTACATTCCTACAGAAAAAACATCCACTGCTATCCAAACATACCAATTTTCTAATATTTTACTCGATAATAAATACTGAGCGATCACGCTGAGTGTAGCTATAAAAGCATCTAGATAGGGAATAGTCGCATCTGTATAATGGGTTAGTACATAACCCCACCCTATGGTTACCACAACAAGAACAAGGAATAGCACAAACATCATCGAAGTAGAAAGTTTTTTTGTAGGCCTTACATCCGCACTTTGTCTTTTGGTCAGCCAAATAATCCAACCTTGGATACTTAGGATAAAAAAGACTACTTGAAGTGTCATATCCGCATATAGTTTTGCCTCGTAAAACATGAAGAAAAAACAACCTACATTAATAAGCCCAATCGGCCAGCACCAAATATTTTCTTTTGTTGTCAACCAAACACATAACAATCCTGTTAGAGTAGCAACCATTTCTAGCGGAGAAGCGGAAAGGTATACACACACCAACATGCAAATATAAATCAAACCTTCACCTAACCATTTTTTCATAAATAAAACCCATCCAATCTAGCTGATATGTATGGCTATAATAAATAGATTACCATATGTAACAAAACGACAAACAATACATATTGGTGCACCAATTGTCGGATGGGGGAAAATCATTTTTGTTATCGTTATAAAGGAGGAGGGTCATCCATGAATGTACTACAGTCGTTAAACCATGCTATCGAATATATTGAGCAAAATCTGAAAGGTAAGATCATTTTTCAAGAAGTAGCCAAACGAAGTTTATGTTCTGAATACCATTTTAGACGAATGTTTTCTCATCTAGCAGGAGTTTCCCTATCCGAATACATTCGCAATAGAAGACTTACACTCGCTGCTTTTGAATTGATGGATGAGGATGACCAAAGAATATTGGATATTGCCGTGAAGTATGGCTATTCATCAGCAGATGCTTTTACTCGGGCATTTCAAAAACTTCATGGTATTCTCCCATCAGAAGTACGTATGAAACAACAAAACTTAAAAGCTTACCCACGGATGACCTTCCAACTAACGATCCGAGGGGGATTAGCAATGAATTACAAAATTGTAGAAAAAGAATCTTTTCGTATGGTAGGAATCAAAAAAAGAGTACCGATTGTATTTCAGGGAATAAACCCAGAAATCGCTTCAATGGCATCCAGTTTAAATCCACGGGATATAAAAGAACTGAAACAGTTATCTAATATCGATCCAAAAGGAATCATTAGTGCTTCCACCAACTTTTCAGAGGGGAGAATGGAGGAGAATGGGGAATTAGATCACTATATCGGTGTAGCAACCAATCATGTCTGTCCACCAAACTGGGTATCACACGAAGTATCAGCAACTACATGGGCTGTATTTGAATCTATTGGCCCATTCCCTGAAACATTACAGAATGTATGGGGACGCATTTATTCGGAATGGTTCCCCTCAACCCAATATGAGTCTACAGATGGACCAGAAATTCTCTGGAATGAGAGCAAAGATTTTTCTTCCAAAACGTTTCGCAGTGAAATCTGGATTCCAGTCAGAAAAACAGGCAGGATTTGATATCTAATTCGAATATTTAGATATCCCCTCTTTTTAAAATTAGAAATGTAAGGGATAATACATGTAAGCTAACAACATGCTGACTCACAGAAACGGCATTTAGATGAAGTATAGAGAACTCTTCATGAAAAAGGGGTACAGAAACCTCAGGAGAGTGGTTTGGACTCAGACTTTTCTGGCTTGGACCCTTCCCTACTATGTTGTTGGGGCAGGTATTCTCATTGGTAAGATGAAGCTTCCTTCCATTCAACTCGGAATCAGTCTTACCACAGTCGTGGTAGGTTGCATCTTGGGGCACAATCTCGGTAGCCTGTTGAACTCACGCATGGAACCTAAAAAAGTGCTAGTGGTATCCATGCCAATGATACTGACATGTAATACGGGCTTTCTCTTGGCTCAGAAGTCATACCTACTAATCACTATGCTGCTTTTTTTCCATGGTGTGCTCGTTGGGGTAAACTTCACCAGTGTGAACGCCGTATATCGAGAACTGTTGCCAGATGAACCAGATGAGCGTCAGGTCATCAAGTCTAAGTTCTCTCCTCTGCTCAATCTCACGGCAGGCCTTTCAGGCATGGTGGCTACTCTTCTTATGGGGAAGTTTGGGTGGAATATTCCTGACCTTCTTTATGGTCTGCTAGCAACAATCATGGTGTTCCGAGTACAAGTATCAAAGATGAAACCGGTAAAAGAGGACAGAGAACGTAGTCCCCTGTCTCTTCGCTGGAATCTTACAGTAATTGGAATGCCGATTCTGATTGTGTCTCTAATCAGTCGTGTTTTCACCATTTATTTTCCTTTTCTCTCAGGGACTAAAAGTGGAATCTTGCTATTTGCATATTATCTTGCAAATGGCTTTACTGCTGATATGATTACACGGATCGCCATTCGGTATAGCCGAAAGCAGGTTATTCACGGGAGTTTGCTCATCATCGGAATCAACAGTGTTCTATTGAGCTTGGTAACCAATTTTCTCCTTCTCTTGCTGGTATCAGTACTCTCTGGACTCGCTGCTCGTGGGATTAACATTTGTCTGTATACAGAGATGGAGATCTACGCTGAATCTAGATTCCATAAAACAGCAGCAGTTGTAAGTTCCTCATTCCAAACGATGACAGAGGTAGGGAAACTTGTGGGTGGTTTTTTTGTTGGCTATTTCCTTGTGAATTCGTACCTCTGGTTCTTCATTGTACCTCTGATTGGGTTTATTCTAGTTGTGGAGAAAAAACGACAGAAAACCAGTTAGATAAACCCTTGGGCGGTAGATTAATAATCTCCGCCCACAAGTTTTTCTATACTAATTACAATAATGATAGTAATAATTAACAAACAGCTTTTCTTCCCCTTTATTTTTTACACATAAGAGATATAATACTCTTTCCTTATTATTACTCTTGATTTTATATATAGTGAGGTTTTATGAACCTGATAACCATCTCCATTTTAAATAAATATCCACAATCCAATTGTATGTTAGCCTGCTCTTTTGTATCTTTTAAGATTTTCAAAGCCTTTTACGCGATCTTGAAATTTGTAAACTCAATATTACTTCATCTGTCTCAAGATCATAAGGATAGAACGAAAAATCATTTACAACAGGCGAAAAAGAAATTCTTACTTTTCATATTGGGTACAAAACTCATAGATATTCACTTTGTAAAATGAATCAATACTTGGATCATCAAAATCATAGGAAGGCAGCGTACAAAATACAGAAATCAGCTCATACTCTTCTGGTAATTTTATACCATCCATCATAGCTCCACCTTCTAAAAAATAAATTAAAAAACCCCAAGTACTGTAAAAAGTACAAGGGGTTTGAATTATTCCCTGAAAACCGAAGAGTGAGTAACACGCCTGATTTAT
>NZ_JCAJZS010000007.1:0-183023 GCF_059510375.1 Shimazuella sp. NTD250 | reverse complement strand
TATTGGTTTCTACATATTCCTTTTTAAATTTGTTTCTTGATACACTAAATGAATCACTACCCATCAAGTCATTTAATGTGTAACTAGTAATTGAGTCACTTTTAAGTTTAATAAATGATTTCACATAACTTGTTAATTGTTCATCAGTTCTAGTTATACCTAGATCATAAAAGAGATGACCATCATGGATGATAGTAAACTTACAACCAAATTGATATACACAGTTTATTTTAGAAATGAACTCATCTATTGTCTTCAACGCATAAATTTCTTCTAACCCAACACCTGCAGTAAAAGTTGAATTTAAATTGGGTGACTTTCCGGGAAAAGCCGGCATAATAAAATTTATTGATGTATTATTATTTATGAAATATTCCAATTTTTCATCGATGATTTTTCCTACGAGTGACCTATTTTCGCCATGGCAATAGGAGATAATCAATTTCCTCAATTTAGATTTCAACATCATTTAACTTATCCTTGATTCTATTTACTATTTTATTTCTACTGGTTTGCTTTGAATAATTGTACTTTCTAAAGATATCATCCATTTTGTTATCAAAAAGCAAAATTGCTTTATTAATGGCTTGCAACAATTGTTCATGAGAAATAGATGAGGATATTTCGTTCATTAGGAAAAAATCTTCTTCATCCAGCCATCTATTCATACATCTTCCATTAAACAGCACATCTTTATTGGTGTTTATTTTAGTTGATTCTTCCAAAACAAATATCAATAATTTAGTAATCCTTCTGTCGAAAGCATATTTCGCTGAGAAATAATCTTTTCTTTGAATATGTTTGTAAATGTTGTAGATATCTATCCAAAACTCGTCTATTTTTCTATTAAATTTGCACTCTAAACTGTTTGGTTCGATATCTACCTTAGGTTTACATTTAAGAATATCAGGTCCTAATTTATTTTTAATGACAACTGAACCTCTCCCTAAAATTTTTTCGCAAAATATTTTGTTCTCTTTTAGTCGCTCAAACTGAGGTAAATCCACAATTGCAATATCTGTAACAACTTCATTTGTAAAAATAACTCTAAGTTCTGTTCCAACTCCTAACGAAATAGGATCGTTAAAGTAAAGTACTGGTTCTCCATAAAAATGCAGCCAATCTATTTGATGAAGATAATAATCACTTTTTGGTGTAACAATAAAAAAATCATAATCAGATAAATCATCACTTCTATTTCGTGAATGATCTGCAAGCGACCCCAACAACAAACATATTTCCATGTCTTCGTTATTGCTAACGTATCTAGAAAACTCATCTAAGAAACTCACATATTCACCCCATTTTTCTAACTATATAGAAAATACAGTCGCCATAAACACCCGTTTCTTGTGGACTTGGAACACAAATTTCACTTTTCTTTTGCTTATATTCCAATTTGAAGTTCTGTTCTTTTATCATTTTTTCAACTTCAATATCATCAGTAACATGAATAAATACAAATTCATTTTCATTAAACTTTACATATCTATCTCCATATTCATACAGTAATTTCTGTTGTTGATTACTTTCCCACAGTTCTTTTTCCTTCAACCAAAAATCTAAATACTTAGAGTTACCGTTTCTATCGTAGCTTGTAAATATGAAGAATCTATCATCTTTTAAAACTCTCCATACCTCTTTTAGTACTTTTGATCGTTCGTCGTATTTAGGAATGGTGAATAAACCATTGTAAGAAAAAAACACACAATCGAATTTTTGATTATCGTACTTTAATTCTCTTGCATCCATGTGTCTGAACGTAATTTCGTAATTCATCACATTGGATAATTTATTTGCTTCATTAATAAGATCGACAGATAAATCTATACCTTCAATATTTGTATATCCCATACTGTACAAGTTAAAGGTAGTTCTTCCTGCTCCACATCCTAAATCCAAAATAGAATCATCGTTATGAACAAATTTGGCGAAGATTTCTTTCTCTGAATTCCATAGTCCAATTTTTTTAACATCCTGCACATACCTATCTACAATATCTTTTTTTTCATATTCAAACATGACTTCTCCCCTTTTAGAAAAATCCAGTTAACTCCATGTTTTTGCGAATTAGTTCGTATTCACTGTTTTTGTTTAGTAAATAAACTCTAGGGGGACCAAGTATGAATATCGGAGATAGCGACATGGTATAAGCACCAATATCCCTAATTAATATCATGTCATTTTCTTCTAATCTTTTTCCTTCATTAAATTCCATTATCCTGTCATTTTCCATACATGTGAATCCACAGATAATCTGTTTTTGGAATATATAATCATCACTGGATGTGTTAATCTTATATTTATACTTTTTACTCGTTATCGTAGGATCAGTGTAAATTCTGCTGCCATCTGTAGTTAGATAGATGTTATGATTTATGATCTTTTTATCAATAATTTTCATCATAAAATCGATTGATGTAGCGACTAAAGCCGCTCCCGGCTCAAATATCATGCAAATTTCATCGATATTTATTTGGCTTTTCTCAAATTGTTCCTTGATTACTTTTGTATAATTTGAAAAATCATTTCCTCTACCACCTAAAAATCCTCCACCAAAATCAATATAATCTACCTTTAAACCGAACTCATTAATGATACGGATGGCTAAATTTGAGATATATTGATATGTCTGTACTGATCTGTCTTTCTTATTAAAATGGAAGTGAAGCCCTTTGATTGACGTATTTGTTTCATTGAGCATATCGATTATCCGTTTAATATCACCATTTTCGTAAGAGAATCCAAATCTACTTTCTGGGTAAATCAATCCTGTTAAATCTTCATTGTAAACATTAACCCGTAACCCAATCTTGCTTTTCGTAGACAATTCCGCAATCCATTTGATCTCCCTCATAGAATCGATATTAACTATGCAATCATTACTGAGAGCTTCAAAAAAATTTTTCCTTGATTTAATGGGTCCATTAAAAATGATCTTTTCTCTTTCATAACCCCTAGATAAAACATATTTATATTCTTCATCCGAAACCACTTCCGCATATAAACCATGCTCCTTAAAGTAATCAATCAGCCATGGGAGTGGATTTGTTTTAACTGAATAAGAAAGGATAGATTTTTTAAACAAAGTGGCTCCTTGCTTGAGGTTTTCCAAATTTTCACTTAGGATATCTTCTTTTACAATGAAACATGGCGTTTCAACTAACAATTTTACACCTCTCTTCTAAAGAACGAGTCTTCTTCTAATTTAAAAGATCTAAATAAGGTGAACATAAGAAATAATTGGTTTATGCAAGACTATTTAATGGATACTCTTATTTTAAAACAGGTAAACTATAATTTCCATAATTTATGAAGTTTTATAATAAGATTGAAATAAAACTTCATATAAGAGCTGATATCATATTGTTCTAAAAATTTTTAATGCATTTTATACTAAATTTCATTTCCGAAATTGAAAATAGATGCCACAAAAGGATTTTTCATATAAAAAGAGGAAAATAGTTTCATGCAGAAAAAACATCACATCCTGTATGAGGTGAAATACTTTGGAAGATATCCTTGAAATTTTGGATTTTGAATTAATTACTTACCTTGCAAAAAAGACAAGGATAGATTCTGGAAGAATTATCGATGATGTTCGCAATAAACTTTCTCGAGGTACAGTATCAAACATTGAAAATCGAAAGGGAAATATCAATCTAAAAACCCTAACTCAATACCTAACTTCTTTAGGATTATCGAAAGAAGATGTATTGACTAAGACGAAGGAAATAGTGAAAGAAATTAGTGATTTGCATTTTCAGTTAGAATTAGCTCAGATACTAATTGACGAAAAAAATTCAACAGAAGCTAAATCTATTCTAGATGAAATTCATATTGTTGATTTCCATCCACTTGCATGTCTTACAAAATATATACAAGGGAAATATTTTTACGAAAAAGATGATTTTAAAGTAGCGAAGGAAGTTTTTTTTAATGTGATTGACCTTCATGAAAAAAATAATTATATTCAACCAGATTTGTTACCTTCATGTTTTAATACCTTAAGTACTTGCTATTTATTACTATGAAGAAGACATCGAAAATGCATTAAATTACGTTAATCAGGGTTTGGAATCTTTTAATGAGAGCACTTCAAAAAAAGAATTGAAATACTTACTAATCGTGAATAAAATTCTCTATTTGATTGCTCTTAGTCAACGTGAACTTGCCCTAGAGTTAATCAATAGTATTTGGGATCATATTCATGACATTGAACCTATTAAAGTGCGTCTTAATCTATATAAATTCAAATCACAACTATTAAAAACTGCAAAAAAATATGATGAAGCAATTGAATGTGCTCAAGAAGGGATTTATACTGCTAGACAAAATAAAGATAGAAATCGAACTTTCGGTCTACTGATTGTACTAGGTACTATTTATTTCGAATTAGGTAATCATGAAAAAGCGGAAACGTGTTTTAATACGGTTGCTCTATTCGAAGATTTTAAATATCCTCGCCGTTTTGTAGATGCTCATGTTTACTTGGGAGCATTGAAATCGAAGCAAAAAGAATGGACAAAAGCAGAATACCATCTATCTATAGCAAAAAATATCGCAGAAAAGCACAAGGTGGATATACGACGATTGATAAAATTAATGGTAGTGTATGGGGTAATTACGAGGAAACAAAATAAAATACTTGAGGCTATTGAACATCTTGAAAAAGCAAATGAATTAGCTAAAAATAGAGATCTTCCCGTGTTGCAGCATGACGCATTATATCAACTGCTACTATGCTACACCCAAATTGGGGATCAGAAGAAATTTAACCAAATGAATATCGAATTTTTTGAGGTTCACAAAAAAATAGAGGAAAGTAATGAATTAAAGATCTATGAAGTTGCAGGTCCATCTTTCACTGCCTACTAAGACTATTATACAAGCTAGATTACTTAACTTTATAAAAAATGACCTAAACCATTATTTTGATCAGGTCATGTTGTAATTCAATATTGCAAAGGGAGGATTTCCTCTCCTTCAAAAAATATTTTCGTTTTATCTTCTGCAAAACCAACTTCATACAGACTTGCCCAATGAATATCTGGTCCATCCCATAAATACTTTAAATTTCCGCCTCGGAGATAGTTAATCAGCACCTTAATTGTAATGGAATGGGATACGAGTAAAATGTTTTGTCCAGCATGTTGTTTTAAAATTTGGTCAATAAATGATGCTAATCTCCTCTGAATATCATGAAAAGTTTCTCCTTTTGTTTCCTTTGCTTCAAAACGTTCTGGTTGTTCATTCATGAGGAGTAATTCTTTAGGGAATAAGTCTTGAATTTCACTCCATTTTCTACCTTCCCAAGTTGCAAAATCCATCTCCATAAGGTGATCTGATTTGTTCACTTCGATTGCTCGATCTTTTCTCAAGTGAAGTGCAGTAGAAAATGCACGATTACTTGAACTGGAATAAATGGAATCAAAGGATATATTCTGCAAGCGTTGTGCTAATTGCTTAGCCTGCTCCACACCAGCATTTATCAACGGAGAGTCTAGTCTTCCTTGTAAACGTCCTTCTAAATTCCATTCTGTTTGTCCATGTCTTACTATATAAATAGTGGTATCCAACAAAATCAAACCTTTCGTGAATGGATAATCAATTTTTATTAGGGAAATTAAAATTGTTAGGTACAAGTAACTATTATACAGGAAAGGGGGAATACATATAAGATTCCCCTTTTTATACTTTCATTCACTCGGATACATCCTATTTAAAGCCTTTTGTAATAGTCTGAGATCATAACCACGCTTAGTAAGCAACACACAATTAGCTCTTGCTTTCATAGCCCAAGTTATTTTATCATGTATTTCTTCAGGTTGTTTTGTGCCGCGGAGTCCTATAAGTTTATAGTCTTTGAGATATGAAAGATCATACATATCATCTACGATTTCAGTCAATGTGACACTTCCTTTTATCTTATTGATAAATTCACTCCAATGAGGCAATAACTTATGAGGGCAGTCCTTTCCACTCCATTTTTTGTGGGGTACTACTTGTCCAATTGGAATGTTGTGTTTCTTCATTAAATATTGAATAAGCCAAATGGCATTTCCCTTGGCTTTTTCGTAATTCCCATCTTGATTCACACAAATCTCCAGACTCAAACTTTGCCTATTTCCTGTACCATTCTGCCCATCACCAGCATGCCAACTTACCTCGTTTTCTGGTATATGTTGAATGATCTGGTGATCATCAATCGAAAAGTGCCAGCTTGCAGTTCGTGAATTTCCTCTTTCCAATAAAGAAGCATGAGCCGCAGCATCTGCACCGCGATTCAAATTCGCCGTCTCATGCACCGTGATATATTTGGGAACTAGCTTTATTCTAGGTCGAATGTTCGTGTATTTGGCGGGAATCAAACGTTGTTTTATCTCCATCCTTATTCTCCCTTCTTGTTAGCAAACAGCTTGATTTCTGTTGTATTCTTCACTCCACTATGAAAACCAATAGCAGTAAGGGCGGCAGATATAGCAGCAATATAATCACCATCTCCAAAAAAGGCAGTTGCAGAACCAAGAATAACAGCAACTACAGGAATAAACTTTTTAAACCGATCTGGCAATGCAATATTAACAGCCTGACATACAGCAAAGATCACTGTTGCTAATGTGGTAAACGCCATAACTTTTTCCTCCTAATGAATAAGATTCTGTTGGATCAACCAAATAAAAAGACCAAACATTCCCGTAAGAAAGATTCCTACCCATGTTCGGTCTCGGTTTGCGATTTTTTCATGTGCTTGTTTTACCTCTTGCCTTACTTCATTTAGTTCCTTTTCCAATTTGTCCAATTCGAATCTTAAATGCTGAACTTCATTACTTTGTTTTTCTCTGATGAGAGCTAAATCGGTTTCAATGCGATCCAATCGCTTGTCCAACTGAATCATCAATTCATACATCTGATTAATCGAAATGGATGCTCCTTGCGGTTCTTTCATGTTATCGCCTCCTAATGAAAATCACCTCCTAAAACCACAAAAAAAGAGCTTGTCAGCTCTCCATAATCGATTCATATTCTTCTTGGGTGATATATCCTTTTGTTACTGCTGTTTGTAATTGATCTTGAGTAATCGTCCCGTTTTTCCAGCAAGTAAAGAAATAGGCATATAATCGACTAGACATGATCTCACTCCTTATAAACCGAGTAGGAAATTAATCGCTTCCTGATTAGCCTCTATATCAGCTTGTATTCTGGAGATTTCACTTTTTAGATTCCTTTTTTGATCCAATGATTTTAGAGATATGTCTATAGCACTCCCTATTTCTGATACAGATACAGATTCATCCAAAACAAGAAAAGAGGACTTCACATCCACTAGACCTCCACCTGCCCACCAAATCGTATTCCCTTCTACTACCACTTTTTCAAGAGAAGGCAAAACATCTAGAATCACTTCATCTTCATCATATAAAACGATTTGATAGGCCATATCATCCTCACCCCTCATAAGTAATTTTCAGTTGTACACTCGATCCTCCATTGAAAACGGTATAGGGAGAACCAGAAGAAGAATAAAGAGCAATTCCTTTTGCCGTTCCATTTTTCAAACTATCTCCAACAGAGTTGGGAATGGTAATCCACTTTGCTTGTCCTACTGCATAGCTCCCTGCAGATGACTTATGCAACGTAAGAACTGGAGTGCCGGATGCACTGGTCAAATTATGGGTATACACATTAATGGCTTGAGCAGCATTCGTTCCACCAGATCGACGATAGAGATACAATTGCACACTCTTCACGGTTTTCCCTGATAGCTTGGACTGAATATTGCTGTAATTAAAAAAAGCACAGCCTCGATGGTTTCCATAACCGCTGTACTCTCCTTGATAGACATAATTATTGTCGCTCCTCCAACCTCCATACGCATCTCGCCAAGATAGCGTAGAAGTTGCCGTCCAAGTGGTAGTCGTGGTCGAAGTTGTTCCTGCACTTGGGGCTGTTCCTGCATCTGTAGTAAAGACACTGTCACAAAAACCACTTTGTGCTTTTAAAATACTTCCCGTTGATCCAGTAGGTTGTGCGCCTGTCCCTCCTAACATAGAAGATCCAACCACATAAAGCCCATACTGCCCTCCAGAACCTTTACATCCCGTTCCTTGTAAGTCAATTCGAGAACCATAAGCAGAAACAATTTGAGCATTGAACCCATTGTAGGCTTCACAACTATCTACTTGGATATAGGAGTTAAAAAGACCAGCGATACAATAAGCTAGTTTTGCACCTGCCCGTGCATCGAAATACATGTTTTTCAAGGTAACTCTGGTAACGGATTGGGTATACAAACATCCTTGATAGAAATTGGATACAAATACTTCTTGGTTTTTGATAGAGCCATTTTGAATCAATACATGGTTGGTGCAGTTGAAAATGTTGATCCGACTATTGAGAATAGCTGTTCTAGCTTGGAAATTGATGATAATGGTTCCTGGCCCACTTACTCCAACCAAATAAAGTTCTGTTCCTTCTGTCCATGAAGTTGTTCCAGCCTTGATCCATATGGTGATGGTTCCTTCATTAAATCTGGGTAAGGAATCAAAAGCGGATTGGAGCGTTTTCTTGGCTGCTACCCAATCTCCATCTGCTCCACTGTTGTTGTCATCCCCGTTTATTGGGTCTACATATATCGAATAATCGATTGTATTCCGTGACACTACGGAATCCGACTCAATTTGTCCCGCAGCTAACACACTAAACCCACCTGATGTTCCACTCAGTTGTCCAACAGGTGTCTCATCATCTGCCAGCATCACGATGCTGTCGTTAGCAGTAAGCGTCATCGTACCACCTGCGGTTCGATCCAATGGAAGACTGTTCGTTTTTACTTTTTGTCCATCCAAAACCACTTGTCCATTGGTATCGGTCGTCGCCCAAGCAGAAACGGTGTCCCATTTACTCTGGTTTTGTTGAATGATACTTTGGATTCGTTTGATTCCATCCATCGGAGAAGGGACAATAGGAATAAATTCTCCAAGTGTAACACTATTTTGAGTGGGATCGGATAAGCTCCTCTTTTTCTCAATGATCCTTGCTTCGAGTAATAAATCCGGTTGAAACGTGGTGTCCTGTACCCGAATTGTATCTCCCAAACGAACCCGATGTGCTTCATATCCGGTCAATTGTTCCAACAGCACGACATTTATGGTGTATGTGGTGCGTGGTTTGGATAGCTCGTCCAATTTCTTAATCGAGTTGTTGTATAGCTCAATCGCATTGGTTGCTTGGTCATCTTTGTACACGCCAAAGATGTGCTTCCCATTTTTCCCGAACTGTTGAAGGGCAACAGTACTTCCTACCCAATCATTGACTTTCTCATAATTTGGATTAGCAGGTGGGGTATAGCTTGTAAACGTCAAAGAATTTCCATTGGCATCCGCTTGACCTACTGCAACCAGAGCTGTTACCAAATCTTTCGTATCTTCCACCCGCTCGACATCCACCAAATCCAGTCCAAAGGTAAACATCTTTTTGGTATCCTGTCCTCTTCGTCGCATTATATCGATCCACTTTTGGCTTATTCGTAATCCAGTGAAATCCACCCGAAAGACAATCTCTGCTCCAAACACATCCAATACTTGATGAACTGCTTCTAGTGCAGTGAGATAATCATCAAAATGAAAATCATTCACTCCTGCATAATCGGTTCTTCCTAATGACCATCCTGTTCCTTGCAACACATAGGTAAAGATTTGTTCGAGACTCTGGCTGTTTAAGGTAACGGGACGGACAATCTGACCGAGTAAATCTGATACCGCCGCATTTTCACAAAATACTAGTTTGGTATAACTGTGATCTTGGTTTTGATCCGTTATTTCCTTGATTTGGAGCAGTTGCCATTCGCCATCTTCTGTCGGATACATGATATAGCCCTCTGTTGTAAGAACGGAAGCAGTGGAATGATTCGCAGGAATCGTAAACTCCAACGTCAGTAATCCATGCTCCAACTGCTCAGTGTGTGTGTCGTTCCAGAATGGACAAGCATTGGGAAGATCGTTGCTCAGTATTCCTAATGCAACTCCATCCACATTTAACAAAAACATATTGGACACTACAACCACCTCTCCCGAAAAGTGATCGTTCCATTGCTAATAATAGCTGGCATGACAGAGATTCCACTCGTTCCAGTTGGAAGCTGAATAAACGTACTGGAAGGGTTTAAATCTGCGAAAAATGGCTCCCCGTTTTTCCAAATAGAACCTGTCGCACAATCCACTTCCAGTACATCTCCTGCCGCAAAAATATAAGGAACTTGAGTACTGGTTGGGACGTTCTCTTGGGTTATCTTTACATTCGTAACATACAATCGATTGATAGGAATAACGGTATACGAAGCATAAGCCCCTACATGAATCTGTACCCCTGAGAGCTTGGCGGTATAGAGATTTTTGGTGTCCACAAAGGAGTAGGTAAACTGCTTGATCCATCTTCCATTGCTATCGATAATAGCGGCAAGGCATGTCCACTTATTTCCGATCCGAGAGAAACGCAAGATTCCACTAAAATCTTTCCAATACCCTTCTTTTTTTCCTCGATAAGCGACAAATAATGTCCCCGATGCCAGATTCCCTGCTCGTGCTTCGAGTTGTGGCGACTCCAGATTGACGGACATGTCTTTGATGGCAATCTTTCCGATGACCACATTGTTCACATCCAATAAATAGACCTCTACTCGTCCCATTTGGTTATTGGCAGTAGGATTTAAGGAGACAGAAGCCTCCATCGTGAAATCTTGGATGGGTGTTGCGATGGTTTTCACAGCGGCTGCCCCATGCCAAGCAGAACCGGTTCCATAGTTTCCTCCTGATTGGGAGAAACGAAATCCATCTGTAGCAAATGACCCTGCAATCACTCCACCATCTACTCCAACACCGCTTGTCCAACCAGTGAGGGAAGACATATCATCATTGAGCATCGTAACTCTTGTCTGGGCTGCAGTTTGGGTATCCTGTTGCAGAGGTTGTCCAAAATATAAAAAGTCCTCGCCCGATATCAGAGCAAACTCGGTTGTATTTTGCGTAAACTGCATTTGAAATCGAGGGGACGCTTCTTGATTTCCATTATTGGTGACAGTAACAGGTGTCTCATCGGTTGGACTCAATGAGACAACCTTCTCCTGAACAGCATAAGAAAAAGGATCGTTACACCAAAAGGTAATCGATCCCTGTCCGATACTAATATTTTGTTTGATTTCTATTTCATCTGTTACTTTAGCTAGATAGTACTTATCTGGTTCATCTAGTAAGATCAGTTGTTTTGCATCTTCATAATACAGCCATGTGGCTAATTGCCGAAGATTAGAACGTAGTTCCGAAGAGGTGCTTGCTTCAACCGTGATATCTACGGTTATTTTCCGTTCTCCTAACTCATTGCCGAAATCATAGGAGCCTGCCCGTCCCGATACCGAAATCGTTGTTTGTTTGATAGGAGGAACAAGGGAGACATGAATATCATTGACCAGTATAAAAGAAGGAAGATCGAGTCCATTAAAGCGAATCGCCAATTACCGCACACCTCCTGCCCTTGCTCGGATGTTCTGCAATCGATTTAATTGCTGTGCAAGTTTCTGGATATCTGCTTCTTCTCGGATTGTTGCTTGGATATAAAACTGATTGGTAATCGTATTCCCTGTACTTCCACCAGTCGGTAATTCTTTCGCAATGGCCTGTGCAAAAGGACGCATTCGAGACGAAGACAACGGAACAATCGCTTCTGGTCCTCGCTCCGCTAATCCAACTACGCTTGGCTGATTAAACACGCCACCTTTGGCAAACCATGAAACGCTAAACGTTGGGTAAGGGATACTAATCCCACCAATGGAAGTAGAAGCGCTGCCAATGCTGATCCTTGGCAATCTTGGTTTCGGGATGGTGATTCTCATACTCGCAAAGGCATTGCGGATACTAGAAATAATGCCAAGTAGTATCGATTTAGCAGACTGAATCGGTTTAATAATGGCATTTTTCACTGCGTTCCAGCTACTAGAAGCCGCAGAACGGATTCCCGACCAAATACCAAAAAGTGCACTCTGTAAGCTACGAAAAGTGCCAGATATTCCAGAAAGAACCCCTCTTGCTAAGGAAAGAATCACATTCCATCCGCTAGACGCAGTTGCTTGCATGGATCGAATGCCAGCAGAAAAAAAGGAACTCGCTAGGCTTATCCCAGTAGTAACGCTACTTGCAATCCCACTCATGACCCCGATAGTAAAGCTATAGATAGATTGAAAAATGTTCACAAAAAAACTAGCGATGGAGGATAGAATAGCGTTTACATTGACACCCATAGCAATGAGCATGGACACTACTGTATCAACGATTCCCATCACAAACTCCGCTAGTACATTCCACAAATTCATAAAAATATTTGCAAATTCCGTTGAGGCATTGTTTAAAAATTGTAGTCCTGCCTGCCAGTCCCCAACCAGAAAGGCGACCAGCATACTCAGTGTATTGATAGCTAACGAAATGGCATTGACGATTAAAGTGGCAAGTGGACCTAATGCCCGAAATAATCCATTAATCAGAGGAAGGATAATGGCAATCGCTGATGCCACTAATACACCAATACTCCCTAGTAACGGTTGTAGTCCTTGCCACAGCCGAGAAAAGGAATCTTGAATTGGCTGGATATAGGTCCCAAATTGGTTGGCACTGTTCGAGATAGACGAAACAAATCCATCCCACAGAGCCGTTACGGTTTCTCGAAATCCTTTAACATAGTTCATTAAAAGCATAACCACGCCTACTACTGCAGCGATCCCTGCTACGACCAATCCTGCTGTTCCTCCAATCTCAGCAAACAGAGGAATAAGAGCAGATGCCGTCATAACCAAAGCTCCAAGAAACATGGTAACAAGGGGAAGCACCGCCAATAATGCGGTAAATCCAATGATCGCTACCTGAGAAGATTTAGAAAGGGATGCAAACCATTGCCCAAATTCTTGTACCTTCTGAATGACCATTGGGAGATATTGCTGGGATAAAGCCAGTAACTGTTCGCCAATGGGAGTTAAGGCTTCTTGTAGTTGTCGCCATTGAGCGATCAATTGAACATAAGGGGATGTCTGCATGGCTTTCGCCACTTCTTCTGCTCGCCCTTTTGTCTCCTGTAACTTTTGGTTTAGGTTTTTTGCTACGATAGCAGCTTTCTGTTTTTCTGTACTATTCTTTTTCAATCCCTCAGTTAACTTTTCAACGGACAAATCCGCTTCGGTATATCCTGCTGCCACTAAATCCATCGCCTGAGATGCAGATACTTTGTAGGTTTCCATGATGGCGATCACTTCATCAATCGCACCAACAGCGTCCGTCCCAATAGCTTTTTCCAAAGACTCTGCTTGAACAATGATCTGTTCCAACTGAACCGTAGACAAACTGCTTAATTTGGTTCGTGCATATCCAGCCACATCTGCTACGCTCGCTAAACTTTCTCCCAAGCCTTGATCGAATACACTTTTCACAATAGGGGTTACTTGCTGAATGCTTTGTTTCACCCCGCCTACACGAGCAGAGAGGATCGCCAACGCATGATCCACATCTGCCGTAGCTTTAAACGCCAATGCTCCTACTAAAGCAATAGGAACGGTTAACCCTTGCGCTACGTTTTCCGAGAAATCGATCATCCCTTCTCCTACTTCTCGTCCACGCTGACCTACTTCATTCATTCGTTCGTTAACTTTACGAAGCAAAGCGAGTGCTTGTCCTGCCTTCGCCGTAATCGTGATATGCCGATCTCTGGTAGCGACATCCGCTTCTCTCTGCAATTGTTTTAGTTCTGCTTTTGCGCGTTCTTCTTGAACATGAATATCCAAGTTGGGTTCAGGGAGTGTACGGAGCTTCTCTTCTATTCGATCTACCGCATCCCCCACGTTAGCAAAGGAATGTTCGGCATTTTGAGACACTCTCTCCAAAACTTTGGAGGCTTGGTCAATTCCTTTCACCACAATTTCAACGATGTTATTTGCCATTTCCTCACCTCCTACTCTTCGCCAGCCTTTTGTTTCTGCGTTCTTCTGCCTTCTGTTCTTCGTTCCAGTGATAAATTAGGGTTTGTTTTTGTAACTCGGTTAACTGTGCATACGATTCTGGAGACATATGAAGATGTCGAACAAAAAAATAAAACTCCTTTGCTTCATGGCTAGCCACGAAAGGAGTCTTGTTTCGCTCGATTCAATCCAGATATTTCAGCAATTCGCTGGTAGACTTGTTCCACCCATTCGGATTTCCATAGCTGATTGATCGTTTCTTCGTTCCATTCCTTATCTACGGTTCCCAGTGCAACTGCCTTTAATTGTGCATTCCCTTGATCTCGTACCAATTCACCAGCATTTACTTCAAACGTTTGTGTGTTCAGTTTTCCGGTTGTCCCTGCACTCTTCGTATTTACTTTCACTGATGCTTGTTCACAGGCTTCTACTTGTCTTTTTTCGATATGCGTAAGGGGACGAATCTCTACTTCAAATGTCTGACCCTCTACTTTCAGACGAACGATTTCGATATAAGATTTCCCTGCAAGAAGTGCAGGTGTTAATTTGGTCGTCATCTGTTTACCTTCTTTCTCTTTGCTATAGGAAAGATTGTCAGAAGTAATGCCGGCAATGATTGCCTACAATTTTTCCTACACTGGGATATAACTTGCCTTGCTGTTGTTGATCGAAAACTCAATCGGTCCTGTTCCATCGGCTTTCACCAAAGCTCGGATGGTAGCAGACTGTTCAATCCGATCTCGACCACTTAGCGGTTGGGACATGGCTGTGTAAACTGCTCGTGGAATCAAGATATCCATGTTATCTCCTACATGTATGTTGGTATCGATCTCCGTTAGTTTATTGGTACTTGGACCCGTTGCCGTTCCCCAAAATCGCTCCAATTGGGTAGTAGAGAAAAAAGATAATCCCAATTCGATCTCAACCGAAAAAGCCCCTCGATAAGCTCTTCTTGGAAATCGGGAACCAATGGTACGGCCAGCCTCGTTATCTGCTCCTGTCTCAATCTTGATGGAGAAACTTTCGATAGTTGCCGACTCATCCACTCCATTGATCTCCGCAGTAACTTGGTGAGGAGCATAGATTTCTCCTTGCGTAAACGTTGGATTGGCTAAAAGTGTTCCTTTCTGATCTGCTCCTCCAACAATATCTACACTACCTTTGAAAAATCCGTCATCCAATTCCAAGGAAAGAGAACCAACTACGCATCCGGTAAAGATGTGCTCCAATACATCCTTTCCCACCCTAGCAGTAAAAGATTTCATCAAAGCGGACTGCTCTGGAAAAAAATGATGCGTAAAAGTTGGGTCTGTTCCGGTTACGGTATATCCACCCAATGCCCATTTGAGAAACCAAGGAAAAGCAGTAAGGTCAACAGGAGTAGACAAAGAACCCTCACTCCGATAGAGAGCAGGTGCTACCGTTCGATCTAATCTCGACACTCCTTCATAAATAAGAGCCTGATCTCCACTGGGATCAAGCTCGGCTGATTCTGGATCGATGGTTTCTATTGCTAATACAGGTGTTCCAAAGATGGTTTCTTCTCCATAGCTGAAATATCTGGTAATGCCCAATTGAAAATCCCTCCCTATATACATAAAAAAAGTAGTATCTTATAATAAAAAAAAGTCGGCATCGCAACGAGGAGTAGAGATGCGCAATCTTCCTGAGAATTTGGTTTCTCTTCTTCGATCTGACGACCCTCCTCTCTACGGAGTGGACGAGAGGTTGGCTCTCAACATCGCCAGCCTGAGCTTCCCTGTTCTCCCTTCCGAGGACTGGGGTCGCTTTCTGAACCCTGACGGGGAACCGGATTCCTGATTCTCGTGTGACACCGATTTGTATGATTGCCTTCAACCGAAAAGGCGTCATGCAAAAGGCTGGATATCCTTGTCACATACCATGTGATAGAGAAAGTCCAGCCACAACTTTTTCTTATTCCCTCCTTTGAATCCGAAAAGCAAATTCACAACTCGCCCAATAAACATTGGAATTGGCAAATGCTTCATAGCTTGGATCAAAGTTTAAGGCTCGAACATCAAATACTTTCTTCCCCAATGTTCGATCTGAAATGATTATGTCATATACCCTTGCAGTTAACTCTTCGGCTAACTCTTTCCCTGTGATGGATTCCAAATCATGCACCATCACCACAAAATCAAAGATGAAATCATGGAGTGCGGTATGTCCTCCTTTAAATTCCGGCTGATGGGAAACAGGCAGTATCCATAGGACAGGCATTTCCTCGATGGTTCCTGCTTCCATTTGATCCCCATATACAATCGAAACAACAGGGGATAAGGTAGCTGTTCTCACCTCTTGTAACTTCTGCAGAATGGCATCTTTTATTTCTTTTCTTATCTCTGCTAGGTTACGGGTATCGATGGTATAACTCATGTTAACCCTGCCTTCACCAATGCCATTTCTACAAACTCTGCTTTTCGTCTCTCGGTTTGGGAAATGGATTTCTCCACATACTTTCTTCCTCTCATCCCTCTCACGCTCATGGCATGTACCGTTTTTCCACCTACACGAAATACCAAAGGGGATCTAGGTTGTTTCACCGATTTTGCAAATACCGTTTTTCCATTGATTTCAAAGACAAGAACACCATTGGGGCTTTTAGGAATAATCGTTTTCCCTTGTTTTTTGGATTGGATTGGTTTTCCTGAAGATCCATATACACCTGTTCCATCATTTACAAAACGAGCATATTGAACGGCTGTATAAACCTTGTAGCTCAAAGCTCCCGTTGGCTTCATATTCCATGATCCAGCTAGTCGTCCATGATCCACTGGGCTGTTCTCTCGAATGTTGCCTGTCAGTTCTACTGCAGTTAATCGTACTGCTTGTTTTACTGCTTCGGCTGCCTTCCTTGCAATCTCCCGAAGTTCACCCTCATCCACTCGTACTGACATCAAGTATCACCTCGGAGGAAAGAAAAACAGCAATCTTCTTTTTCGCGTAAGGTTTGAGTTCCCAACTCAAATCTTTTATGACATCAGATGCATTAAGCAATTGAATTGCAAAGTCCCCAATTTGTACAACCTTGGTTGTTCGATTTTGAATGGCATATCCTACGAACTTCGATAGGGTACGGAGTGCTATGGCTTCTACTCCACCATATCTAGGGTCACTGTTTGTGACAGTTTCTTTTAATCGGGTATCGATCTCTACACTGATATGATTGATCCACTGCAATAAAACAGCATCCAACTCTTCTTCGGACATCGTCTTGGAAAAGCTGGATGCTTGGATTCCTGTTAGTTCTCGAATTTGCTTGGGCATTCCATACATGTTGATCACCCTGTCTTACTGCTTTTTCTTTTATCTTTGATTTCTTCCACTTGTAGATACTGACACGCTTCCAGTAAAGTGTGATGCCGTGGGTGAGAGATTTCAACCTCTTGCTCTTCTTTTGGTTGGAAGAAGTAACCCAATCGTTCCACCACTCGCTCGGATGTATTCTGTACTTTTACTTTCATTTCATCACACTCCTACATATCCAGTCGCAACAGCAGAAGCATTCTCGTCTTCAAAGTGAGCATCTGCACGCACCGTCACGACAAAATCGGTTTTTCTCTCTTTTGGTACTCGATCTGGTTCGATTTTTACATCCCGATACAATCCATAGACTAAGTTGTTGGGAGGGGCGAGCAGTGCTGTTCCCAATGGCATTTGGGGAACATACTCCAGAATGATTCCTTTGAACGCCAGTTGGTTTGCTCCGGTTTGTGCAAAATCACCAAGAGCCGTTTGTCTTTCTCGTAAAGCATCCCGATAATCATCTAAGATGTCCCAAGTCACAAAATATCTCCATTGCGATAAATCCGTCATATACTTCTTGGGCACAACCGACAGCAGTTTATTCAGCAAATCGTCGACCTTGGTTTTATCAAACTGACTGGCGGAGAGTGTTCCTGCATCTCCACCTGTTACTTTATTGGCTGTTTTCTTTAACCAGCCGTCCGTTACTTTGAGCAGGGGATCAGCAGAAAGGGATTTGTCTCCTGCCAGAAACAAGTACTCCAAATCTCGCCCAGTAGCATCCCCCAATAATTGAATAATCGTATCTTCAAAATTGGCACGTTCGATATTATCCTCTAACGTGGTGTCGGTAACTCCAACAAACCCGCCCAGCTCTTGGGCATCCAATTTGTTTAAATAAGGGACCGTTTTCTTTTCATTGGTAACTGGGTTTTGATCTCCACCCGTACCAGCTAGAATGCGACCATTAAACAGAATGCGGTCAATGTCACGAGTAGGGGCATTCATCGTCAGTCGACGAGATGCCGACAACAACGGAGTGGAGTCTTGTACCACTCGAATAAATTGATTTGCTTTTTCGGGAGTAAGTAACCCTTGTCCCATATCTCCACGAGTAATAGCTTTCACTGCACCATCTAACTTGGTTAATAATTCTTGTGTGTTCATGCCATCTCATCCTCTCTATTTCTGGATACGGCGACCGAAGATATCTCGATCCTGTTCGATTGGTTTGTGCTGCTCAGATGAATCATGATCTTGACCTTTTAACTTATTGGAACGAAAAAAAAGCCCAAAACCTCTGGCTTTTTCGACTACCTTCTCCATGTCTTGAATCTGATCAAGAAGGGTTTCATATTCTTGTTTACTAAGGGTTATATCATCCTCTGATTCTTGCTTGACTTCGGTTTCCTCTAGGTTGGGTTGTTCCGCCAATGTGTGTTCTTGTTGTTGTGCTGTTACGGGATCATCGGATTCCAGCGGTGGAATCCAGTCCTCCAATACCTCTTGCATTGCTGTTTTGACAGAGGACTGGATAAACACTTGAATTTCTTCTTTTGTCATTTCTTCTCCTCCTTCCGATTCAGCAGACTCTTCGTTTCGGCTCAAGGCTTGTTTTAACTTGGCAAAGAATCCAGTATTCTTGGGTTGTTCTGGTTCTTTGGATTTCACAACAAGGAATTTCGCCTTAGGAACAGCAGGCTCATCCACCAAAGACACTGCATTCACAATCCACTCCTCCCCTAGATCAGCGAGAGTCGTTCGTTTCACTGCTGTCTCCTCTTTGCTTTTGATTGCAGTGGATCGAATTCCCATGATAGAGAAACCTGTGAGCTTTCCGGATTTCACTGCTTCCCATGACTCCTCATCTGTTACTCGAACTCCCATCATCCACGATCCTTTTGGCACTGTAATGTCCTCAAAAGTAAGGTCAAAAGGAGAAAGATAGGTTTCTACCATCTTGCCCACATTGTTTAGACTGTGCATGAGATCGATGTTGCCATATTTCTCTGCAAAATCATGAGCTACTTGCTCAATTTTATCGATAGAAACAACATCTCCATCGTGATCAGCTTCACCGGGTATCAGGACAGGACCATAGACAATTCGTTTTTCATCATTTCGTTTTATTACTGGTGCAGTTAACTCAGTCATGTGGTCACCTCCACATTTATTTTTCTATACAAAATTGGTAATAATGGAATCTACGAAATCAAATAAGGAAATCTAGTAAAGTAGGTAACCAATATGATCACTGAACTCGATCAGAAACAGTTACAGAAAGAACAGTTAAAACGTAATCGACGCAAAGAAGCAAGAAGACTATTTGCTTCTTTAAAAAAGAGCTATGATTGGTCGATTCTCGATATAGAAGCAACTGGATTTTCAACAAGTACAACTGCTGAAATTATCGAGATAGCTATTATTGATGCAAGAAGGAAAGTACAATACCGATCCCTTATTAAGCCAATACATCCAATTTCAGAAGAAAGCACTCAAATTCATGGCATTACCAATGAAATGGTGGAAAATGCTCCAACTTGGAAACAAGTTCATAAAGAGGTTTATCAAATTTTACGGTACAGACATAGAAGAATACTTTCCTTTGGTTCTTTTTCAGAACTAAAATACCTGAGACAAACGAATCGAATGTGGGGAATCAAAACACCCTTTATCGAAATGATCTGCTTATGCCGAGCGTACCAGCATCTTTTGAAAAGTAATCAAGGTATTTCCTTAGAGAATGCCGTAGGTTATCCCATCAAGCATCGGGCATTAGCCGATTGCTTTGCTACTTGGGACTTAATTAAAAAGATAAAGCTATAACTTTTTCTATCGGTAAGGTGTAGAAAGGATAGCCTCTCCATTTCTTGGTATATAAGGACGAATCCGACACCGACAGTTGATCCACTCCTCTATTCTTCCTGTTCGATCTCCGGGAATAAACAGACCATTGGAGAAACGCTCATTTAGCCTTACCACCTCCCCATGTATCTTCACATGATTAGCTTTATCCGCTGGTTTGTACCCTCTCACTCGTGTATCTCTAGCAGTGAGCCATTGTTTGTATGGAACACTCAAGTCTTCCAGTGTAACTTGTATCCCTTCATTTTGTGCGGAGTTGATCTCCGTTCGATCAATCAAGCGAAGACGGTAATCTCGAATTTCTGTAAATTCTTTTCGTAATGCTTCTGCTGCCTGATCAATCCCTAGTCCCTGTTGATAAGAGTTGGCTAGGTTCCCTTCAATATCTCCGATAATGCGCTTCGCTGTATCTTGGCTAAAGGTATAAAACTTTCTTCGTAGTCGATCATAGGTCCAACGATCAAATTCAGTGTAAGAAAAGCGGACGCCATTTTCCTCCAGATCATCAAAGGCAAGAAAACGACCTCTTTTCGCACTGCTCATAGCATTGTTCACAATCACTGCTGCAACCTCGTCATACAGATGTTTCAGAAATTCTTCTACAAACACTTTCCTTCGTTCCGCATCTTGTGGGACATACCCCAGATACACCAAACGGGAAAGAAGTCGATTCTCTACTCCAACAAATAAACGAAATAATTCTTTCTCCAGCTTTTGCTCTGCTACGAGTGTCGCCTCATCTACTCCCTTGAAGGCTGGAAACTCTCCACAACTGCACAAAAAAGTGGTGATCTCCTCCAGCATGCGTTCTGCTTTCTGGTTCATTTGATCACCACTTCCAGTAACTTACGATGCAAACTCTTGATTTCTGCTATCAAATCAGGATTCTGGGTAACTTGTGGAGAACTATTCCCCAACTGATAAATGGGAACTCCACCGATAAAAGGAGTATCCATGATCGGATGGTCGATACGTTCCTCGCCCATGTTCTCTCGAATCTTATTGGATGTAATGGCCCCCATCGCAAAGAGTTTGGTATATACATCCGTTTCCCTTGCTTCATCACGAGTATCGATCTCATGAAACTCCAGCTTCCAATCCGTTACACCAAAAGCATCACGCAGGATGTGTTTGTTCAATCTTGCTTCTACCATGTTCTGTCTCGGCCACAGGATGGATTGTTTATAAATCTCAGTGGATTCTACTGCAGTAGAACCTCCAAGTGATCCTTCCTCTGCAATTCCTGCCCGATAGGGTGGGACACCATGAGCAGACAAGACTTCATCTCGATTATCTTTTCGATACAAACGAAAAGAGGCTTCTTTCACATCTACCGAAAGAGCCTCAAATTTAAATTCTACTTTTTCTCCATCTCCACCCGATGCCGTAAGAACCAGTGTGGCATGCCGATTATCTTTTAAGTCTCTCTGAAAGTATTGTTTGATCATGTTCTCTGTTTGTTCATCCAAATCGGCTCCACTTACGGTTACCGCATAAGCTGGAATGGCATGGTTTTCAAAGAAATCGATATTAAACTCTGCTCTTTCTTGATCTCCTAAGATCGCTCCCAAAGCAGGAAGCACATCTGGAGAACCATAGTAATCCGAACGAGTGGAGTAATTTAATATATGGAGAACTTCGGTGGCTCTTCGTTCTAGTGTCAGCCCTCCCAGTGAAACCTTCTCTCCCGTTTCATAATCCACATCCCAAGGTGCACCTGCTCGTTTGAACCAGCGTCTTTTGGCTCCTCGTATCTGGACAAATAAGACATCATCCCGATGCCTTCGCATTGTATGAGCAGGGATATGTTCCAGTCCTTCCAAGATATCTTTTCCTCGAATGAGTTCTAAGTATCCATTCCCTGTCGCTTCGTAATCTTCCATCCACTTGGTGAGAATCTCTTCCAAAGTTTCTTCAGGATGAGGAGATTGGAGAAATGACATCACTGTATCTTTCTGAGCTTCATTTGACTTCTCTGATGCAGGAACCAATGACCATCCAAGTCCTACGGTATCTCGTGCCTTAGTTTTCACAGCCCGATAATGATAGGTGTTCATTTCCATTAATTTTGCCAATGCTTCTGGGTGATAGAGAGGAGCAATAATCCCTGTTTTTCCATACTCTGAACCAAATACATCTTCTGGTATTTGCTTGGATTGTTTTACTGCATACTGCTGGAGATAATTGGTGGATAGTACATCTCCGTTCTTTAATACATAGGCTTTGACTGCTGGTTTGTCCACGATGATCACCTCCTAGACCACTCTTGCTTTCACCGTTGGTTTGTCCTTCTTTAACATCAATTCCGTTAATGCCCAAACTAGTGCATCCATTCGGTCAGGGGACTGCATCTGACTCGGAGCCCATGTACACATCTGATCTTCTAGTGTCCCGAAGCTTCCTACATGATGCACCTTCCCTTGCTCATACAAAGCAGCAATCGGTTCTGCTCTTGTGAGTTTCCCTCTACTGGCATGTACCTTTTTGTAGGACACTGTTTTGTCTACAGTTCGGATCGTATGCTCCACCATATCCCCACCGTTGTTGATCTCTGCGACTATCCGATCCGCTTCGTAGTTATAGTAGGCAGTAACTGCTGTTCGTGCCCAACCATCCGGAGAAGCATGCAGAGAAAGATCATCTAAGACATAGGCATGTCCATCCACCCCTTTGCCAACTACTACAATGCCCGTTTCATCCGATTCCTCATTTTCCGTTGCAGCTGGATCGATTCCAATGATGACTCGTATCAACTCTGGATGTTCTCCCACCCGTGTATCCTCCAGCATTTGACGCTTCCACAAAGCTCCTGGCACATCGTCCAAGATCTCCGCATACAACTCCTGTCTTCCCAAACGAGTTCCTTCATACTTGGTCACGATTTGTTCCAAGAAGGCAGGAGCTAGGTTTACTGCGTTATCAAACGTTGAACCCTTGGTTACCGCTGTTGTCTGTGCTTTTACAAGCGACTGCACCACAGGGATCGGCTTGGGTGTGGTGGTGACGACTACCCTTGGGTTTGTACCTAACCGAAGTCCAAACATAAGCATGTCCCATGTCTCTTGCGGATACTTCCACGCTGCAAGTTCATCCGCCCATGCCAGTTCGTGCTGCGGTCCCCGTAGTTGATCCGGATGTGCACCAGAGTAGATAGTAGCAATCGCTCCATTCGGCCATGTAATCCTGCGCTTCGAAGGCTCATACTTCGGCATAAACCAAGGCGGGCTGATTGTTAAGATGCCACTCTCTCCTTGAATCATGACATCCCTTGCATCTGCTGGTGTAGGCGCAACGAGAGCCACTCGTGTGGCTTTCTCTGTCCTGATTTGCTCGATGATATACTCTGCCCCTGTTCTGGTTTTTCCAAAGCCACGTCCGGCTAGTAAGAGCCATGTCCGCCAGTTTCCCTTTGGAGGAAGTTGATTAGGTCGAGCCCAAAATCCCCATTGATACAAAAGGGCATTTGCTTCCTCGTTGGATAATGCATCCAACAGTTGCCTCCGTTCGTCCTCCAGAAGCTGGCTCACTTGCATCGCTATGGATTCGTTTTCCGTTCTTGATAGCTCCATATTCATCACACTTTGCAGACAAATTTTATTAAGGAATATTTTCTCATAATTGGTTGATTAAGCCGAAACACAGAGGTAATCTGTGTGTGCCTAAGCGATAGGCAAGCACACACCTAGGAGGAACACCATGAAAACACGAGTAAAACTATTCCCCAGTAAAGTAGAAGCGTACCACTTCATGTACTACAACAAACAACAATTCGTCGTAATTGTAAATGAAGATTTCCAATACTGCGCAGCCGAACCAAGACACGCGAGAAGATTAATAGCAGAGGAAGATTACCTTATCGATATCGAATCGGAAGGGGAGAAAATCACCCGAGACGATTTGAATTTACTCGGTCCCATTTACCGATTTCGCCATTTGGAGTATGCGGTAAATGCCCAAAACCTCGACCACCTTCCTACGAATATTCTCGTAGGAGATGACAACCACTATTGGCTCCTACTCCCCGCAGATAGCAAAAAACTATTTGAGATGGGCTACGAGATACCGAACTATTTATAAAGGAATGCTCGGTAAAAACCGAGCTTTTTTTTGTTTTACGTCTAAATTTTATTAAGGAATATTTTTATAATTTTGGTTACTTCATCCTTTAAACAGAGCTAATGTGTTCATGCAAGCAAAGAACGCCTACATCAGGAGGAACACACCATGAATATTGCACACCAAGTAAGAGACATTTTGAAGCAAGCTACCATCAAAAATTACAACAACACCAAGGAACAGATTCACGAACTAGGTTCGAAACTTAATGAGCAAATTTTTGAATACCGAATTGAAAATCCCCACGAATTTACCAAACGATTCAGCCCTATGGTGGAAAGACGAAAGAAACAAGCAATGAAATATGACAGATACCTCATCGGGGACGGCATCAGCATTCGAATCGAAACGTTTGAAGACGAATGCGAAAAAGGATATAACCTTTACGTCATGCCTTACCAAACCGGAAACACCTTTGAAGGACTTTTCTTCACCTACGAAGCTGATCCAATAGCTGTAAACATACTTTTACAAGCCTTGCTCCATCCCAACTTTAAACTATAACTCCCCTTCCAAAGGGAGCCCGACTAGATCGGGTTTTCCTTGTGATCACCAATGGATAATACTGTGTAATTCTCCGCCAGTCTCCATTCCACTTTCGTTCCAAATTCATTAAGGAAATATTTGATAAAATAGTTGATTAATCCCAAAATCAGAGCTAATGTGTTCATGCAAGCGAAGAACACTTACATCTAGGAGGATTACATCAAATGGAATTAGTAAAAAACCTGCGGAACACTTTTCAAGAATGGAGCTACGCCGAACAAAAGGGAATGGAGCCCAAACAAATTCACGCCATTGGCTCCAAACTAAAAACCATAGTAGGAGAACTAGACGGTATCCTCTACCAATACGCAGTCGATAACGAAGAAGAAGCGAAAAAACGAATCAGCCCAACGATTGAACGATACATAGCCGAAGGAAAAGCTATAACTGGACCAGATATCAAGGTGACTGTTCAACCAGCGACAGGGCTTGGTATCGGATACACGATCACCGCTTCCCTAAGCTGGAACGACGACTATCGATGGGGCGTAACTTGGACGAACAACCCCTTGCATCTAAACTTACTGATACAAGCCTTAAGCAAGCCTAACTTTTCCCTGTAGAACGCATGGCATGCAAAGAAACCCGATTAGGTCGGGTTTTCCTCGTGAGTATCCTTGGACAATCGTGGGATTCCTCTATCTAATTTCCATCAAAATTCTGTTCAAACTTCATTAAGGAATTATTTGATAAATAAGAAAGAAAATGATCTCAAGTCATTCTTGTAAGCTACTATTTTGCTTTGTGGATTTTTCGTATACCTTCATCGATCTGCCGCTAACACAACCATATGCTTCCGTTGTATGAGTCCAGCCATATTTTTCGTAATAACCCTCTAGATCAGTAGTTAAATAAAGTTTCTGATATCCTTTTTTATAAGTCTCTTGAAGGGCATGTTTAAGAAGATAGGAACCAATTTTTTTCCCTCTATGCTCCGGATCGACGTATAAACAAGCAAACCAGGGGGATAAATCTTGACGACTGTTGAGATCGTTTCTTAATAATGCGTAAGTGCCAATGATAGATTCGTTCAGCAGTGCAACGTAAAATCTTGGGATTTCATCTGTAGTCCGGCATGAATGAAGTATACAATCTTGATAAAATTTGTAGTTTTGCTCATTCCCCCATTGCTCCCAAAATATTCTAACGGTTTCATCTAAAAAATCTTTTCTTTGGCTTATTTCAAGTATCTCGATCATTTCTCATCCTTTACATATAAAGAACTTTTCAAACTTTAATATAGCACAAACTGGATAATCATGGTGGCCTCTTCATTCATCTCCATCTCTATTTCGTTCAAACTTCGTTAAGGAATTATTTGATAAATTAGTTGATTACTACCAATAACAGAGCTATGATGTCAATGCCAAAAGGCACACGACAACTAGGGGGAATACAACCATGACAACCAATCAGAAACCTGTAGCGAAATTAATCGGAGCAAACGGAAATATCTTCAACCTCATCGGACTTGCCAGCCAAGCACTAAGAAGAGCAGGGCAACAGGAACAAGCCAATAAAATGGCAAAAGAGGTGATGGCTTGCGGAAACTACCACGAAGCACTAGCAACCATCACCAACTATGTAGAAGTAGAATAAATTCCCTTCTATCCAACAAGGGGGCCCGACCTAGATCGGGTTTTCCTCGTCGTGGCTCGTCTTTTTCTGAACGATGGCATTGATTTTTTCAAGTAGCTGTTGCTTGGAGTTGGTAATTTCCACAGGCTTGCCGTCTTTGCCTGTAACTTCGTGCTGTGTCTTCCTGCCCCAACGAGCCGGGTACTTTCGCTCTAGCCGCCACGCAGCCGCCTGCCAGTTCTCTTTTGCCGCTTGTGCAATGAGTGCGACATCCCGCATTTCAGCTTCTGCCATTGCTTTTTCTACTGCGTTGGAAAACTGTTTATACTTTCCTCTTTTCTCTCTTGCACCACGTTTTAACCAATCATATAGTGTCGTTTTATTAATTCCTGCATAAGCAGATGCTGTCTCGATATAGTTACCCATCCGAAGAGAGTCCACTATCTTCTGTTGTATTTCTGGCGTTAATTTTTCAGGTCTCGCCACCTTCTTTCACCGCTTTCTGATTCGTATACTCCTCCCACCTTTTCACAATCACATCACAGTAGATTGGGTCTAGTTCAATCCCATAACAGACTCGGTTTGTTTGTTCCGCTGCCATCAAGGTAGAACCGGAACCAAGAAAAGGATCAAGAATAATGTCTCCTTGTTTGGAGGAGTTTTGTATTGCCTTTGCAGGAATACCAATGGGTTTCATCGTCGGGTGATCTTTGTTCCGAGATGGTCTATCGATATTCCAAAGCGTGGTTTGCTTTCGATCCCCATGCCATTGGTGACTTGCACCGGGCTTCCATCCATAGAGGATAGGCTCATGTTGCCAATGATAATCTTGCCTACCGAGAACCATCGCATTTTTCGCCCAAATGATGCATTGTTTTAACTCCCAACCTGCATCTACCATCGCAGTGCGAAAGTTGATTCCTTCGCTATCTGCGTGACAAATATAAATACCGCCACCTAGCTGAGTGACGGCAATCATATTGGTAAAGGCATCATATAGAAATTGATAGAACTGACTATTGTTCATTTTATCGTTTTGAATTTTAAGAGCTTCCTTTGTTTTTCCTGTATAATCGACATTATAAGGTGGATCAGTAAAGACCATGTCTACCACTTGATTCTTCACTAATCGTTGGAAAGTTTCTGTAAAAGTTGCATCACCACAAATAAGACGATGATTGCCAAGTACCCAGATATCTCCCTTTTGAGTGATGGGTTCTTCTATACTTTCTAACTCTTCCTTTACATCAAAGTCATCTTCTTCTGGATCAGCTTCAACAAAGAATTGCGTCATCAAATCCTCAATTTCATCGTGATCGAATCCGGTCAACTCTACATCAAAGTCACCTACATCTAACTCTTCCAGTAAATCTTTTAATCTTAATAGATCCCAGTCACCACTAATCTTGTTAAGAGCAATGTTAAGAGCTTTTTCTTTCTGTTCATCTAGATCCACAACAGAACATTCTACTTCGGATAACCCTTGATCTATTAAAATCTTAAACCGCTGATGTCCACCTACTAAATGACCAGTCGTTTGTTCCAGACAAGTGGCTCTACATAGCCAAACTCCTGAATAGAGCGTTGGAGTTTTTGATATTCCACATCGTTTGGTTTTAGGTCAATCCTTGGGTTATAGGGTGCTGGATTAATTTGTTCTATTAGTATAATTTAGATATGCATATTATTCCTCTCCCTGAAACATAAAAAAGTGGGCATTACCCCACAAGAGATAAGTCGATTAGCAGAAAAATAGACTACTCCAATTACTATATTAGTAACTATCTAAAGGAATTTGGTGACAAAATAATGCCAGAAAGTTGCCATCTAAGACCTTTCCAATGGATATTCAAATATTTCAATATCGTAATGTTATGATTTAAAATCATTTTGACAAATATATAAGCATATGCTTATATATGAATGAGGTGATGAACCATGTTAGAACTGGAGCAGTTAGCAGAATGTCATAAAGTCCTTGGAGATAAGACTCGTTTACACATCCTTTCCTTACTAAAAGAAGAGGAGCTATGTGTCTGTGAGATTGTAGAAATCCTCCAAATTAGTCAACCTGCTGTTTCTCAACACATGAGGAAACTCAAAACAGCAAAGTTGGTGAAGGAACGTCGAAATGGACAATGGGTTTTTTATTCCTTGGATGGTAGCAGCTATCCCTTTTTTGAATCGATTTTAGGAACACTTCCAGACATGCAGAAGGAAATCGAGGAACTAAAGAAAAAGGGACTTCGTGTTCTTTGTAACTAAACTGCAATTATCGCCTATATTCATCTATTTTGATGGAAAGGTTGTGACCCGATGAGTGGAGTGATGAGAAGACTTTCGTTCTTGGATCGCTATTTAACACTCTGGATTTTTCTTGCAATGGGCATTGGAATTGGAGCAGGTTCACTTTTTCCAAGTATGATAAAAAGCCTAACCCAATATCAGGCTGGAACTACCTCTATTCCCATTGCTATTGGTTTGATTTTGATGATGTATCCTCCTCTAGCAAAAGTTCGATATGAAGAACTGTGGCAAGTTTTTCGCAACGTGCGAATTCTCGGTTTATCACTTGTTCAAAACTGGGTAATTGGTCCGATCCTTATGTTTGCCCTAGCTCTTATCTTTTTACGAGATAAACCCGAATACATGGTAGGTTTGATTTTAATTGGCTTAGCACGATGTATTGCAATGGTCATTGTTTGGAATGAATTAGCAAAGGGAAACCGAGAATATGCAGCAGGGTTAGTTGCCTTTAACTCCGTATTTCAAATTCTCTTTTATTCTGTTTATGCTTATTTGTTCCTTACGATTTTTCCTACTTGGCTTGGACTTAAAGGGCAAACTGTTTATATCACAATGGGGCAAGTAGCCGAAAGTGTATTAATTTACCTTGGTATTCCCTTCGTTGCTGGAATGATCACTCGATTTAGTCTAGTAAAAGCAAAGGATCGAGAATGGTATGAAAAAAGTTTTATTCCCATGATCAGTCCCATTACCTTGATCGCTCTCCTCTTTACCATCTTTGTCATGTTCTCTCTAAAAGGAAATCAGCTTCTACAATTGCCATTGGATGTTCTCCAAATCGCTGTCCCCTTACTGATTTATTTTGTCATCATGTTCTTTATCTCTTTTTATATGGGAAAAAAGGCGGGAGCAGATTATTCACAAACTGTTTCTCTTTCTTTTACAGCAGCAAGTAACAACTTTGAATTGGCGATTGCAGTTGCTATTGGAGTATTTGGGATTAACTCCGGAGCTGCCTTTGCAGCGGTTATTGGGCCATTGGTAGAAGTACCTGTTCTTATTGGTTTGGTGAACGTTGCATTTTGGTTTCGAAAGAAATACTTTCAAGTACCATCAAGGAGGGTTATCGATGAGTAAAAAGAAAATCATTTACTTCCTTTGCACAGGAAACTCTTGCAGAAGTCAGATCGCAGAAGGATTTGGAAAGAATTATTTAGGAGATGAATTCGAAGTATATAGTGCAGGCATTGAAGCACATGGACTAAATCCAAAAGCAGTTGAAGTCATGGCGGAAAAAGGAATTGATATCTCCAAACAGACTTCAGATATCATTGATCCTGAGTTACTAAATAAAGCGGATTATGTCATCACACTTTGCGGAGATGCCAATGATAAATGCCCGATGACTCCCCCACATGTACAACGAGATCATTGGGGATTTGATGATCCAGCAAGAGCACAAGGAACAGAAGAAGAAAAATGGGCTGTCTTCAAACGAGTACGGGATGAAATCGAAGCTCGTATTCAACAGTTTGCTAAATCCAAGAAATAAGCAAAGAGTCACTTCCTTCTATAGAAGTGACTCTCTTTTATGTTTATAGATATCTCATTCACTTTCTATTTAGTTGGCACAGCATACCTGATCCATGCAACAAACTTCCTCTTGTAAAACGGTCGGTCGATGAAAAAAGGATTGAATTCTCCCGAATAAAGAGGTATGTCCATTTTGTTTGATCATAGAGGATCGATTACATAAATCTTGGCGCATTTCTTCCTGTTTGATTTTCGTTAGTTGTTCGATTTCATAGAAACTTTGCATGGTAGATGCCACTCCCCTATTCATATGTGCATTCTTTATGATTGGCAGCAAGAAGAACTTGTTTCTTTGGTGTTTTTTACATCATCGTTGTGGTCTACGTCTTCGTGAACCGTAAATACCTCCCAACGATGACCATCTGGACTGGTGACCCAGATTTTATCTTGTCTGGCATAACAACAGTTGGTATTCATCTCATCAAAAGTCGCTAAGTTTGCTTGTTGAAGTCTTTCTTTGGCTTTTAAAACATCTTCTGTCGAGGATACTTGAATACCCAAGTGATTTAAGCCACCAGAAATTTCACCGCCTTCATTCAATGTGAAGTTGAGTGCAGGTTGTTCCAGATCAAACTTCGCATAGCCAGGTTTCACTTTCACAGGGTCGACACCAAATAAATTAGTATAGAAGAGTACGGATTGATCCAAATTTCTTACGTTTACGGCAACATGGGGTTTTAAAATCATCGGAAACACTCCTATTATTTTTAGAATGGAAATTTAGTTGCAAAATGCAAATATTAGATAAAAGACTAGCATTATCCAATTCGATTGCAGCACTTCTTCGATTTTGCCATGCTTGCATTTAAGAGTTTGATCGAGCGGAGAACCATATCTTTCTCTTCCACGCTCATATAACCAAAAACTTCTTCCAAATACTGATTCATTTCTTGATCAATCAGGGTGGCAATAAAAGTTCCTTCTGTAGTAAGGGAAAGAATACTTACTCTTCGATCATCTGGAGAGGGTGTCTTTTTCACTAATTTTCTTTTGACGAGAGATTGGACCTGTCTGCTAAAGGTAGTGATATCCATCCCTAATGTCTCTGCTATTTGTTGCATTGATGGTTGATGCTGACGATCAATTTCGTAAAGGATATGACTTTGCGTAAGAGAAAGGTCTGTGTCTCCAACGCTACAACAGTTTTTGTCTAAAAAGCCAAAACGACGAGTCATGATGTGAATCAATTCACGCACGTTCTCCACCAGATCACCACCTCTCAACGCAGATTTTTCAAGTGTTTATTTGCAAATTGCAAGTAATTTATTTGTCTATATCCTACATCTCCCCTTCTCCTCTGTCAACAACTTTTTGAAATAATTTTATTCGATCTTACCTATCGAGAAGAAATTTTGCTTTTTGAATCACATACTTTGCATCCTTTCCTACCCCGCGAAGCGTAGCAGAAGCAAACGACCTTTGCCCATTTAGTCCAACAAAATACAGCCCTTCCACATGAGTACTCACTCCATTTTGTTGAATGGGATTGCCTTGAGAGTCCAAAGCTTTTGGAAGTGATTCTAAATATGCAACATTAGGACGATATCCTGTACCAAAGATAACAGCGTCTATTTTTTCTATTGTGCCATCTTTCCACCTCACTCCCTCCTCTGTGAATGTTACAAACATCTCTCTTCTGTCTGGTTTTTGATTATGGATTGCCTCTTGATACATTCCTGTATCGAGTACCGAAACTTTGGTTGCTAATCCTTTTCCAAGTGAGAAACGATCTAAGCCTGATACCGTTAACCAAAAATGCACGTCTTTCCCCAAAATTCGCTGTGGACTAAAAGAGATGGGTTTTCGAGTAGCAATGGAGACCAGTGCAACTTGTGCCAGTTCATATGCAATCTGAACTGCTGAGTTCCCACCTCCAACCACTACCACTCGTTGATTTTGGAATTCGTCTACCTTTCGATAGTGGCAGGAGTGTAATACCCTCCCTTTATATTGTTCTTTTCCTTGAATGTTTGGTAGAAATGGATGAGAAAAAACACCAGTAGCTGCAATTACTGTTTTCGCTAAGAATTGATTTCCAGATTCGGTTTCGATTTGAAAAAAGTTGTCCTTTTTTTGAACCCTTTTCACTTTTTCCCCTGTCCGAATAGGAAAGTGAAAGTGTTTGGCATAATCAGTTAAATAAGTTACCACTTCTTCCTTTGTAGGATATCGATCAGGATCACCCGGAAAGGCATACTCTGGAAGCGAAGAATATTTGGCAGGTGAAAACAGAGTTAAGCTATCGTAGTAACTCGGCCAAGATCCTGCGGTTTGCTTACCAGCTTCGAGAACCAAATAATCTATATTTCTCCTTTGTAGATGATAGGCAGAAGCAAGTCCTGCTTGACCAGCACCAATTACAATCGAATCTAATATTTTTTCCATTAAAATAACCCCTTCTTATATCGTTTTTTAACGATGTGTTTTTTAAAAAGAAGAACATCTCAGGTAGAGTTATGTTCATTTGCAACAATCTGAGATGATAGAAGTAAAACGTTGTAAGAGCTTCATCACATTCGATTTGTTAGGAAAATAATAGACTTCTTTTCCTTCCTTACGCGAAAGCAATATTCCCGCTCTTTTTAAAATCGCTAATTGTTCGGAAGCAGTCGACTGACCGATTCCAATTCGTTCTGCCACCTCGTTTACAGTTATCTCTCCCTTCTCTAAAAATAAAAACATCATCTCCTGCCTTTTTTCGCTGGCTAACGCTTTAAGGAATAAATGAATTTCTTCGTCTAACATGATATCCCTCCCTTCATATATCGTTAAATAACGATATATGAAGTGTAATTTAAACACCGTTGTTTTGTCAACAAAATAAAAAAAGAGAGGACTTTCCTCTCAACAAAAGTAATCATATTAGATAAGATTCAAAAGAATCGCTAGCTTATAAAGTGCATTCTTTTTTATCCGATAGTAACTTCTCTTACTCCATCCCAATTGTTCATGTATAATTTCATCAGTAAAAGCATTTAAATTAAAATATCGTTTTTCAATTAACTTTTTCTCATCCATGCTTAACACTTGTAATGCTTGTTCTAATTTTTTTACTTTCATTTGTTTTTCTGCTCGTCGAATGCCATATTGCTCTGTCGAGGATACGTACTCACTATAAGCTTTTCCAATTCGTTCTCCCTTAAATGTTGTACAGGATGGATAAAGATAGGGTTCATCTTCCACTATAGATTTCTTTAAAATCGGATATTCTCTTAGTATACGTTCTACTATTTTCTTGTAAGACGGTTTCCGATATCGTATGATTGTAAGTTTGCTATCCATCCTTTTAACACCTCTCTCATCTTTATTTTCTGTCAATAGACCAACCAAAGCGTTTCACACATCGCTTGAATGGGCACGATTTCTCAAGAGAAAGCCAAATACATCCTTTGCAATAATGCTTTGCTACTTTGACCTTCATGATTGCCACCTCAATTATTTCGTCTAGTTGTTCAATATACTAATTTGCTTGTTTCAAGGTGAGTTCTACTCGTTGTTCCTCTATGTTTGCTACACGATGAATCTGAAGATAGGTTACTTGGCTGTCATCGTCATAACAGATGCTGTTGCACCCATCTAGTAAGCTCTTGGCGATATTATCGATATCCATCCTGCGTTTTCCTCTTAGGTAGACTTGGATTTCTACTTGTATATCTCCCTTTAATTTTTGAGAGGTGGCGAGCTCAGCCCGCCATTTCACTTCCTCTTTATATGCTAAATACCGTTTTGCTTGTGTATTGATCCATTTGCTTTTTTGTGTCATTCTCACTGCTGGAACGGCTCTCCCCGGTACAATGAACTGAATTCTGCTAGGCTTCTCCAAATACACCACCTGCGCGTTTGTGTATGATTCCTCTTCTCCCTAGATCTATGGCTAAAATCAATACTTCATTCTGGATCACGTCCAAAGCTCTTTGCAATGTCCCAGAGGCTAATCCCTTCTCGCCATAGGTTTTCAAACTGTGTGATCTCACGTTCATCCCATGTAAAATCTAGTTCCTCCAAAGCAAGGTATACTTTTCGAGATTGTTTTCGGCAATGAGTTCGTTCTAACTGCCTGATCAAAGCTGTACTCATGTGCGAGTCCCTTCTACTCGATAATCAGGACCCTTTACTTTCACAAAGTAATCTTTCGCCATACTGTAAAGCCGAGAAAAAGCTGCTTCGCCAATCCGCTCTGACAAAGTAAGTTCATCTTCGTTGGAGGAAAAAAGAATTGGTTTTCTTTGTCGATATCTTTCGTTGATAATGCGGTAGTACAATTCTTCTTTTGCTTCCGTGTATTTGCTTTTGCCGATATCATCCCAGACTAGAACTTCGGTCTCGATTACACCACCCAATAGGCGATAAAATACAGCACCTTCATCGTTATATCGCTTGGCTTGAGCAAGATCGTGCATAAATACTACATCGGAAATACATAGCACTACATTTCCCTGTTGTAAAAGCTCCCTTGCAATCGCGATCTGAAGATGGGTTTTCCCTAGTCCATAACTGTTGTATTTTTGGATCAACGTGGCTCGCTGTTTGAGGTCGGGGATACGCTTAATCTGCGTTTCCCCTACTTCTGCAACCATTCCCATGCTGTTTTGACGTCCTTGCGAAATCTTGGAGAAATTCTCAACAAACTGCTTCGCCGTTTGAAATAGCTGTTGCTGGATAGATGAGGTTATTTGATAATTATCCAAATGTGCCTCCTCGAACTCTTCTGGGATCAATGCATTCTGTATCCTCCGGTGAAGCTGTTTTTGCTTGGCACAAAGGCATGGTGTGGCTACCCAAGGATTTTGAGGATCAATGATCCATTCCTGATCTTTGCAAATAGGGCAGTCATAGGCTAAATGCTCATGTTCGGGCATACTTGCCAAATTGGATGACCACTCCATCCTCACTCTCTTGATCCGTTCCTGTATCGTTGCTAGATTTCCCATGCTGCGCTCCTCCTCGGTGATTCATCCATTCCTCCACTTTGCCCCCATCTCGGCAAATAAAGATGATATCTGCATAGAATTTATTCCCGTCATTTTGCCCACAGTGGAAAGGAGATTTCCGGATATTGCTTATCGCAAGGCATATCTCCTCCACGGAATACCCTTCCTGCAGGCGTGCTTGGATGGCTTTTTTGCGATTGGGTGTAAGAGTCAGCTTTCGAGGAAAGAAACTCTTAAACATCTGCACATAGTGACTCCAAATTTGCTCTACTTGCGTAGCCAAAAGAAGAGACTTTTCTTTTTGTTGTTTTTCTTTTTCAGTTTTGTTTGGTTTGGTTTTGTTTGGTTTATTTAATGTCCTGCTTATCGGCTTTTCCTGTGCATCGGGTTCGGCTTTTTCTGTGCCTGCTGGTGTGCCTGCTCCTGTGCTCACTTCTGTGCCTACTTTTTGATAGTCACTCATTAAGAGAGGAATAATCTTGTAGGACCCTGCTTGATTGGAACGACTTTTTTATACTGAATTCTTCCCTGCTGAATCAAAGAACTTCTTGCATTCTCCAATCCACCTCTGGACAATCCAGTCATTAGCTGAAGCGTTAGATTGGGCGTAGAGAACCATTCCTGCCACCCAGTCCAGTTGTTGATCGACATTAAGGTGTACCACAATGCAACTTGACCTGTAGAAGAACAGTTCAACATGCTCCAATCCCGAAACGCATTCAACTCTTTGATGTAGTTCATTCTGTTCAGCCTTTCTTTTCTATATAGGGAAAGGGCGAAATTATCGCCCCTCTAATTCATCTGCATACACCAAACCCATGCGATCTGTTTTATATACTTTACGACTTTGATAAAGGAAGATTTCCAGAATGGTACATTCCAATCCAGAAGCAATCACGATCTGATCCCCGACTTGGAGCTTGTCCATGCCTTTTGTTTTGGTTTCACTGAATCGAACGGCAAACTTCCTCATGATGCTCTCCTTTGTTTTCCTCTAGATTGATTGATCAAACTGATGAACAGTTTTTCGACTTTGGGTAATATGCTAGTCGCCTAGATGTTGATTTTGGTTCTGGCCTTCTCTATGGTTTGCTCCATCATTCTCACTGTTTGTTCTATGGACTGGCGCGTCTCGTAAACCGTCCAGCCATTTGTCCATACCTGCTTGATTTTTCTCATATAGTGATCTAAGTCATCCAAGTCGTGTTTGAGAGACTCTTCTATTAAGTATGGTTTTGCCATTCTAGATCATCTCCCCTGTTTCTATGTCTACTGAAAGGGACTGATCGTCGAATGTGTCCCCTATGGTGCTCTCTATCTGTTCTACTGCTTTCACCATCTCGATCAACTCTGGATATATTGCTTCCTTTAAGAGATTGATCAGGTCGCTTGCCTCTTGTTTGGTTAACTCCTGTGTGCTTTCTTTTTTGGTTTGAAATCGGCTCACCTTTTTGACTTCATCTTTCGTTAAGCCTTTTTCTTTCCCAATGGCGAAGATGGCTTTCCGTTGATTGGTAGTTGCTTGTCCCATCAATGGATAGTTTGTTTTAGAGCCACTTTCTTGTAGTAAGAAATCCCCATCTCCTATATTGATCTCTTCTGCACTCACATCTCCAAAGCCAACCAAATCCAATATGGCGCGATTCTTAGCTCTTGTAACCGCATGTGAGCGAACATTATGGATCGTACGGAGCCTTTTTTCTTTTATAGGATCTTCAGACGTTTTCTCTTCATAGGAGCAGGCTCCATCCCCTTCTTGAAAAGCTCCTGTCCCAAGATGCACTGCTCTTGCCTTTGCCAACCAAGCAATCACTTGTCCGTTTTCATCGTGAAAAGGCATAACTTCTACAATCTCGCAGGATACATTGAAAAACCGCTGTACTTTCCGAACAAAGCTCTTCTTCGGATGTTTTTTGTTTCCAATTTGTTGGAAGTCATCCGGTGTACCCAATCGAAGTTTTAATTCTTGATACAGTTCAAACTGCTCAATCGCCTGATCAATCGAACCTGCTGGTGTTATCATGCTGGCAGGTGGGACAACCTCTGCATTTACTAGTTGCATGGGTAGATTATTCAATTTTTCGCTCTCCTTATTTGCCTATAGAACATCTTTCGTGATATCCTATACGCATCTCTAAGCTTTACCTAAAGCTCGCTCTGATCCAGCGGGCTTTTTTGCTTGTCTAGCGATGGGATCATACTGACCAATACCGAGAACATTTGGTAAATCAGGTAATAATCGAAGTATTCTTAGGACTTCTGCCGGATTGCCTCTTAGATGAACATGTACCTTGGCTACACCATCCTCCACAAAACCTGTGATTTTTCGAATATCCTTTATCTCCAACTCATCACCTCCCTTTCGTTCAACTAACATTTTTACGGCTCATTTCTTTGTTTTCCAGCCAAGTAAAAAATGCATCTCTTCCAACACGCTTGGATCTTCCTAATCGAACCAAGGGAAAACCCTCAAATTCCATGATTTCATAAGCCTTTCTTTTTGAGACTGATAAAATTTCAGATAAGTGTTTTGCGGTTAGTATTAATGGATAGTCATGCTGATTCAAGTGTTACACACCTTTCTATTTGTCTTTAGACATATAATTATAATCGCAATTCTATCAGAAAACCGATTTTAACTATGTCTAAGGACATGATAGCAAAACAAAAGCTTTTAGACAATATATTTGCGATAAAAATTGTCTAAAAGCATAGATATGTCTTAAATCTCACAATATGCAATATTAGATTGTCTGTATGCATGAAAGTAAGTTAAAATACTAATGATGATGAAATAGAAGGGATTAAAATAAAATGAAGAATGAACTGAGGTTAGGTCAATACATTAAACAAAAAAGAGAAGAGAAAAAACTAAGCCTTTCCGAGTTGGCAAAAAGATCAGGAGTAGATCAAGGTTATTTGTCGAGGATTGAAAAAGGTGAAAAAACAAATCCTTCCGCTAATGTATTAGCTAAGATTGCTGATGGACTTAATATTAAGCGAAAGCTAGTTTTTTATGTAGCTGGTTATATCACGGAAGATGATGAAAAAGAGTTAGATTTGAAAGAAGCCTTAGTTGATCGTTCTACTAAAGCACATTGGGATGGTCACCCTTTGACTGATGAAGAAAGAAAAATGATACAACGTGTTATCCAAGCTGTTTTAATAAGAGAATCGAAAGATCAGGATTAGCTCACTGATTATTGTTTTTCTGTAATCGTGTATGTATTAAATCTTGAACAAAAAGCACTTCCTCTAATTCAGATATTGTCAATCTTTTTTCTACATAGAGTGTTTGAACTAATCCCTTCACATTAAAAATATTCTCTATTCCCACCTTCTTCTTCATCCTCATTAATGTCTCTTCTAGAGATTCGTTCTCATCTTCTCTATTCAAAATCATACCTCTAGCTCCTCGTTCAAAAGATCAACTCGCTTGATTCTTTTCACCATAATCCAATAATTTACTCTTCTGCTATAAACAGAACAAATGATCCCTTATATGGTTTAATTATTATAACACATAAAAACAGTATTAAAATTACATGTACAAAATTTATATTTTCCGAATTAATAAGCTAAATAATCTTGTTGACATAAAAAGAACATATGTTTACATTTGTGATTATAGTTGATATGAAAGGAGATAAGTGAACTTTGAAATGCTATTATCGCAAAAGAGGACAAACATGGTCTTTTACTTTGGATATCGGCTTCGATGAACAAGGCAGACGAAAGCAAAAAACAAAAACAGGATTTAAAACAAAAAAAGAGGCTGAAAGAGCGTGTGCTGAACTAATTTCACAGATTGAAAATGAGGGCTATAAAGAACCAACTACAATGACTTATGGGCAATTTATTATCGAATTTATGGAGAATCATTCCGTTCACACAGTAAGGGCATCTACCTATCAATTCCAAATGACAGTGATTAATAAACACATTCTTCCCGAGTTAGGAAATATAAAACTAGTCGATTTAAAACCCTTAACAATTCAAAAATTTTACAGTAAAAAATTAAAAGCTGGATATTCAGCAAGCTACATTAAAAGCATTCACGCTGTAATAAGTAAAATATTAAAAGCAGCTGCAGAATGGGAGTACATACCTAAGAATATTGCTCCACTTATCAAAGCCCCTCGTATCCCTACTCGAAATGTTACGGTTTGGTCAATGGAAGAGGCGAACCAATTTATAAACTTTGTACAAGGCAGGAGATTTTTTATCGCATATATCCTTGCAATCTATACTGGGATGAGAAAAGGAGAAATTCTTGGACTCAAATGGAAAAACTGCGATCTTGAAAACGCAAGATTAAGCGTAAGCCAAACATTATCCAAAGTAAAAGAAGGACTTGTATTTCAGGAACCGAAAACCAAAGGATCAAAACGCACCATTTCATTGCCTAGTTTTGCTGTTCAGTGTCTAAAAAAACATAAAGCACTTCAAAATGAACTCAAACTAAAATTCGGGAATGCATATAAGGATAATGATTTAGTTGTTGCAAGTGGTTTAGGAAGACCAATTGATCCCGCTGATATCAATCGTGATATGAAGTATGTGATCAAAAAGAATAACCTTCCCCCCATCTCTTTTCATGATTTGAGACATACGCATGCCACAACTTTGCTGTTAATTGGTGAGAATCCGAAAGTCGTTTCTGAACGCTTGGGGCATGCCAATGTAGGGATTACACTAGATACGTACAGCCATGTACTTCCTGATATGCAAAAAGATCTTGCTAAAAATTTTGATCAAGCTATGAAAAAATTAGAGTCAAAAAGAGAGGGTTTAAAAGCGTGTAAATCTTATGTGGTCAAAATGTGGTCAAATGAGGTTTTAAACAAAAACGAAAAGCCAAAACCCCTTATATATCAAGGAAAATTGGCTCTCGTTTAGTGAGTGTCGATTATACTTCCATAATTATTGGTAAGATCATAGGACGGCGGCGGGTGCGTTCGTAGAGAAATTTGCTTAATGAGTCACGAATACTCGTTTTAAGCGATGCCCATTCACTTACTTGATCTTTCATACATTTTTCCATTGTCTGGTTCACAACGGTGTTTGCTTCTTCTAGAAGCCTCTCTGATTCACGTACATAAACAAATCCGCGGGAGATGATATCTGGACCAGATAAAATGGTTCCGTTAGCTTTACTTAGGGTAAGAACAACAACTAAAATGCCGTCTTGGGAAAGGAGCTTACGATCTCGTAATACGATATTACCTACATCTCCAACACCAAGTCCATCAATCAAAACTTTGCCTGTTGAAATTTTGGGACCGTATCTCGCTTTACCACCTGAAATTTCTACTGTATCTCCGTTATCACAAATAAAAATATTATCGGTTTTCACACCGACAGACTCGGCTAATTGGGCGTGAGCACGGAGCATCCGGTACTCACCATGAATCGGAATAAAATATTTAGGACGAATTAAATTGAGCATTAATTTCAGATCTTCTTGTGAACCGTGTCCGGACACGTGGACATGTGAGGTCGCACTATAAACTACATCTGCACCGATTCGGAACAACTGATCAACGGTACGACCAATCATTCTTTCGTTTCCAGGGATCGGGGTAGCAGCGATTACAACTGTATCTCCAGGAAGAATCTCGATCTTCCGATGAGATGCATTTGCCATTCTCGTAAGCGCTGACATGGCTTCACCTTGGCTACCTGTTGAGATCACAGCAACCCGATGAGCTGGTAGTCGATTGATCTCATCTGGCTCAATGATTAAATCTTTTGGAACATCGAGATAACCTAGATCAGATGCGATATTTACTACGTTTACCATACTCCGGCCGACTACTGCAAGCTTGCGACCATGATGATATGCAGCATCTACTACTTGTTGAATCCGATGAATATTGGAAGCAAAAGTAGCGACAATAACACGCTGCTTGGATTTCCGGAAAACCTCCATCAAGCTTTCTCCGACAGAACGTTCCGTTCCTGTAAATCCTGCACGCTCTGCATTTGTGCTGTCAGATAACAGACAGAGTACTCCTCGTTTCCCAATCTCAGCCATTTTATGAAAATCACAATTATTATCGTTAACAGGTGTCATATCAAACTTAAAGTCACCAGTATGTACGACCGATCCTTCTGGTGTATCAATGCATACTCCTACCGAATCAGGAATACTGTGATTGGTGTTGAAGAAACTTGCTTTTAACCGACCGAGTTGAATTTCCGATTGATTGGATATCACATGACGTTTCACATCATGTACATGTGCTTCCCGTAGCTTGTGTTCGATTAGCCCCATTGTGAGTTGTGTAGCGTAAATTGGTGCTTTGATTTGTTTTAAAATATAGGCTAATCCACCGATATGATCTTCGTGTCCGTGTGTAAGAATAATGCCTCTTAATTTGCTTTGATTTTCGATGAGATAAGATATGTCTGGAATAACGATGTCGATCCCCAGCATATCCTCCTCAGGAAACATCAGTCCTGAATCAATTACTACGATGTCGTCTTCATATTGGACAACATACATATTTTTTCCGATTTCACCCAACCCACCGAGAGCAAATATATGCAACTTGCCTCGCTGGTTCTTTGTCAAAAAACTTACCTCCTATATAATTTTTGTTGTTCACCCTATAACCGCACAAATCTCACTTGGTATTCATTATATACGAATTGAAAAAGCCTATGCAAGATAACAACTTAGAAAAACGAAAATGTCACAAATAGAGCGAACAAAAACATCTTTAGGTATTTGGTAGTAATTAGATCAAAGTTGATTTTTTTACGTCCGTTTCTATTCATCGGAAAATGATCGGCCCTCCTCCCAAGATGAACTTGAGAAGAGGGCCTATCGATTGCTCTCTATTTATCTATCAAGAGGCAACCGATGTCCTTACAAACTTCATGTAGGCTTCCTGAACTTCTTCTCGCTCTACAAAGTCAAGCAGTACGATAGCGAAAAGAAGTTCAGAGAGATTGCGTTTTCTCGACCCAAATGTATCTCCTCCAGAACGCTTTATCAGAGATACATGAATTTCTGTTACCTTTGCATCGGGCTTACAGCCCAGCGTAATGGAAAGGCCTCTCAGTTGCTCTGGCTCCAGCTTTTTCAGGAGTTGCAGGTGCAACTCCTGCTTTTGCAGGATACGACCATTCACTGGAAGGCTAGGCTGATTCTGCTTCACCGCTTCCAGTAGCTCCAGAGCCAGTGCTGTATTTTCGAAGTTCTCCTTATCTAGTTTCCTACACATCTCTCGTTCTTTCATAAATTTCTCTACGAAAGATGGTGTATACGCTTCTGGATAAACCGAATATCGTGTGTTTCCATTCAGCAAACGTTGAAGATATAGCAGTTCTTCATAATTTGCATCATGATCTCCCAGACTTGCCGACGAAGCTATATTCCGCTTGGTTCGAGTAATCGCCGACTGGACATATGTCTCATGGAGTCTGTCACCTCCCTTCTTGATAAAAAGAAGGGAGGTGAGGGACAGCAGGGGAAGAGGGATCACGATGAGCCACATGTCCGCTCGCAGATAACCCCACATTACACTGGAGTATGCTGTCCCGATCACACTACCCAGTTGAAGCATAAAGCCCCAAGTAGCAAACGCTGCACCATGGCTGCTTCTGGGAATATTCTGGCTGATGGTCTCTGTGATACAAGAATTGTTCCCACACTGCGCGATCCCGATCAAAACTCCGGTTAGCAGCATGAGCAGAAAAGAATCTGCCCACCAGATCATGACAAGACACAACACCATGACCATATTGCTGCACAGAATCACAGGAAAATAAAAGTCTTTCCGGCGATTTTCCAACAGTCGAGACATGACCGTTAGGTGCAAGGTTGCATTGCTTGCTGTTGCCACGGTCAATACTAGTCCAGGTTCCTTCAGCCAGTAGTTTGCAAACCAAGTCAGGAAGGACACATATGCAGCATTGACACCTAGTCCGGGGAGCGCAAGGAAGAAAGCCTCCTTATTCATCATCCCTTGTACATAGGTGACGAAAGACTGTTTGACCTGTACGACTGGATCACTTTGCTGTTCTTCTTTATTTTTGTCCAAAAGGACAAGGCCTGTGAATACCAAGACAACTGCAGCGATTCCCAAAGCAATAACTACTTGCCAGAGGAATGTAGTCGAAGCTAGCCAAACTCCTCCAGCAATAGCAAGACCAGAACCCAAGTAAAGACTTGCACTGCTGATGGCCGTCACACGAGTTTGACGATATGCAACACGTTTCCTCACAACAAGGAAAATCGAATTTACTACGAGGGCGTAGAACATCCCATGCACCACTCGTACTACAGTGAGCACAATGGTACTATGTGTTGCAAAGGGGTACAAACAGAGGATTGCTGCCATAGACGGCAGACTCCACAGCAACAGCTTCTTCTCTCCAATTGTGTCGTTGAGCCTTCCGAAGAAGAGCCGACACAGCATAACCGAGATCAGATAGGCTGTAGTGGTGACACCGGATCCTTCTGTATCCAATCTGATGTGCAGTGCTTGAGCAAGCGCATCTTGAATCGCGGCAACTGCGATGACTTGTCCTGCGATCAACAGAACAAAGCCTAGGATTTTTCTCATGAATTCTCCAAGTGATGATATCTCTCTCTTTTATTCATTTTACTTAATATTCCGCATCTATGCAAAAAAAGACACGTGCTAACAGCTTCATTTTGCATTTAAGTGATGACATACGAGATGATTTTCTCATTTTCATGAAACGTAAAAGTCTCCTCTTTTTTGTTGTGCACAAAAAACGTTTTACAACTGGCTAAACCATAAATAACAACACCACCCTCTTCCTGTGTGAAAAGAGGGTGCTCAAGCCACAAGTATTTTCTTATAAGTGCTATTTTATCTAAAAGTTTTAACAACGAACTGACCCTCTTCTCAAGTTGAACTTGAGAAGAGGGTCCATTGATTGCTCTCTATTTATCTATCAAGAGGCAACCGATGTCCTCACAAACTTCATGTAGGCTTCTGTACTTCTTCTCGCTCTACAAAGTCAAGCAGTACAATAGCGAGAAGTAGTTCAGAAAGGTTGCATATTCTCGACCTAACTGTATCTCCTCCAAAACGCTTTATCAAAGATACATGAATTTCTGATACCTTTGCATCGGGCTTACAGCCCTGCGAAACTCCTCTCAGTCTCTCGGGTTCCAGCTTTTTCAGGAGTTGCAGGTGCAACTTCTGCTTTTGCAGGATACGACCATCCACTGGAAGGTTAGGCTGATTCTGCTTCACGGCTTCCAGCAACATCAGAGCCAGTTCTATATTATTGAATGTCTCCCAATCTAGTCTCTGACGTATCTCTCGTTCTTTCATAAATTTCTCTACGAAAGATGGTGTATATGCTTCTGGATAAACCGGGTATCGAGTTTTTCCGTTCTGCAAACGTTGGAGATCTAACAGTAGCACATAATTTGCATTATGCTCTCCCCAACTTGCCGACGAAGCTATACTCCGCTTGGTTCGAATAATCATCGACTGGACATGTTTCTCATGGAGTCTGTCACCGCCCTTCTTGATAAAAAGAAGAGAAGCGAGAGACAGCAGGGGCAGAGGGATCACGGTGAGCCACATGTCCGTTCTCAGATAACTCCACATCACACTGGAATATGCTGTTCCGATCACACTACCCAGTTGAAGCATAAAGCCCCAAGTAGCAAACGCTGCACCATGGTTAGTTCTGGGAATATTCTGGCTGATGGTCTCTGTGATACAAGAATTGTTCCCACACAGCGCAATCCCGATCAAAACTCCGGCTAGCAGCATGAGCAGAAGAGAATCTCCCCACCAGATCGTGACAAGACACAGCACCATGACCAAATTGCTGCCAAGAATCACAGGAAAATAAAATTCTTTCCGGTGATTATCTAACAATCGAGACATGACTGTTAGGTGCAAGGTTGCATTGCTTGCTGTTGCCAAGGCCAATACTAGTCCAGGTTCCCTCAACCAGTAGTTTGCAAACCAAGTCAGAAAGGACACATACGCAGCATTGATACCTAGTCCAGGGAGCGCAAGGAAGAAAGCATCCTTATTCATCATCCCTTTTACATAGGTGACGAAAGACTGCTCGACCTGTACGACTGGATCACTTTGCTGCTCTTTTTTATTTTTGTCCAAAAGGACAAGGCCTGTGAATACCAAGACAACTGCAGCGATTCCCAAAGCAATAACTACTTGCCAGAGGAATGTAGTCGAAGCTAGCCAAACTCCTCCAGCAATCGCAAGACCAGATCCCAAGTAAATGCTTGCATTGCTAATAGCTGTCACACGAGTTTGACGATATGCAACACGTTTCCTCACAACAAGGAAAATCGAATTTACTACGAGGGCGTAGAACATCCCATGCACTACTCGTACTACAGTGAGCACAATGGTACTATGTGTTGCAAAGGGGTACAAACAGAGGATTGCTGCCATAGACGGCAGACTCCACAACAGCAGCTTCTTCTCTCCAATTGTGTCGTTGAGCCTTCCGAAGAAGAGCCGACACAGCATAACCGAGATCAGATAGGCTGTAGTAGTGACACCGGATCCTTCTGTATCCAGTCTGATGTGCAGGGATTGAGCAAGCACATCTTGAATCGCGGCAACTGCGATGACTTGTCCTGCGATCAACAGAACAAAGCCTAGAAACTTTCTCATGAATTCTCCAAGTGATGATATCTCTCTCTCTTTTATTCATTTTACTTAATATTCCGCATCTAAGCAAAAAAATACAGGTGCTAACAGCCCCATTTTTGCTTTTCAGCGATATTCCATCCTCTATGAAAAAATCCGAGAAACGAAGCAGCCCCCTCTTTTTTATTAGAGGGGGCTGGTGATCGCCTTTTTCTATATGTTACGCGATCACAAGAGCAGTGGGGTTTTCTTTTTCGTAAGCTTCCACTACTTCTGAGATGTTTACAACTCCCAACAATCCAACAGCGTTAAGTAGATCCGGGATGCGGTACTTAGGTGGAGTGAAATGCATCATTGAGCCACCGTTGGTCACCATTTCCTCAATGATCTCGCTTCCACCATGGTCATGAGACCATTTAGCTTGTTCCCTAACCCTTTCTAGTACATACGCATGCAATTCACCAATTTCGATTACATTGTTGAAACGGCTATGCATAACCATTGCAAACGGTCGCAATTCGTCTGGTTCGAGCTCCTGCAAAAGTTGCAAAAGCAACTCCTGCAGTTGAATGATAGGACCATTGACAGGAAGCTGGCTGTCCTGTAGCTTCACCATCTCCAAGTAAATAAGTGCGTCTTTTACATTCACGATCGTCGATCTCTTGTTCTCTAGGGATGAACCTGATTTGTCTTGATCATGAATGACTCTGGTTACGTGCCAATACTCCTCATTATCTCCAAGCGCCAAACATCCAGCAGCCAATCCTTTAACATAAGCAAGATCAATTGACTTGTGCTGCTCATCGTTTTCATTCACTATACTACTCCTATTCCAGATGAAAAAGAGTGAGACAAGAGACAACGTGAGAAGCGGAATCATCATAGGCCACATATAGCCCCCAAAGTTGCCCCACATCACACTGGAATATGCTGTGCCAATCACACCACCTAGTTGCAGCATGAAGCCAGATGTTCCAAACGCTGCACCCTGTTGCGCAGCGTTTACCCTCTGACTGATCGCTTCTGTGATGCTCAGACTGTTTCCACAGATTGCGATCCCAATTAGGGTTCCAGCAAGGACCATGATGGGCAGAGAATGACCCTTCCAGATCAAGATCACACTCGCAACCATGAGCAAGTTACTGCTTCCCATCAACGGAAAATAGCCCTTGGGGTGTTTCGCAAACCAAGGCATTACTGTCAGTCCTGCGACAGCGTTCCCCAAGGTTGCCATTGCCAGTACGAGATCAGGTTGTTTCGACCAGTAGTTGGTGAACCATGTCAAAAAAGACATGTAAGCAGCATATACGCCCAGCCCTGGAAGTGCTAGGAAAAAAGCATCCTTGCTCACAACCTTTTTGACACCCTCGGCAGCAAACAGACCGCGATACAGGTTTCTCACTTTCTGTCCCAAGGAAACCCAAGCATTGTCGATAAAAGCAATTCCTGTGAATACCAAGACAACAGCGGAAATTCCCATTGCAACGACTACGTGCCAAAGGAAAGCGGTATGCACTAGCCTTAGGGCGACAGGCATAGCCAGCCCTGTTCCTAGGTTAATGCATGTACCAGCAAGGGCGCTTACACGTGCTTGATGATGCTCAGCCACACTTCTGCGAGTCACAAGAAAAACTGTATTAGTGACGAGTGCGAAGGTCATCCCATACAGCACACTAACCACTGCCATTGCCGGCGTGTTCCCCATGGTGAGAGGATACCCACAGAGTGTAACTGCCATCAGGGGCAAGCTCCACAAGAGCAGGCGTTTCTCCCCTACCCGGTCGGTCCACTTTCCAAAGAAAAGTTTTCCGAACATCACCGTCATCAAATAGGATGTCATAACAAGACCGACACCCTCCACACTCAACAAAATATGGAGCGATTGGGCGATAACGGTGATGATCATGGAAACTGCTAGCACCTGTCCCAAGATCAGCAGGATCAGTCCTACTCCTTTGGAAGTAGGTACTCTGGAACTGTTTTGTTTCACGAAAAACTCCAATGGTTGGATGGAAGTCTTTTTTTCATTTTACTTAATCTTCAGGTTATATGCAAAATGTATGAAACAACGAACTGGCCCCTTCTCGTTGGAGAAGGGGCCGGTGATCGCACTATATCTGTGTTATGCGACTAAAAAAGCAGTGGATTTTTCTTTTTCATATGCTTCCACTACTTCCGAGATGTCCACCGCGTTCAATGCATGAACAGCAGCTAGCAGCTCTGAAATACTGCGCTTTTTCGAAGTACCATACCCGTCTATGGGGGTTGCATAAGGAGCCGGAGATGTAAATTCTTCTGAGTAGACACCTTCATTGTCATAAATGTAATGAGCAGTTTCTCTGCTGTACTTTAGTGCGTATTCATGAAGCTTACCAATCCCAGTGATATTTGTTACTGGATTGGGATAATACAATTCAAATGCGAAGTCTCTCAATTCGTCTGAACTGAGCTCCTGCAAGAGGTCCAAAAACAACTGCTGCAGTTTACGAATCGGTTCCAGAACAGGAAGAACACCGTTCTTTAACTTCACCAATTCTAGATACAGTAGTGCTTCTTCAACATCTCGGATATGAGACTTCATTTCCCGCTTCGGAGATGGTTCGCCTGCAAAAACGATTACTTTTCCTGCAAGTGGCTGTTGAATCTCACGGACTGTATTGATCTCATTAGTTTCATACACTTCGCTGACCTTCTTTCCAATGAAAAGAAGAGTGAGGAAGGAGAGCATAAGCAGAGGGAGCATCGTGAGCCACATGTAGCTCCTAAAGTTGCCCCACATCACACTGGAATATGCTGTGCCCATCACATTACCTAGTTGCAGCATGAAGCCAGAAGTCCCCATAGCACTGCCATAATGTGCTGGATTCACCCTTCGAATAATCGCTTCTGTGATACCTAGGCTGTTTCCACAAATTGCGATTCCGATCAGAGTACCAGCAAGGATCATGATGGCAAAGGTGTCCCCCTTCCAGATCAGGAGCAAACTAACTCCCATGATCAAGTTGCTGCCTCCCATCAAAGGAAAGTAGCCCTTGGGGTGTTTCGCGAGCCATGGCATTACCGTCAGTGCCACTGCAGCATTCCCGATGTTCGCCACAAACAGCACCATGTCTGGCTGCTTTGTCCAATAATTTGCAAACCATGTCAGGAAGGACAAATAAACCGCATTCATCCCTAGTCCTGGTAGAGCAAGGCGAAAGGCATCCTTGTTTACAACCTTTATTGTATGGGACAAAGCAAACCAGCAACGACTCCAGCTTCGCACTTTCTGGACCAAGGAAGCCCAGACATTGTCGATAAAGGCAATTCCTGTGAATACCAGAACAACAGCGGAAAGTCCCATTGCAAGAACAACTTGCCAGAGGAAAACGGTGTGTACCAGCCATAGGGCAACAGGCGCAGCCAGTCCAGATCCTACATTAATGCATGCACCAGCAAGTGCGCTCACCCGTGCTTGGTGACGTTCTTTCACATTTCTCCTCGTCACAAGAAAAACCGTATTGGTGACAAGGGCGTAGGTAATCCCATACAACACGGAGACCACAACCATCGCCGGTGTGTTCCCCATCGTGAGAGGATACCCACAAAGTGTAACTGCCATGAGAGGCAGACTCCACAAGAGCAGGCGTTTCTCTCCTACTCGGTCGGTCCACTTTCCAAAGAAAAGTTTCCCAAACATCACCGTCGTCATATAGGATGTCATGACAAGACCGACACCCTCCACGCTCAACAAAATATGGAGCGACTGGGCGATAACGGTGAGAATCACAGAAACAGCGAGCACCTGACCTAGGATGAGAAATGCCAGTCCTGCTGCTTTGCAATATCTGTTATACATTAAAAACTCCAAGGATTGGATGGATTGCTTTTTTTATTTTACTTAATCTTCAAGTTATATGCAAAAGATATGAATCAAACAAACCGGCCCCCTCTTGTTTCGAAGAGGGGGCTAGTGATCGCTAGTTTATCTATACCGCGATCATCTAAAAAATTCCATTCCCATCAAAAAACCTGCCCTTTGTTTATATTTGAATGTTCAGAATATAATTCTTAAACGGACTGTACCCTTCTCTCTACAAAAGAAAGAAGGGTATAGATTGTGCAGCACGGATCTTTTAGCATTTTATTATTGAACAAGTTCGTGAAACCAACGATCAACTTGTTGTTTTTCATCTTCTGTCATTTCTACAAGAGGAAGCCGAACGGTAGGATGGATTAATCTTTTTTTCGCTAAAGCATATTTGAGGGGTGATGGACTCGAAGTTAGAAATATCCCTTCAAATACAGGTTGATAGCGTTGATGCAGCTTTGCAGCCTTCCGGACATCTCCTGCTAAATAAGCATCGATCATTTCCTTCATTTCCAAACCAATCAGATGGCTTGCAACACTTACAATTCCATCTCCACCAGCTGCAAGTACTGGAAGAGTCAAGCTATCATCTCCACTATATACGACAACATCATCTGGTACAGAAGAGATGACTTTTGTGATTTGAGAGAGATTTCCGCTCGCTTCTTTAATCGCTACTACATTTTTTAATGCTGACAAACGAATCATCGTTTCGGCAGTCATGTTTGCGCTGGTTCTACCCGGAACATTGTATAACATTACTGGTAGTTCGGTTGCATTTGCAATAGCCGCGAAATGTTGGTAGATCCCTTCTTGTGATGGTTTATTGTAATAAGGAACGACTCCCATCACACCATCTACACCTGTTTCAGCAGCTAAACGGGTGAATTGAACCGTTTCAGCAGTGTTGTTACTTCCAACACCAGCGATTATTTTCGCTCTACCTGCTACTTTTTTTACAGTAAAAGAAAAAAGGGCTAACTTTTCATCTTTACTTAAAGTAGGAGATTCTGCTGTGGTGCCAGATACAACAATCGTATCTGTTCCCGTTTGAATTAAGTGTTCAATGAGAGCACCCTGAGCATCCCAATCAATCTCTCCATCTGGTGTGAACGGAGTACACATTGCAGTCAATAGACGTCCAAATAACATGATTTTAACCTCCGTTAGTATTTATGAAGTTCAAACTTCCGATGTAGAGCACGTATCGCTTTAATCATATCATCCCCTGGTACTAGTACCCAGATAGTCGTATGGGAATCTGCTGATTGAAGCACTTTGACATCTTCTTCTGTCAATGCTTCTAATATCTTTGCCATTACTCCTGGTACTCCAGCGATTCCTGCTCCTACAACCGAAACTTTCGCACAAGATGGATACAGTTCAGGTTCTAATCCGATATCCATCAGTAGAGACTTCGCTAAATCACCAAGTGGATCACTAACCGTATATGCGATACTACTTGGAGTCACACTGATAAAATCGACACTGATCCCCTTTGAAGCCATCAGACGAAAAACATCTAAATGTAGATCAAGATTGTCAGATTGTGTAGGAATCCGAATCTGTGTAACATTAGGCATTTGGGTAATACCCGTAATAAGACGATCGGATATTTCCGTCAACCCAACTCGTTCTGGCCTGCTTACAACTAGCGTCCCTATCCCATCCGATAAGGTAGACCTCACTCGAATAGGAACATTCGTCTGCATAGCAATTTCTACTGCACGAGGATGAACCACTTTAGCCCCTTGAAAAGCAAGATTACACATTTCGGTGTAGGTTACCATTTCTAAAGATGTAGCTTCTTCTACAATTCGTGGATCAGCGGTGAGTACTCCATCCACATCGGTAAATATGTCTACATACTCGGCATTTAAAGCTACTCCAAGTGCCGTCGCTGTGGTGTCACTTCCACCTCTACCTAAAGTGGTAATCTCACCATCTGCTGTTTGGCCTTGAAAACCAGCTACAATCGCAACTCTTCCTTGATTTAACTCCTCTTGGAGTCGTTTCGGATTTAAAGAAACAATTTGTGCGTTATTATGCTGGTTATTGGTAATAATGCCCGCTTGTCCACCAGTGAGCACACAATTCTCGATTCCATGATGGATAAGTAAACTGCTCAATACACTGGCTGAAATGATTTCTCCACAACTGAGTAACAGATCTCTTTCTCGTGAGGAGAGGTTCTCCAGTTGTTCTCCTTTTGTCAATTCTAACAGTGTATCTGTTGCGTATGGTTCTCCTTTTCTCCCCATAGCTGAAACGACAACCACTACTTGATAATCTTCTGTTAATGCTTGTTGGATATGATACAACACACGCTCTCTCATTTGAGGTGTTGCAACAGAAGTACCTCCAAACTTCTGTACGATAACTTTCATACTTAACCCCTTCTTATTCGTTGATCCTCTACTAATGCTTCGGCGATTTGTACTGCGTTAGATGCTGCTCCTTTTAACAGATTATCCGATACAATCCACATGTTGAGCCCTTTTGGATGTGCTAGATCTCTGCGCAAACGCCCAACAAATACTTCATCGAACCCTGCGGCATCTAGTGGCATTGGATATTCTTGTTGATCTAGATCGTCTTGCACAATGATTCCTGGGAAATTTTCTAATAGAGAGCGAACATCCGAAAGCTGATAGTTTTCATTCAACTCTACATAAACCGCCTCACTATGTCCTCTATAAACAGGAATGCGAACACAAGTAGGTGTGATGCCAAGGTTATCATCGCCCAATATTTTCTTTGTCTCTTGTACCATTTTCATCTCTTCAAAAGTAAAACCATTTTCCATCCCTACATCAATTTGAGGGATTGCATTAAAAGCGATAGGATAATGTTTATCCAGCTTCCCTACTGGTAAGAGATTGGATACGGGCTCTTCCCCAACAAGCATTGCTGCCGCTTGAGCACGCAACTCTTCAATTGCTTGAGAACCAGCACCAGATACCGCTTGATACGTAGAAACGATAATACGCTCTAATCCATATTTATCCTGTAAAGGTTTTAATGCAACAACCATTTGGATAGTGGAACAATTTGGATTGGCGATAATGCCTTGATGATCAGATAATGCTTCCCGATTCACTTCTGGAACTACCAGAGGCACATTTTCATCCATTCGGAATGCACTGGAATTATCTATTACTATAGCACCACGTTTGACTGCTTCAGGGGCGAGAAATTTACTTACTCCACCACCAGCACTGAACAAAGCGATATCTACACCTTCAAATGAATCTGGTGTAGCTTCTAATACAGTAACTGTTTTTCCTTGAAATTGAACAGTTCCTCCAGCTGATCTCGCAGAAGCTAGTGGAATTAATTTTCCGACCGGAAATTTACGCTTTTCCAAGGATTGTATCATTTGTTGTCCTACTGCTCCAGTCGCTCCTACAACAGCTACGGTATATGTCACAACTTTTTCCTCCTACAAATAAAGGGTAAGTCCCCAGATGGGGACTAATTATTGCTATTTCCTATTATGAGGGGAAGTAGCGATATTTTTCAACTAGTAATGGTTGAAGTTGTTTTCCTTCCATCGCAGCCAAGCATGTATCTGGGATTAAATCCATTCGTGAAACACACGATTTTGGTTTCTTTTCTGGGGCATCTTGCCCAAATGGCACAAAATAAATATCTTTGGCTGCAAGTAATTTAGCGAGATTAGCTGCATTTAATCCAAGCGCATCATTAGTTGAAATCGCCAAAATAACAGGACGGTGGTTTCTCATCATAGCTTTAGCAGCCATAAGTACAGGACCATCTGTTAAGGCATTGGCTAGTCTTGCTAGGCTATTTCCTGTACACGGAGCCACAATATAACAATCTAGTATACCTGAAGGACCTAACGGTTCTGCTTCTTGAATCGTCGTATAAGGATCACGGTCTGTGATATCTCTTATTTTTTTCTTCCAATCTTCTGCTGTTCCAAAGCGGCTGTCTACATTAGCAACAGTATGAGACATGATCGGAATAATATTAGCTCCGAGTTGAACGAGTCTTTCCATCTGCGGAAGTACTTCATCATGAGTACAATGAGAACCTGTTAATCCAAATCCGATTGTTTTCCCTTCTAAACTCATTGTCCTACCTCCTCGGCGATCTCTTCCATTATCAACTGATGAATCGTCGCTGCGATGATTCTACCAGCAGTTTTAGGTGCTACGATACCAGGTAGACTCGGGCACAAAATTGCTTTTAAGCCTCTTTTTTCTGCATAATGATAATCAATTCCACCAGGCTTCGAAGCAATATCAATCATTACAACATCGTGGCGTACACGAGCTAATACAGATGACGTCAACACTTGGGCTGGAATAGTGTTAAAAATAAGTTCAGCTTCCTCTACATAATCTTCCAACTCATGTAGATAAAAAGGAGTTACTCCCATTTCAAAGGCCCTAGCATAGTCCGCAGAATTGGATATCCCCATTTTCACCTGGGCTCCTATGGCTTGAAGAGTACGAGCCAAAGTAATCCCTACTCTTCCTAAACCAAGGACCAAGGTGTTGGAATTATGGATCGTTATGTCTGTGTTTTGAATTGCCATCATCAATGCTCCCTCCACAGTCGGAATGGAGTTATAGATAGCGACGTCATCTCTTTCCATTAACTCTGCACAGGGGATCTGATATTTAGAGCATAATTTTTTCAAATATGGCCTTGCCAAGCCTGTGAAAATCGTGGCATGGCTTGGTAGTGCCTTCATATGCTCCTCCGTTAAAATAAGTGTCTTTGTAGTAAATATACTACTTACTTCCCCTTTGTCATCGGTTCCAATAATCGGAAGGACTACAACATCAGCTCGTGCTAATATCGCTGGTTCAAACTCTTTTTGCATCGTACCGCTAAGTGGAGTTTGTAGGTTGTCAAAACCGATGAGTGTTATGTTTGCTCTCATCTTGATAAAACTTTTTATCACTTCGAGTTGTCTTGCATCTCCACCGATAAAAATAAAATGTTTATCCTTAAGCATCCGCTCAAACCCCTTTCCCCACATGGTGCACTATATTCTTCTGGGGCTTTGCCTGTTACCCATTTGCCTATTTTTACATTTAAGATTCAGAAGAATGCACCCGCTGTTGAACAATAACAAGCTCTGGACCTATTTTTTGGATCGTAGACCAACTTAAGGACAACTCAGGTGTATTTCGCCGGAAAATGGAATTACCAAGTGGCAATATAATCTTTTGTATTTCCCCTGTCTGCTGATCTATCACGAGATCCGAACGATGAAAAGTTCCTAGTTTCTCCCCTGTATCCATATTGACACACTCTTTTTCCACAAACTTACTCCATCTCATTCCTCTCACCTCTTACTCTTAAGTTATGGGACACTAGAGGAGTTCAGAAGTAGGCTGAAAAGAATGCGTAAATCAACAAGGAACCAACGATCGTTGGTTCCTTGTTTGCTTCTTAAATTAAAATCGCTAGGCTTTCTAAATTTAAGTTACCACCATTACTTTAGAGGAAGCTTTTTGTCATGAAGAAATTGTTTCAAATATAACCTTTGAGCATTTGTCAACTTATTTGCCATCATCTCTGTCCACCGATCTTCTCTCTTGCCGCCTGTCCTTTGCTTATAATAATCGGAAATATCACGGTTATAGGAATGAAGTTGTTCATTGATCTTTTCATCTGTTTGATACTCTTCCTCATGATAGATCGCTTCCATTGGCAAACGTTGCTTTTTATCTGTGCGCTTATCTACATAGCCGACACATAATCCAAAAAGCGGGACTACATGATCTGGAGTTTTTAACAGAGCTGTTACATCATATAGTGCATTACGTAATCCTCCAATGTAACAAATACCTAAATCCATGGATTCAGCTGCTAGAGATGCATTTTGTGCTGCCAGGGTAGCATCGACAACACCAACTGTGTATAATTCCGTTGATTCAAGACTTTCTAAAATTCTTCTTTCCTCTATACCTTCTATCTGAGCAGCTAACTGCAAACGGTGTAAGTCCAAACAGAAAACAAAAAAATGACCGTTTTTCGCTACATATGCTTGATTTCCTGCCAATCTTGCCAACTCGGCTTTCTTGGCGGGATCTTTTATCCCAATAATCGAATAAGCTTGCACAAAACTGGATGTAGAAGCCGCTTGTGCACTTTCTACAATCAGTCTGATCTGCTCCTCACTTAATTCTTTTTCCAAAAAAGAACGGATAGATCTATGATCTAAGATTTTTTTTATCGTTTCATTCATATTTTTAGCTCCAGTTCAGAAATTTAAAATACCACCGTTTGGTGGTATTTCTACTTATCATTTCCAATTGTATCATAACAGAATTCAATCTTCTTTTGCCTCTAGCATATCATCAATCTGACCTTTCATCATTTCCATACCAAATGTAAATACATACATTGTTAAATGAAAGTGAAAATCTTCTACTTCTTCATCTTCCCCATATTGCAAAATAGAGGTAATATCATTGAGATGTGCTTGCGTCAGTAGTGTTTGTATCTTTTTTCCATTTTGTAGGCACCATTGAATAAGTTGGACAATTTGCTTTCGATCATTGGGAGGAAACGATGTTAATTTTTCATGGAGATTAATATCTTCACATGAATGGAGCAAATGCCAAGCTAGATATTTTATGGCTTCCAATGCTTTTCCTCTATCGTTTGCAAAATTATTTCATCTAGAGATACAACATCGATCGTTCTCCCTACTACAAATACACTCCCATTTGCCATATCGAAGATTTCTGTATTTAGAAGATATAATTTGATGGTTTCACCATTCATAAGATGCATTTCGACTTCTTTGTTTCTCAGGTTCTTTTTTGGAACCGATTGGAATTTCTCAAATTTACATCCCATAATTCTCACCCTTCTGAAGTTAATTTACAAAACCAACTTCAACTAGCAGAAATAATCTCATCCCCAAAAAAACTTGCTTTTTTCAGGAAATCCATAAAAATGCGAATAAATTAAGATGAATCCAGTCATTTCTAGCCCTTATCTTTAGTATAAGAGCTAGAAAATGCAAATTCAATATATTACAAAAACAAGATAATTCTTTTATTCATTATGGTAATTCGAGAAGAAACAGGTTGAAAAATTATATTTGAATGCTAAATTCTCATACTTTATGATAATTTCCAAATTGACAATTAGTCATAATTTAATGATTATAAATAGATAGACCTTGAGAATGGGGTGGTTCATTTTGGATATTCCAAAAATTGGTTTTTATATCCGTAAGGTAAGGAAAGAAAGAGGAATGACATTAGATGATTTAGCTGATCAATATATCCCTCGTGCAACTTTGTCCTCTATCGAACGAGGCATTTCTCGAAATCCTACTAAAATAAACTACCTCCTACGAAAACTAGATATTCATCTTTCCGAACTCACACAACAAGAACATGAGGAGAAAGAAGAAAGATATCTAGATCTCATAACACTAGAGAATAAAATCAATCGCGACCCTGCGGCCGTACTAAAAAAACTAAGTCAACTGCCAGATAAATACCAAGGTTCATTACTCGACTTTTTAAAGGGGCGATGCTATTTCAAGTTATATCAAAATGAAAAAGCAACAACCTATTTTAAAGAATCTCTGAAAAACTTAGATAGAGAAATTGACTCTACTAGTACGAATTTAAAACCATATTGCTTAAATCATTTGGCCCTCATTGCATTTCACAACCAAAACTACGCTCAAGCCTTACAATTTACCAATGATGGGCTGACATCTTTTGATAGAAACGGAGAACGTAAGTATTTATACACTACCCTATTATCCAATCGTTCTATTTACCTATACAACTTAGGCAGAACCGAAGAAGCTTTGAAAACAATCAAACAAATAAAAGCAGATTCATTTGATTTGGACATGGATACCATTATCGGCATATATGATTTTCAAGCAGAATTAAACTTAAAAATCAAAATGATAGAAGAAGCTTTTGCTTGTGCAAAAAAAGGCTTAGAACTAGCACTTATCAACGATAACTACGAGAGACAACTAGAGTTATATATTACCTTGTCCAATATATATAAGGAGAATAACTACCTAAAACACGCAGAAAAATGCTTGTTAACTGCTATTGGTTTAGAAGATATCATCTCCAAACGCCATCAACTTATTTTGGAAGCTTACCTAAATCTTGGGGTGCTCTATCAAGATCAACAAAAATACCACCTTTCACAAAAAATTTTGAAGAAGGCGATTAGGATTGCGAATAAACAGAATAACATGTTAGAATACACCAAAACAATGCTACATCTTGCAAAAACCTATCAACTAGATACTTCTTACGACCAATCGATTCATTACTATAAGGAGGTACTGCAACACGCAGTTGATCATCCCACAAAACTTGAGACCCTCTCTGGGCTTGCACAAGTTTACCTCCTACTCGGCGATAATGAGAATTATCTTAAATACTCCAAAGAGTATTTTTTTAGTAGCAAGATATCCTGAAAGGAGGATTCTTGATGCGTTATGGGACTCATCCATCTGGAGACTGAAATCATTCCACCCGTTTCCCTTTCGTGATGAAAAGGAAACGGTTTTTGATTACTTCATTTTTTTACATAGAGCATCGTTAACTTGGATGCTATTTGGTACAATAAAGCTACACTTGCCCCACAAGGGGCATCTGAGACCGAAGGATTCATCAAAGATGAGCACTCATATCCTCTTCACAGGTGGCTTTACTGCAAGCCATCAGAAGATGACAGATCTCGGTTCTCGCTTCGAGAGTCGAGGAATTGGGTACACAGCTGTCCAGCTTCCTGGTCACCCGGAAGACATCGAAAGCTCCAATGATTTCCAAGAGCGATTCAAGGCTAGGGTTCTGGCTCGGTACACTGCAACCGACTGGGTAAATAGGGTAGCAACCCACTATCAACTCTTGAACCAGCAGGAAAGTGTAGACCGCATTATCCTCGTCGGACACTCGATGGGCGCATACCTCTCGATCCTCGCTGCTCTGAAGCAAGCAGAGACAAAAACAGGGCTTCAGAAGCTGGCAGGAGTTGCCATGATCAGCACTCCATTCGAGGGGAAGCTCAACAATAAGTACGCCTACTTCCTGAAGCTTGCCAATTTGGCAAACCTCCCTTTCATGGGGGGACGGTTGTTCCACAAGGGGGGAGAATCAGGCTCCAATCAGTACGTCGCACTCAAGAGTGTGCGGGAGCTCGTCCGAGTCATCCGAATGGGGATGGGTGCTCTTTGTGACGTCACTTTCCCGGTTCTCTTGTTCAACTTCGAAGAGGACCCCTCTGTTAAGGTGGAGAGTGCTAAGGCCATCTTGCAGTGTCTTCCTGATCGTATTCGGGAGAAGTCAGACTCGATCATCCTTGCAGGTGATCGACACACCCCGAACAAAGAAGAGCAATTGCTCATCGTCAATGAAATCCTGCAGTTCTTCCATGTAGTGTAGAACTGCGGTCTCGGATGGTGGCTGCATCAGCAGTCACCATCCCTGCTTATTTAGAGGTAATACTATAAACCTTTTCATCAGGCACTTGCAGATGATGGGTTTCTTTTTCATTTACAAACTGTCGTTGTTCCTCCACAAAAGCAGATATATCTTCGATTTCCATGATCCATTCCTCTACATATCTCTGCAAGCTTTCCCCTCTTAATCCTAACTGGATCGCTTTCCGTTCTTGTTTTTGACCGAACGGATCGTGGTCAGGGTCCCATTGAAGCCGTACAGAGGATTTTTTTACTGCTTGTCTCCAGTTTTCTTGTGTTTGGTAAGAAGATTGATAGCTGCTGTGCACTGCTGAGTTAACTATATGTTCAAATCCCTCTCGTTTTAAACGAATAGCTAACGTAACTTCTTGATTTGGCTTCGTTCCCCAGCCTGATCGATACATCATCCACAGGAAATTGGGCTTGATCCAAGTCATTCGGTTCATCGAAAATTCTCCGCCAAATGTTTGATGATCAACTGCATAAGAAGCAATTTTTTTGTTATAAGCTTGATATACCGTAATCGATGTTTCATCATAGGCTGCAAGTATATGTTGGCCACTTTCTGGCCATGTTTGTTTTAATGTGAGGTAATTAGCAGTGTTAATAAATCTCATGCTGTCACTCCTTAGCTTGCTCATGGGCACCATTCTACCACTTGAACATAAAAATAGCACCTAAACAGGTGCCATATATCGCGCTTTCAAATTTTGATATTGAACGATGAGTAAATCTAATTCACGACTAATGGGCAAAACGGTAGGATCCAACAATCTACTTGGTTCTCCTTTAACAGATTGATGTAACTTTTTGCGTACTCGCTCCAACTCTTCTTCTAAACGCTTCAATGGACGTGCATCTTCCATGGAAAGATCCCCCTGCCCTAGCATAGAATGGTAAATTGGTAGCTATACACTTCTTCTCTAACATTTGACCCATATTTATCTTCTTTATACTTATACGCCAGTATGTCCAAATCCACCTGCTCCACGAGCAGAACTAACCAATTCTTCTACTTGTTCTAGTTGAACTTTTGCTACCTCTTGAAAAACAAGTTGTGCAATACGATCTCCCCTATTTACGCGAAAGGGTTGATCTCCAAAGTTAACCATGATTACTTTGATTTCTCCACGGTAATCTGCATCGATCGTTCCTGGTGAATTTAACATAGTAATACCATGTTTAAATGCTAGACCACTTCTTGGACGTACTTGAGCTTCTAAGTTTTCTGGCATTGCAATAGAGATCCCAGTAGGAACCAATCTCCACTCCCCAGGTTGTAAAACCAATTCTTCTGTCACAGCAGCACATAGATCAAATCCACTAGCACCACTAGACATTTTCACTGGAAGTGCTAAATCATCATTTCCTAGAACACGACATAATTGAACAGTTAACATGTCAAAATTACTCCTTAAAAAAGTTTATGTAAAAGTTTATGTAATAGTAGGCAATTTTCCATCAGGCGAAATGACAGCCATTGACTTCTCTGAATGAAAAATTTTATTGGCTAATTTATTGACGCTATCTAAGGTCACTTGTTCTACTTTGCCAATAATCTCATCCAAGGAATGATGCTTTTGTAACAACAATTCATTTCGACCTAAACGACTCATTCGATTATTGGTGCTTTCTAATCCCAACATCATACTGCCTTTTAATTGTTCTTGTGCTTTTCTTAGCTCTTCCTCCAAAACTCCCTGAACAGTTAGTTGATGAAGTACATCTGCAATCACATTGCAAACCTCTTGTTCTTGTCCATGCTTCGTACCTGCATAAATCGCAAATAATCCATTATGACGGTGAGAAGAGTGATACGAATAGACGGAATATGCAAGCCCTCTGGCTTCTCGTACTTCTTGAAAAAGACGAGAACTCATATTTCCACCAAGGATATTGTTTAATAAAATAAGAGGATATATTTGAGCATCTTTCACGGAAAGCCCTTGGAATCCAATACAAAGATGCGATTGTTCTGTCGTTTTTTGTTTCGCTATTACTTGTGAAGTAAAGGTAGGAAGGGAATTATCCGATGCTGTATTCTCTCCACGGTGTTGGGAAAAATACTTCTCCACTTGCAAAATAAAATCATCAGGAAGATTTCCTGCAAGAGCTATGACCACGTTATGTGGATTATAATACTGTTCTCGATAAGCAATCAGTTGATCTCGGGTAAAGGAAGATACATTTTCCATCGTGCCAATAACAGGAAAACCAAGAGGATGAGTAGAAAAAGAAATTTCCGATAGTATGTCATGGATCAAATCATCTGGTGTATCTTCCACCATCGCTATTTCTTCCAATACAACTTTCTTCTCTTTCTCCATTTCTTGTTCATCAAAGGTGGAGTGAAAAAACATATCGGCTAAAAGATCCAAAGACATTTCAAAATGTTGATCTAACACTTTTGCATAGTAGCATGTCACTTCTTTTGATGTAAACGCATTGACTTGACCGCCAAATTGATCAAAACCTTCTGCGATTTGTTTCGCTGTGCGAGTTGTAGTGCCTTTAAAGAGCATGTGTTCCATGAAATGAGATATACCATTTATAGTTTTTGACTCTCTCTCCGAACCTGCACCAATCCAGATTCCCAAAGCGATGGAACGGACATGAGGAATCTGCTCTGCCACAATGCGTATTCCATTTGTTAACGTATAGGTAATGATGTAAAAAACCCCCTAGCATGCTACTGGCAATGCCAAATTCAAGCAGTATTTTCACTATATCAGATTCCAGGAAATCACTCAACGAATATTCATTCGTTTTGTGGATAGAACTTCTGAAACAGTTGCTAGAGCTAACTTTTTTTGTTTAATAGCACGGATCATTCCAGGAAGCGCCGATACGGTTCGATCTGTTGGATGCATCAAAATTAAATTACCAGGCTCTACTTTGGAACCAATCTTTTGCACCATAGAGGAAGAAGAAGTAGTTTTTCGCCAATCAATCGTATCTAGTGTCCATAAAACCGTTCCGAGATGATAGTCACTAGCAATTTGTACCACCCTGTTGTTAAAATCACCACTTGGAGGTGCAAACCATTTACTAGGATGATGAAAAACTTGTTTGATTACTTCTTCTGTTCTGCCAATTTCCCTATTCATTCTATCTACAGGAACTTGGCTCATCATTTGGTGTGTGTACCCATGATTACCTATCTCATGTCCTGCTTTCTCCAACGATAAACCTTCTTGGCGATGACTGTTTAACCATGTACCGTCCAAAAAAAACGTGACTTTTACCTTTTCCTGTTGAAAGATTTGAAGCATCTTTGGTAAATATTCGGTTCCCCAAGCTACATTGACCATTAAGGCTACAGCTTGTTGCTGTTCGTTACCTTTAAAAATGGGTCCAGTCCCTAAGTCTTTTAAATCAACAGCTGGCTTCACAGCTTTATAAACCCATTGAATTTGTTTACTATGGAGCTGCTTTGTCTTTTCATATGTTTTTTCTTTATCAACTATGAAACCATCCAAACCAGGAACTAACTTCCATACACGGTCATTTCGCGCATTAATAGGAGCTTTTTCGTGTTTGGGAGCTTCTTGATCGATCTTTGCTTTTAATTGGATATCATCTGATAAAAATGTTGGAATTGCAGATTGATTACGGATTGCGGATATATATACAAACACTGGAGAATGATAGCAGATAATCGTAACGACAATCAACGTCAAAATACCTATAATATAATAGTTCTTTTTCAAGGCTTGTCATCTCCTCTCTTGACTTACCTTATGAGAAGAGGTATAGATAAATGTTTATATCCAAACTAAAAAGAGACAGATTTACCATTTTGGCATATCTGACTCTCATTATTACTTCGATGCTTCTTTTTTTCTCGCTTCTTCTTCTCTTAGCAATACTTTACGGGAGAGATTCACACGACCTTGGTCATCTATTTCTGTAACTTTTACCATGATTTGATCTCCTACTGAGACCACATCTTGCACTTTTGCAACACGCTCTAAGGCTAGTTGAGAAATATGTACCAAACCTTCTTTGCCTGGGAAAAGCTCCACAAATGCACCGAACTTCTCTACACGCTTCACGGTACCGAGATACGTTTGTCCAACTTCCACTTCCCGAACGAGATCTTCAATTATTTTCTTCGCTTTTTCATTTTGTTCGCTATCAGAGGAAGCAATGTATATCCGACCATCTTGCTCTATATCGATTTTTACAGCTGTTTCCTCGATGATTTTGTTGATCACACGACCACTTGGTCCAATCACATCGCGAATTTTATCTGGATGAATGCGCATGGTCACAATTTTGGGTGCGAATTCTGAAAGCTGCTTACTAGGCTCTTTAATGGTAGTTTCCATATTATCTAAAAGGGTAAGCCTTGCTTTACTTGCTTGTTGAAGCGCTTTTTCTAAAATTGGACGATCGATTCCAGCAATCTTGATATCCATCTGAAGTGCAGTAACACCTTTGCGTGTCCCAGCTACTTTAAAGTCCATATCTCCTAAGTGATCTTCCATTCCTTGAATATCCGTTAAAACACTGACCAACTCTCCTTCTTTCACAAGACCCATTGCAATACCTGCTACAGGTGCTTTAATGGGTACGCCAGCGTGCATGAGTGCAAGAGTTGAAGCACAAATACTCGCTTGAGAAGTAGAGCCATTGGACTCCAATACTTCAGACACCAATCGGATAGTATAAGGAAATTCATCTTCACTTGGAATTACTTGTTCTAACGCACGTTCTCCTAAAGCACCATGTCCAATTTCCCTCCGGCCGGGAGAACGCATTGGTCTTGCTTCTCCAACACTGAAAGGCGGAAAGTTATAATGATGCATAAAACGTTTCGATTCTTCTAAATCCAATCCATCTAGTATTTGTACATCACCTAAAGCCCCTAATGTACAGATACTCAATACCTGTGTCTGCCCTCTGCGAAATAGACCTGATCCGTGGGTACGTGGTAAGATGTTTATCTCACTAGATAGTGGACGAATTTCATCTGTAGTACGTCCATCTGGTCGCTTGCCTTCTTCTAATATGAGTCGACGCACTTCTTCTTTGACAATCAAATCAAGAGTCTTATGGATATCTTTTTCTTTTTCTGCGTACTCTTCTTCCGAATATTCATTTTGCAATTTTTCTATAACGGATTTCTTCACTTCATCAATTGCTGCTTGACGAGCTTGTTTTTCCACTACTTGAATCGCTGAAATCATTTCCGGCAAAGCTAGGTCACGCACACGACTTTGTACATCTTCAACGATAGTTGCGAGCTCAGGAACCATTTTTTGTTCTCCGCACTTAGCAACTATCTCTTCTTGAATCGCTACTATCTTTTTAATTTCTTCATGCCCCAATAAAATGGCTTCTAGAACAATAGATTCTGGAATTTCCTTTGAACCAGCTTCCACCATATTAATGCCATCTTTTGTTCCAGCAACGACTAAGTGCAAATCTGACTTTTCCATCTGGGAAACAGTTGGATTGATGATTAGTTTTCCATCAACACGCCCTACAATTACACCAGCTATTGGTCCCGCAAAAGGAATGGATGAAATCGAAAGGGCAAGAGACGCACCTATCATCGCAGCGATTTCCGTAGAACAGTCTTGGTCCACGGACATAACTGTTGTCACCACTTGAACTTCATTGCGAAATCCGTCAGGAAATAATGGTCGGATCGGTCTATCAATTAGTCGGCTAGCTAAAATGGCTTTCTCGCTAGGACGCCCTTCCCTTTTGATAAAACCGCCAGGTATTTTTCCGACTGCGTACAATCGCTCTTCATAGTTAACAGTAAGTGGAAAAAAATCCAGTTCTTTAGGCTCTTTTGAAGCAACTACTGTTGCAAGAACCGCAGAATCTCCATATCTCACCATGATTGATGCATTTGCTAAAGCTGCATATTTGCCAATTTCAAATGAAAGTTTTCGTCCTCCAAGCTCTGTTTCAAACAGTTGTGACTCCACTTCATTGCCTCCTTTCAGACGTTTAACAATTTTCTATTCTCGTTTTTATTAGTATTTCCTGCTTTACCAAATTTCAAAAGGTATAAAAAAACGGGGTGTAATACCCCCGCTTTATCTACGTAATCCAAGTTTTTGAATTAGCTCACGGTAACGAGTAACATCCTTATCTTTTAAATAAGTAAGCAAGTTACGACGTTGTCCAACCATCTTGAGCAAACCACGACGTGAGTGGTGGTCTTTTTTGTGATCCCGCAAGTGGGAATTCAACTCGTTGATTCGATGAGTCAAAATCGCTACTTGAACTTCAGGAGATCCAGTATCGTTCTCATGCGTTTTATACTCATTAATAATTTCTCGTTTTTTCTCAAGAGTAATAGTCATCTTTCTTTCACCTCCATAAATTCAGTAAACCCCAATAACCCAGTGTACCGTTGAGGCAAACGGAAAACCGAGTCACGGTTCCTTAGCCATTATAGCGTAAAGAAAGTTCATTGTAAATGTTTGCCGATAAGTCTTCTAAATCAAGATATTTTTCCTATCATCGAGGGAAATATCTTGATCTGATAACCATTGTGTTGCATTGGTGCGATCCAATTCAATTTGTTCTACAAGAGATTTTATGGAGGAGAACTTCGCTTCTTTTCTTAAATAGTGCAGTAGTTCTACCTGTAATACTTCACCATAAAGATCCAAATGGGGGGATTGATCAAAGAGATGCACTTCCAATTTGGTTTTTACGGCTGATTTGTCAAATGTAGGTCGCACACCAACATTCATTACCCCATATCCTACCGATTCTTTGAAATATGCCCTTACAACATAAACACCGTGAACGGGAAGATAATAGGGTTGATTGGGCTCTACATTTGCCGTAGGGAAACCAATTTGCCGACCCCGTTTATCTCCATGTACAACTTCACCCTGAATACGGTATGGTCTACCTAAAAGATCATTAGCTAGAGAAATGTCACCTGAAGACAAGGCATTTTTCGTTCTAGTACTGCTGACTGCCTGATCCCCCATAATTATAGGATCAACAATCTTCACATCAAACAAACCTTCTCCTAATTTCATCAAATCATTAGCTGTACCTAATCCCCGATGACCAAAAGTAAAATTAAAACCTGTAGTCACAGCCGATACATTCAATGGTACTAAAACATCGGAAATAAATTTTTCTTTTTCTAAATTGGCAAATGATTGATTAAAGGTAACTACATACACTTGTTCTATACCAAGTTGCTCCAACTGATACAGTTTTTCTTTTAATGGTGTAAGATAGCCCATAAAAGTAGTATTCCCAAGCACTTCTCTCGGGTGAGGAGAAAAAGTCATGACCGCAGGAGGGATATTTAATTTTTTTGCTTTGGAAATTGCCTTTTTAATTACAGCCTGATGTCCCAAATGTAGTCCATCAAAAAAACCAATAGCTAAGCTAGTTGATTCGGCAGGCATTGGTTTAGCATCAAATGGGTACGTAATTTCTATCGTTTTCATTATTCATGCACATCCCGAAATACTTTTACTGGTCTTAATTCTTGATGATGGATCTCGTAAATTGCATAAAATTTACCTGTTTCATCATACATGCGAACCATAGTAGAGCTGGAACTATCTAATGTAGCATCCCAATCAAATACATTTCCATCTAGTACACGTTTTCCATCTTCTTGACTGACTACAACTGCTGGTAGATGACAGAGTGCTTCATCCATAGCAACTAAAGTATCAGAAAACAGGCCATGATCTTTTGCCGTGTCCAACTCATCAAATGTATAGCAATCAGCGATTTGAAAAGGACCACTCTGCACTCTTGTCAACTTGCTCATATGTGCTGGATAACCCATAAATTTGCCGATATCCACACATAACGTACGAATGTAAGTCCCCTTTGAACAAGTAACATCGAAAGAAAACATAGGATGATCTTTTGAGTCGATCTGCTTAATATCCAATTGATATATAGTTACACATCTGGATGGTCGTTCTATCACTTTTCCTTTTCGAGCAAGTTCATACAATCTCTCCCCTTTTATTTTCACTGCTGAATACATGGGAGGAACTTGTTCAATCTCGCCTCGGAAATGCTCTATAACTTTTTCCAATGGAAACAAATCAGTTGTAACTTCCACTTGTTCCATAATAGTCCCTGTTTGATCTTCTGTATCGGTAGAGATACCAAGGACCATCGTTCCTGTATAACGTTTTGGTAAATCTTGAATATACTCAACAAGTCTAGTAGCTTGTCCTAAACAAATTGGTAGTACACCTTCTACTTCTGGATCAAGCGTTCCAGTGTGTCCTACTCGTTTTTGACCGGCCAATCTTCGAATACGCCCTACAACATCATGAGATGTAAGCCCTTTTGGTTTCCATACAGGTATAATACCATGCAATGTCATTCATTCACGCCCTCAAAAGCTTCCGTCATTTTCTCTAGTACTTTATGAATCACTTCGTTCATTGTGCCTTTGACCGTGCAACCAGCTGCTCTAGCATGGCCACCGCCACCTAGCGAAAGAGCTACTTGAGATACATCGATAATATTACGAGAACGCATGCTTACTTTTATATGGTGTTCATCTATGGGTCGAAATAGAATACCTACATCTACCCCTTCTATATTTCGAGCTAGATTAACCAATCCATCGTTATCTTCTTCTTCTGAAGTAAGATAGGCTACTTTTCCATCAAGTACAATCTGCATTGTCCCTAGAGCTTCTTTTAATTGTGCCAAATATCGTACACTAATGGACTCCAACAAACGATCCGCAAGTTCATAGGAGTCTGCACCAGCCTCTAGTAAATTAGCTGCAATTCGTAATACATTCGGTGATGTATTGGAATAGCGAAATCCACCTGTATCGGTCAATAAACCAGCATAAAGAACGGTAGCTAATTGCTTGGATATAGGAATATCTAGATATGCAGCCCAGTCATACAAAATTTCTACTGTCGCAGCTGCGTCTGCTTTCACAATATTAATGGTGCCGAATTGGTCATTTGTTGCATGATGATCAATGTTGATAATAATTGGATCATCGGCAAAAAGCTGCTGACATTCCCCAATACGGGAAATATCAGCAGCATCAACTGTAATAATAACAGAAAAACGTTTTTTTACTTGAGACGATAACTGAATAAGCTCTGTCCCTGGCAAAAAAGCGAGTTTTTCAGGAACAGGCGATTCATTTACAAGTGACACCGAAATACCAAGTGATTTTGCTATTAATCCCATTGCTAATGTAGAACCAATAGCGTCTCCATCTGGATTCACATGTGAAACCACTAGGATTTGACTAGCATTTTTAAGTGTTTGAGTAGCACTTGTCCAGTCTAACATAAACCGTTTCTCCTAATCTTCGTCTCGTACATCATGAAGCAATCGCGTAATTTGATCACTATGATCAAGTGAATGATCAATAGAAAACTGGATATCAGGTACATGTCTGAGTTGTACCCGACGTCCTACTTCAGAGCGAATAAAACCTTTTGCTTTTTCTAATGCCGCAATTGATTCATCTTTCTCCGATTGGCTTCCTAAGATACTCACATAAACTTTTGCAAGTTGCAGATCACCACTCATCTCTACTGCTGTCACGGTAACAAAACCGATTCGAGGATCTTTTATTTCCTGTTGAATAATTTGGCTAAGCTCTTTTTTGATCTGTTCGCCAACGCGGCTCACACGGATGCGTGCCAAGGGCGACACCTCCTACACAAAAGTGATGTCAATATGAAAGATCATCATTTCATCTGTCGCTTCTAAAAGTTTTAAAGCGAGCTGAAGCTCCTTTTCCACCACATGCTTAGTTGTTGCTACCCCAACAATGGCAAGCTCAAACACTTGGCGATCATCTTGTCTTCCAACTTCTGAAACGGAAAGATTCCATTTGTTCTTGATACGAGTAAGTACAGACTGTAGCACTCTTCTCTTGTCTTTAAGCGAGAGGGAAGTGGGGATTTTTCCATCACACGTCAATAATCCAATAAACAATTACGTACGCGCTACCTCTTCAATGACGTAAACCTCGATCAAGTCCCCTTCTTTCATATCATTATAACCTTCTAATGTAATACCACATTCATAACCTTGTGCAACTTCTTTTGCATCATCTTTAAAGCGTTTCAAGGTATCCAGATTACCTTCATGGACAACAATGCCATCACGAATCAGTCTTGCTTTTCCATCACGTACTACTTTGCCTTCGATCACATAACACCCTGCAATCGTACCGACACGTGAAACTTTAAAGATTTGTCTCACTTCAGCTGTACCTACTACTTTTTCCTCATACTCTGGGTCTAATAAGCCTTTCATTGCAGCTTCAATTTCTTCTATTGCTTTGTAAATAACTCGATGTAAGCGAACTTCTACTTTTTCTTGTTCAGCAGTTGCCCGAGCATTTGGTTCTGGACGTACATTAAAGCCAATAATGATCGCATTAGAAGCAGAGGCGAGAATCACATCTGATTCGGTTATAGCCCCGACAGCAGTATGAATGATTTTCACTCGAGCTCCTTCAATATCAATCTTTTCTAAGGAACCTTTCATTGCTTCAGCAGATCCATGTACGTCTGCTTTAATAATAACATTTAATTCCTTCACTTCGCCCTCTTGAATTTGTTTAAACAAATCATCAAGGGTTACACGTGACCGCGCACCACGCTCTTCTTCTCGTTGTTTTTGGTTCCGTTTATCAGCTATAGCTCGACCTTTTTTCTCATCATCAAATATTATAAAGGGATCCCCTGCATTTGGGACATCTGGGAGACCTAAAATTTCAACAGGCATGGAAGGCGGCGCTGCTTTGACTCGACGGCCATGATCGTTGATCATTGCTCGGATTTTGCCAAAATAATTTCCTGCGACGATTCCGTCTCCCACCTTTAGGGTACCATTTTGGATAAGTACAGTAGCAACAGCACCTCGTCCTTTATCCAGCTCTGCTTCGATAACAACACCTCGAGCACGTTTATCTGGATTTGCTCGTAACTCTTGTACTTCTGATACTAATAGTATCATCTCCAGAAGATCTTCCATACCTTCTCCGTTTATGGCAGATACAGGGACAAATATGGTGTCTCCTCCCCAATCTTCTGGTACCAATCCATACTCGGTTAACTGTTGTTTGATACGATCCGGATTTGCATCTAGTTTATCCATTTTGTTGACAGCTACTATTATGGGAACATTTGCAGCTTTAGCATGATTAATCGCCTCAACTGTTTGTGGCATTACCCCATCATCCGCAGCAACAACAAGAATGGTAATATCCGTAACTTCCGCGCCTCGAGCACGCATCGTTGTGAATGCAGCATGCCCAGGGGTATCTAGAAATGTAATTTTCTTACCATTAATTTCCACTTGATAAGCACCAATATGCTGAGTAATCCCTCCTGCTTCCCCGGAGGTTACATTCGTACTTCTAATTTTATCCAATAAAGTTGTTTTTCCATGGTCTACATGCCCCATGATCGTTACAACAGGAGGACGTTCTAAAAGATTTTCTTCTGAATCTACTTCTTCAATCTCTTCGATATTCGATTCATCAAACTCCTCTTTATAGATCACTTCAACTCCAAATTCCTCTGCTACTAGTGACATTGTTTCTACATCGATTTCTTGGTTAATCGTCGCCATAACACCAATTGGAATTAGTTTGCGGATTACTTCAGATCCTTCTTTTCTCAATAACTTGGCAAATTCTCCAACAGAAAGAGGACCAGATACAGTGATTTCTTTTGGCAATACTGGTGCTTGTTTTTCCCTGTTTTGTGATCTTTTATCATTTCTTTTGCGATTTCCTTTTCCTCTTGGGCCTTTCCCTTTGGAAAAAGAATTGTTACTACGTGTTTGCTTATTTTTTTTAATTGGCTCTTGGTTCGCTCGAGAAGAAGGTTGGCCTTTTTCTTGTATTTCTTCTTGAGAATAATTGTTTGTTTGTTCCATAGACTTCGCCGCCCCATGTTGTACAGTTTGTTTCTGACTTTTCGGTTTCTCCTGTTTTGCAGTTGTAGACCCCTGTTTTAATTTCGTTACAAACTCTTCCACTTTTTTTGTTGCAGTTTCGTCCATGATACTCATGTGGTTATTTACAGGAATGCCTACTTTTTCTAATATGTTTAAAACTTCTTTACTACTCATGTCTTTCTCTTTGGCATACTCATATACACGGATTTTCGTCATCCGTTCACCCCCATTAGTTACGTAACGAGCCCCCTTAACATCTGACAGAAACCTACATCTGTAACTGCCATTACGACTCGTTCTCCTTTTCCTACCGCAGCCCCAAGCTCATATCTTGTGCCTGCTTGTAACAAAGGCACTTGATAAGAACTACACTTATCTGTGAACTTTTTTGTTGTATTTTTACCTGCATCAGTAGCTAAAATAACCAATTTAGCTTGACCATTTCGTACAGATTGAAGAACAAACTCTTCTCCCAGAGTTAACTTGCGTGCTCGCTGTGCTAGACCTAACACTTGAAAGAAATTATTCTTCATGTGAAACTCCCTCTGCATACTCCCTAAGTTGATCATACAAAGCAGAATCAATTTTTGTTTGAAAAACGCGCTCTAACGCTTTTTTCTTTTGAGCCAAATCAATATATTCGACTTTTGCGCATAGATAAGCACCTCGCCCAGACTTCTTGCCTGTCGGATCAATCAATACTTCATTTTCGGGTGTTCTCACTACACGGATAAGACTTTTTTTAGGAAACATTTCTTGAGAGACAATACATTTTCGCATTGGAATTTTTTTCTTTTTCACTCGATCTCATCCTCAGAAATAGCAGGTGTAAATTCTATTCCTGCTTCAGACTCACTCTTGATGTCTATTTTCCAATTGGTAAGTTTAGCAGCTAAACGAGCATTTTGTCCTTCTTTTCCAATAGCTAATGATAACTGGTGATCAGGAACAACTACTCTTGCCATCTTTTCCTCTTCAAAAATTTCCACGGAAGTTACTTTAGATGGACTCAAACTAGATGCTATCCACTCAGTCAAATCATCAGAAAAACGAATAATGTCTATCTTTTCTCCACGAAGCTCATTGACGATTGTTTGAACACGAACTCCTTTATGACCTACACATGCTCCAACAGCGTCTACATTGGGGTCCCGTGAAGTCACTGCAACTTTTGATCGCTGGCCTGCTTCACGTGCAATGGATTTGATTTCAATTACACCATCAAAAATTTCAGGAACTTCTAATTCAAACAGACGTTTTAATAAACCTGGATGTGTACGAGATACAAAAATCTGTGGACCTTTGGTTGATTTTTCTACTTTCGTGATGAACGTCTTTACACGATCACCGTGTTTAAATCGTTCACCTGGCATAGTTTCTGAATGAGGTAATAATGCTTCCACTCTACCCAAATCAATAAAATAGTTACGATTATCTGAGCGCTGCACAATTCCAGTTACAATATCTTCTTCTCTATCAATAAAATTAGAGTAGATGATATTTCTTTCTGCCTCTCGAATACGTTGTGTTACTACTTGTTTTGCTGTTTGTGCTGCAATACGTCCAAAATCGGCAGGAGTTACTTCGATTTCCACAACATCATCTAACGCATAGTTAGGATTGATTTCTTTTGCTGCTTCTAAGGAAATCTCTAGACGAGGGTCCAATGCTTCCTCTACAACATTTTTACGTGCAAACACACGAACTCTACCAGACTCTCTGTTAATATCCACTCTTACATTTTGAGCAGAATGGAAATTTCGTTTATACCCAGATATTAATGCTGCTTCAATTGCGTCGATCAAGATATCCTTGCTGATACCTTTTTCTTTCTCTAGTTGACCGAGCGCTTCGATGAACTCCGCATTCACCGGCATAATCCTCCCTTCATCATGAAAAAACCACGCTTAGTCTAGCACTTGCTATTTTATTTCGAGGAATTACCTGTGATGCAACTACAACTTCATCAGGTGTAACATTTTCAAGTATCCCTTCGAACTTACGCTGGCCATCAATAGGTTCATATGTACTAACGTGGATATTTTTTCCAATTGCTTTTTGATAATCGGATTCTTTTTTCAATGGTCTCTCTGCACCTGGTGAAGAAACTTCCAAATAGTAGTTTCCAGGGATTGGATCATTTTCATCTAATGCTAAACTAAGCTGTTCACTAGCTTTAGCACAATCGTCCAAATCGACTGGTTTGTTAATCCCATCGATAAAAACTCTCAAAAACCAATTCGACCCTTCTTTTTTATATTCCACTTCTACCAATTCCAGTTCTAAAGATTGGAGGAGTGGAACGGCAATTTTTTCTACTTGCTCTACAACTTGTCGACTCAAGAATACTACCTCCATAAGTAGCTTTTAAAATGCAAAGAGTGGGTGTTTACCCACTCTTTCATAGGAGCCTATCTAAAATCACCATTCCCTAGAAAAGCACTCCACCTGAAGTGTTTCTATAAGGTGAAGAATTTCACATCTGCAAAAACAAATGTAGTTAATGTGTGTAGTATTGCCAAAAAGATTATAACACAATCAGATTTTTAAAACTACCTAATTTTTAGTGTCTTTTTTCGATTCCTATTCATTGAGACTCCTATTTGCAAAAAAATCGTATAGAAGAATAAATAGCGCTTCCATTTTATTTAAAAAAAAAGAGGAGGATGACTCCTGCCTCTTGGTTGATAAAAAAAGGAAAGAACTATGTTGTTTTTATTAATTCCGATTGTATGATATACCGCTTTGGAGCGGGACCAATCCAGTTAAAAGGATAACAAGTAGTAAGGGTTAGGATCTGCTTTCCTTTATGAGAGACTATAACGGTTCGATCATTAGCATCTACTATCCACATTTTTACGATTTTATAAGTAAAAACACCTGCACTGGTCTTAGTAACCAATTGGTCACCAATCTTCAGTTTACCCACATTGCGAAATACCGTATCTCTATGACCACTTAAAACGGAGTTATCCTTCTCACCCGGAAGTACACTTTGCGCAAAGTGACCTACACCTTTTTCCAATTCATCTGGATCTGTACCTTCAATGATAGGCAAACTGGCACTTAGTTTAGGGATGATAAGATCCCCAACCTTTTCACCAGTTTTGGGTCGGGTCGGATATAAAATTCGCTTATCCACATTTGTTTGATTTTTTGCTTCTGCCATTACTTTGTCGATATCCGACTTATTGACCGAACTGCCGATAAACATTTGAGGTACGTATGCGAATAGGGAATAGCACATCAGGCACACTCCTGCTGCCATCAACAAGAGTGGTATTTTTTTCATGTTCTACATTTTCACTTTTTTACGAAGAACTAGGCCTAGAAAAGCAAGACCTGCACCAATCAATCCAGCAAGTGGTAAAGGAGTAGCTGTCTTTGGTAATTCTCCACCATTAACGGTAGTAGGTTGATCTGAAGTTGTATCAGAAACAGTGGTAGAATTAGCAGAGGTATTGCTATTTTGCGCAACTACAACAGGTGTGTTTGTGCTTGGTGCATCTACCCCACCATTATTTTCAGGAGAATCTACACCACCGTTATCGGTGCTTCCGCCATTATTGGTAGTTCCGCCATTGTCAGTAGTTCCACCGTTGTCGGTAGTTCCACCATTATTGGTAGTTCCACCATTGTCGGTAGTTCCGCCATTGTCGGTAGTTCCACCATTGTCAGTAGTTCCACCATTGTCAGTAGTTCCACCATTGTCAGTAGTTCCACCATTGTCAGTAGTTCCACCATTGTCAGTAGTTCCGCCATTGTCGGTAGTTCCGCCATTGTCGGTAGTTCCGCCATTGTCGGTAGTTCCACCATTGTCGGTAGTTCCACCATTGTCGGTAGTTCCACCATTGTCGGTAGTTCCACCATTGTCGGTAGTTCCACCATTGTCAGTAGTTCCACCATTGTCGGTACTTCCACCATTGTCGGTACTTCCACCATTGTCGGTAGTTCCGCCGTTGTCGGTGCTTCCACCATTGTCTCCGTTTTCATCACAATCAACGCCTGTGCATGGTGGCTTACCATCATCGGTACCAGGAACTTGAATTTTTACTTTTGCATCTAAATCTACTAAATTTTTGTTCGCCGCTAATGCTGCTGGACTTAAAGCAAAAACGGATAAACCTAGAACAAAAAAGCCTGTTGCTACTTTTTTCTTCAAATATAATCAACCTTTCCTTTTGTTCTATTCCCTTTTTCAACCATAAATGTATGGAATACTTTTCTTTATCTGTCTATTCTCATCTTAGTGTTCAGAGAAATCAGTGTCAATTGAAATAATCAATGTTTAATAAATTTGTTATAAGTTACAACTTTTTAGATAGAACATGAATAGCTTCCCTTCAAAATCTTAGGCCTTTTTTAAAATTTGGCCAAATAACCTATCCAACAAAATAATGCAATTTTAATAAAGAAAATAAAAACACTCTCTATTAGAATTTATCATTTCCTACCACTTCATCAGCAACAATATACAATCTTATTTCCAAAAAAGTTGCTAAAATGACCATAGAGAAAACAATTTGTATAATTAAGTTTCAAAAAGTATCATGCCTAAAAAGCAATATTTAGTACAAAAAGGATAAATCATTGAATCTAATTCATTGGTACCTGAGTCCTACCATATAAAACCCCTTCTCTAAAAAGAAAAGGGGCTTGATCAATTATTTTTTCATTATATCTAAAAGCTCTTCCACACTAAGTTCTTGACTTTCACCAGTACGACGAAACTTTAGTTCCACTATATCATCCTCAGCTTTTGACCCCACCACAATTCGTTTGGGAATACCAATTAAATCTGCATCTTTAAATTTAACTCCAGCTCTCTCTGGACGATCATCAAATAAAACTTCAATACCTGCTTGCATCAATTGTCGATATAGCTTTTCGGCTAGCTCACTTTGGTTTTTATCTTTCATATTTACTGCAATAAGATGTACTGCATATGGAGCAATAGATTCCGGCCAAATGATTCCACCATCATCATGATGTTGTTCTACGACAGCAGAGAGTGTTCGAGATATACCAATTCCATAGCAACCCATAATATAGGTTTGTTCCCGACCATTCTCATCGAGAAAAGTACCTCTCATAGCATCACTGTACTTAGTACCTAGTTTGAAGATATGTCCAACTTCAACACCTTTTTGAAAGCGGATTGTCCCTTTGCATCGCGGACATTTGTCTCCCTCTTCCACAGTACGCAAATCTGCATACTTGCTAACTTCAAAATCTCTTCCCTCTACGGCATGTAAAAAATGATAGTCTGTCTCATTAGCTCCAGTATGCCATTCATCAAATCCGCGTAGAGCAAAATCTGCAAGAATAGTTATTTTTTCATTTACATGGACTGGTCCAAGTGAACCTGGGGTTGCACCAGTAACTTTATAGATGGTTGCTTCATCTGCTAAAGAACATGTTGTTGCTTCTAATACATTTTTCACTTTTACTTCATTTACTTCATGGTCTCCACGAACCAAAACCATCACAGGCTTATCATCTACAATAAATAATAAAGTTTTTACTAGAGAACTCGGAGCAACTTGAAGATATGATGCAAGTTGATCAATTGTTTTTATGTTTGGTGTATAGATTTTCTCCATTGCTTGAACATCTTGCTTCTCTGAACGAATAACATCATCTATCATAATCTCAGCCATTTCAATATTCGCAGAGTAATCACAAGATGTACAAATCGCGATCTTATCTTCGCCGGCCTCAGAGAACACCATAAATTCGTGGGTTCCCTTTCCACCTATAGATCCTGAATCCGCCTCAACCGCTCCAAACTCCAGCCCGCATCTGGTAAAAATATTGACATATGCTTGATACATATCCTTATAAGTTTCATCTAGCGACTTGCGATCAGCATGAAAAGAATATGCATCTTTCATAATAAATTCTCTACCGCGTAATAGCCCTGAACGAGGACGCTTTTCATCACGAAATTTGGTTTGAATCTGATAAAGTGTCATCGGTAACTTTTTGTATGAGTTTACTTCTTTACGGAGTAAATCGGTTATGGTTTCTTCATGAGTCGGACCAAGAATAAAATTGCGCTCATGACGATCTTGTAATTTCACTAATTCTGGACCATATGTATCATATCGTCCAGATTCTTGCCATAGTTCAGCTGGATTGAGAGCAGGCATTAGTAGTTCTTGTGAACCAATCCGATCCATTTCTTCTCGAACAATCTTAGAAATTTTTTGCAATACTCGTTGGGCTAATGGCAAATAATTATACACTCCTGCTGCCACTTGGCGAATATAACCAGCACGGAGCAATAATTGATGGCTGATCATTTCTGCTTCCGCAACACTCCTAAGTGTAGGGATAAGTGCAGTCTTCTGTCTCAAAATCCTTCCTCTTCTCTAGGTAAAAAATATTTTTACTATATCGTTGTATGTTACAAAAATCATTAGCATCATTAACATTGCAAACCCTACAAAGTGAACTAAACTCTCTTTGTTTGGATTGATAGGCCGTCCTCTCAATCCCTCTATAATAATAAAGAAAAGACGACTTCCATCTAATGCAGGAATAGGAAGTAGGTTGAAAATCCCAAGATTTAAGCTAAGAAGAGCTGTCCATTTAATCAGAGCGATAAATCCAGCATCAGCTGCTTTCCCTGTCAAATAACCCATCTGCGCTGGTCCACCTAGACTTTTGACTGATATCTGACCTGTTACTAAACTCCGGAAACCATCTAGTATCACTACTGACCAATTATAGGTCTGTTTAAATCCTTCCTGAATGGTTTCACCAAATGTAGCTTTTCGTTTCATTTGTCTTTCATCAAATGTTGTCCCAATTATATAAACATCACCTTGTTTCTTAGGGGCAATATTTAGATGCAATTCTTGATTTCCACGTTTAATTAGGAAAGGTACAGGTTTTCCTTTTGAATTGACCAATTGGATACGAAGCATATCTATTGTACTGACACGCTGACCATTAACAGATTCAATAAGATCTCCTTGTTTTAACCCTGCTTTTTGAGCAGGCGAGTCTTTCGTCACGGTATGAATAGGAAGTTTTGCCTCTATACCCGTAACGGATGTATAAATCCCAAAAAGGATAATCGTCAAAATAATATTAAATACAGGTCCAGCCAAGATGGTTAGTGCTTTTTGTCCAACTGTTTTAGAGCTAAATTGACGATCAAGTGGAGCAATTTGCATCTCATTTGATTTGCTCAGATGAATAAATGCTTCACGATGCAAGGCATAACGTACTTGTTCTCCTGTTTCCAATCGAACAGTAAGAAATAGATCTTTTTCTGTATCCATTTCCACTAAGGTACCCGAAATCATTTTTTCTGTTTGGTCTGGTTTGAACATCCAGATATCTTTAACCAACTCATTTTGGAAATCCAAATAAAGTGTTGATTCTGGCTTGATATCAATGATCTCTGGATCTTCTCCCGCCATACGAACAAATCCACCTAAAGGTAATAGGCGTATGGCATATAGTGTTTCTCCTTTTCTTCTTGAGAAAACAACAGGACCAAAACCAATTGCAAATTCACGTACCAATATTCCAGCTCTTTTTGCAAACAGAAAATGACCAAGTTCGTGCACAAACACCAATACACTCAAAACCAAAACAAATGAAATAACAGTTTGCAATACGTGCACCAACACCACCACCTATAGGGTTAATTGACGAGCAAATTCACGTGCCCACTGGTCTGCATGTTGAATGTCTTCTAGTTGTGGGTTATTGATAGATACATGTTTACTTAGTGTTCTTTCTATCATAGCCTCTATTCCTAAAAAAGGGATAGATTTATTTAAAAATTTCTCGACAGCAATCTCATTTGCAGCATTTAAAACAGTAGGCACTGTTCCTCCAGCCTTACCAGCTTCAAAAGCCATCTCTAAACAAGGAAAACGAGAATAATCTGGTTTTACAAATGTAAGCTGTCCGATTTCACTCAAAGACAAGGAAGGCATTGCAAGTGACAATCTTTTAGGATAAGACAGTGCGTACTGAATAGGTACTTTCATATCATGTATACCTAACTGCGCCATCACCGCCCCATCTTGGAATTCAACCATCGAATGAATAATGCTTTGAGGGTGAACTAGCACATCGATCTGTTCATAAGGACAAGAAAACAGCCAATGTGCCTCCATTACTTCTAATCCTTTGTTCATCAAAGTAGCAGTATCAATGGTAACCTTAGCTCCCATTGCCCAGTTTGGATGTTTTAAAGCCATCTCAGGAGTAGCATCTGCTAGCTGTTCTCTTGAAAAATCACGAAATGCTCCTCCAGAAGCTGTTAATATTAACTTTTTAACATCTTCTCTTCTCTCCCCATTTAAACACTGAAATATGGCAGAGTGTTCACTATCAATCGGTAAAATATCTATCTTATTTTTTTTAGCGAGATCCATCACAAGATGACCAGCTGTAACTAATGATTCTTTGTTGGCAAGACCGATCTTTTTACCTGCCTCGATTGCAGCTAAAGTAGGTTCTAATCCTCTACTACCAACGAGAGAGGATACAACATAAGTCGAATCTGGATGCGTTGCCACTTCTAATAAACCCTTATCTCCCCATACCACTTTGATTGTATCAGGAATTTCTCTAGCTACTCTATCGGCCAATTCTTTTGTAGACATGGAAATTAATTTAGGCCGAAAAAATTGTGCCTGATAGATCATTTCTTCAATGTTACTACCAGCAGCTAGAGCAACCACTTGAAATTGTTCTGGATGCTGCTTAACTACATTTAGCGTACTGGTTCCAATAGATCCAGTTGAACCTAAGATAGATATTTTTTCTAACATCTATGTTCTCCTTTTACATTCCCATTAAATATCTTCTCTCTAAAAAAAACCAGTAAAGATATGAAGAATAAGATAAGTGAAAATTAAACTATCAAACCGATCGAGAATACCTCCATGTCCTGGAAGAATCCGACCTGAATCTTTTGTCCCAGTGGTCCTCTTAATAGCAGATTCAACTAAATCTCCTAGTTGCCCTACTACCGAAATAAGGAATCCTAATCCTATCGCAGATTCAATTGACCAAATCTGCGGGAACAGATACCCAAAAATGCCACTAACTACTAAACCAACTAATACTCCGCCAGCAGAACCCTCAATGGTTTTATTAGGACTAATCGAAGGCCATAGCTTGTGTTTACCCAAACTTTTTCCAGTAAAATACGCACCTGTATCGTTAGCCCAAATGATTAACAATATAAACAATGCCCATAAAAAACCATTCGGATGCCAAATAATATTAATCATATATGAAAAACCAAGACCTATGTATATCGTACCAATAAATAAGTGCGCCATTTGATAAATATCAAACTGATTACGAGAAAATACCAATAAAGCAAGAAATACAACCAAAATAAGAATTAACATATTTTCACTATGTAACAAGGCAATAGACTCTAACCTTAATTGCGTCCGTAATCCAGCGACAATAATCAAGAAAACGAACACCAACCCAAGGATTACTTGGGGTTTACGGTATGAATATCCGAACAGACGACAGTATTCCAAAAAACAGATGGATGCCAGTATCCAAATGAATGTAGAATACCACCAAGAGCCTAGCCATAATGCGAGCAAAAAGAAACCTGCTCCTAGTACTCCTGAAATGATGCGTTCTTTCATAATTGCCGACAGGATAACCACCTTATGACGTTGGTGTAGAGGAATGTCGGGATTTCTCAGTTTTTAACCGAGAGCAACTATCCTCCCCTGTCCTACCTCCCTTACAGGAATTGCAAAATACAAATCCATTAGATATGGCAGAATCATAATGTCACGATTCGCTATTTTCCAACTTAATAATGTTACCCTTTTTAGAGAGATCCATATCGTCTCGATCTCCGTTGATATTCCTTTATTGCTTCAAAGAACATCTCTTTCGAAAAATCAGGCCAGAGTGCTTCTGTAAACCAAAACTCACTATAAGCAATTTGCCAGAGCAAAAAATTACTTATTCGAATCTCGCCACTAGATCGGATCACCAAGTCTGGATCAGGCAATCCCTTAGTAAGCAAGCGTTCACTGACTACTTGTTCAGATATGTCTTCTTTACTAATATTTCCCAATTCAACGTCATCTATAATCTGTTGGATCATGGAAAGAATTTCATCACGCGAACCATAGTTGATTGCAAAGTTTAAAATCATACCTGTATTGTGTTTGGTTTTATCCTCAAATTTCGTTAGAGCTTCCTGAGTAAAATTGGGGGTTTGTCGTTTTTCTCCCAACATTTGCACCTTAACATTACGATCTATTAGTTCTTGTAAATCTGTTTTTAGGAATTCGACAGGCAATTTCATAAGATAGTCTACTTCTTCTTTAGGTCTTTTCCAATTTTCAGTCGAAAAAGAATAGAAAGTGAGTACTTCAATCCCCAAATCATTTGCTGCTCTAATCGTTTCTCTTACTCTCCTCATACCTGCTGCATGACCAGCTGTCCTCGGTAATCCACGTTTTTTAGCCCAGCGGCCATTGCCATCTGTGATAATGGCTACGTGTTTTGGCAAAGTTTGTTTATCAATCTCCTCAGTAAGACCATTACCTTGGTTGTGTTGGTTAAACAGCCCCTTTAATCCTAACCGCATAATATATACCTCCGCCACTGAAAATTGCTTCTGTGGATAAAAAAGGTGTAGTCGAAAACCCCTTCAAATGAAGGAGTTTTCTATTACCCAATGTTAAATTTCCATTATCTCTTTTTCTTTATCAGCAACTACCTTATCAATCAATTTGATGAATTGATCAGTTACTTTTTGAATCTCTTCTTGGCCACGACGAGAAGAATCTTCATTTACTTCACCGTTTTTTTCTAACTTTTTCAATTCATCATTAGCTTCTCGGCGTATATTTCGTACAGCTACTTTTGCTTCTTCGCCAGTTTTTCTCGCTACTTTTACTAAATCTGCTCGACGCTCTTCTGTTAGTGGTGGAATTGTGATTCGTATGGAAGAACCATCATTATTTGGTGTAAGACCTAGTTCGGATTTGAGGATAGATTTTTCGATTTGTGCTACAGCTGATTTATCCCATGGTTGGATAAACAAAGTACGAGGATCTGGTGTACTAATGTTTGCCAGTTGATTTACTGGTGTGGGGCTTCCATAATAATCTACGATCACTTTATCCAATAAAGCAGGATTAGCACGCCCCGCCCGAAGAGACATTAAATCCCGTTTTAATACTTGAACCGCTTTTTCCATCTTATCTTGAGCAGTTGATTTTACTTCATTAATCAAGTGTGATTCCCCCTCACAACAGTTCCTATGTATTCACCCATTAATACCCGGCGAATATTACCTTCTGTCGTAATATTGAATACAATCAAAGGAATATTATTATCCATACACAAGGAAGAAGCTGTAGAATCCATTACGGCTAATCCTTTGTTCAATACTTCTAGGAAAGTAAGTGTATCATATTTTTCAGCATTTGGATCGAGGCGTGGATCTGTGTTATAAACACCATCCACATTATTTTTCGCCATGAGAATGACTTCTGCCTCTATTTCCGCAGCCCGTAGAGCAGCTGTCGTATCTGTTGAAAAGTAAGGATTACCGTTTCCGGCTGCAAAAATCACAACCCGTCCTTTTTCTAGATGGCGAATAGCTCTTCGTCTGATATAAGGCTCAGCAATCTGTCTCATTTCGATAGAGCTCTGTACCCTTGTAGCTACATCCATGGATTCCAAGGAATCTTGCAGTGCAAGTGAATTCATTACCGTAGCTAACATCCCCATGTAGTCAGCTGTGGCACGATCCATCCCGCGTTTCGTTCCAGCAATACCCCTCCAAATATTTCCTCCGCCTACTACTATTGCAACCTCTACACCTAAATGAATGATCTCTTTGATTTGACGGGAAATAGAAGTAAGTACCGCTGAGTCAATCCCATACCCTTGCTCACCAGCTAGTGCTTCACCGCTCAACTTTAAGACAACCCGTTTATATTTGGGAGTGCTCACACGATCCCCACCTTTCTGTCAGTATTTGAAAAAGGGGGATACACGAAATGTGCTCCCCATATCGCTTTAGCCTTTGTTTACCTGAGACATTACTTCTTCTACAAAGTTGTCTTGGCGCTTTTCAATACCTTCTCCAAGTTCGTAACGAACAAAACGACGGATAGTAATATTTTCTCCAATACGTGAAATTTGCTCTTTTACCAATTGATCAATCGTTTTGTCATTGTCTTTTACAAATACTTGATCAAGTAAACAGATTTCCTTGAAGTGTTTTACAAGACGACCTTCTACCATTTTATCCACAATGTTAGCTGGTTTGCCCTCTTGAAGTGCTTGTTGCTTCAAAATCTCACGTTCTTTTTCTACTTCTTCTTCTCCAACATCTTCACGACGAACATATTTTGGATTCATTGCTGCGATTTGCATAGCAATATCTTTTACAAATGCTCCAAATTCAGGAGTTTTTGCAACAAAGTCTGTTTCACAGTTTACTTCTACCAGCACACCAATACGGCCGCCAGCATGTATGTAAGACTCAACTATACCTTCTGCAGCGATACGATCTGCTTTTTTAGAAGCACCAGCGATACCTTTTTCACGAAGGTATTCGATTGCTTTCTCCATGTCGCCATTTGTTTCTGTAAGCGCTTTTTTGCAATCCATCATTCCAGCGCCTGTTTTTTGTCTCAAATCTTTTACCATTGATGCAGAAATAGCCATCTATTGCCACTACCTTTCACTACAAATCAATTAATCATCTATATGGTCAAATTCCCAAAATGAAACCATTTAACAATAAACTACTAATAAAAAGGGGTGGCTCTACCACCCCTACGCAAAAAACTTACGAAGCTGAACTTTGTTGTTCGCCTTGTCTTCCTTCAATAATCGCATCAGCGATTTTAGCAGTAAATAGACGCACAGCGCGGATAGCATCATCGTTACCAGGAATTACATAATCTACTTCGTCTGGGTCACAGTTAGTATCTACAATAGAGATAATCGGAATGTTTAATTTGCGAGCTTCTGCAACAGCAATCCGTTCCTTACGAGGATCTATAATAAAGATTGCATCAGGAAGTTTTTTCATATTTTTAATACCGCCAAGGAATTTCTCCAAGCGAGCTTGTTCTTTTTTCAAGAGAACAACTTCTTTTTTAGGAAGTACTTCAAAAGTACCGTCTTCTTCCATGCGCTCTAGCTCATGTAGTCGTTGAATACGTTTTTGGATAGTTCCAAAGTTGGTCAATGTTCCACCTAACCAACGATGATTTACAAAAAACATGTCAGAACGAATTGCTTCATCCTTTACTGCTTCTTGTGCTTGTTTTTTTGTTCCAACGAATAATACATTTCCACCTTCACGAGATAGATCGCGAACAAATTGGTATGCTTGTTCCATCATTTTCACTGTTTTTTGTAGATCAATGATGTAAATACCATTACGTTCAGTAAAAATAAAACGACTCATTTTTGGGTTCCAACGACGAGTCTGATGACCGAAGTGAACACCTGCTTCTAATAATTGTTTCATGGATACAACTGCCATGAATTCAGCCTCCTTATGGTTTTTAATCCTCCGCCAAGGATCATCGAGAAACAGCAACCAACATTTTTGGCACCACTGTTCACTCCTCTGACGTGTGTTTTACACCAATGACGAATATATCATATAAAGCAAATAGCTTGCAAGGCTTAAGTTCGTAAATCAGTGTAAATTACTGGGATTCTGTTGTTTTTGAGCAAATTCTTCTTTGTCCAGCAATAAATTCCCAAGATATGACATCGCATGAGTATGACCTGCGTTGGAGGATTTTTCCAACCACATAATTCCTTCAGGTTCATTGTGTGGCAAGGTAAAACCTTCAACTAAACGCCATCCTAATTGGTACATGGATTCTGCACTACCTGCATCTGCAGCTTTTTTCAACCAGTGCTCTCCTAATTCTTGATTATAAGGAAATCCACTTGCATCTAGATAACGCCATCCCAAGCTATCCATTGCATCTAAATTTCCACCTTCTGCAGCACGAGTCAATAGTCTTTCTGCTTCAGCTAGATCATTATTTGGAAGAGTTCCCTTTAAAATAGCCCATGCTAGAGAGCACATAGCATATGTATTACCTTTATTCGTTGCTTCTCTAAGCAGGCGTTCACCTTCTTCAATGTTTTGCGTAATTCCCTTCCCATCTAAAAGTCTCCAGCCCAATGCACTTAATGCCGGATCATAATTAAGAGAAATAGCTCTTTTTAGCCACATTTCCCCTTCTTGCTCATTATGAGGAAGACCCGCAGCATCTAGTAATCTCCATCCTAGATTATGCATTGCTTTTACATTGCCCATTTCAGCTGATTTTCGTAACCATTTTTCGCCATCAGACATAACGTGATCACTCATGTATATCCAGCTCCTTTGTTAACATTATTACAACAAATATTATTATCACAAAAATAGAGAAAATGGTAGACAAATACGAGGAAAAACATATAATAGATATCTTTCTTTTGTGATTCTAAAAAGACATCTCTGAACATTTCAGACTCAATATTTTCACATAACAATATCGAGAATTTTCTATTAAAATAAATTATGTAACAAATGAAAATAATATCATCCTAAAACAAAAGGGGAATCAACTTTGAGAAAATTACATCTATTATTGTTTTTTGTTATTTGTTGCTCCCTTCTCTCCTTTAACCTTTTCTCTACTCCATCTGCTAGTGCCATCTCCAAAAAGAGCAGCCCTATTCCAAGTAACCAATGGAAAATAACTGGAACGGTGAAAGGAACAGGAGATGTAAGCAAAAAGTTCACTATCCGTCCTAGTAACCTCCAATCATTAAAGATGGGGGAAGAATTGAAATTCGAAATAAATTCCTAAGATAAGAGCCTTATGTATATTTTGAACATACCTGTCAAAAAAGATGTAAAAGAAGCAGTATTATATCGATATGAATCTTCTGGAGAAAGAAGCGGGATATTTTCGTGTAGAAAACCAAAGCTATGATGCTAAAAAAAATAAAATTTTAGCGGAAGTAACTGGGGGAGGAAACTTTATTGTTGTCACCCAATCCAAAACATTAAAAGATCCTGATACCTTAGCTCCAAAAATAACCTCACCATCAACCCGAATTGCAAGTACTCCACCTGCCATTTTTTTTATCCCTCACCAAGATGATGAAACCTTATCGATGGGAGTTGCCATCACCCAACACCTAGATGCTGGAAGAGAAGTCATAGCGGTTTTATATACCGATGGCGCTGGATCAGTTGCTCAAAAGATATTAAATGGGGAAGTTGGTTCCAGTTGGTGGGGCGGAACACACAACCCCGCTGTGGAAGGATACAAACCTATTGATAATCAAAGATTTTCTGATGCTAGAACAAATGAACTAAAATCAGCACTGATGCAGTTAGGTGTCAAACCTGAAAATATTCATATTCGTAATCTCACATCTGATGGAACTTTGACTTTAGATGAAATGAAATCGTTGGTACTGGAATATGCACAAAAATATCCTGGCGCAAGTTTTAAAGCGATGTCCCAACACGACAGCTCTTTATCGCACTCCATCAGTGGACAAGCTTTGGTAGATTTGTATAATCAAAAAGAATTAACAGATGTCCGTTTATATGTATCTAGAAACGATTGGAATACAGTTAAAGTTGGTTCCACTGTTACTCCCAACACAAACCAAGCCTTCCGAGTGAAAAAAGCTGCATTTGTATATCAAGCTTGGAATCCCATGGTAGATTCGTTTGCTATCGGCTATCACAGTGTTTCCCCACAGTTTATTTCTATGCTAGCAAACATTCAAAATAGACAGCATACACCAACACAGTAAAAAAAGAAGCCAAAACGGCTTCTTTTTGTTTACAAAATAAATTGGCTTAAATCTCGATCCGATACAATACTATGCAATCTTTCCTTGACATACTCAGGAGTTACTGTGATTTCCTCCAAAGTAATATCAGGAGCCTCAAATGAAAGCTCTTCTAACAATCGCTCAAGTATCGTATGCAACCTTCTTGCACCAATGTTTTCAGTTTGACTGTTCACATCAGCAGCTAACTTCGCAATCTCTCTGATGGCAGATTCTGTAAAGATAACTTTAATCCCTTCCGTTTCCAACAGAGCTGCATATTGTTTCAAAAGTGCACTTTTCGGTTCTGTCAAAATACGGACAAAGTCGTCTGATGTTAGATCATTTAATTCAACGCGAATAGGAAAACGCCCTTGAAGTTCTGGGATGAGATCAGATGGTTTTGCAACATGAAATGCTCCTGCTGCAATAAACAAAATATGATCTGTTCTAATAGAACCATACTTGGTAACCACAGTTGACCCTTCTACTATCGGCAAAATATCACGTTGCACGCCTTCACGTGAAACGTCTGGACCATGCTTATCTTTACCGGCGATTTTATCAATTTCATCTAAGAAAATAATCCCTGTTTGTTCTACACGTTCCAATGCTTCTTGGGTCACTTGATCCATATCGATCAATTTTTGCCCTTCTTCTTGGATCAATATTTCCCTAGCTTCTTTTACAGGAAGACGGCGTTTTTTCTTTTTCTTAGGCATAATATTACTAAACATTTCTTGCATATTCATGCCCATTTGGTCTCCACCCATACCAGCAAACATATCGAACATGGAGCCCATTTGTTCTTCAATTTCCAGTTCAACTAATTGATTTTCGAGCTCTCCTTGCTGTAATCGTGCAGCCATCCTATTTCGTTCCAGTCGCATAGATGCATTCTCTTCTTTAGAAGGCTCTTCTTTTGGCTGACCTGTTTGAAAAAGCATTTCAATTGGATTTTTAAAAGAGGAAGTTTGCTTTTTATCTGGTACCAACAACTCCACCAGACGTTCGTCTGCCAATATTTTTGCTTGTTCCTTCACTTTCGATAGCTTTTCGCCTTTTATCATTCGAATTGCTGTCTCTGTAAGATCACGAATCATAGATTCGACATCTCGACCCACATACCCAACTTCGGTAAACTTGGTAGCTTCAAGCTTTACAAATGGTGCTCCCACCAATTTTGCAAGCCTTCGAGCGATCTCTGTTTTCCCCACACCTGTAGGTCCAACCATCAAAATATTTTTAGGAACAATCTCCTCTTTTAAATCAGCAGGCAACAAACTACGACGATAACGATTGCGTAGTGCTATCGCAACAGCCCGTTTGGCTTCATCTTGACCTACGATATGCTTGTTTAATTCTGTAACAATTTGCCTTGGAGTTAACATCTTTAAGCCTCCTCAACGATGATATGATCATTGGTAAACACGCAAACTTCACTAGCAATAGTCAAAGAGGCTTTGGCTATCTCTTTTGCGGTTAAATCAGGGGCATATCTTTTTAGTGCACGACCAGCAGACAATGCATAGCTTCCACCTGAACCGATAGCTAATACATCATCGTCTGGCTCGATCACTTCCCCATTACCAGAAACTAATAACAATTGCTCTTTATTTAAAACAATCAACATCGCTTCTAAAGATTTCAACATCTTATCTGTACGCCATTCTTTTGCTAACTCTACTGCTGCTCTGGTGAGGGAACCTTGGTATTCTTCAAGCTTCCCTTCAAATTTTTCAAACAATGTAATAGCATCTGCCACAGAACCAGCGAATCCTGCTACTACCTGCCCACGATAAAGTCGACGAATTTTTTTAGCACCGTGTTTCATGATCATCTGATTTCCAAATGTGACCTGACCATCACCAGCTATCGCAGCTTCCCCATTATGACGAATGGCAAAGATAGTAGTTGCATGAAATTGCTCCATTGTATCCCTACTTTCTATCTATCATGAGATGATCTGTTTGCTTGATTGTACATTGATCTGAGGAGATATTTTATCCAACTCTACTATAGCACGCTCAGCATATTGCTCTGCCCGCTCCTTCTTTCCTCTCATTGGAGAATCCAGTGGAGCGAATAACCCAAAATTTGCATTCATCGGTTGAAAATGTTTGCTATCTGTTGTTGTTATGTAGTGAGCCAAACTCCCCATTGTTGAAACAGGAGACAAAGTAACAGGTTCTTCTGCTCTAGCCATACGCGCAGCATTTATCCCTGCTAATAAACCAGATGCAGCAGACTCAACATACCCTTCTACACCTGTAATTTGGCCGGCAAAAAATAAATCGTCACGACCTCGAAACTGATAAGTAGGTTTGAGTAATTTAGGCGAATTTAAAAATGTATTGCGGTGCATAACACCGTAGCGAACAATTTCTGCATTTTCCAAACCAGGAATTAGTTGAAGTACTTCTTTTTGTGGTCCCCATTTAAGGTGTGTTTGAAATCCAACTAGGTTAAACAAAGTTCCAGCACTATTATCTTGTCTGAGCTGGACAACAGCAAAAGGACGTTTTCCTGTTCGTGGATCTGTCAATCCAACTGGTTTCATCGGTCCAAAGAGCAATGTTTTCTTGCCGCGACGAGCCATCACCTCTATAGGCATGCATCCCTCAAAATAGATTTCTTTTTCGAATTCTTTTAAAGGTGCAGATTCTGCTGAGATGAGTGCATCATAAAACCGATTAAATTCTTCTTCATTCATTGGACAATTGAGGTATGCTGCCTCACCTTTGTCATAACGTGATTGCAGGAAAACCTTCTCCATATCTATGCTGTCTTTCTCTACAATAGGTGCAGCAGCATCATAGAAATACAAATATTCTTCTCCTGTCAATGCTTGAAGTTTAGCAGACAAATCTGGCGATGTCAGAGGACCTGTAGCGACAACCGTTATGCCATCAGGTAACTCTTTTACTTCTTCTTTGACTACTTCTATGTTAGGATGCTCGGATAAAGTACGGGTAATCGTCTCCGAAAATGCTTCTCGATCCACAGCAAGTGCGCCACCAGCAGGAACTGCGTGCTGGTCTGCGCTTTTTATGATCAAAGAATGAAGTTTCCTCATCTCTTCTTTTAAAATACCGACTGCATTGGTAAGACCAGCAGCTCTGAGGGAATTACTGCATACTAGTTCTGCAAACTGGTCTGACCGGTGTGCAGGTGTTTTCCGTACAGGTCGCATCTCAATCAATTTAACGGCAACCCCACGGGAAGCAATTTGCCAAGCTGCCTCACTGCCTGCCAGTCCTGCACCTATTACTGTAACGCTTTTCATGTTAACTTTTCTCCTCTTCGTAATCACACTTGGTGCAAACAATGAATGTTTCTTTCTTTTTCTTTTTTTCTACTAACATCCCCTTACATCGGGGGCATGGACGAGGTACTGGTTTATCCCAAGAAACAAAATCGCACCCGGGGTAGCGTGTACATCCATAAAACAAACGATTCTTTTTACTCTTTCGCTCTACTACTTCCCCTTCATGACAAACAGGACAAGTTACACCAGTAGATTTGACGATTGCCTTTGTATTACGACAATCAGGAAATCCAGAACAAGCTAAAAATTTCCCAAAACGACCATGCTTGTAAACCATTACCTTGCCACACTTCTCACAGACTTCATCTGATTCTTCGTCTGCAATCTCTACTTCTGCCATCTCTTCCTCAGCAACGGATAAACGACTTCGAAAGGGCTTATAAAATTCAGCCAACAACTTCACCCAATCGATTTGCCCTTCTTCAACTTGATCCAAATCTTCTTCCATATGGGCAGTAAAGGTAACATCTAAAATCTCTGGAAAAAATTCCTCCATCATAGCTAACACTATTTCCCCGAGTTCAGATGGGACAAAACGTTTATCCTCCATCAAAACATAGCCGCGTTTTTGAATGGTATCCAATGTTGGTGCATAGGTACTAGGTCTGCCTATCCCTTTTTCTTCAAGTATTTTGACCAATCTCGCTTCTGTATATCGAGGCGGTGGTTGTGTAAAGTGTTGCTTTGGATCTATTTTTTTCTTGGTCAATGTTTGTTTCGGTTCCAAAGCAGGTAGAAATTTTTCCTCTTCCTGCTTCTTTTCATCTGTTCCCTCAATGTATACCTTCATAAACCCTTGAAATTTTATTTTTGAACCAGTTGCACGAAATGTCGCTTCTCCTGCTTGTATATCAGCTGTAACGGCATCCAAAACAGCAGGAGCCATTTGACTCGCAACAAATCTTTCCCAAATGAGCTTATATAATTGGAGTTGATCTCGTTTTAAATAATCCTTTACCTCCGAGGGAGTACGGAGCACAGAAGATGGTCGAACTGCCTCGTGAGCATCTTGAGAATTTGCTTTCCTAGTAGCTTCATTGCTTCCTTTGGATACATAATTATCTCCATACGTCTTCTGAATATAATTTTTTGCTTCCTCTTTTGCCGTATCACTTATTCTCGTTGAGTCTGTACGCATATAAGTAATAAGTCCTACGCTACCCGCTTTTCCAAGCTCTATTCCTTCATAGAGCTGCTGAGCTATTGCCATTGTTTTTTGTGGACGGAAATTGAGTTTACGAGCAGCTTCTTGTTGCAACGTACTGGTTATAAAAGGAGGAGACGGATTTCGCTTGCGCTCTGTTAAACGGACGTCTGATACAATAAATCTTTTTCCTTTTATCGTCGCTAATAACTTTTCAACATCGGCCTCTTTTTTTAATTCTGTCTTTTTATTTTCATATCCATAAAATTGTGCTTCAATCGTGTCTTTGCCAGTCGATAAATGAGCAGTAACTGTCCAATATTCTTCTGGTTTAAAATTTCGTATTTCTTTTTCACGATCAATCACAAGTTTAACTGCAATCGATTGTACTCGACCAGCACTCAAACCTCGTTTTACTTTTCTCCAAAGAAGCGGGCTTATGCCATAACCAACCAAACGATCGAGAATTCGTCGTGCTTGTTGCGCGTTTACCAAATCCATATTAATGGGACGCGGTTGTTTAAACGCGTCTTTCACAGCCTGTTTGGTAATTTCCCGAAAAACAACACGACAACTTTCATTTGGATCAATATTTAAACTGTTAGCCAAATGCCAAGCAATCGCTTCTCCTTCACGATCAGGGTCAGCTGCCAGATAAACCCGTTTTACACGCTTTTTGGCATCTTTTAATTGTTTCATCACATCGCCTTTACCACGAACTGTTATATATTTAGGCTGAAAATTTTGCTCCACATCTACACCTAACTGGCTCTTTGGTAAATCTCGAACATGGCCCATCGATGCCTTTACAATATAGCCTCGACCCAAATATTTACTAATAGTTTTTGCTTTTGCTGGGGACTCTACGATCACCAACGAGTCGGCCATCAGGGGCCCTCCTTCCTCGCCTTTCGTTCATACCTGATAACATACCAAACCAAACATCAGTGTGCAACAATAGGTATAAGTTGTATATTTAGGTTAAGAAAAATGATTTCACCTTACATCCAATGCAGATCAGTATGGATCTGTACTGCAAATTTAAAACAAATCAAGATTTCTTTATGTATTGCGAACCTGGTAACTGAGCGATACAACCTTTTATTTCTAAAGATAACAAAGAACTATGTAGATCGCTAATTGTCATTTTATCAGCAATTCTTTCCATTAAAGATGTAAGATGCTCAGGTTCATCAGAAAGATATTTCCATACTTCTTGTTCTAGGGGAGTGAATTCGATCGTAACTGCAATCTCCTGCTTTGTTTCCGTAAAGGCTTCTGTCCGCCAATCTGGTAGTTCTTCTAATATATCGGTTACTGATTGCACACACTTTGCTCCTTGTTGAATCAAAGAGAGTGTTCCTCTGCTTCCTTGCGAATGAATCGGACCTGGAACAGCAAAGACTTCTCTGCCTTGTTCCATGCTAAACTCAGCAGTTATTAAAGACCCGCTTCTCTCTGCCGCTTCTACGACTACTGTCCCAAAAGACAAACCACTGATGATTCGATTTCGTTGTGGAAAAAGTCCAGGATGGCCAGGTGTACTTGGCGGATATTCGGAGATCACCAAACCAGATCGAATCAACTGATGATACAATTTTTGATGATATTTTGGAAATATTTCATCGATCCCTGTCCCTAAAACAGCGATCGTCTTACCTCCAACTGCTAATACACTCTGATGAGCTATCCCATCAATTCCAGCTGCCATCCCACTGACAACCGTCCAGTTCGCCTGAGATAATTCACGACTCAATTGTTCAGTTACTCTTCGACCATATATGCTAGCTTTTCTTGTTCCGACAATGGCAATACATTTTGTATTCAATAGTGCTCGGTCGCCGAGCAAGTACAATACCCACGGTGCTTGGGGAAGCTCACGCAACAGAGGAGGGTAATCATCATCAAATATTGTCATGGTATCAATTTGTTTTCCCTCCAGTTTGCGCAGCACTTTTTCCATATAACTAGATGACCAGTTTTTACGGATCACTTGGGCAGATTTCACTGGCAGTTTACTTAAAATACTCTCTTGTATTTTGCCACCTTCCCATCCAAATTGAAATAGGTGACGAATAGTTGACCAACCAACACCTTTTAGATGATGGATAGCAATTAATGATTTGCGCAGCAAGAGATGAGCCTCCTCTATTGGAAACAAAAAAGGAACCTATCATAGGTTCCCTTTTCATACTATTAGCTCTTTACGACAAATCCATCCAATAATCCTTTTGCTTCCAATAAGTTTACCAAGGTTTCTCCGATAACAGCAGGAGTTGATGCTACAGACACACCACAACGCTCTAAGGTAGCGATTTTCTCAGCTGCTGTTCCCTTCCCACCAGAGATAATCGCACCAGCGTGACCCATACGTTTTCCAGGAGGTGCAGTTTGCCCACCGATGAAGCCCACAACAGGCTTTGTCATATTTGCTTTGATCCATTCTGCCGCTTCTTCTTCAGCGGTACCGCCAATTTCACCAATCATGATAACTGCTTTGGTCTCTGGATCATTTTCAAATGCTTCCAACACATCGATAAAGTTGGTTCCGTTTACTGGGTCTCCACCGATACCAACTGCTGTAGATTGTCCAATACCACGAGTACTGAGCTGATGTACTGCTTCATAAGTCAAGGTTCCAGATCGAGAGACGATACCTACATGACCTTTTTTATGAATATACCCAGGCATAATCCCAATTTTGCATTCATCAGGAGTGATAACACCAGGGCAGTTTGGGCCGATCAGACGAGTTTTCTTGCCAACTAAATAACGTTTTACTTTTACCATATCTAATACTGGAATACCTTCTGTAATACAAACAACAAGATCGAGTTCTGCGTCAATTGCTTCCATAATTGCATCAGCGGCAAATGGAGCTGCTACATAAATAACTGAAGCAGTAGCACCAGTTGCTGCAACTGCATCTACAACTGTATTAAAAACAGGAAGACCTTCTACAGTGGTACCACCTTTACCAGGAGTTACCCCACCTACTACTTGAGTTCCATACGCAAGCGCTTGTTGGGTATGGAAAAGACCAACTGCACCAGTGATTCCTTGAGTGATCACTTTGGTGTCTTTATTAACGAAAATACTCACCTTGCATGCTCCTCTCTATCAACCTTATTTCACTAGTTCGACGATTTTTTGTGCTCCATCAGCCATGGAATCTGCTGCTACAATTGCAAGACCGGACTCATTCAACATTTTCTTGCCGAGTTCCACATTGGTTCCTTCGAGACGAACCACAAGTGGGCGATCAAGTTCAACTTGTTTTGCAGCTTGAATAACGCCATCTGCAATAACATCACATTTCATGATTCCACCAAAGATGTTGACAAATATACCTTTTACTTTTTCATCAGACAAAATAATTTTAAAAGCTTCTGTTACTTTCTCAGCAGTTGCTCCGCCCCCAACATCCAAGAAGTTAGCTGGGTCTCCATTATAATGTTTGATGATATCCATTGTTGCCATTGCAAGTCCAGCACCATTTACCATGCAACCGATGTTTCCATCTAAGGCAATATAACTCAAGTCATATTTGGATGCTTCGATCTCTTTTGGATCTTCTTCATCTAGATCGCGAAGAGCAACGATATCTTTTTGACGATACAAAGCATTGGAGTCAAAGTTTAATTTTGCGTCAAGAGCCATAACTCGGCCATCTGTCGTCGTAACAAGTGGGTTGATTTCTGCTAATGCACAATCTTTTTCTACGAAAGCTTTATAAAGAGCGAGCATAAACTTCACTGCTTCTCTCACTTTATCTTTAGGGATATTGATCCGATTTGCAAGGCGGTTTGCTTGGAAAGGCAGCAAACCTACTGCTGGATCTACCACTTCTTTGAAGATTTTTTCAGGTGTTTTTTCAGCTACTTCTTCGATTTCTGTTCCACCTTCTTCAGAACCCATCAATACAACAGAGTTAGAAGAACGGTCGATGACCACACCGATATAATATTCTTTTTCAATAGGACAGCCTTCTTCGACAAGAAGACGTTTTACTTCTTTTCCTTCTGGACCAGTTTGATGTGTAACTAGTACTTTTCCGATTAATTCATTTGCAAATTCACGTACTTCATCTAGGCTTTTTGCTAGTTTTACTCCACCAGCTTTTCCACGTCCACCTGCATGGATTTGTGCCTTTACCACCCATAGGTTTCCACCTAAGGATTGTGCTGCTTTTACTGCTTCATCTGCATTAAAAGCGACATATCCATTTGGTACTTGGACGCCAAATTTCTTTAGCACTTCTTTTCCTTGGTACTCATGTACGTTCATGCTCCATCCTCCAGTCCATAGATAAAAAGCCAAATCAGGGTATATGTAATGGCAAATAAAATCATTTGCTCAAGTTTTCTCTCCCTCGGCTCCTCTGCAAGTATAGTCCATTTTTTTTGACTTGCCAAGAGAAAAAGGACACCAAATCAAGGTGTCCTTACATCAATAACTTGATGATGGTTGCAATGATAAAAATCCCGAAGAGCAGTCCACCTGCTACCCCTGCGGATACCATAAAATCAATAAATTCATTTTCTTTGTTTTCATTGGAATCATCATGCGCTTGCACTTGTGAACTCACCAAGGACCCTCCCCTCTTATAACAGGCTTAGTATACCAAAAAAGCGAGAGTAAAAACATCTTATAGACTGAAAACTATTTTATAGAATTATTTATTTCATCACAAACGAAAGCCGTCAATACCTAGTGAGGTTTTGACGGCTTTTCTATAGTAAATTTGATTATTGGCATTTGGATGCCGGTCACAGATTGCTCTGCGACCGGCGCTCCAGAATGAATACCCGAGACGGGAGCTCAACTAATGGAGTAGGAGCTCTACTCCACAACGACCCCACGGTAGGGAGCCGGCTTCGACGGGACAGGCTGTCCGCCGGTGATGCCGTTGCCGTGATCCGCGCGGTTCCTCGGGGTCTCCACACGCTGGATGGGAGTACCACCGCTGACACCGTCGCCGTGGTCCGGGGCACCGTACGTCGGGGACGTCTTGGTCTCCACACGCTCGATGGGGGTACCGCCGGTGATGCCGTTGTGGGTCTTGGCACCGAAGTTCATGGATTCTCCTGGAGAGAGTGATGCGAACATGATGTTCTCATCGGTTATTTGTATTGTAACAACACTACAAACGTTTTGACAAGGAAAACACGTATATATGTAATTTTCAATTAATTATTTTTAAAACTTCTTTTCATCTCATGTTTTGGATTTATAATTCCAAAAAAATATAGTCATAATATAAAAATAACCCTATAATAATATATAAGATTAGCGAACTTGCAGACTCCCATATAACAGGTAAAAGGTCGAGGTCCACCATGAACCCTAACCCTTACATTCGCTCTTTCCTGTCGGAAGAATTTTCGAAACACGATAGGATTCCTCAGGATGGCGATCTTGAGCGTGCAGCTGATGTTGCACTCTGGGAACTGAAGAGGCATGGTGTTCGAGAGAGGGCAGACTGGCCGCTGCTCGACCTCCCGTTGCACCTGAAAGTCCGGTTTATCGTCGAAGTGCTCGAAACGGTACCAGACATGCAGTTCAAAAAACTCATCCAGATCAACGGCCGTATCGACTGGGCTCTGGATGCACTCAACAAACGACTGCAAGTTCTGCGAGTCGCTTATAAAAACAACACTCCCTCAACCACTCTGTGGAGGAGAAGCCGCCTCTCGGACTAGTAAATACTCCCTTTGTCATAGAGGCAGAGGCGCCCGAGCATGTACTCACGTACAAGCTCGGGCGCCGCGCGTTCCAAAAGAAATTATCCCAATTGGAAAAAAACAAATATTTGGCATATACTTAAAGTGCAAGGCATAGCAATCGCCGCACATTTAGAAAGGACGGCACATGCTGTCAACCGCTGTCGATGCCCTTCAGGAACACCTGAAGACGTTCCACCCGGAAGAGAAGCTGCCGCAGAATGCGACGTTCCAGAACGCTCTGGCTCACATCAGCGCTACGGTTGGTCTCTCGTACTTGCCTCAGTCTGTCGAGCAGCTCATCACCCTGCTCCAGATGGTGCGCGGAAGGGGGGATTCCCTCGGTACTCTCGAAGGAGCCGTCGGAGCCATGCTGGAGGTCATCCAGTATGAGCGAATGCAGGAAGCACCTGAGTCTCCTGTGAAGGAGGCAAAGGAAAACTGGATCAGTAGGATTCTCAACGGAGAACTCTGATTCAGCAAGCGCCCGGAGCACACAACTGTGTACTCCGGGCGCCGCACTTGAAAGGAGTTTTTGTCTTGAATATAAAATTTGCCACGGATCACCAATATCTCTTCTCCCATCATCAAGTCCAACATGCCCTGATCGTTTGGGACAAAGAATCACGAAAAGACATTTACCTTGTAGACACAGAAACACCCGATACTATCACCCTTCGCTTTCCAGGTGAAACTTATCGGGAACGTTTATTGGACGAACTGGAGCCTTATTTTTTTCAAGTTTTGCTAACAGAAGATGATAGTGAAATAGCCGTAATTTTAGGAGCTACTTTTGATTATCAAGATAAATTGGTCGGCATGTATTATTCCAAAACAGAACAACACAGTACCTATTTCTTCTATTTGCAAGATGGGCAACTTTTAGAAATTGTGGAAAAAGATTACGCAACAGTCATTGGACAATTCCGTCTTCTCTATCCCCAGATGTTATAAACTTGGCGTGTTCCCTTCTTCATCTTTCATAATATAAGCCATAACAATCGCTGTTTCTGTTGCTAAAATAAGCGATGGATTGTTTTTCTTTTTCCTCAGATCAAGCGCTTCTTCAAAGCGCAGGATCGCATTTTCATACTCTCCTAATTCCAGTAAACATTTCCCCATATGTTGAAGTGCGTAGTCCCGATAATTCTCTAAATCTTTGTAGCTGCTGATCGCTAAGGCTTGTTCAAAACAAGCTAAAGCTGCTTCATGTCTCTCATCATATTTAAAAGCTTCCCCAAGTCGAATCAGGGCTCGTAATTCACCCTGTAAATCTTCCTCTTTTTTTGTCAACTCTAAGGCCTTCTCCAAATATTGTACTGCTTTTGAAGTTTGGTATAATACCCGATAACCATTGCCAAGGTAACTATAGAGAAAAATCAACACTTGCGGATCGACTTTTGGTTCTTGTAATACTTGCCGAAGATATGTATTTGCTTCTTCTAAAACAGCCTTTAATTCCCCTTCATCGACTGGCTGTTCACGGAGAAATTGAGCTGGATTATATTGCATATAATGCGATAGATTCGGTAATTTCTCTTTAAGTTTCGATAATCTCATTTTATTTTTCTGGCCCCTTCCGATTCCATTATAGCATGAAATTGGATGGTCCTACCTTATCAAGCAGCATCAAAATAGGAAAGAATCAGACTTTAGAAAACCGGTATCATCACTTTAGCAAAATAACAGTTTGTCTTTACTACCAATCGGGGAAACTATAACCAAAAAGGAGCTCACCTATGTCATCCCTTTTCCTGTCTCATGGTTCTCCTCTTATTGCCATTCGAGAAGATAGTTATAGCAAATTTCTACATAAGCTAGGACAAGACCTGAAACGCCCAAAAGCCATTGTCCTCTTTAGTGCTCATTGGGAAAGCGAAATTCTCACGCTATCCTATCACGATGAAACTTATAAAATGATCTATGATTTTGGTGGTTTTCCAGATGAAATGTATCAGATTACTTATCCTGCAAAAGGTTCTACTGAAGTAGCGAAACTCACCCAGCAACTCCTTTCAGATAAAGGAATCTCCACAAAATTAGATCCCGTTCGAGGTCTCGATCATGGGAGTTGGACATTGCTCAAACACCTTTATCCCGATGCCGCAATCCCGATCGTACAAGCATCTGTAAATCCATTTCTTCCAGCAGAAGAACAATATCGGATCGGAGAGGCGCTCCGCGAATTAGCCAAACATGATATTTTGCTGATCGGCAGTGGTTCTACAGTCCACAATCTTCGAATCTTAAACTGGGATCAAGAAGAGCCTGAGCAATGGGCAATACAATTTGACCAATGGCTCGTCGATCAAATCACAGCTCAAAATAAAGAAGCTTTACTACAATACACTGCACTTGCTCCTCATGTTGGTCGAGCAGTTCCAAGACCTGAACATTTTGTTCCTTTTTTGATCGCCGCAGGGACATGTTCTTCTAAAACATCTGTTTTATTTGAAGGCTATGAACTAGGTAGCCTTAGCTATCTTTGTGTTGGGTTTGATTTAAATCTATAAGCGGTATATACAACGGGATCGTGTGTATAAGAAATACGATCCCAAACAAATAGCAATAACAGAAAGAAAAAAATGTAGAAACGAAATAGATATGTTAATCTTTTCGCCACCTAAATAATGCTAATTTTCTTTATAATGGAGATATTCTCATACATTCAGAAAGGGGTTACTCCATTGCGAAAAATATTTTCATGCTTTCTTATTCTCTCTTTATTCATCAGCCTATTCTCTCTTATCCCAACAACTTTTGCTCAAAATGTCAGTTCAAAAAAAGAATACACCGTATCCAAATACGAACAACAAGTAATCAACTTAGTAAATGAAGAGCGAAAAAAACGCAATTTAAAACCACTAAAATTTGATCTTAAAGTGAGTCAACTAGCTCGTCAAAAATCAGAAGATATGCGTGATAAAAATTATTTTAATCACACCTCTCCTACTTATGGAAAACCTTGTGACCATATGAAAAAAGAAGGGGTAGATTACAGATATTGTGGTGAAAACATCGCAGCAGCATACAAAACTCCAGAAGAAGTGATGGAAGGCTGGATGAAGAGCGAAGGACATCGAGAAAATATCTTAAATCCCAACTACACACATATCGGGGTAGGTTATGCAGACGGTGGAGGAAAGTACGAAACGTATTGGACTCAACAATTTATAGGATAAGCAGTGGGTATTCCACTGTTTTTCTTATGTGATTGATTCTAATTTGTTTTTATGACGTTTTCTGTATGTTTCTCATAAAAAAACAGGTAAATGATTACTTTCTATCGAATAAAAAATGAATACCTATATGAATCAGTCGAAATGCGACTAAAGTCTTAGATAAAGTTAAACCTCTAGATCGTTTTGGTTCACTTCCATCTACTATATTCTAATGCTAGCAACAACAACAAAGGGGGGAAACAAGATGAAGAAAGTTGCTGGGATTATCCTGCTTGTCATTGGTTCCATTGTGCTGCTTGTCCATTTCGGACGCATTTTCCTCTTGGTACTAATGGCAAGCCTTGCATTTTATGGAGTAAAAAAATTAAAGCATGCCCATACAAGACAAGGGAAAAACAAAGCTTATCTCCTTTTGGGAATAGCAGCGATATGTTGTTTGTTTATCGTACCTTTGCTATTTGCCTTACTCATCAGCGGAACCTTACTCTACTTCGGATGGAAATTACTCTATCAAGCCTCTTCGACTAGCGTTACTGGATCAACCGCTGCCAAACATTCTTTTGACAACAGCTTTGACGCCGATTGGAAGGCCTTTGTAGAAAAAAATAAACATACTTAGGTTCATTTTAGAAGGGAGAGAATAGGAATGGGACGCTTTCGTCGTTTTTTTAAATCCACCTACCGACAGGTAATCAGTGAAATAGAAGATCCAGAATCCATGTTAAAACAATATTTAAAAGATATGGAGAAAGAAATTTTCGTAGTAAAAGATGTGATTAGTAAACAGCTTGGTTATCTCCAAAACTTTCAAAAACAACAGGAAGAAGCAAAATTGCTAATAGTGAAACGAGAAAAGCAAGCAGAAATAGCTGCAAAAGCAGGCGAAGAAGCATTGGCCACAAAAGCTTCCAATGAAAAGATTCACTATCAAGCAAAAACAGAAGAATATGCAGTATATATCGCGGAAACGGAAGCTGGAATCGAAGATTTAAAAGAAAAACTTTACACCTTAGAACGGGAATACCTAAATCTCGTAGATAAGAAAAACAGCTTGGTCGCAAGAGTAAACCGAGCAAAAGCATATCATAGCATCAACCAAACACTCGAAGCCTTAAAATCAGAGGAATTACTTCACGATTTTCAAAGGATCAACGATGAAATCAATCACTTGAATGGTCATCAGAAAGAGATTACGAAAACAAATGAGATTGAAGAATTAGATGAAATCGACTTACGAATCGAAAAACTAAAAGAATCAAAAGAAGCACAATAGAAAAAACAGGGGATGTACGAATGTACTCCTCTGTTTTTCTACTTCCACTCTCTACCTAAAATAAGCCAAAGACGATAGATTACGTACAACCCTAAATAAGCACCAGTAACTAAGAAAAAAGGATTGAGAAACAGCCCATGAATGCTGGTCATGAAAACAGTGTGATCATGAATAATCGTATAGATCTCAATGGAAGCAATGCTGCTAAAGATTAACAGAAACACAACAGCGGCACTATTCAAGTAAACTTCTAGTCTTGGCCATATTCGTTGAACCAAACAGAGAAAAAGTGGTAAAAATATGATTCCTATCACCAGCAACACTTTCATTCTTATCACCCATTATCAGTGTTTGCGGTGAATAAACTTCCCATACATGCTTCAATTAATCTATTTCGAGCTTGTTGCATTATTCAACGTAAAAGCGCAGATGTGCACCTCAGACAAGGGCACATCTGCGCTTTGGATGAGTGGAGCGTCCTTTGTGTTTTTTCAACAACAAACGCGGAAAACACTCACATCAAGCGACTTTATCCTGAGTTCCGTCTTATTTATGCAACAACCTCTATTTCTTTATTCATTATTCAATTTCACATGCTGCAAAGGAATATACTTTGTTTTCTTTCTCCACTTATAAACACCATATAAAATAAGGAACAACGGAATACTGATATAAGAAACAAGCACACCTTGCCAATCAATACTAGGACCAGTAAATGCTTGTATGTTTTGACCAATAATAATCACAAAGCAAAATACCCCAGCAAAAATGGGTCCAAACGGAAACCATCGTGCACGGTATGGGAGTAAGGCTAGATCCTTCCCTTGAGCTACCCATGCCTTTCGAAATCGGTAGTGACTAATTGCGATTCCTAGCCATGCAATAAAACCAGACAGACCAGAGGCATTGAGTAACCATAGATAAACTTTCCCGTCCCCATATAAAGATGACAAAAAGGTAAGTCCTCCCACTAATACGGTTATGATTAATGCAATCACAGGAACTCCTCTATGATTTAACTTCCCTAATTTTTTCGGTGCTTGTTTTTCTTTCGCCAGATTCCAAAGCATACGAGTACATGCATAGATGGCTGAGTTACCAGCAGAAAGTACTGCTGTCAATACAATAAAGTTAATAAAGGAGGCTGCACCAGCAAGTCCCGCTTTTGAAAATACGATCGTAAATGGACTGAGGGCAATTTGAGTTCCATCTCCACCCAAGAGCCTAGGATCGTTAGAGGGGATTAAGAAACCGATTACAAGTAATGCTAGAACATAAAAGAGCAATATACGCCAAAAAATCTGCTTCACTGCTTTTGGCAAAGACTTCCCAGGCTCTTTGCTTTCACCTGCTGTCACTCCCACTAGTTCTGTTCCTTGAAAAGAGAAACCAGCAACAATTAGCAACTGAAACAAAGTAAAATAACCGCCATGAAAAGCACCTGATCCAGCATGGAAGTTAGAAAAACCTACCGCTGACCCACCTATCACACCAAAAATCATTAAGATACCCACAATAATAAAAACAATAATAGCCAATACTTTAATTAATGCAAACCAAAACTCTGCTTCTCCAAATCCACGAACAGAGATGAGATTAAAAATTACAAATACGATTAAAAATAATAAACTCCAAACATAAGAAGGTGTATTCGGAAACCAAAACTTCATTAAAAGTGCCCCAGCTGATAATTCTACTGCGATGGTAATGGCCCAGTTATACCAGTAATTCCAACCCATAGCAAAGCCAAGTGCTGGATCAACGAAGCGAGATGAATATGTACTGAATGATCCAGTTACAGGCATATAGCTCGCCATTTCACCTAAACTTGTCATCAGAAAAAATACCATTATTCCAATGACTGCATAAGCCAATACTGCACCGCCTGCACCGGCTTGATGTATAGCAGAACCACTAGCTAGAAATAGCCCTGTACCAATTGATCCACCAATCGCCAACATAGATATGTGACGAGAAGACAACTTGCGATGCAAATTATTTTCTTCCAAGCAAAACACCTCCATGTTCTTAAGAAAAAATACCGCTGTGAAGCGGTATTTTTTCCCCTATTTTGCCTTCTTTTAAATAATTTTACCTTCATCTAGAATAAAGCTAAAAAATAAAAATTTCAACATTATTTTTAAATAATTATATATAACTTTAAGGGAAGAGTATGCTTCTAATCTGACTTAAATCTGTATCGTCATCGACAATTGGTTTTCCGGAAGCAGGCACAGCTCTTTCTCTCCCCCACTTTCGGATGGCTTTGATTTGCTCGGGGCTTGTTTGAGAAAGTGGTACCACATTTTGAAAACTTCGGCGAAAGAGATCGACCGTGATAGAAGTATCTCCATTGAGAAATGCTTGTTTAACGACATCACGCACAGCGGACTCAATATCAGCACCTGCAAATCCATCTGATAGACGAACTAGCTCATCTAATAATCTGTCATCTAAATTTCGTTTTAAACCACGATGTATATAGATATTAATAATATCTTTTCGTTCCTCTGGTGTTGGCAAATCAACAAAAAATAACTCATCAAAGCGACCTCGCCGTAAAAGTTCTGGGGGAAGTTTAGAAACATCATTTGCAGTCGCTACCACAAACACACGCGAACGTGCTTCCTGCAACCAAAATAAAAACTGACCTACGATACGATTGGTAACTCCAGTAGAGTCTCCTTGCGTACCTGCCAAGCCTTTTTCAATCTCATCGATCCATAATACACAAGGAGATACATGATCTGCAGTACTCAATGCATCTTTTAACCTACTCTCTGATTGACCTACATACTGCCCATAGATCGTAGCTAAATCTAATCGATAAAGGGGTAGGTTCCAACTAGCAGCTATCGCTTTTGCAGATAAGGATTTTCCACACCCTGGTACTCCAACGAGCAACACTCCTCTTGGTGGACGTATTCCCCTCTCTCGTAAATCCGCAGTAAGCAATGGTCTTTCATGATCTAACCATTTTCTAAGCCCTTCTAATCCTCCAACCGTTAAATCTTGATCGCGTATATAAATTCGTTCGAGTCCGGAAATATCAGAGAAAACGCTATCTTTTACTTGTGATAGTTCGGCGAGATCTCCTTGTTCAATTTTCCCTTTGGCTAACAGAGTAGCAATTACATTCTCCGCTTCAATTTGACTGATACCAGCTAATATAGCAGCTGCTTCCTTCTCTTCTTTTTCTGTCCAAGAAATTGGCATTTGCCCTCGGTATGGATTGATCTGCTCTCGAATAATCTCCAGCATTTCATCTTCTGTAGGAACATCTAGTGTGACAGACATTCCAAGTCGCGCCAGCGGGTTCCAAACTGGATTAGAGGTGATGACTACTACAGAACCACCCGTTTCCGCTGCTAACATTGCTACATCATAAAAATAACGTGCTGTTGGTGTATCATCTTCTAAATCAGAGACTTCTGTTAAGATATATGTGAGATTTTGTCTTTGTGAAAATTGGCTACTAATAAAATCAATCGCTCCTAAAACCGATCTATCCTCACTAACTGTCCGATGCTGCACTAAATCTCTCATTCCTTGTGACAGTGTATGAACATACATAGGTATATTTATCTTCTGAGCTAAATGGCGAACTACTTCCAATACCCGTGACCGTTCCGAACTCCTAATGGAAATAAACGGTATACGTGCCTTTAAATATCTCTCTACTACATCTGTAAAGCCTTTTAGGTCGCTCATTCGAATATGATTCTCCTCTTCGTTTTTCCCATTGGAATAGGGGATTGATTTTCCTGTGGTTGATTTACCCAAATTGGAGTGTGTTGAATAATCCGAAGCAGCCTTCCACTAGATTCTTTCTTAGCTTCGTCCAAAAGATAAGACTGAATCTCTTTCACATTCTTTTCCAATTCCTCATTCATTTTGCTCCTAAGTTCTTCTGGAAATACAGGAACAGACACAAAGCGTACAAGGTAATTAATTTGACGTCGAAAAGCGAGAATAGCTTGTACCATTGCATTTTCATTTCCATGTACACGACCTAATTCTTTTGTAAACTGATTTACTGCTTTTTGCAGACGAAAAGAGACTGCTTCCCCCATCTTTTGGGTAAAACGCTCTGCAACCCCTTTTGTCCAAGGAACTTGTCCGATAGCTACTGTTTCTAGTAATTCTTCGTCATGGTCTGCTTCACGAAAAATTTGAAAACTAGCGATCCAATCAGAATACGTAGTTGGGGGTTTGAATCCGCTCATTGTTTTTTCCCTCTTTTGATCAATTTAGATGGAGGTAATAGATCCCATTTTGGAAATTGGCTATACTCCCCATCTTCTAGATGATTATCTTGTTTTACAGGACTAGTATGTTTTGCTGTTTCTTTAGCCGGCGTATCTTTAAATACACTCATTGGCTCCTCATCTTTAAACGGATTATCATCCATCTTCTTTCTCCTCCTCATCTCATAATAACGCGCGTTTTATCATAGTTCCGTTGCAATGCTTCTTTTACATGTAATGGTTTTAACAGCTCTGGCAAGCGTTCTGCTTTCTGATCCGCTTCTTCAAATGCAGCTCGATAATCTACTACATCAGCTAAAGTTGCTTGCATCTCCATCTGTACATATTGTTCTATCTCTTTTAGTTGGTCACGAAATGGTTTTTCCTTTCGCCATTTATAGAAAAAAACTCCTGCTAAGATCGGAAGCAGACCAATAATGGGCGAGTACTGGAAAGAAAGATAGGAAAATACTCCGAAAGATAACACTGCTGTCAGAATGAGTTTTGCCTTTTTATGTTTTAAATAACTTTTAGAAAAGCGCGTTTTCCACATCTCTTTTATTTTCCTTTTACTGGACTTCTTTAAGGCTTCTCGAACCGATTCTTCGCATAATTTTTCATTGTTGCCATCTTGGGTAAAAAATTTCCAATCATCCATCAAGTGTAACTCTCTTACCTTTTTCGGACTGATTAGCTGAATATCAACAGGGATTTGATTTCGAATAGATAAGGCCAGATCATTGTGCGTTTCCAGCACTACATCTTTTAAAACAGCTAAAGCATATCGCTGAGATGCAGCCGAAACTTTTAGTGTCTCTGGATACATAGCCATATTCCGTAATAACTCTAAGTAATTTTGCGTTGGAGCAAATAATTCTGCTTCTGCTTTTACCTTTTGTTCAATCTCATCATCTTCTCCACCCGCTTCAATTATGATCTGCATGGATCTTTCTTCTCGCCGGAGCGGAAGCTCATCTTCCTCGTATTGGAATACTAGTTTTTCTAGTAAATCATCCACTGCTTCTTCTACTCGTGAAGAGGGTGTAAGATCTCTATTCAGTGCTTGTTCCATATAATTACCAATCTCTTCATGATATTGAACAATCTGAGCCGAGTATCCAACTTCTTTCCAGTTGGTGCTATTTTCTGCTAAATAAGGGTAATTCTCATCTTTTGACGGATAGTTTACACGTTGGAATAGAGCATCACGCCATTTGGCTCTCTCCTCTGTCAGTAAATCTACTTTAGATGTAAATTCCTCAATCCACTGCTCACTTTGATCCATAAAGGAATTACAGATAGATAGAGGTAAGATCCCATTTGTTATTCCATCGATCACCATCACCATATCCCGATCCATCTTCATGGGGTTTACTTCTTGGAAATATTGCGCAAACCACTGTCGACATGCTTCTTGTCGATTGTATCGTCTACTGACTAATGCAAAAAATAAACTGGCCTTCTTGGGGTCCCGTCGCATAGCTTCCTCTAAAGCTCTTTGAGCCAGATCTCTTTGATCACTTACCCATCCCGTTAACGCTACCAATGCAGGTGCTAGCCAGTATTTTGGGGTAACGACCATCATCTCTTCTGTCACACTTTTTATCATATTTGATCTGACTAACGATAAATCAATTGCTTGCAAGATTCCCGTAGCGGTACGCCGGAGTTGATCATAATGACCGTATTTTTGTTCTAGTTCTTGCTTCACACGTACCAATCGAATTTCAGCTAATTGCAAATCAATATCAGGCATAGTTTCACTCCTTTACAACAGATACTTCACCATTTACAGCAATGGCTCGTAGGCAATCCGGATATATTTCGATACAAGCATAACTCGGATGAAGTGCCAACCTTCTTGCTTTAGAGAATTCTTTAGGCAGGGAATCCGTTTTTTTTATGTGTTGTAGTATTGTTTTATCTCGATCAATCAGATGCACATCGTAGCAATCATCTAAATAACACTTTGCTAATATCCCAATTAATTGTTCTTTTTTTGGTACATCCATAAATTGTTTCTCAATGGAAGTGATAACCGAATCTACGTCCATTGATACTGCACTGTGTACATCTAAATCAGCTAATAATTCCAAATATTCTTTTGTCCTCTTTCTCCTTAATCGTTCTGCCAATTCCAACTTTGAAGTAATCGGGCGAGTGACCAAATTGGTTTCCTGATCTCTTTCTTTTAAACCTGGAATAATAGGTCGACGCAAAATAATCCGCCCCTTTCCCAAAATAACTTTCCTTCATTATATTGCAAATAGAGTATACAAAAAAGAAAAGGTTTTGGCATGTCGCCTACCTTTTCTTTCTGAAACATCTATTACACTTTTCGCTAGTTTGAAACTCGATTCCGAAAGTCTTCTTGAATGGATGTAAGCAGGGATGGCTCAGTAATTAAACGGACTCCAGTAAGTGCTAAAGCCTTACTCGAACGAATCAATGCTTTATCCCCTAGCGGAGATTTAGCTGCCTGGCGAAACTCATCCGTATGACCAACTAGATCAGATGGGCCGATCTTGATATATGCATGTACGGTAGGAACAACATGGCTAACATTACCAGCATCAGTCGAACCTAAACCTTTTGTTTGTTCTACTATCTTTTCCCCTAAATTTTCCAGCTCTTTTATTAATACTTCATCAAATGCAGGGTTGAGAAGTAAATCGTCAATCTCATTTTGCAATGGTTTGATTTCTACCCGAGCACCAGTAGCTAATGCTGCACCTTCCGCGATTGCTTTTACTTTTGTTGTCACACCATTGAGGATTGTCCGTTTTGCAGCCCGAATAAAAAATCTCGCTTCAGCGTATTCGGGGACAATATTGGGAGCATCTCCACCGTGTGTAATCACTCCATGAATCCGAACGTCATCTGGAACATGTTGTCTAAGTGCATTTATACCATTGTAGAGTTGAATAACTGCGTCCAATGCATTGATCCCTTTCTCAGGAGCAACTGCTGCATGTGCAGGTTTACCATAGAAAGAAAAAATCAAAGGATCTAATGCCAGAGATGGAGATGTTCTGGCGGTTTCCGAATTGGGATGAATCATGGCACAGGCGTCCACTCCAGCAAAGCGATTATCTTTTACAAAACTAGCTTTTGCGCTCCCATTTGGTCCTCCTTCTTCTGCTGGGGTACCAAATACTACTACTTCTCCGCCAATTTCATCTAAAACTTTACTCAGTGCAATCCCTGCTGATACACTTGCTGTGCCAATAATATTATGTCCACAAGCATGTCCTAACCCTGGAAGTGCATCATACTCTGCTAGAAAACCAATCACAGGACCAGGTTTTTGGCTTTTCTTTCTTGCAATGAACCCAGTTGGGTGACCTGAGATATCCACTTCCACATCAAATCCGTGTTCTTTTAGCAATTTGGTATGCAGACCACTTGCAAAATACTCTTCATTCCCTATTTCAGGACGTTCATGTATGTCATGACTTACTTGAATCCATGTATCACGTGTTTCATCAATATATTGAGTTATTTGCTCACGAATGGTTACTATTTTAGTTTGCGCCAAGTTTATCCTGCCCCTTTTTTATAAATTTTCAATTTCAGAAATGGGAACAACCGTTGGAATTACTCCTCCATTATAGACCTTCTTAATATATTCACTTACCTCAGAAGATTGATAGATTTTTACTAGTTTTTTCAAATTAGCATTATCTTTGTTCTTGGTTTGTGTAGCGATAATATTGATATATGGCTTTGCAGTTTTGTCTTCCTTAAATATTGGGTCTTTTACTGGGCTGAGACCTGCACTTACAGCAATCCCATTGTTAATAACTGCAGCAGCTGCATCATCCATCGAGCGAGGGGTCTGTGGTGCTGCAACCGTAACAATTTTTAAATGCTTGGGATTAGAAGCTATTGCTTCCATCAGACCTTTTCCATTAGCTCCCATCACCTTTGCTGCTTCTATCACTCCAGCATCTACTTCTAATAAAGAACTTTCTACTAAGCGTCCGAAATAAGGCGCTGCATAAAAAATCAATGGTACAATAGCAGCTGCTGTACCGATTGATGAGCCTGTTACCAATCGTGTAAAAGGGATGATCGTAACCAATAAAATAATAAAAGGAACGGATCGAAAAATATTGATGATTGCGTTGAGAATCGTGAAAAGCGTTCTGTTTTCTAATATATGTCCTGGCCGAGTTACAACCAGCACCACTCCCAATGGAAAACCAATCAATATGGAAAAAACAAGCGATACGAAAACCATGATGAACGTTGCAATTGTTCCATCTACTAACTGCGGCCAAAAAACCGCCCAATCAAACGCCAATTGATGTCACCTCTTTCACTAGTACTTGATGCTGTTGTAAATATTGAATAATGTCTTCTGTTACCTTCCAATCACCTTGAATACTTCTTAATAAGTCTCCAAAAGGTTTCCCTTGTAATTCTGTAATACTACCCTGCAAAATATTGATATCGGTTTGAAATTTCCTTATTGCTTCTGCAATAAGTGGTCTCTTTGCGTTTTCACCAGTAAATACAATTCGTAAGATTTAATCCTGTTTTTTCAAGGATTGGCGGACACTTTCTGGTAGTTCCTGTCCAAAAATAGTACGAACAAATCGCTGTGCTGTTTCGGACTTTGGATTGGTAAACACTTCATAAACCGTTCCTTGTTCCACAATTCTCCCTTGATCAATCACTGCTACGCGGTCACACAGATTTCTCACCACATCCATCTCATGAGTAATCAACAAAATGGTGATCCCATAGTCTGTATTCACCTTTCAAAGCAAATCGAGTACTGATCTCGTTGTATCAGGATCTAAAGCAGAAGTTGCCTCATCACACAACAAGATATGGGGATCAGTAGCCAAAGCCCTAGCAATACCTACCCGTTGTTTTTGTCCACCTGACAATTGCCCAGGGTAATGTTCAGCCTGATCTGCTAAACCAACAAAGGTAAGAAGCTGCATTACTTTTTCTTCTACTTCTTTACGCTTTTTTCCAACTAAATAGAGAGGCAATGCGACATTGTGAAAAACTGTTTTGGACTCTAGCAGGTTAAATTGCTGAAAGATCATACCAATTTTTCGACGAGCTTCCCTTAATTTTTCAGATGACAGAGCAGCCAATGCGACACCATCTACTATTACTTCACCTGTGGTTGGTTCCTCTAACAGATTGACAGATCGAATTAACGAACTTTTCCCCGCTCCACTCACCCCCACTACCCCATAGATCTCTCCTTTTTCTATATGTAGAGACACTTCTTTCAGTGCTTCCACTGGTGGCGATCCAGGGTAGATTTTGCTGATATTACTCAATTCAATCAAATTCCATACTCCTAGTAAAAATATTACATCCCAATAGATGGATAAATCGTAGAAAAACAAAAAAAGCCTCTTGCTATTCATCAATAGAAAGAGGCTTTTAAACTAAGGAATATCCGCTCATTTAAATAACTCTTCCTATCTCCCAAGCAAACTTGCTTGCAGGAATTAGCACAGTATCGTAAATGATCTGTTGCTGAGATATCAAAGGGCCGGTCCCTCCATCTCTCTAGATAAGAAGTTAATATTTAATTGAGGTCATTTTATATTTAAATACATAGTAAGTCAATAGAATTTTAAATATTAATCAATAAAGGGTATAATGCTTATTTTCTCCTTAAATCGCTTAACCCAAAAGAAAATAGATATCTCTAATGAGATGTCCAACCTCCATCGATAACTAATTCGGTACCTGTAGTAAATCTCGATTCATCTGAAGCTAAATATAAGACTCCGTAAGCCACATCATTTGATTCACCTAAAAAAGGGAGCGGTGTAACGGATTCAAAATGTTTTCGAATCCCTTCATTAGCAAGCAAATCTTCCGTCATTGGTGTATGTATCATTCCTGGATAAACAGAATTTACCCGTATATTGTACTTGGCATATTCGACAGCAGCACTTCTGCTAATCGCTCGAATCGCCCCTTTTGAAGCAGTGTATGGATTGACTCCACCAGCTATTAAACCTGCAACTGAAGAAATATTTATGATCGAACCACCACCTATTTCTTTCATAACTGGAACGACATATTTCATTCCTAAAAAAGTTCCAATCATATTTATATCTAATACTCGTCTCCATTCTTCAATCAAATCGTCATGACTCGCTGTTGTACTAGCATTATTTATTAAAACATCTACTTTCCCATATTTCTTGCAAATTGCTCTTATCAAATTACTCCAATGCTCTTCAATCGAAATATCATGAAAAAAAGCAATTGCTTCCCCGCCATTTTTTTGAATATCCTCTGCTACTTTATATACTTTTTGTTTCTGGATATCTGCAAGAATCACTTTTGCACCTTCTTTGGCAAAAAGAATAGCTTCTGCTTTCCCTTGTCCACTTGCCGAACCTGTGATAATTGCAACTTTACCCGCTAAGCGCCCCATAGCACCTATCCCCTTTGAAATCGCAGATGTTTTGCGATTCTATCATGATGAACCGCTTTCTATTGAATATATGGAACATTATAACATCTTTTAATTTGTATCTACATAATATTTGTAATAATATAAAGATATTATTTTACTTTCATGTGTTATAAAAATGATAATGAATTGTCAAAGATCTTTGTTAATAGAATGAAACGTTATTTATTTATTTTCTATTTATCTTTGCTTTATATATAAAAATACAAAATTATAAATAATAATTCGAATTTATATAAGTATTTCCACCTATTGATGAAGAATTCCCAAAATAAACACGAACATATCTTGACGAAAGTTTACTCATCAAGATATGTTAATGATAGAAACGAAGTGAGAAAATCACTCCCCTACGTTTCCCAAAGAGATCACAGAGAGGACACCATGCCATTTAACGAACTACTTGGCACCGATCTAAAAGAAGCAATCGAAGGTCCATTCTTCCTTCCGGGAATTCTCCTTCCGGTAACCAGTGACACCGCTGTTTATGCCATCCCAGGATGGTATGAGAAACCCAGCTGTATGCAACCAAGTTCCACAAAGCTGTCGAGTCTGGGTCATTCCGTAGAGGTGCCGAGTTATCCTGACTTCGATAACAGCAAATGGACAGACTGGGTGCGTTCGATCTGGACACAATTGCTGGAAATCCGTTCGCGGGGAATCAAGAAACTCTACTTGCTAGGATTCTCCTTGGGCGGGCTCATCGCTCTTCAGATATCGACACTCAAAGATCGTCTGATGCAAGAGTACGGGCTAGAGGTTATCGGAGTGATCGCCGTCAGTCCCCCTCTTAAGCTCCGATGGAAATTGCGTCTTCCAACGGAAGTAATTCGAGCTTCCACCCTCGACCGCCAGATCGCTAAGCAAGCCAGTCGATTCTTCCCGACAATCCACTTCCCTCATTCCAAATATGTATTGGAAGAATACTGGAGCTCAGAGGTGGATCGTACCTTGATTTCCACCATCGAACTGATTCGAGCAATCAGATATACCAATCAGACACTCAAAGAGAATACCCTTCAACTGCCTGTTTTGGTCGTCGTGTCCGAAAAAGACGAGCTGGTTGACAGCACACAGACCACTCGGTTCGCCAAGAAAAGAATCAGGCAGGTAGAAGTAGTGGAAGTGCCGGGAGGACACAACAGTCTTCTCAGCACTTCCTGTCCGATCGTTTGTGAAGTAATGGATGGGTTCATCTCTCGAATCCAAGGAAACTAAGAGAAAGACGGCTGTCACGCGACAGCCGTCACCCCCTAAGTGTTGATTCTCTTTTTAAAAAATTTCAAGACTACACGAAGTCACCACATATGCTTACCTCCTGCTTTACTTCCATCCCCTCTCCAAAGGCATGTCCCACTTTCTGTATACTCATATGCAACTTGACTAATATCTAATTCTTCTGCTACAAGTATATTATACGCGTATAGAAGCTTTATCTTTTTTAATGAATTACAAAAAATACGCCTTTTGTAGAACAGCCCAAACAAAATCACAAGCAAAATGAGGCGATATAGTGGAAAAAAATCGGTACTGGGTATTGACCAAGCGACCTGTCGGTAATGATTATGCTTCAGCATTAGAACTCGTTGAAGAAGAAATCCCTCCACTTGTTGACGGCGATGTATTAATTCGTAACGCATATTTTTCCCTTGATGCTGGCACTAGAATGTGGATGACCGCTAGAGAAGATTCTTACTCCCCTCCAACTCCGCTGAATTCTCCGGTAATAGGAATGGTACTAGGAACAGTTGTCGAATCTCGGCACCCTGATTTTCGTGCTGGGGATTTAGCTCGTGCTTATGGACAATGGTCTGATTATTCGATCTCCAGACCAGATGACACCTATGTAGAACGAGTCAGTTGGCAACTTGATGACCTGCGTCAACATCTAGCTGTTTTTGGCCCGAATGGTTGGACTGCCTATTTGGGAGTAGTGGAGTATGGAAAAACAAAACCGGGGGATACTTTTGTCGTCTCTGCCGCATCAGGTGTAACCGGTGCTTTAGCTGGACAAGTAGCTGCACAGCTTGGCTGCAAAGTAATTGGGATTACAGGTTCAGCGGAAAAAGGGGCTTGGTTGACAGAGAAACTAGGTTTTACAGCGACTATTGACCATCGCAAGGAAGATGTCGCAACACGCTTACGTGAATTGTGTCCAGAGGGAATCAATGTATATTATGATAATGTGGGCGGAACTATTTTGGATGCAGCTTTAGAAAATATGGCTCTGTTTGGACAAGTAGCAATATGCGGCTTACTGATGAATTATGACCAAGAAAGCCCAATCCCAGGCCCGTATAAATTTGATCAAGTTTTAATGAAACGCTTGCAATTCACCGGATTTTTCTCCCCAGATTTTTATCATCGCGGACCTGATGTGAACCGAATTATGCGCCCTTGGTATGAAGCAGGAAAACTGAAAATGGAATTTGATGTCACACAGGGACTGGAAAACACCTTAGAAGCATATAAAAGACTTTTCACTGGTCAAAAAATAGGTAAATCTTTGGTTCAACTAACGGAATTATAGTTCCCTTTTCATCAAGACATCGCATTATAACATTGTTAGCGAGAAAGCCCACGGTTTCAATCGCGGGCTGGAAGCGAGCGTTGGACTGGTGAAGGAAGATTCCTTCACCAGTCCAACCTTTGAAAAAAGCAACTTTACAAACAAACATTCTCATGGTGATATATGTATAGTCGCAGCAGACGAAAACCAAGTTGTTAGCGGCAAAAAAGAAATAAACATTTGTAAACCGCGGGGCACACGGGGTTAGCTTGGTAATGAAATAGTCATAAGCTATCGTCCCAAGAATCCAACGGCTTGAGCCGTGCGGAGTTGTCAAAATTAACATAACCTTATTATCACCAACTGATTTTGCTCGCGATCACGAAAGAACTTACCAGTTAATTTTCACCCCATGTTTAGCTTGATAGATTCACTACAAAGTATCACTCCTTTTAGAAATACAAGCACCACGAGAGTTGGTTCATAAAGAAACCTGCTCTCGTGGTGCTTGTCAGTCTTTTAAGTTAGGAAATTACGACCATACACTATGCTCTCGAAACAGCCGGTTACACTCTTGGAGTCGCTCTTCCATCTCTTCTTCTGTGCTGGCGACAATAACCAGGGATGCCATATGATCCACACTTGATTTTGGACCATTGAATTTCTCACCTGGTTTGGCAAGTAAACGATATTCGGTTACATAATCTGGCCATACTTCTGCACGGAAACCGTTGAAAATTCCTTTTCTTGGGGGCAGTAGTGCGGAACCCGTCAAAATATGTGGTTTTACTTGTTTTCTTCCACCTGTAGGCAATTCCAAAGGTAATCCGAGCTGGGCATAAATCCAAGATTTATTCAGGTTGATTCCAAAAGATTGATCGATCTGGATATTTACCCTTCCTCCCCCTGTTCTGCTCGCTATTTCACAAAGAATAATTTGATCATCAGGTGTATGGAAAAATTCAGCGTGAAATGGTGTATGCTCTGGAGGAGCCATAATACGTAGGTGTTTCGTTACTCGGTCAGATAGTCTTTTTGCCAAATCAGTTGTCTGATCTAAAATATAACTACCTGTGAATTTACCATCTTCGTGAAAAGATAAACATGATTCAACGTATTTGCTACAAGAAGTAAAGATCAATTCTCCATGATAAATAAACCCATCTACGTGATACAAATCACCTTCTACAAACTTTTCTGCTTCCCAGTTATGCGGGACACCTTCATACAAAATAGTTTCCAGTTGCTCTTGTGTCTCAATAACCATAGTACCTACGGAACCGGCACTGTCAATTGGCTTGATCACAACCGGAAGATTATGCTCTTCCACAAACTCAATCAGATCAAAACTATTATGAATCTCACGGTAAGCCGGGCATGGTAAACCATGTCCATTCGCCAATTCTTTCATTTTGATTTTACTGCGAAAATTCCATGCACTGTCCCATGTCTGACCTTCCAAGCCAAAGCGGCCACGTAAATAAGCAGCACGAAGAACATCTCGTTCGGATAAGCCAATAATAGCACGATATTTATACCGATCAAACAAATCAATTGCTCTTTGTTCCACATTTGCATTGTAATTATAGTTCGAAAAAGACTCGAAATAGGAATAATTTTCTGGATTAAAGTCTTCTGAATATTCGTCGGATGTCAATAAAATTAAATCTTCGTTTAAGTGATTTAACCATTCTTCATATGGTGCAAGATCACGCGAAACACGATTTAAAATTAAAATACTCATGCCATCACTCTTTTCTGAATATTAAAATTTTTGTTTTTACCCTTTCCATGTGCTCCCTCTTAAGATAGACCTTATTTCCAATATGAAGACTGTTCAAACCAATTGGCTATATAAGTTAGTCGATCCTCTATTTCTTCTTCTGTTTCGCCTTGTACTACAAAAGATGCGATATGGTCAATACTTAATTTGGGATGATCATAACGTTGTCCTGGTGTTGCTAGCATACGATATTCCGTTACCCAAGAAGGGGGGCTTTCTGATGGACCAGAAATAAATTCTCCTTTTTTTGGAGGGATAAGAACATCACCCGTTAGAACCCTTTGATCCATTCGCATTACACTTGATACTTGTTCAAATAAATCTATTCCACACTGAGCTTGTACCCAAGCTCGAGTCAAGTGAATGCCATATGCTTGTTCCAAATAAGCATCGAGACGTCCTCCGCCTGTTCGACTAGCGATCTCACACAAAAAAATTTCATCATTTGGAGTATGAAATAATTCTGCATGAAATGCAGTATGTTGCGGAGTATCTAGTGCTTGTAACAAACGAGTTGTAAAAGTTACAAGTCTTTCAAACATCGGATTGTCACGACTGATTAAATAACTAGCATTATACCCACCTGATTGATATGCAAGACATCCGCTCGCATATTTGGAGACAGAAATAAATGCAACCTCTCCTTCGGTAACGAGACCATCCACGTGATACATATTTCCAGCAATAAACGTTTCCACTTCTGTGGAGTGGCATATGCCACTTTCTAAAACCAATTCTAGAGCCAGCGGATCATCAATTACTTGAATATTCTGTGATCCAGCACCATCAACTGGTTTGATCACAACAGGGTAACCATACCTCTCCACAAACGTTATTAAATCCAAATTGGTAGATAAGGATTCAAATTGCGGAACAGCAAGTTGATGCGCTTGTGCAATTTGTTTCATCATTACTTTATCCCGAAAATGGATGGCACTTTCAGGCAACTGTCCTTGCAGCCCAAAATATTGACGCAAGTAACTCGCACGAAGCACATCTCTTTCAGAAATGGCGATAATGGTATGAAATTGATATCGTGCAAATAATTCAATTGCACGGAGCTCCACTTTACCATTGATGTCAAACTGAGGAAAGGATTCGATATAAGCATAGGCTTTCGCTGGGAAACTATCCATTACTTCCTCTGATGTTAGAAGAAGCAATTCTTCATCCAGACCTTTTAGCCATTGTTCATACTGACAACGGTCATGAGCAAAACGGTTAATTATTAAAATGCTCATAAAAACCTCCCCACTGTATGGAGCAATTATTTTATAAGAAGAAACGCACTCCTTTCTGTAATATCTGTGTAAAATTACAAATGTCTTTGCTGGCCTGCTTAAAATTATACCATTTCACCAAATCGTCGATCAACTACAAATAAAAAAAGTTTTCTTAAAAAATAATAGAAATGACCGATTACTCTTCAGCATTGAAGGTATTCGATCATTTCTACTTGACAATTAAACCATGATGGAAGAGTAAGTGCTTTCATAAATCTTTATGCTTTCTTTCTCTCTCATCATAATGATGTAATTAATATAAAGTTGCCACATTGCTCTCCATAGTGGGTCATGATCTGCCTTATAAACGACATTTAACCCGATTTTTCTAGCATCTTGGTAATTAATAACTTGACCATGATTGGGATACTTTTCGATGTTTATCAGCTCTTCAGCAATACGTTTGGCTTCCTCTAGCTGTCCCTTAAACATGGATCGAGACAACCATTTGACGGCTAAACGTTTGGAATGTTCAATCGATTTTAAGCAATAATCGATTAATGCAGCATCTACCCCTTTTAAGAATGGATAGTATGCAGGATTCAGCGCTTGTCCACCTGCATGTTCTCTTTTAATCATTTCCAACCCATTTAAAAAAGCTTGGGCGGGTCGGAATGCAAGCCCAAAAGCGGTGGGGATTGTAACTTGCGGATCGATAGGTCCAAGCTCAGATGTATTGCTCATCAGGATCTCATCTGCAGCTAAACTGACTAACGTTGCAGCACTTTTTGCTGCTTGGGGCACCACAACGCGTAAATGTTTTGTTTTAGCAAGCAGGGTGTGTACAATGATTTCAGCTGCATTTGGATCGCCACCAGGACTTTGAATCATAAGATCAACTTCACTATCTTTATCAAGACTTGTTACCATCTCACTAAATGGAGCAATATCCTCACGAGTAATCGCACTTTCTGGATGGTTGAAATTGGCAATATATACAATCAAACGACGGCCAGTCGCTTTCTCAATCTCTTTCATTAAAGACTGCCTAGTGTATCGATCACGGTGAACAGCTTGGTATAGTGGTTGATTTGGCGGTAGTTGTGACATACTGGGAGATAAAAAATCCACGCCTACCCCCCTTTCTTAGCTAGACCGATAGGGTCTCCCATAAAGTTTTTTTCGTTCTGGTTTCTCTTCTATTGCTACCATGTTTTTCTCAAACTCTTGGAATGACTTAACAAACATTTCAAAGTTTTTATCAGTATTCGTCTCTTCGACAAATTGTTGTTTTGCTCTTAGAAGTGATTGGAACAACCAAAAAACCCCCTTTGATATTTCATCAAACTTAGTATATGCAACCTATTGAATATGATGAACGGTTTATGGTGATCAAAACACTAAGCAACTTTATTTTAACATGGTTTGGACAAGCATGTACATAATTGGAAAAACATTTCAGCGGGAAATCAGTACACCTATTACTTAGAAAACGTATAAGCTACAGTAATCAAACTATCCCCTAGTGTTGCAGGCACATTGGCATAACGAGTCCATAAGTACTCCTCTAATTTGCGTTTATCTTCTCCTTCCACGCGTCCGTTTTCATAGTTATATACGATTAAAGGAATATCAGAACCAGCCTTTGTAAGCTCATCAACAACAACTCTCACTCTGGCATCTTGGTTATTCCCCCATGCTGTCTTATAGCGGTATACAACAATATCAAAATCGTTATCGAGCAGTTTTTCTTTAAATAATTGTTCATCAAAAGGCATAAGTGTTATATCTGTTATTCCTCTGCGCTCAATTGGTTTGAGTTCTCTTGTCTTCATAAGATGTATCTCCTCTTTTGAGCCTGTGATCAATACCCTTACTTTTTTATAAGCGAGTTCACGTTCAATCATATATTGGATCGTCTTCTTTTCCTCTTCAATGCTTTCTTGAAAATGTTGTTTGTTCCGATTTAAGCTTTCTTTTAACTCTTGATCAAACTGGCGTTCCACTTCAGATTTCATAATATCCATCGAGTCATTGATATTTTCTTTAAATTCTTTCCTGCTTTGACCAATCGTAATAGACAAGACAACGGCCATGACTCCAAATAAAAACGCGGCTACTGCAATAAAAATATTGAATGTACTAATTAAATTTTCTTGATTCTTTTCCATATTATCTTTAAAATCATCATTATTCTTTTCTATTAGATTCAATTTTTCATCTAACAAATTGGATTTATTTAATTCTAACTCTAATTCATCTATTTTTTTTTGCATTGACTCCATCTGTGGTTCTGCTGCAAACGTTAAAGGTCTAGGCATAATTGAGATAAGAAGAAAAACGATAAATGTATAAGTAACAATCTTTCGCAATCGAAATACCTCCTGTTTAGAAAAAATCCCATTAATCCAACTATATCGTATTTTGGCAAAATTGGCTTCCCCGTTCATTTTTACGTCATAAAAAATAAGGAATCACATGTGGATTCCTTATCAAATAAAATCTTCAGGTAATAATTTTGCTAAGTCTTCTTTGTCAATATTGCCTTTATTGCCAAGACGTACAGATTGTTTCCGTACAGCATGCTCAAATAAATTCCGAACAAACCTACCATTGCTTGATTTACCACTTTGTATATGCGATCGCAACACAGAATGAACGACATTTTTACATTCTGGTACAATCTGGTATTGTTCCTCTTCAGCTATTTTTAACAAAATCAAATATAATTGATCAACTGTATAATCTGAAAACTGAAATACATTAGGAAAACGCGAAGTAAGACCCGCATTGGTTTGCAAGAAAACATCCATATCATGATCATACCCAGCGAGTATCACCAACAAATTTTCTCGATGGTCCTCGATCGCCTTAACTAACGTATCAATCGCCTCTTTCCCAAAATCACCTTCGGTTTTCGAAGCAAGCGCATAAGCTTCATCAATAAATAAAATTCCACCCAATGCTTCTTGAACGACCTCATTTACTTTTTGTGCGGTTTGTCCTATATATGTTGCAACTAATCCACTTCTGTCTGTCTCTATCAATTGACCTGATTTTAAAACTCCTAATTCTTTCAATGCTTTTCCGATAATTCGCGCAAAGGTAGTCTTTCCTGTACCCGGATTGCCTTTAAAAATCATATGAAGAGATTGCCCCGTTCCTTTTGAAAATCCTCGATCTCTTCGCAACTTTTGAATTTTCACTTGAGCAACAAGACTTCGAATATGTTCTTTTACTTTTTCATTGCCTATTATTTTGGCAAATTCGGCTTCTAAGTCAAAAACTTCATCTGTTTGATTAACTCCAAAATCTTCAGGTCGTAAAATCTTTAATTCCTCTGAAGAACGATAACCATCTTGCTTCAATCTCTTCGATTGTTTACGTATAGCTTCTTGGATGACATTTCGAACCAAACGGCCATTTCCATCATCATTTCTGCCAGCTATTTGCCGACGTTCTAATACGGAAAGCAATGTTTTTTCCACTTGTGGATCAAGTTGGAACTGTTCTTTTGCCAAAGATTTTTTTGCAATCGATAACAATTCTTCTGCTGTATAATCTGGAAATTTAATCTGACTAGGAAATCTGGATTTTAATCCACTATTGACCTTCATAAACTCCATCATTTCCTTGGTGTAACCAGCTAGAATAACAACCAGATCTTCTCTATTTTCCTCCATACCTTTCACAAGAGAATCAATCGCTTCTTTACCGAAGTCATTATCTCCACCTCGTGAAAGAGCATAGGCTTCATCTATAAATAAAATTCCATCAATCGCTTTTTCTATAACTTTTCTCGTTTTTGGTGCTGTATGTCCAATATATTCTCCGACAAGATCTTCTCTTGTCACTTCAACCAAATGTCCTTTGGAAACGACACCAAGTGCTTGGAATATTTTTGCTACAATACGTGCCACCGTGGTTTTCCCAGTTCCTGGATTCCCTGTGTAAATCATGTGCAAACTTTGATTTTGGACATTTTGTCCTATTTTGGCACGTTCAATTTGGATAGCTACCATGTCTTTCATCTCATGTACAAATTCTTTCACTGGTGCTAGTCCAATCATACCATCTAATTCTCGCATGGCTTCTTTTAGTAATTGAGCTCGATCCTCTTTCTTTAACTCAAATATAGATGCTGCTGTCTCCGATGAAAAATCATATTTCCAACCCTGATGATTGGGAATGGATATAGATGCTTGTTGCATCATTTTATCTAATTGTTTTCGTCTTTCTTCTTCCGATATTTGAGTTTGAGCCATTATATTGATACGAAAATAAACGTCTTTTTGTTGTACTGCATAGTGATAAATGCGTTGATTCAAATAGACTTCCAAATATTTTTGTTCTTGAAAAGGAGTAAGTGCACTATTGGCTTGTTGTTTTTCCAAATAAAAATCAAACCAGTCTGGATAATCTTTTCCACAAGATGCAACACGATAGGAATATAGATCTTGATCCAAATTAACCAGATCTATGATCAAATTCGTATAATGGACCAAATTATTTCGAAATCGATCTAACTCACTGCCCTTGCCCATTTTCTCCATTAACCAAGAAGATCGTTCTATAAAATAACCTAAAACAGCTAACCAAATAGGGGTAACCAGCAATAGAACAAAAAAGTAAGGTATAAATTTCCAGGAAACAAAGAGATACGCAAAAAGTATAGCAAATTTGAATACCCAAGGAATACTGAAAAAGCCAATTAATATATAACGAAACATACGCAGAAATGGATAGGAAGCTAGATACTGATTTGTTTTATATTCCGATTTTTTCCTCCAGATGTTCATTTCAGCGGGGGAAATTCTTCGATATCCATCTGAACGTACACGTGTATACAATAATTCAGTTAGTTCAGCCTTTCCTTTCTGTATAGGGGTTTGAGACAAATAAACACCTCCTAAAAACTAAAACATTCTTATTAATCTTACCTTTTGATCAAATGAGACGCAAGATTGGGAAAAGGTAAATAGAACCAACTACGCATAGGTATTCCAACTATTCGAGACAATAATAGAAACATAAAAAAGGGGTGGAACGGTGAAAAAATCCATTTTGGTCTTACAACTCATTTTATTTACCATTGTCCTCATATGGTCGGGTATCCACCCTATTAAACGAAGTATATGGTTTTTCGAGGTAACACCAGCAATTGCATTAATCTTAGTACTGATCTTTACATATAAACGATTCCCTTTGACTCCATTGTCCTATTGGATTATTTTTTTCGGAACTCTCATCATGTTAATAGGTGGTCACTATACCTATGGAGGGGTACCCTTATTTAACTCATTAAAAAAAGCTCTTCACCTTAAGCGAAATGATTTTGATCGATTTGGGCATATATTTCAAGGCATGATTTCTACCGTTTTATTCCGTGAATACTTCGCCCGTATGAAACTATTAAAACAAAAAAAATGGCAATTTCTGATTATAGGCATGTTAAGCTTATCCATCAGTGCTTTTTTTGAGATATTTGAATTCAGTGTTGCATATTTCTTCGATGGTAATATTCAAAACTTTTTAGGCTATCAAGGTGATATTTTTGATTCACACTGGGATATGATTTGCGCATTAATAGGTTCGATAATCATCCTTAGTTTAGGAAAACTTCAAAACAAACAAATGCTTTATATGAAGAAGAAAAAGCAGTGGATAAAACATAGACCACGTCTTCAACCAAATTAACATCAAAAAGCTGTATTTTTTCATACAGCTTTTTTAGTTTTTATAATGATGGATAGCCTCCAAATCATACATACAAACCCTTCATTGTATAGATACTTCACAAAATAATCCCACTATAAATATATTTCATGACTAAAAACTATAGTAAAGTATCCGATAATAAATTAAAATTAAATAGATTCATACCAAATTAGAATAAGTACATAGGGGGTTATTTTTTGGAGTTATCTGTACAAAAGAAACCATTAAAATGGGCACTTACAAATGTTATTGCACTCTCTCTTATTCTTACACCATTTTCGATCGCAACAGCTAAACCAAAAGATGTTGGAGAAACAGCATACAACCAAGTAAAGTATTTATCTGAACAGATTGGGTCAAGAGTAACTGGAACAACTGCTGAAAAAACAGCAAGTGAATATCTTACTGCTCAACTAAAAAATTTAGGATTAAACCCAACCACTCAAAACTTTACGTACACCCGTAAAAACACCACCTATCAATCACAAAATATTATTGCAACAAAGAAAGGGAAATCGAACAAAGAGCTTATTATCGGCGCTCACTATGACTCCATTTCTGTTGGAAAAGGAGCAGATGATAACGGATCCAGTATCGGTGTTGTGCTAGAGACACTCCAAACTCTCTCCAAAAAGAAAACCCCTTTCACACTAAAAATCATTTTCTTTGGATCAGAAGAAGCTGGTTTACAAGGTTCCAAATACTATGTATCTCAAATGACAGATGCCGAGAAAAAAAATACAGTAGCGATGATTAACCTAGATAGCTTAATCGCTGGAGATAATATGTATGTTTATGGTGATCAAGGGAAACAAGGGAAGCTAAGAGACTTAGCGTTAGAGATTGCCAAAAAACATAAAATTCCGATGTCTACTAACCCAGGCTTAAATCCAGACTACCCAGCAGGAACAACTGGTGATTGGAGTGATCATGCTCCTTTTAAAGCTGCTGGTATCCCTTATGCATACTTTGAAGCAACAAACTGGGAAATCGGTGATTTAGACGGTTATACACAAACAGTTAAACATGGTGAAATCTGGCACACAGAAAATGATAACCTCACCTTTTTGGAAAAAGAATTCCCTGGGAGAGTAAAAGAACATTTAAGAGGGTTTACTATTGTTCTCACAGAGTTGATCGAAAAGGCAAATAAAGCATTCTAAATGATAAGAACCTCCATTTTTTTAAATGGGGGTTCTTACTGGGGGTAGAGGGAGCAAAGACCGATTTTGGTATCATTGATCCATTAAATGATTAAATGACTTGAAGCTTTGCAAGTAGTAAACCCAAGTTATTTCGTGTTTATACAGGAAACTTCGGGATGATACGTTCATATTCATACTGAGCGTCGGTTATGGATAATTTAGAATATGCTTCAAGCAATTTACATATATGCTTGGCCAAGAACTCAACTACTGGAAAAGGAATATTTTCTGGTCCACCAGGAAAACAAGCTTCGTGCTGAAAGTATTTAAATAAAACTGTAAATTCTAATTGTGTCTCGAATTTCTTGGCTGCAATCAATAGCCTCTCCGGCTGCAATAAATTAAAATGTTCAATAAATTCTTCTTTTGTCCATTGTTATTTCAACCAAGGTGCAATCCTTTCTAAATTTCCTAGTATGGTTAGAGTCGGTACTTTTCTACCTATCTGAATATAAGGCACTTTGATTTTTCAGGCAAGACCAAAGTAAAAATGCAGAAAGTTCCAATTTCAAAACAAAATTCGGAACAACAATAAATACAAAATGACTGGAGGCTACACATGTGCGATTTCTAGTCATTTTGTATTTGTGTAGGTAATTTGGGAGATGATACCTTTCATAGTCTGGATAAAACATAATTGGTTTGGATATAGTTTCCTGTTGCCGGCAACATAGAAAGGTGTTAAATTAAATATGTGTCCGGCAACATATCATCGAGAAAGGGATATACAAAATTGGAAACGATCAATCCAACTTATATATTTAAAAGGATTAGGAGGTATTTGGAATGGCAATCGGTGATGTAACCAATAAAAGTATTAGCGAATTGATTTCTCTTAAAGATAAAGTGGCAATCGTAACTGGCGGGGCATCAGGTATTGGAAAAGCAACAGCATTGTATCCAATAGTTGTAACTGGCGAAGCCGTGGGGATTGAAAGAATGATTAGTGAATAGTACGTTGCCGACATAATAAATGTGGTCGTCAACTAATATTAAAGGAGTGTTATTTATGAAAAAAATGTGGAGTTCAGTAAAAGTAGGAAGATTAAATCTGTCACACCGACTAGCAATGGCCCCAATGACTCGTAGTAGAGCACAGGAAGATGGGACTCCGGGTGAACTTAGTACCCTTTACTATAGTCAACGAGCATCGCTTGGTTTGCTAATCAGCGAAGGAACACAACCATCTGACGATGGACAAGGATATTTGTGGTCACCTGGAATTTACACCAATAGCCATATGGAAGGGTGGAAAAAGGTAACAGATGCAGTACATGCTGCAGGTGGTTATTTCTTCATTCAATTAATGCATGCAGGGAGAATGTCTCACCCTGACAATACCCCTCACCATCGTCAAGGGGTAGCACCTTCAGCTATTGCACCTGGGGTTCAAATGTTTACAACAAAAGGTATGCAAGATATTCCAACACCACGTGCCTTAACAAAAGCAGAAATTCAAACCACCATTCAAGATTTTGTTCATGCTGATGCGTGTGCAATTGAAGCAGGAGCTGACGGAGTGGAAATACATGGTGCAAATGGGTATTTGGTTCATCAGTTTATAGCGGAAAATGCAAACAGTCGTACCGATGAATATGGTGGTTCTATCGAAAATCGTGCTCGTTTTGCAATTGAAGTAGCAAAAGCAGTTGCAGATGAAATTGGTGCAGATCGTACAGGTTTCCGTATCTCACCAGGAAACTTTGATTTTATGGGCATTGATGAAGGCGAACATGGTTTAGACGTTTATCGATATCTCATACCAGAGTTAGCGAAACTGAATCTTGCCTATTTGCATGTCATGCATGCTGGAAATGATAAATTTCTCCGAGAAATTCATGCCCTCTCGGTTTGGTCGAATGCGTTGCTGGTAAACCGTTCAGGAAGACCTCTTGAGGATATTGATGTCGATATCGAAGCTGGCATTGCGGACGTCGCTCCTATTGGTGCATGGGCATTGGCAAATCCAGATTTTGTTGATCGACTCCAACAAGGTGCTCCATTAAACGAACCCGATCGGACGACATTCTTTGGTGGCGGAAGTAAAGGTTACACTGATTATCCAACATTAGCGGAACTAGAAACTCAAAAACGTTGAGGTGGTTGTATGGATAGAGATAAAAACACGCCAAATATACCAGAAATTCAAGGGATTATGAGTTTCCCTGAATTCCCAGTAGGTTTTTCTATCCTTGCCCTTACACGTGCTCATTACACTTTAGCGTCTAAGCTGCTTCGGGAGATAGGTTTGTTTCCTAGACAAGAATTTATGTTGATGCAGTTATGGCAGCAAGACAATCAGTCTCAAAACTCCTTAGGGAAAATACTATGTCTCGATCATTCCACTGTTGCAAAATCCGTTCGACGACTAGAGGATTCGGGGCTCGTTACCCGAAGAAGATCGCAGAAAGATAAACGTGTCACGATCGTTTCTCTCACACAAGCTGGTCGTGATTTGAAAGACGATGTTTTACAGGCTTGGAGCACACTAGAAATAATTACTACTGATGGACTTTCAGATGAAGAAAAGATGTTATTCCTCCATTTGGCACGGAAAATGGTGTCTACCATTCACTCTTCCATTACAGAGTAATTCATGAAACTGCAAATGTCATTAATGGTACGATTGTGAATGTTGACGATGGATATACAAGTTTTAAAAGTTATTAATGCAAATCAATACGATTGTAGGAAATAGAAGGTTCGTTTAAATGAATCCCTACCTATTCAAAAATAGATAGGGATTCACTTCCTATTTAGCATCGGAAGATATTAGATAAAACGGAAATATTCATGAGAAGGAGGGGTAAACAGCAAATGGAAACGAAAGTAACAGAACATACAGGGGAAATATTGATGCGCATCGTAATGTTCACCGTTACCCTTTCCTCTATGAGTGTATTAATGTTCATTTATGTGCTTCCTGATATTAGTAAAGAGTTTCACCTAACGATTGCCGAGGCAAGCTGGCTCTCTTCTGCTTACAGTTTGATTTACGCTATTGGAACAGTTACGTATGGGAAACTGACGGATAGATACAAACTTAAAAATTTGTTGACGTTTGGCTTACTCATTTTTACGATTGGTTCCCTTTTTGGTCTTTTTTCCCAAACATTTTGGATGGCACTGACCGGAAGGTGTCTTCAAGCCGTTGGAGCAGCAGCTATTCCCGCAACAGCTGTACTGATTCCTATACGCTATTTCGCTCCGGAGCGTAGAGGAAAAGCATTGGCAATGACTGCTGTGGGTTTGGCTCTTGGCAGCGCTCTCGGCCCTGTTATTTCTGCATTCATTGTCAGTATAGCTAACTGGCGTTGGTTATTTGCTGTACCACTTCTCATCTTGATCACGTTACCTTTTTACCGTAAATATTTGGAAGATGAGCAACAAGAGCCCTCTGGAAAATTTGACTGGATTGGTGGAAGTTTGCTAGCGGCTACAGTCGCATTGTTTTTACTTGGTATTACAAATGGAACGATCTGGTTTATCCTCATCGGTTTGCTTGCTCTCGGTTTATTTATCATTCGAATTCGCTTCACTAATGAACCGTTTGTGAAGCCGGAACTCTTTCTAAACAAAAGGTATACACTTGGTTTAACCATTGTTTTTCTTATAAATGGGATTGGTAATTCTCTTTATTTGCTAAGTCCTTTGCTACTCTCCCATGTGCAACGACTCTCAGCTTCATGGATTGGATTTGCAATGGTTCCTGCAGCAACAGCGTCCGCTATTTTTGGCAGAAAAGGTGGCAAACTGGCAGATCGAAAAGGAAATTCGTTTCTATTCTTTCTTTCATCGGGATTGTTATTCACCTGCTTTGTTTTACTCTCTACCTTTACAGGAAGTTCCCCTTTCTTCATTGCTATATTTCTGATTCTTGGTAATGTAGGACAATCCTTTATGCAAATCGCGATGAACAATTCAGTATCCCAGACATTACCAAAGAATCAGGCTGGAGTGGGAATGGGAATGCTGCAGATGTTGAATTTTATTTCGCAATCAATCGCTACCGGGATTTACACCAAAGTAGTGGATCTTGGCTCTCATGTCCACTGGAATCCAATAAACATCCCCTCAGCTGGCTTTATTTATAGCAATATCTATGCTGTTCTTGCTGTTTCGCATATTGTAATTCTAGGAGTTTACTATTTCCAATTCAGTAGAGGCAAAAGCACAAACATCCAGCCAGGAAGTTGAAAAATTATCACTTTGCTACCATTTTTACAAAATCAAAGGGGAGAATCCAATGATAGGGGTGACGAAGATCTTCCTCGAAAGATTGGAGGATTTGGCGGATGTGAAAGCTCGATCAACATTATTTCCAAATATAGATTTTGGAATAATTTATAAATTTAAAAATTATATCTAAAAAAAATCAATTTCATGTTTGAGCTTGAGTCTTTAAATTCGAACAAAATAAAAGCGGATCAGGGAGGATTTATCTTATGAAACGAAATACAAACATAAAGTGGAATGCAAATATCGCAAAGCAGATTGACCTCACGGGAATGAACGTTGTGTTTGTTGGTGGAACCGGCGGCATAGGCCGAGCTCTTAGTCGTATGATGGCCTCACGTGGAGCGAATGTTACTGTCGTAGGTCAGACATTCCGTGATGCGGGAATATCAGGCATATCGTCTATCAAAGCTGATCTGAGCCTTATGACAGAAGTACGGCGTGTCGTGAAGTTGTTACCTGCAGAAGATCTGGATCTGCTTGTCATAACAACAGGCATCTTTGCCGCACCGAAGCGCCAAGAAACCAGTGAAGGTTTGGAGCGAGATATGGCGGTAAGTTATCTGAATAGGTTAGTGCTACTAAGGGAAGTTGCCCCAAGACTCGGCAAAGTTCGTTCTAACACGAATGGAAAGCCAAGGGTATTTATCATGGGCTTTCCTGGTACCAACCAGTCCGCCAAGATAGATGATCTTAATTCCGAGCACGCATACAGCACCATGTCTGCACACATGAATACGGTAGTTGGTAACGAAGCACTCGTGCTTGATTCAGCCAAACGCTATCCACATGTCAACTTCTTTGGTCTCAATCCAGGACTGATGAAAACTAATATTCGTAGCAATATGCTTGGTGAGAATAGCCTTAAGTTCCGTTTCTTAGAGTCGCTGATTGGTCTCATGTCGCAAAGTCCCGAGAAGTATGCCAAGCGTATCGTACCGCTCTTTGTATCTCCAAATATTGAGCATCATAGCGGCGCGATGTTTAACCGAAAAGGTCTTGCTATCCACCCCTCTGCGAATATGACAGATGATTATGTGAGTGAGTTTATTACAGCCTCGGAAGACTTGATTTTTCGAACAAAAATGGATTGAAAACAATAATTCTTTGGGAACAGAAGTGGGGATGAAAAGTAACACTTTATAGGGAAGATACTCAAAGCGAGGAATTGATGATGCCTTCATCCAGCCTTATTCCGGAAGACATGCAAGCAGGCAATCGTCTAAGTTAGCCTTAATCAATACTCAGTACGAATATGAACGTGTGATCCCTAAGTTTCCCGTATAAACACGAAATGACTTAAGTTGCATGTTGCAATTTAAGTCATTTTTTTCATTTAATGGATTGAAAATACCAAAATCAGCCTTCTCTCCCTCTACTCCTACTGCGTTACTTTCATCTTCCCTCCTCCCATATCCTACTTCTTCTCTTGATTTTGCAGTTTTTGCAAATAATCGTCTAAAGAATCCAATCTCTCCTCCCAAATCAGCTGGTAAGAATACAACCAATTTTGAAATTCTTGAAATGGCCCAGCACGAAGTTTATAGATACGTCGATTTGCTTCTGGTTGCACTTGAACAAGACCAGCTTCACTCAAAACTTTTAAATGCTTCGATACTTGTGGTTGCCGTAGATGCAATTGATCTGCAATTTCACCAACCGTAAGTGGCCCATTCTTTAACAATTCTACAATTTTAAATCTATTTGGTTCAGCTAATGCTTGAAATGTCTCTTTCATATTCAAATATTACCAATTAGGAATATTCCAGTCAAGGAATACCATTGTATATTTAGAAGAAATAAAATAACATATAGCCGATAGAAATACCTGCAATATATTTTGTCTTTTTGTTGACCATTATTTTTTATATTTTACTCCAATAAATAAATACTAGATACAAGAGGTGAGCAGGTTGATAAAACTTAGTGTGTTAGATCAATCCTTAATTTCGGCTGGTTCAACAGCCGCAGATGCACTACAAAATACAGTACGATTAGCATCTGAAACGGATAAATTGGGATATACACGTTTTTGGGTATCAGAACACCATTTTGCTAAAAATTTGGCTGGTTCAAGTCCAGAAGTTCTGATGAGCCATTTGGCTACTGTTACCGATAAGATTCGAATCGGTTCAGGAGGTGTCATGCTTCCTCATTATAGCGCTTATAAAGTGGCAGAGAATTTTCGAGTGCTGGAAGGATTATTTCCCAATCGTATTGATCTAGGACTTGGAAGAGCTCCGGGTGGAACACATCTAGCAACCAGAGCTTTGCAAGAATATAGAAATACATATACAGATAAGTATCCGGAGCAATTAGACGACTTAATTACTTACTTGCACGATTCAGCCGATAAAGATTTTCGATTCCCTTCCCTTTTTGCTACCCCAAAAATCGAAACTGCACCAGAAATGTGGCTGTTAGGATCAAGCGGGGGCAGCGCTCTTCTAGCAGCACAAAGGGGAACAGGTTACGCATTTGCCCAGTTTATAAATGGGGAAGGCGGAGCAGATGTTGTTCACTATTATCGCGAGCATTTTCAACCTAGTATTATAAATGAAAAACCTCAAACATTACTTGCCATAATTGTTTTTTGTGCAGAAACAGATGAATTGGCAGAAGAACTGGCAGTGAGCGGTGACCTAGCTTTATTGTTATTAGAAAAAGGAGCATCATCACAAGGTCTCCCTACTATAGAAGAAGCAATTTCCTATCCTTATACGGATCATGATCGATATCGAATTGCAATAAACCGAAAACGAATGGTTGTTGGCAGTCCTTCTACTGTAAAGAAACAAATCGAAAATCTATGCGATATTTATCAGACAGAAGAAGTTATGATCGTATCATTTCTGAATGATCAAGCGCAAAAAATAAATTCTTATCGACTACTAGCTGATACCTTTAAGCTAAAACATTAAATAGAAAAAGTGTTAGATTTCATAAAAAGTACACATATCTGTGCGCATTTTTTACTCCATTCGACTATCGAGTTGATAAGATGGTAAAGATGGTTTTAAAAATAGCAAATAGGAAGTGGAATACATGGGTGAAATGGTTACTACCTTTGAAGGTTGGTATGTAAGCCACGATTTTCGCGTTATGGATTGGACAAGTTGGAAATCGACTGACCTTCAAACAAGAGAAAGAATAATACAACAATTACTTGACTTAACTCATTCTTATCGTGCAATAGAAGATAACCAACAAGGTAGTTTTGGACTATTTTCCATCCTTGGTCAAAAAGCGGACTTACTCTTTGTACATCTACGCCCTACATTGGAAGAACTTAACGAAGTTAAAAATCAATTTGATAAAACTGACTTTGCAGGATTTCTTCTTCCTGTTTACTCTTATACCTCTGTCGTTGAATTAAGTGGATATCAAATGCGGCCTGGTACAGACCCAGATACAGACCCCCATATCCAAGCCCGTTTAAAACCAATCTTACCAAAAAGTAAATATATAAGTTTTTATCCGATGGACAAACGCCGTGATGGTGAGGATAACTGGTATATGCTTTCGATGGAAGACAGACGCAGTATGATGAAGAGCCACGGGCTAATTGGCCGTTCTTATGCTGGAAAAGTAAAACAAATCATTACTGGTTCCACTGGGCTAGATGACTGGGAATGGGGCGTTACATTATTCGCAGAAGATCCCCTTCAATTTAAGAAAATCGTTCAAGAAATGCGTTTTGATGAAGTGAGTGCTCGTTTTGGAGACTTCGGCTCTTTCTATACAGGTTGCCGACTTATGGATGAAGAATTAAATAAATATCTTTCCATTTAATTATCAGAAGGGGGATGATCTCATATCATCCCCCTTTTTCGTTGAAAAAAAGAGTTGCAAGAGCAACAAATATTTTATATAGTGGAACATACGATCTACTTAATCATCCTACTGGTTCGTATTTTTGTACTTGCAATGACCGTTATGAGTTTCGATGATATTGAAATGTCACTTTCACAAAGAAACATTTGAGTTTATGGAATGTCAACTAGTTAATCTTATTGACAATTTTAATCATCTTAGAAGCAGCGTATTCCAAATCCTCTAGATCTTCTTTATCCAATGACTGCAATTTCTCACAGATTTCTTTCCAATGTTCTCTTACTACTTCTTTTCCCTTTTCTGTAATCGATAAGTTTACAATTCGTCTATCTTTCGCATCTTGTTCTTTTATGACATATTTTTTCTCTTCCAATTTGCATATTAAAGTAGTCAACTGTTGCTTACATATTTCCGTTTTCAAGGATAACTGTGTCATGGAAATATTGGACTCACATTGAAGTAGACTTTCTAACAGATGAATTTGCAACGATGTCAAATCAGACCGTTTTCGAGTGTGAAACTTTTCATAAAACAGGGGTAATAGTCTAATAAAATTATCTGCAACACACCCTATTTCTGCTGTCATTATCAAACAACCCTTTCAATTTAAAATAAGTTGACATTTAGTAAACAATAATTTATTATCTAACATAGCACAGTATGAATTATATACAATTTATCTGTGTTAATCTACTATCCTCTATTCAATTTTATAAACAAATACTAACGGATTAGAGAAAAGAAAGGAATTTTTATTGTGTTTTAGTCTATTTACATGAACCATGCAATAGAAACTTTTTTATGGATTCCAGCCTATAAAACGTTTCAAAAATTGCATACATTTCTATTTACGTAAGAATGAAAATACAAAATTCGACATAACCTTGATAAATGAAAAAATGGAAAGGACGATATCGATGACTTCGAACAATCACCAAGAACCAAATATGCAACGCTTGGTTCCTTGGATCATTTATATTATCTTCTTTGCTGTACTAAATGAGACAGTTTTCAATGTCTCCACTCCAAATATCGCAAGTCAGTTTCACCTTAATCCTTCCCAAGTAAGTTGGATCATCACCATATTTATCATCTTTTTTGGAATGGGTTCTGTAATCTATGGAAAACTCTCAGATACCTTCAGCATTAAAAAGCTAATTTCTTTTGGTATCCTCTTATATAGTATGAGTTCCGTTGTTGGTTTTATATTTCATTCCAACTACCCGATCGTTATCGTTGCACGAGCTCTTCAAGGTGCTGGAGCTTCCGCTATTCCAGCATTGGTCATGATCATTATCGCAAGATATTTTACAAAAGAACAACGAGGTAAACTGTTTGGAATAATTACCTCTACTGTATCCTTTGCTATTGGTATAGGACCTGTTTTAGGAGGTTATGTATCTGGAACGTACCATTGGTCCTATCTGTTTGTAATTCCAGTATTTTCATTAGTGTCTCTACCCTTTATCCATCGGATACTGCCAGATGAAGCAGGCGATGGAGGAACATTGGACATTTTTGGTACACTACTCATGGGGATAACAGTGTCTTCTCTTATTCTCTACTTGACCGAAGCTGACTGGTTTTATCTCCCTGTGTTTGTAGTTGCTTTGATCTGGTTTATCATCCATATACGTCGTACAGCCAACCCCTTTGTGGAACCTGAACTTTTTTCCAATCGGCTTTATCGTAATGGATTGATCATTGGATTTCTCATTTTTAGTACCGTGATGGCTGTAATGTTTGTTCTCCCACTCATGCTACATGACCTTTATCAACTCAAAACACAATCTATTGGTCTTATTATGTTCCCAGGAGCTTTTAGTGCTGTTATATTCGGAACCGTGGCTGGGAACTTAACAGTAAAAAAAGGAAGCCACTTTGTTGTTTATCTTGGATTAGGACTTATTACCCTCAGTCTCTTTTTACAATCTTCCGTAGTAGGAGCATGGGTATGGTATTTCGGTATTGTTCTAGTTGTTCAGTATGTGGGCTTTTCTTTCCTACAGACAGCTTTGATCGAAAGTGTGACGAATATATTGCCAAACAAACAAATCGGAGTAGGTATGGGTTTTTATAATTTGATTACTTTCGTTTCTGGAGCTATTGGAACTGCACTTGTATCCAAGGCAATGGAATTACCTATTCTAAAAGTAGCCATACACCCACTAGTATCCAATCCTAATGCGTATTTGTTCAGCAATCTCATGTTAATCTTTACTTTAATCGTCTTAGCTAGCGCCCTCCTGTATTTCTTTACATTTGGAAAACAAGAAAACCTAACCGAAGAATCCGCCTAACCCTGAAACCGACCATTAAAGGTCGGTTTTTCTATGATGACAGCACCTTTGTTGGAGAAAAAGGAAAATTTCAATATTGTATACGAATTAAAATTGTGCTATAGTTAACTCACTTAAATTTAGAGCGGAGGGGTTTCCATTGGTATGGGTAAAATTGCGTCTCATCACTTGTGTCGCTAACTGAATAGTGATCAAAAACTCTGCAGGCACAGAGTTAGTGGGATTCGTCTACCTTTTTCGATGGGAAACCAGAATTTGCATACAAAAAGAGGGTATGATAAGACAAATCTACCCTCTTTTTGCTGCGCTTTTTTATCAAATAGATAAAAAAACTCAAGTTCATCAACGCAGATTTCTTTTTATCAACAAGGATAGGCAACCCTAAAATTGATTGCTTTGCGACACATCCATTAGCAAGGATAGAACTTCTATCCATAAAAAACAAATGAAGAATAAAGTGAGGTAAGCTAATTGGAACCATTACAAAAAGCAATCATTGTCGGAGTGAAACTACAACATCAGGATGATTTCGAAACGACTTTTATAGAGCTTGCAGATTTAGCTGCGGCATGTGATGTGGAAGTTGTCGGAGAAGTAGTGCAAAAACTCGATCACATCCAAGCATCTCATTATATTGGCAAAGGAAAAGTAAAAGAAGTTTTACGACAGATCGAGGAAAAAGAAGCAAATCTTGTCATCTTTAACGATGAACTCTCTCCTACTCAAATTCGTAACTTAGAAGCAGATTTGGATTGTAAAGTCATCGATCGTACCATTTTGATCTTGGATATTTTTGCTCAACGAGCAAAAACAAAAGAAGCTCAACTACAGGTCGATGTTGCACAGTTGCAATACATGCTTCCACGTTTAGTAGGGCTAAGAAAATCACTTGGCAGACAAAGTGGTGGTGTCGGAACTCGTAATAAAGGAATAGGAGAGAAAAAGCTAGAACTAGATAGACGAAAAATTGAAGAACAAATTGATCGTTTAAATAAGGAATTAAAGTTGCTCGTTTCTAGCCGACAAACACAGCGGAAACAGCGAAAAAAAAGCGGTATTCCCATCGTTTCACTCGTTGGATACACCAATGCAGGAAAATCAACGATCATGAATGCTATCGTAGAGCAATCTCAACACATTCCTGCAAAACAAGTATTGGAAAAAGATATGTTGTTTGCTACTTTGGAAACCACGATAAGAAAGGTTGAACTTCCGGATCAAAAATCCTTTTTGCTAACTGACACAGTCGGTTTTGTAAATAAACTTCCACACCATCTGGTCAAGGCTTTCCGATCTACACTAGAAGAAGTAAAAGAAGCAGATTTATTACTACATGTCGTCGATTTTTCCAGCCCAAATTATAAGCAGATGATGGATGTCACCAATCAAGTATTAAAAGAAATAGGTGTGGAAAATATCCCTGTTATTTATGTTTATAATAAAGCAGACTTAATCAACTTCAGCATTCCACTGGTAGAACAAAGCGCAGTAACTTTATCTGCACAAAAGAGAATTGGAATAACAGATTTACTGCAAATGATCCGTACTGAAATCTATAAAGACTATCAGCAATACGAAATGCTCATTCCTTATTCGCAAAATCATCTCCTTGCGCATTTAAAAAGCAAAGCAACTATTTTATCGACCGAGTATGAGGAGAATGGTGCAAAAGTTATTGCGGAGTGTAGGCAAGCTGATGTGGAAAAGTATCGTTCATATGTAATTCAAGAAAGTCATATGTAACTCACAAAGGCTATCCAAGAGGATAGCCTTTCAGACTGAATATCAGGTATTTCACTATGTGGTTGGAGGATACATATCATTTAACATTTTTTGCAATGCACGAAGATCAAACCCTCGTTTTAACAAAAGTACACAGTTTGCATTGGCTTCCATTGCCCAAGTTACTTTTTCATTGATTTCACTCGGATGTTTGCTGCTGCGAATACCAATGAGCTGGTAATCTTTAAAATAAGAAAGATCATACATATTGTCTACCATATCATCACCATTTTCCGATTTAATTTGAGAGATAAACGCATCCCAGCCACTTACTCTCAATTTACGTGGACAATTTTTTTTGCTCCAATGATAGTGTTGAACTACATTATTAATCGGAATATTATGTTTATTCATCAGATATTTGGTAAGCCAAACAGCATTTTTTTTTGCTTTTGAAAAATCCCCATCTTGGTTCACGCATATTTCTATCGCTAAACTTTTTCTGTTCCCTGTTCCATTTGAACCATCCATTTGCCTTCAGTGTGATTCGCAACGTCACACCCGTTCCTTATCGAAACTGCTTATAGTTACCTATAAGATGAGACTATATCATCATCCCTAACAGGATGCCCCCTGTTTCCACTATCATAAGCTTATAGTGTACTCCCTTTCGGGATAGTCGTTGAACCTTACCTATCGGTTATTAAAAGAGAACCGAAATAGGTATTGGCTGCTGATTGCCCTTGAAAGGGTGTTCCAGCAATTAAAGGGGTTATCATCTGCATATTACTATACAGAGGGGCAAATATTTACCCGCATGCCAAGCTACTTCGTTATCAGGTATAGACTGCCAAATTTCATGGTCATCAACGGAGTAATGCCAGCTAGCAGTTCTATTATTCCCTGAGACTTGTAATCGCGCATGGGCATCCGCATCTGCGCCCTTATCCGTATTATCTGTTTCATGTATAGTAATCCATTTAGGATTCATCGGAATACCAGGTCTTGTTTGTGTATTGCTCTTTGGTATAAATTTTTGTTTTATCTCCATTCTCCTCAACTCCTTTCTCTATTATGATAGATTTAATGATTCAGGAAGGGAACGGCTATCACTGACTTCTATCTTTTTTCATTAATTTTCAATTTCTGGAGGAGATAAAATAATGTTTACTTACATTTACATCTTAGGTTTAATAGCTATGATGATTATCCGCACACCATTTAATAAACAAATAAGTAAAAACGATATTATCGATAAACGAAAAACGCCATTAGAAGTGCTTATAGTGACGGTCATGATCATCGGCGTCTTGGTAATTCCATTTCTCTATTCCATCACTGCTTTGTTTCACTCTAAAGATTTTGCGTTTCCCATGTGGGGGAGATTGTGTGGATTACTTCTATCGATTGCTGCTCTCAGGTTGTTTTGGAAATCTCATAAAGACTTGGGACTTAACTGGTCCCCCACTTTAGAGATTCGTTCCGGCCACCAATTGATTCAAACAGGCGTATATCGTTATATTCGACACCCCATGTATGCATCTTCACTCCTTTGGGGAATAGCACAATTCTGGATGTTAGCAAATTGGGTTGTAGGTCTCTCTCCTTTTGTTTCATTCTTACTGTTATATCTCTTTCGAGTAAAAAAAGAAGAACAAATGATGGTAGATAGATTTGGAGACGAATATAAATCGTATATGAAACGAACAGGTAGAATCATTCCTCGATTGTTTAATAAATAAAAAAGCGAAGAAAAAAATTTTTTCTAATATCCTCCTTTCCCTTGTTGTATTTTGCAGCCATATGTACAAAAAAGAGGTAGAGAATGATCTCATACCTCGCTTAATCCATCGTCATTAAAACAACCATTTACTAAGTGTAAGTGGTTGTTTTATCCATCGACCAGTTCCTCCAAAGCGTTAGAAAAACATGTTTTGCTTATTTCCAAAATAGCTTTTGCATATAGTTGAATTTCCTTTTGCGCATCATGTTTTAACCGCTGATTTAAGAAATGACACACTGACTGTAACGAAGCTGTCCAATACCAGCGAACATACATCCCGTACGAAGGTAAAAACAGCCTAGCTTGTTCCGCACATATCCCATCTTTAAGAGCTTGCTCATATAAGGTTACTCCAAACTCTACATAGTCCATCAACTTTTTCGTATAAGTCTTCCCTAGTTCCCAAACTACTGCTTGTCCACTTCCTTGCTTGGAATTCTCTGGTTTTTTCCTCCACTCTTCTGGTTTCGGTATATAAAATACTGGCTCTTCTGTGATATATCGTCTGCTGGACTCATTCCAAGCTTCTAGACTATCTCCAGTCCCTTCAAAATGAGCAGAACCTATAACATATTTCCACCATTGTCTCGCAACCATCAAAGGCGCATAAACTTCAAATTGCAACATTGCATGGCGAAATGGTGAAGTATGGCCTTCTCGAGCCAGAAATGCAATCAATCGTTTATCTTGATCATTAAGCTCTTTTGATTCTTTGGCATAAGATACCCTAGCAGCATTTACAACAGTCAAATCAGAACCCATATTGTTGACCAAACGAACATAACCTTTATCCAACACATATTGAAAAGAGATAATAATACCTTCTTTCCTTGCAATATATGCAATCGTTCTATGATGCTGGTGACAGGCCGGAACACGTCGAAGTGAACCAGGCTGTCACATGGCTCCATTTTGGAGCCACCAGCAGAAATCCCCGCTCAAGTGTTCTTAAGAGTCACTGCACCCGTCAGAAAACCGCCGGCAATAGAGCATACAACCGCTGTCATGCCGTATCCAAGGGACTGCAGGAATGGTGCAGCAGAAAATGCCATGATGCATCCAACAGCACAAACTACCCTCATGGAAACTCCCGGGAGATCGATCTGTGGTTATATTTATCATAACCACCTATCCATCAAAAAGAAACCCACTATAATGAATTGCCTGAATTCATATCAAATAAGCCATTCCAAAGAATGACTTACTTTTAACCTAAAACCTTTCCTCTGTTATATCTGTATTTACAGCGATGGCAGCATTAAAACCATCTGCTGCAGCTAGGATTAAAGCCGAAGGTCCAAGTTGTCCAAATTCACCTGCAACGTAAATATTTTTCTGCGAAGTTCTTCCGAGAGCATCCATTTCTACAGCTCCATTAGCTTTTAACTCACAACCCAATTGTTCAAGAAAGGGATTGGATCGATAAAATTGCGGCGCAATAAATCCACCTTCTCGGTCTCTCACTAATCCAGATGCAAACTCCACTTTCTGTAGATAACCTTCCTTACCATGTAATTTTTTGATTGGTTCCATCACAATCGCGATATCTCGTTTTTTTAATTCTGCATGTGCAACAGCGGAAAGGGTATGTCCATTTGTTGCAACTAGCAAATCCTTTGACCAATTAAAGACCAACTCTGTCAAATGGAGAACCGTTTTTTCCTTCTCCGCTATGACGATAAGAGCTTGATCTTTACGCTCCCAACCATCGCAATATGGGCAACTATGAAGCGTGACCCCATAATAATTCTCTAATTCTGGAACCGAAGGATGCTCTTCTTGAACACCAGTTGCTAAAATAATCCGCTCTGTTTTGTATTCCTTATCTTCCGATGTAACAATGTGAAATCGTTCTTGCCTCGATTTTTTCATCACTTGAGTGATAGTTCCCTCTACCAATTGTACAGATGGATATCGCTCTAACTCCTGTATCCCAATCCTTTTAAACTCTGCTGGCTTTATTCCATCGCGGGTCAAATATCCATGAGATTCTAACGTTACCCTATTACGATTGGTTCCGTTATCGAACAATACAACACTTCTACGTGCCCTTCCCAACACAAGCGCAGCATTTAATCCAGCTGGACCCGCTCCAATGATCGCACAATCAAATATCATTTGATACTCCTTCAACTTGATGAATTAAAAGTTTCAAACTGCTTATTTCTATTCATTTTTGCTCTAGAACCTCTTCGATATACTATTTTGGTAGAGTTTATTTCTCTCTTTCTCTATACAAATCTTTACCTACGTTCTGGATATATAAAAAGAGGGGCTTGTTATTTCTCCTCTACAGCAAAATTACATGAAACTCTCCTTATCTTTACTTGAACAGCGAAAGATAAGGAGAGTTAGTTTGTTATGCAAACTTGTTTAAATTAATACATTTGTTTTCTTACATTTATGAATGTTATTTACTAAATATTCAAAACGAGTTCTCCCTATAAATATTACAAAAAGAAATAATAAGGTATCACTCTTATTTTCATTGACTACGACCGGCTGATTCATCTGTTTTCTCAGACAAGTCAGCCAGGCGCAGTGTATCACCAGAAGTGATGCTACTTCTAATGGAAATGGCTCGAGCCAATACTGACAAGAGCAATCACCACAACTACAAAGGCAATAATCTTATCCATCTTGGTCCCTCAGAAGGATCACTCAACACCGGTTTGATTTTATAATAGCATTCTTTCCTGTTCAAAAACATTTTTATTTATTATTAAAAAAGCAGAATATTCATCCCACATTCATTTATCTATTATTACTCTATCTTTAATTATTCTTAATTAAAGATTTTTGATTCTTGCATAAGTTTTTTTGACCAAAAAGCCTGCGACCGCCCAAATCCTAAGATTCAGACGGTCGCGTAGCTCCCGAAGGAACTACCAGTGTTCAGTCAGAGAGCCAGAGGAGGAAAACACCAACAATAAAGCTGATGACACAGCATCCTCCAAAGAACCTTCCAGTCCATCGAAAGACCATGCTGAGACGAGGCTTCTTCTTCTCCATCCATTGCCCCACTTGGAGGGTGGCAATCAACGGGAAAAGCAAGAGGGCTCCCATCGTGAAACATATCTTCGACGCTGGCATTTGGGAGAACTGTTCTATGAGTCCCACGCTCATCCCTTTCAAGTTGACTGCACTGTGGATACATTTTATCATGCAAGAAGTTATTTATGTACATTACAGCATGCCATTCTTCTTCATGTTATGATAGGATATAAGAGCTAGCTCGGCCCCTGACACAGAAGGGAAAAAGATGGTATTTTGGAGTACTGGTTCGGAGGAGGAGGCAGAGCCTTCTCTGACCCCCGAACAGCAGGCGTCTGTAGACCAGGCCAAGGCTGATCAGTCTGCAAAGGCTGAAGTTCTGGGCAACAATCCAAACCCCGACTCGACACAGTCATAGCACTGCCGAGCACAAAGACCGACTGGATTTCATCTCAGATGACCTCCAGTCGGTCGCTGATTTTTCACCTAGTGATGAGCATGTTCTTCACGCATGGCATCTGCTTTCGTTTTGTGCACAGTCCCAAATGGATGATTTGGCGGTGCATAGATACTATAGAGTTTGAGCGGTTTGTTTCCAGTATTAATGACGTTATGCCAAGTACCCGCAGGAACCATAATCGCATCATCATCAGCTACTCTTTTCTTGAAATATAAATTATTTTTCGTATCCCCCATGCGGACTACACCGTGCCCCTGTTCAATACGCAAAAATTGATCCACATTAGGATGAACTTCTAGACCGATATCTTCCCCGACATGGATACTCATCAAAGTAACCTGCAAATGTTTTCCCGTCCACAAAGCTGTACGAAAGGTACGATTTTGCTTTGCTGCCTTGTTGATATTTACAACAAATGGTTTTGAGCCATAATCCTTTAATGGAATAGCGTTTGTATAAAAATCAGAGTAATCATCGTTAACATAAGAAGTATTCCAATAATCATAACTTTCATCATCATACATCGGTATACTCACTGGATAAGGATAAGAGTATGGATGTAGATATGGATGATAATTCATTTCCCTCGTTCCCTTCATAGCTTTTATACCTCAACTTATGCACGATTCTCTGGGAGGGTGCCTATTCATGGTACTACTACTACCTCTTCCACATTTCTTCTTATTCATTTTTATAACAAAAAAATCCAAGATTCGATTTATTCTGACAGGATTTTGTGACCTTAAAAAGAATACATATAGAGAAAGGATGAAACTTGTATGCCAGAAAAAATGATTGGTGATATAGTCAATCAATTTCTAAAGATCTCCAGATGCACTCACAATTTGATTACTGATTTAAAACATATCACTACTCGACTCACAACAACGAATGAACAAATTATGGAGCAACTTATCGAATTACAAAAGGGACAAATCCACATCCTAGAGACTATTTCTCAAATCCAAAAAGAAAAAGGAAAGAGGTAATTCTTTGTCCACATCTTTGTGGGCTTTTTTTCTTACATTATGTTCAATTATTTTACTTGAGAGATTCCATTAACAATTTGAGTCAGTGCTTCCCTGATTGATGTAACAGGACGACCAAGTAATTTTTCTAGATCATTGCTTTCTTTCTCTAATTCACCATCTCTAATCCCTTTTTGCATGTTAACGAGCATGGAAATATAGGACTTGGGTACCCCTGCATCTTTCATAATATCAGCATAGGCAGCATCATCTACTTGTCTTACAGATACTTTTTTCCCTAACACTGTCCCAAGAACAAATACTAACTCCTCTTGAGTCATCAGTTTACCGGAAAGTTCGTAAACTATATTCTCGTGTCCAATCCCGGTCAATACGGTTGCTGCTGCCTCCGCATAATCTTGTTGAAGTGCCCATCCTACTTTCCCTGTTCCTGTAGATGTTACCCAAGGCGCACCTGCCATCACTCCTTGTATACTCCCAATTTCATTTTCTAAATACCAATTATTTCGTAAAAATGAGTAGGGAATACCCGATTCCAAAATTGCTTCTTCTCTAGCTCGATGGGATGAGGCAAGAAATAAGTTACTTTCACTTGCATTTGTTACACTAGTGTAAGCAATAAATTTCACTTGAGCACGCTTAGCAGCAGCTACAGCATTCATATGTTGTCTCAGGATTGTCACATCATCGCCAGCCGTAGATATAAGCAAAAGTCGATCAATGCCTGAAAAAGCAGAATCTAATGTTTCTGGTTGATCAAAATCTCCATGTCGAATTTCTACTCCTCGAGCTCGCAATGCTTCCGCTTTCTCTGGATTCCGAACACTAGCAGCTATTTGACTCGCTGGAACAGTTTTTAATAACGTTTCTACAACTTTTGACCCTAGTTTCCCAGTTGCACCCGTGACTAATATTTTCATTTTCATTTCCTCCAATATATTTTTATGAAATTCTAGATGAACATCAAATGCATTTGCATGTCTGAGTACAGATATATAGTATATCTAGTAGTACTAAATATAAAAGTAGGTATTTTTTTATTACATAGTTCTAAAAATAATACCATGGTGTAAAGAAAGGGGGAGATACATTGGCTCGATTTAAATTCCAAATAGAAACGCCTCCTGAAGAACAAGAAGAAGTATGTCCGCTCACACTTACCCAAAATGTAATTGCTGGGAGATGGAAAATTATTATTTTATGGCATTTAAGTAAGCAAACGAGAAGATTTAACGAACTTCAAAGGTTGTTAACGGGCATTTCAAAAGGTATATTAACAAGGCAGCTGAGAGAATTAGAAGAAGATGGGCTGATTCACAGAGAAGTGTTTAAAGAAGTGCCTCCAAAAGTAGAATACTCACTAACACCAGATGGAAAAAGCTTTATCCCAGCACTGGACATGATGAAGGAATGGGGTAAAAAATATATGGAGAAAAAACTAAAGGAACACAAATACCTCACACCAAACCAATAAAACGAACTACATGCTGACTCAACTAGATATAAGAAAAAATCCTCACCAGTTATAACTAGTGAGGATTTGAGAATGAAGAAATGCAAAATAAAAAAGCCTAATCCTTGGCTTTCGATTTCTGTTCTTCTCTTCATTGATGAAACTGTTTTCGATAACGTGCATAAGGGAAGCTGCATACTTTTAGCGCCCATATCATTGCAAATGTCCAAATCCATGCAAACAGGTATAACCACAGCGTAAACAACAAAAGCCAGATCAAGTGGATATAGATAAAATTCATGATTTATCCAAACGTTTTCCCCTTTATTCATTTGGCTTATGAATCTTATTTTGAGGATTCGTTAAATATGCATTGAACTGTGCATATACACTGTGGTATCCAATGGCGAAGGCTCCGCTCACAGGATTCCAGGCCTCATAACATCGAGCAGCTCTCTTGATTTTTTCCTTTTGCGTCGCTGTAGCCGTGTACGTTGTACCTGGTCTACTCAATGCCCAATCGGAGCGAGCAATATAGAATCTTGCGTCCGTAACAATTCCCTCGTTATATAGTTCTAACAAAGCCTGTCCGCTGTATTTATGGGAATCGCTTGTATCATAATAACTCATTGCTTTATAGGATACTCCTGCTGTTCCGTAATTATTGACATATTCCAGCATGAGAGATTTAACCGTATCTTTGGTAACGGGTCCACCCTCTAAATCTACTGGCCGAATATGAATACTCTCAGGAGGTACCCCCAATTGACCAAGAGCAGAACAAAACTCACGGTTACGAGCTGCGGAAAACTCATCATCGGTCAGTTCCATATATCCTTCTAGATAAGGATTATGAGTAGTACCCCAATATGTGGATGTTTCATTTCCATTCAGTACATTTTGGACAAATGAGCCTTTGCCAGTCGTATATAGGACAACTATTACCTCTCGCCCTGCTGTTAAGTAGTTTAAGATATCAACTGATGCTTGTAGAGTCTCGTCATCTTGGTGAGCTATAAAAAATATTGCAGGTCCTATCATCCGACCATCCCCTTAGCTTCATTTAATTAGCAAATTCCCCATAATAAAAAGAAGCTGCGTAATGGTTAGCAAACGCTGCTTCTTCTTTTGTTTTGTAATAACCTAAACATTTTTGTTTACCTTTGAAAGTGATATATTCACCAAATTACTTTTCCCATTTGTCATATGATACACCTTTTAACCAGAAATATTTGTATGAAGTACAACCTATTCATTGTATTCTGTGATCGATTTGCTTTTCTTAGATTATATCGTCGATTGTCTAATTTATTACCATTAATATGATCAATTTATTTTAGAATCATCTACACCAATTATAGCTCGATGCATCTCCTGAAATCGCTTCATTGCTCACTACTAAAACCAATTAGACAATTTGCAATTATTAGGAGATAATACAAGTAGGTAACTACCTAATATCCTCAAATTGGAGGTACTCCTATTGCAGAGTGTTTGGAAAAAGTTTTGGATTGTAACTATTTTTTTTAGTTTTCTCTTTCCAGTTTTCAACACTGTTAAAACAGATGCAGCAAATGATCATCTTGTTACTTACTTTCAAGCTTACAACCAGTTTTATGTATCAGTTGAGGCAAATGGAAGTATTACTGTTACTTCAAAAAAAGTAGGTAAATCAGAGCAATTTGAAGTAATCGTGGTGAATGAGAAGTATCATGCCTTTCGTTCTGTTTCCAACGGGAAATACCTCTCGGTAAATTCTAAAGGGATTCTTTCTGCAACTGCAAAAAGAATTGGGGAAAATGAAGAATTCATTGCTAATAAAAATTGGGACTTTACTATGTCCTTGAAATCCAGATTAACTTGCAGATGGGTTACTGTAACAGATGAAAAACTGCTGGCTAATAAAATATTTATTGGAAAAAAGGAAAAATTCAATGTAGTTTATTAAAAAAATCTGTGGTTAGGGAAATCCCTTAACCGCAGATTTTTTTAATCTTAATAAGTCCTATCATTACACGAAAAGCAGATTACAATTACTAGGAGGCGATGACATGGAACCTTTTGCAATAAATGATATCTGGTATGGTCCAAGAGTGGTCCTGATATTTTGTCACGATATCGCTGGTTTGTTGTGCATTGCACATACATGAGCGATCTTCCGTGCGATGCCTAAGAAGAAACCTTTAAAGTTGAAGATCTATGTCATTTAAAGTCCCATTCAATATTTATCTGATTTTCTCCGCCAACTCTAAAATAATTCCCTCTGGACCACGAACGTAGCATAACTTATAATTTTCTTCATATTGCTGTATCTCACTAAAGATTTCCGTGCCCTTCTTTTTCAATTTTGCAACAATAGCTTCAATATCTTCAACAGCAAAGCAAATATGACGGATACCCAGCGTATTTGCAAAAGGTTGCTGAATATCTTTTTCATCTGACGGCGAATAAAATTTAACCAGCTCTATCCATGCCTGACCATCTGGCATCCTCAATCCTACACATGCCGTTTTAACATCATTAAGCCTAACTATTCTGTCCAACAATTCTCCATCCAATTCCCATTCCGCCTGCACTTCAAGTCCTAAATCAAGAAAAAACGCTTTAGCCTCTGAAAGATCATTTACGTTTATACTCACATGATCTATTCTATTGATCTTCATATCTCATACCTCCTATGTTCCATATTGAAGGATTTCCCTGTTTCATCGAAATACTGTCTAGCTCGACAGGCTACTTCTTTATCAACGAAACAGCCTGAACTGAGGTACGTGCCTCCATAATACGAAATGATATGGAGAAAAATGGAGGAAAGTAATGCTCATTTTCCAATAGAGAAATTTCAAAAATCACTTTACAATTTTGCGAAAAAATGTATTAGCATTGTTAGAGATTACTCATATAGGCTAATTTCCATATTGGATACAAGTCTTGTATTCACCTCTTAATTGTCCATTCATAATAGTTGATGTATTTAGAGATTTAAAAAAAGGATAGAATGTACACTGCTTGCTGGGCGAACAAAACAAAAACCTCAATATCTTCTGAATATAACAGAAAATATTGAGGTTTTATTTAGGTTGGATTTACATCCACATTAGCAGTGGTTAAGCTGGATGTGGAAGTGTAACCAGTATATCCAGAATTATAAAGTCTTATATAATAATAGGAACCAGATACTGCGCTAGAATAATAAAAATAGTTTTCTTTTCTAGTACTTTTTGAACAGTATACTTTTTGTGTGGCACGAAGACTCCATTGCCCATTAATCTTACGATATAGATTCATGGTTTGGTAGTTTCCTTTTGAATTTTTACAATCGACATAAACCCCCAAACCACCTTTAGAATATTTAAATACAGGAGTATCATCATACATTCTAAATGAGCTATCATAAAGTCTGTAATAAAATGCATATGCGTCATTCACAGGTAACAATGCGCTGACCAAGGCAATAAACGACAAAACGACAAAAGCAAGCGATTTCTTTAAGTGAAACCTAGCTAACATTTGCCATAACCTCCTTTGGCCTAATAATCTATTTTGTATAAATAGTATACTTATAAACAACATTTAATACAAATGGAATTTTTCGCATTTAATTATTATTTATATAATAAAAAGAATGATTTTACAAAGAGGCTTCATAATGTTGCACTCCGCTTCCCTGAATTTATTGCATAGTAAGATATATCTAGAATTCTAAAACTATTAAGGTCATAAATGTTTATGTTCCCATTGATTTTCCACATCACTGATATTTATTTAAAGTATATTTACGTTTTGAATCAGCTTGCCAAAATTCAATTTCATCAGCAAACACTCCATACAACTTCCAGTTTTGTGATGTAGTATCAGGTTCTTGTTGAATTAGCTTCTTTTTCAGCAATAAAGTTTCCTCTAGGTAATTTGGATCAATTAATTCTTCATTCTGCCTCCCTATTAAAACTATCGTCCGCACATCTACGGATCTTTCTAGAAAATCTTTTTTACTAGCTCAATCCCCATGTCATAGTTGATCTCACACTCCGCTTTCGCCTTCCCATCAGCTTTTACACCTTTGACATAGCCATTGGTGTGACCCTCGACGTCACCGAAGGTATAGCCCTCTTGGTAGCCATCCTCATGACCATTGGAGTAACCCCTCAGGTAACTCTCCTTTTCCTTGAGGCGCTCAGTGTTGTTCTTTCCCATTTCTATAAACAGGAAATACGAGCATATGTGTGGAATGAATATACACATATAGAAAATATGTTCTGGTGGTGTGGAGATATGTATGCCAAAATGATGAGTGCTAGTGTTCTTGGAGTGGATGGGTTTCTAGTGGAAGTTGAAGTAGATATCAGCAACGGTTTACCGATGTTTGATATTGTTGGGCTGCCTGACTCTGCGGTAAGAGAAGCAAAAGAGAGAGTAAGAGTAGCGATTCGAAATAGCCATGCTAACTTTCCCCTGCAACGGATTACTACTAATCTAGCACCAGCAGATATAAAAAAAGAAGGTTCTATCTTTGACCTAGCAATCGCCCTGGGTGTGATTGTGGCGAGTGGACAAGGTGAGATTCCTAATTTTAATCAATATCTCATTGTAGGAGAACTGGCTTTAGATGGTACGCTGCGTCCTTTATCTGGAGTTCTACCCATGGTTATGGCAGCGAAAGAAAAAGGCTTAACAAAAGTAGTACTCCCTCGTCAAAACGCTAATGAGGCAAAACTAGTTAGTGGCATGGAAGTTATTCCTGTAGAAAACTTACAACAAGCAATGTTGTACTTCAAAGGGGAATGGAAGCCAGAACCACTGCCGATGGAAGAAACAGTAAACACTTACCTTTCATTACTAGATTTAGCAGATGTACAAGGTCAAATACATGTAAAGCGAGCAATGGAAGTAGCAGCTGCAGGTTCACACAACTTGCTCCTCATCGGTCCACCAGGATCTGGAAAGACCATGTTAGCTCGAAGAATCTCCTCCATTCTGCCAAACATGGATATTCAGGAATCATTGGAAGTTACCAAGATTTGCAGTATAGCAGGTCTTATTCAAGATAGGGGAAGGTTGATATCGGAACGTCCCTTTCGCTCCCCTCACCACACCATTTCCCAGGCAGGTCTTGTAGGGGGAGGAGCAATTCCGAAACCAGGGGAAGTAAGTTTGGCCCATCGTGGAGTATTATTTCTCGATGAGCTTCCGGAGTTCTCTAAATCTTCCTTAGAAGTTTTACGTCAGCCATTGGAAGACCGAGAAGTTACCTTGGGAAGAGCACGGGCGGTCCTCACTTTTCCAGCAGAATTTGTGCTCGTGGGATCGATGAATCCATGCCCATGTGGGTATTTTGGATATGACCAAGATCGATCATGTACGTGCAATGCTCAACAAGTCCAGCGATATCGCGCCAAAATATCAGGACCTCTCTTGGATCGAATTGATTTACACGTAGAAGTCCCAAGGGTAGATTTTGGAACGTTATCTAGCCGTGTTGCAAATGAATCTTCTGCCACTGTACGGGGGCGTGTCAATCAAGCAAGAAAAGTACAAAGTGAACGATTTACTGGGTCTGCCACCTTGTGTAATAGTACCATGACCCCATCTGAGATTAGGGAGTATTGCGAGTTAGATATAGCATCACAAGAACTTCTGCGCCAAGCTTTTGACAGGCTAGGCCTAAGTGCCAGAGCCCATGATCGAATCTTAAAAGTAGCTCGAACGATAGCCGATTTATCAGAAATGGAACACATAGAGGTATCCCATATTGCAGAGGCGATCCAGTATCGGGCACTGGATCGGAAATTTTGGGAATAATTAGCTATTTAGAGAATGAACTCATAAAATCGGAAAATTCTTTTATTTCTATAATTTTCTCACCTCCATCTAATGTTATACATTGCAGGTCGATCCCCATGGGAATCCAAAAATGAAAAACCGTCGCAAGTGCCTGAAGATCATCGCTCTGGTTCTGTTCGTAGCCCTTCTGGGCGGAATATACAAGCTGTCGGAAAAAGAACAACACTGAAATATAAATCAGTGTTGTTCTTGATGAATCATTTGTCCGAAGACTGTTCTATTTAGGTATTCGTATTAACCAGTTTATGATCCAAGAGGAAATCCTCAGCTTTATTATGAAATGTAGGTGACCGATCGACATCCACTTTCGTAGATATCAATCGGTCTGTGCTTCCTCAAAACCTTACGGTCTAAGGGAACACCGGGTCACGAATCAGTCATTGGTCTCCACGTCGATGACGCCGTCATCACCGATGACGATATCGCCCTCTTCGTTGCTACCAATCTTCTTACCCATAGGAAACCTCCAACAGAAACAACAAAGTTAATTGACAAATGTTAAAAACAACATTCCGAGAGGGTCTTTCTCGGATTTCTGTGAGATCACCTTTCCCTGGTTCGTCACCCTTACATATGTTATTTTATCACAATTCACAAAAAAACAAACATTCGTTTTGTATGAATTGCATATTTTTTTAATTCCTACAGCTTATGGGAAATTCTATCTTCATTATTTAATTAAAAAAAGTAAGATATAAATGACATGCCTTTTTCTCTTGCATAATCTAGTGTTGTATTGATAAATGCTAAATTCCTCATGGAAACTCTCTTTCCTAGCTGGATAAGAGGATCGGAATGTTTTTCTACTAACCTTTCACTAAATAAGCGTCCAATTGCTTCTAACTTTTCTTCCTCGGAATTAAATTCCATATCATTTGTTCGATTGGTATATTCCTTAGCTACTAAAATGCTCTTATTTTTACTGTCTATATCCCATCTCCATACATTTTGAAAAGTCCGAGCATGTACTTCTTGAAAAATAATATCGGCAACGGACGAATCTTCTATTCTTCTGAACAAAATATAATAAAGGGCAAATTGCCTAAGAAATAATAACTCCATTCTTATTTTAGTATCTTCTAATTCTGAATAAAGTAATTCAATTGCTGAAACCGCTTTCTCATCTTCTTGATTGGCATCAGTTAAAAAGTCATGATATACATTTGCTATTTCTGTAATTTTCTCCATTGCATTACCTCTTCATTCTTATAAACTAGATGTTCCTAAATAAACCCAAACTTCCTCACTACCTATCACCCTATTTCCATTTATTATTTGATTAATTCTTACTTTTGTAAATAGTTTTTGGAAAACTTTTATCTGTCTAAAGGATATTTTTTATTGTAATCTTTCATAACATATTCTATCAAAAAATAAAAAGGGTTATGAATTTATCCTACAACCTTCTGCATGCTCCAGGTATAAGAAAATTTTTTTCCTATCAAATCGCCACTCATAAAATATCCTGCCTTTCCAAATGATTTACGATATTCGCATTTTTTTCATCTTATCAAAAAGGTGACTGGCAAGAAATATTCCTGCCAGTCACCCTTGTATTTTATTTAATTCATTTTTAACAGCCATAAGTAACTATTGGCAATATCTAAATCGATTCGTTTAACTAAATCATATCCCGTATTGTTAATGATCCCTTCCAGTGATGAGTAATTTCGTGTATCAATATTTTGTAGACGATGCACAAAATCAAATGCTGGAGCAAATGACTCTGCTGACTGTGCACCTATTTCTGGCGTATAGTTGTCCATAAAAAGCATATAACGACTATTTGGAAAGGTGGTCTTAAACGATCGTAACATTTCTACACAAGTTCGATCATCCGTTATATGATGCATGAAAAAGTCACAGATTAATAGATCTACTTCCGGATATACACCTCTGATACTGGTATAATCCGCATAATAAGCATGGATATTTCCTACTGTGTTCATCTGAATATTTTTATTTGCTAGTTCTACCATTCTTGGACTTTTTTCAAAACCTAATCCATCTATCTCTAATTCCTCACATAGGGATATCAATAATTCTCCTGAGCTGCAACCCATATCACATAGAACACCTTGTGGCTCTAGTTCTGAAATGATCTCTTTTAAGACTGGTTTGATTAATCTTTTCTTGATCAATGAAGCAGAGTATGCCACTTGATCTAAATCATAATCTTTTTCAGGTGCAGGAACATATAAATTTTTGGCGATATCCACGCTTTTAGCCATTAAATTTCCATATGCATTATACCAGTGGATAAACATATCGATATTTTCCACTACATCTCTCCCAGACTCTGTCAAAACATATTGATCTTCATCATCTTTTACGATATTTGCATAAGTCAATGCTTGAAATGCTCCTATGATCGCCATTGGTTGAGGAAATTTTTCGTTTTTTGTAAGCTCCTCTTTTTTTATCGGTCTCTTTTCTATTATTGGTAGTAAACCAACAGCATGCAGAACCAAAATGGCATGGCAACTAATTCCATAGGTGAACATCATTTCACTTGTTTTTGTTTTTACATCTGAAGAAAACAAAGCTTTTGCCATCGTTATCACTCCTAAGGTGTCATCACAGAGATGAGAAGAGCTATAATAGACTTATTATATGAAATATTATTATATTCTTTAAAAGAAAGAAACTCTTATTTCATTTTTAGTTTTCCATCTCACAAAACACAAAAGACTAGCAAAGTTCTCCTCTACTAGTCTTTTGTTATTTTGTAAATATTTACTTATCGCTAAAAACCTTTAACGCTTTAAGCCCATAGCTTGCTCTACTTCTCTCATCGTTGCTGCTGCTACTTCTCTTGCTTTGGCTGCACCTTCATCTAAAATGCGATCCAGTTCAGATGTGGAAATAAGTTCTTGATAACGAGCTTGAACGGGTCGAAGAATTTCGATCACTGCTTCTGCTGTATCTACTTTGAGATGACCGTATCCTTTGCCATCGTATTCTTGCTCGAGCTCATCTATACTCTTTCCGGAACACAGAGAATAAATCGCTAGGAGATTGGAAACTCCAGGCTTATTTTCCTTATCAAAACGAATTGTATTATCTGAATCCGTTTGAGCCCGTTTTAGTTTTTTCAATATGTCCTTTTCGTTGTCCAATAGTCGAATGGTTGCATTTTGGTTTGGGTCTGATTTGCTCATTTTTTTAGTCGGATCTTGCAAAGACATGATCCTTGCTCCCACTTTCGGTGCTCGCATTTTGGGCAGAGGAAACAGTTCACCATAACGGTGGTTGAATCGTTGCGCCAAGTCTCGGGTAAATTCAATATGTTGTCTTTGATCTTCTCCTACTGGTACATCCGTAGCTTTGTAGAGTAACATATCAGCTGCCATCAATGGGGGATAGGTAAGCAATCCAGCAGGGATCGATTCCCCTTTATTTGCCGCTTTTTCTTTATATTGAGTCATTCTTTCCAATTCCCCTACATAGGCAATTGTCTGCATCACCCATGCGAGCTGAGCATGTTCTACTACGTCTGATTGTACAAATAAAGTCGTCTTTTGAGGGTCTAGTCCAACTGCTAAATAAAGTGCAGCCAAACTCCTCGTATTTTCTCGTAATTCCTTTGGATCCTGTGGAACAGTAATCGCATGCTGATTAACAATACAAAAATAACTTTGTTCTTCTTCTTGATAATCGACAAAATGTTTAATTGCACCTAAATAATTTCCTAAAGTTAGCGTTCCACTTGGTTGAACACCAGAAAAAACTACTGCCATCGATCCTTTTCCTCCTTCAAAATAAAAAAAGCCTACATCATCCCACGATTAGGGACGAAATAGACCGCGTTGCCACCCTAGTTATTTTCTGTAGTAGAAAATCACTCTAAACTCGTAACGTGAGCAAACGAAAAAGCTCCCAAGCCCATTCCACTAAATTCCTTTACTTGTTTCCACCATCCACAAGCTCTCTGCAAAAAGATAATAAAGTGTACTTTTCTTGTTCACTGCTTTTTATCCTATTTTGCAAAAGAATAGCATCAATTATCATTTAAGTCAAAGTGTTTTTCACCTATTACACTTGACGAGAAGTATTATTATAGGCAAAATATTACGATAAAGGAAGATGGAAAAGTGAGAAAACTTAAAATAGATTTAATTTCTGAATAAAGAAATATCCCTGTAAAGAAAGGATTTTTATGCGAAACTTACCTTGCCCTACACAAGTAGACCTCTATTTATTTTCCATTGATCCAAATGATTACAATGAAAAAGAATTCCTTTCCATATTATCAGTGGAAGAACAAGAGAAAGCGAAAAAATTTCACTTTCCAGCCCACCAGAAAAAATATGTAATTAGTCACGGTATGATGCGTCAGCTTATTGCTTCTTATATAGCTTGTAACCCTAGAGACATTCGTTATCATTTCAATGCATTTGGAAAACCTGAGTTGGTCAGCCCTTCTTGCTCTTTACATTTTAACCTCAGTCATTCGGAACGATTAGCAGCAATAGCAATTGCAGCTCGTCCAGTTGGGGCCGATATTGAACAGATAAAACCGCTTGAGGACTATGTTTCTTTGACGAGACATTTCTTATCTATCAAGGAACGTAATTCTTTTTGTCAGTTGAATGCCGCTGAACAACAGCTTGCTTTTTATCGAGCTTGGACGAGAAAAGAAGCATACATTAAAGCTATTGGAATGGGTTTATCCTACCCTGTAGAACAGGTAACAATCAGTTTTGATGAACAACCTCAACTTTTAGAAGATAGAGCAAATCCAATGAATGTTGAAAAACTGTCCATCGTATCATTCGAGCATGAGGATTACCTTGGAGCTGTAGCAATTCCAAAAGACTCTACAGTTGAAATAAAAAAGATTTCTCTCCAATCCTAGTATGTGGAGAGAAATCTGGTAGTTAGACGTATTAGTAGTCAGTTGTAGCTTTTCCACCTGTGACAATTTCTACACCTGCACTAGCTCCGATCCTGCTTGCTCCTGCTTCGATCATCGCTTTTACATCAGCAGCACTTCGAATTCCTCCAGATGCTTTCACACCTAACTGATCTCCAACTGTCTTTCTCATGAGTGCTACTGCTTCTACTGTTGCACCTCCTGTAGAAAAACCAGTAGAAGTCTTGACAAAGTCTGCACCTGCTTGGACTGCTAGATTGCAAGCACGGACAATTTGTTCCTCTGTGAGCAAACATGTCTCCAAAATTACTTTTACTAATGCTTTTCCTCTCGCTTCTTCTACAACAGCTTGTATATCATTTCGTACATAGGTATCATCTCCTTGTTTGAGACTACCGAGATGAATAACCATATCTACTTCCGTTGCTCCTTGCTGGGTAGCAACCTTGGTTTCAAAAACTTTACTTTCTGTTGTAGTAGCTCCAAGAGGAAATCCGATAACGGTGCAGACTTTCACACTTGGTGTATCCTTCAACACTTCAAATGAAGTAGGAACTTGACTAGGATTGACGCAAACTGAAGCAAAATGATATTTCTTAGCTTCTTTCGCTAACTTTTGAATATCTGCTGTAGTCGCATCAGCTTTTAACAAAGTGTGATCTATTAATTTAGCATATTCCTGCATACATAAATCCTCCAGTTATGATTAAGATTCATTTACTTTTAATTTCTTAGCTTCCTCTACGATATGAGCAACGGTAAAGCCATACTTCTCCATCACTACTTCACCAGGTGCAGATGCACCATAGCCAGTGACACCGACTATCTTTCCTTGGCTTCCCGTATAACGCTCCCAACCTAGTGGATAAGCCATTTCAATTGCTAACCGATGGGGGATGGATGGAGATAATACCGATTTTTGATATTCTACTGATTGTTTTTCAAATAATTCCCAGCTTGGCATACTTACAACCCGTGTTGGAATGCCTTCGTTTGCTAATGTTTGATGGGCCTCTACAGCGAGACTTACTTCTGAACCGGTAGCGATGAGAATAATTTCGGGTTGTTTCCCATCTGTTGGATCAGCGAGTATGTAGGCTCCTCGAGTTACTCCATCGTTTGCTTTATCCAAGGTGAGATGGGGCAGTTTTTGGCGCGATAAAATAAAAGCGACAGGGCCATCTGATTGGCTCAATGCATATCGATAGGCAGCTAATGTCTCACTTGCATCAGCAGGGCGAATTACTGTTAAGTTCGGAATCGCACGCAGAGAGGCTAAATGTTCAACTGGTTCGTGAGTCGGTCCATCTTCTCCCACCGCAATACTATCATGTGTAAAAATATACATGACTGGCAGACCCATCATTGCTGCAAGTCGAAAAACAGGACGTAAATAATCAGAGAAGACAAAGAATGTTGCACCATATGGACGGATTCCTCCATGAAGAGACAGACCATTTAATGCTGCTCCCATCGCATGCTCTCGAATTCCAAACCAAATATTTCTACCCTCATAAGCAGTTTTACTAAAAATCGAATAGTCTTTGAGGTGTGTTTTATTGGATGATGCTAAATCTGCTGATCCTCCCATCAAAGATGGAACTCGATTTGCGAGTGCATTTAGCGCCACTTCTGATGCTTCACGCGTAGCTAAGGGTTTCGAAAAGGAATCATATTCAGGCAAGAGTTCATCCCATCCATCTGGCAACTCTCCTGCTACAATTCCTTTGAATTGTGCTGCAAGCTCAGGATAGGATTGTTCATATCTTTTCACTAATTGATTCCACTGCTCTTCTTCCTGTACCCCTTTTTCTATAAAGGTCTCAACAAACGTTTTCACTGCATCTGGTATAGTGAAAGGAGGATACTCCCAACCAAGTGCTTCTTTTGTCAATTCGGTTTCCTTGGAACCGAGTGGTGCTCCGTGCGCTGCTGATTTTCCGGCTTTATTTGGACTTCCAAAACCAATCACTGTTTTGATCTCGATTAAAGTAGGACGTTCTCGATCAGCTTTTGCTTCTTTGATTTTTTCTCCAATCGCTGATGCAGTATTTCCATCTTCTACACGTAAATACTGCCAGCCATAGGCGCCAAACCGATCTGAGACTTTCTCTGTAAAAGCTTGATCGAGGTCACCATCCAAACAAATATCATTGGAATCATAGAGAACAATTAATTTTCCTAAACTGAGGTGTCCTGCTAAAGAAGCAGCTTCAGCAGCTACACCCTCCATCAAATCCCCATCTCCACAGATCACATAGGTATAGTGATCGACTACCTTATATGGATCCCGGTTATATACTTTGGCTAAATGTGCTTCTGCCATCGCCATGCCAACAGCCATGCCAATTCCTTGGCCAAGTGGTCCTGTTGTTGCTTCCATTCCTGCTGGATACCCGTACTCAGGATGTCCATGAGTGATACTTCCCCATTGACGATAACTTTTTAAATCTTCCATTGATAAATTGTATCCAAGTAAATGCATGATGCTATACAAGAGGGGAGAACCATGTCCAGCTGACAAAATAAAACGATCTCGATTGAACCAATCGGGATTGGATGGATTATGTTTCATAAATTTTGTCCATAACTCATAGGCCATCGGTGCTGCTCCTAATGGCATACCTGGATGACCAGAATTAGCTTGTTCCACCATGTCGATAGACAAAGTCCGTATCGTATCGATGGTCAGTTGATCCAAATCTTTGTGTTGTGTCATATTTATTCCTCTCCTTTGTCTAAAGTAGAAGACTCCACCAACCCTACACATGTATCAGGTAATCAATGGGGTCTAAAAACAATCGTGGGTTATGCAGTCGTTTTTTCTTTGCTATTTTTGATAATACCAAGTACAACAAGCAGAATAACCACAATGATTGGAATCGCATAAACAAGCACTGGTGTTAATTTGATCAAGTTTCCAAATATGATACCAACAGCTCCAAAGTCAGCATCTCCAAAGGTTGTTCCTTGGAATCCTAAGGAACCGAGAACAGGCAGCAGCAGGGCAGGCAAGAAACTGATGATTAGACCATTTGCAAATGATCCAAGTACTGCTCCTCTTCTTCCTCCAGTGGCATTACCAAATACTCCTGCGGTTGCACCTGTAAAGAAATGTGGTACAAGTCCTGGGACAATCACTTTTAATCCAAATACAGGCAGCAAGAACATACTGATTACCCCAGCGACAAAACTGGCTAAGAAACCGATGATTACTGCGTAAGGAGCAAATGGAAATACTGCTGGACAGTCTAGTGCTGGTGTAGCATTTGGAACAATTTTATCGGCAATTCCTTTAAATGCTGGTACGATTTCTGCAATGACTAGTCGAACCCCAGCTAAAACAATGTATACCCCAGCAGCAAATGTAATCGCTTGCGTGATGGCAAATACGATAAAGTTTTGTCCACCACTTAATTGGGATTCAATAAAGGATTTTCCAGCTGCGAATGCGACAATAAAAAACATGATAGCCATAGTCAAAGAAATCGCAACAGAGGTATCCCTTAAAAATCCTAATCCCTTTGGAACTTTCACATCTTCCGATGATTTTTTCGGATTTCCAAAATATTTACCTACTAATCCAGAAACAAAGTATCCGACTGATCCAAAATGCCCAACAGCAATGTCATCCGACCCTGTAATTTTTCTCACTGTAGGTTGAAGCAGAGCAGGCATAAGAACCATGAGCAATCCAAGAATGATAGAACCGATAACGACAAGTGGAACACCTTTTATTCCACCGGTAGACAAAATAACTCCGATCATACATGCCATATATAATGTATGGTGACCAGTCAAAAAGATATAACGAAAACGGGTGAAGCGAGCTAAAATGATATTCACAATCATCCCAAATAGCATAATCATAGCTGTTTCCGTTGCGAATGTTTTTTGAGCAAGTGCTACAATTGCTTCGTTATTTGGAATTACCCCTTGAATGTGAAAGCCCTTCTCAAACATCTTTCCAAAGAAATCTAGTGTCCCAGTAATGACACTAGCCCCAGCTGATAGAATAAAAAATCCCATCACTGTTTTGAGCGTACCTGAAACGGTATCTGCTGCACCTTTTCTTTGTAACAACAATCCAATGAGTGCAAATAAGCCTACTAGTATTGCAGGTGTACCTAAGATGTCTTTCATTAACAAGTCCAGCATAGTAAAGGCCCCCTTATATGAAATAAATTAGAAGATCAAGCATCTAAGATGTTTGCTTGCAGTGCTTGTTTGAGCTCGTCCATACTAAACATATTTTTTAAAGAAATCGTTTTTCTGGTTCCTCCACTAAGTTGATCCATAATATCTCCAGAGCCAATATAGTAATCTGCTTGTTCTGACTTAGCTGTTGTTAAATCCGTATGAGATACGTCAGCATCTATCCCAAGTTCTTTCGTTGCTTTTTTCACATTGAGCTCCAACATAAAACTGCTTCCTAATCCTGATCCACATACCACTAAAATTTTCATCTTCCTCATCCTCCTAGACTTGAGAATATTTTTCGATCAAATCCAAAACAGTCTTGTTATCTATCGCTTCTATGATTCGATTGACATCTTCTTCGTTTGATAATAGCGTTGATAATTGTGCTAATGCTTTGAGATGCGACTCTTTGTCTACTGCTGCAAGCACAATCATCAATTGTACTGGGTTGTCGCTTTTCTCAAATAATACCCCCTCTTTCAGAGTGAGCAGGCTCATCCCCATTTGTTTGACACCTTGTTCCGGTCTAGCATGAGGGATAGCGATTTTCGGTGCTAATACAACATAAGGACCTAGTTCTAGTACATTTTGAATCATTGCTTCAACATATTCCTCTTGAACAGCGCCCTTTTTTACCAGAGGTTGTGCGGCTATTCGGATTGCCGATTTCCAATCCTCGGCCACTCGGTTCAATTGGATCATATCTCTTGTCAATAAATCTTCTAACACAGGTTTCACCCCTTTCCATAGTGTCCGTTTCTCCAACGATAAAAATTGAGTTAGGTCTTCCACCAATTTTGCCTCATCTTTGATGTCGGCATATTTTTGGATAATATCCATCAAAGCAGGGATCGAATAATGGAGTGACTTTGATTTTCGTTGGATGAACAAATTAAATTGATTCAATAAGGTTTCTTTTTCTAAATCCGTCAGAATAGGATTGACATGAAAAACAGGAATATGATGTTTAATCGGAATGGTAGAGACGATAAAATCAACATCATAAGGGGCGTGTTCATTAAATTCACGTAAAGATAAGATAGAAACTACATCAACTGTTGTTAGTAGATTTTCAATTTGAGATTGAAGCAATTGAGAAGTGGATACACCATTTCCACAGACAATCATGACTTTTTTTCGTGCCTGGGGAGTTGTCCCTTCCCGCTTGAGCCATCCTCCAAAGTACATTGCCAAAAAACCAATCTCATCTTCATTTAGCGGTTTTTCAATGTAAGCTTCTAAATGATGTACCACTTTTTTTGTTAATTGCATAACTTCACCATATGATTCTTGAATGGAACCGATTAATGGATTATCGATGGCCAAATCGTACTTGAGACGATAATAGGTTTGTTTTAAGTGCTTGAGTAAGTTCTCTTTTAATTGGGGCGAATCCTGAAAAAACACACAAGCATATCGTTGAAAATCAAACACCATCTTTTCGATAATCCATTTTAAGTTTTCTGTTACTTCATTATGATCCAAATCATATTGATCTATGCGAATCGATATCCCCAAAAGATGCATGGTCAGATATGCAATCTCATCCTCTGGAAAAGGTACTTGAAACTTTTGCTCCAGTTGTTTGGCTATATAAGTTGCTACTTCATACGCTGGAGTTGTACAAAGTACCTCACTCTCTTCTTCTTCGATCTGAACAAAGTTACCTTCGAGTAAGCGCTTACTAAATACCAGAAGTCGCAGCGATAATTGTTGATACATCTCATCCGTAATCTGCAATCCGTACTTGGTAACACTATCTGTTACCAATTGTTCGATAAAAGGAAAGTATTCATGAATGAACGACAATGTATCTTTCTCCAGATGCAATGCTTCTGTATCCAACTCTCCGTTTAATAACACTTGGATTTCATTTAATAGCTGATGCCAACCATTATTAGTGAGAATGTGCGATAAATAATACAGTAACGCTTTGCGTTTTTGCCTTTCTTCCCCTTCAATAACATATCCATCTACTCGATGAAACTCCAGTTTTAATGGAAAGGAAGTAAATTCATCTTTTAAACGGTGTATCTCTTGAATCGTAGTTCCTCGACTCACCTTGATTTTGTCCATCAAATCTTTTAAAAACAGAGGGGCAGTAGTCGTAATCAAGGAAACAGCCAATAAATTTTTGCGTTCTTTTTCAGAAAAGTAGTATTGCTGTGTATTCATATCTTTCATGAGTACTGGAATTTTCTGCTTGGAGTCTTCGGACAGAGACAATCCTAATGATCGAACATTCGCAATTGGCTCCAACCCTTGATCTTTGAGCCATTGATTTGCTTTTTGCAAGTCATAGTATAAGGTGCGTCTAGAAATCTGTAGCTTATCAGTTATTTCTTCGATAGGTAAGTAACCTTTGTGATGAACTAGTTGCGATAAGAGAAGGACACTTCGTTCATCCAATCCGTTCCCTCCTTTCTACCTAGACTGTGCAGAAATTGTACGGATCATGTAGCTAATTTATATGTTACACCTTTTCTACAAATTTAAAAGGGTTTGCGCGGTTCAAATGCTGTCTGGTCATTTGTGCAAAGATTGTACTTTGGATTACTTTGATTTTTAGCACAATCACATTCCTATTAATTGGAAAATCCAAATACAACTAAATGATTTATACTATATAACCGTAAACTCATTTATAGAAAAGAGGGATTCGATGCGTTTGGCATTTATCATAGCAATTCCACTTCTGCTGATTCCATTTGGGCAGCCAACAGGAGAAGCTGCGCCTTCTGTGCATATAGGGGAAGCACCAATCGATACGACAACTGTTACCATTTCAGGTGGACATTCTTCTAATCAAGTAGCAACAGTACAAACGTCTGTCCAACATCCAAAAGCTATTAGGAAAACCGTTCAGGTGGGAAAATCGGAGAATCGTACGATGCCATCTAAACAAGAAAATAAGAAGAGTACTACAGCCGATTCGAGTTCGAAAAAAACAAATACATACCAAGCGGCAACAAAGCAAAACCCTAGTAATGTGAACCCAAATACTGCTCCAGAAAATCAAAGCACTGTGTCTGAAAAGCAAGACACTACTTCTAATAACACGAATCCAACTCCAGCTTCAAAAGAGCATTCCTCCAATGAGGAAACGGATGTGCTATATGGAATAACACATATCGTAAAAATGGAACAAATCAAGCAAGGCTTAGATTCATTAAAAATAAGATAATAAAAACAAAAACATATCGCTAAGTGAAATCCTTTATGTATCGTCATGCATTGCTGGAAACTGGACCTATTGGAGTAAATAGAGAAAACTCCCTTGATTGAAGGGAGTTTTTTTATCTTGTCAATCATAGTTAACTGCTGGACGGCGGGTGACCCCCGTCGTCCAGTGCGATCAGCTCAGCATTCCTCGCTTCACCAGCTTCCAACATGCCTTGATGGCGTACGCCTGGTAAACATTTGGAAGTCCTTTTTGCTTCGCCAACATCTTGGGAGTGGCTTCAACCCAAACATGACCCTTGTGCTCGCTCAACCGACGCGTCACATGGATGTTTTCATGTGTTTCATCCATGTAAAGGACATATCGAACAACTCCGCCGCGAGGAAACTTCCCCTTGATCCAGCCTGTTTCGACGTAGATCAACTCGGAAGGATCGGCAGAAATACCGGTTTCCTCTCGGAGTTCCCGGACAGCGGCCTTCCTAGGTGTTTCTCCCTTGTCGATATGACCGCAGGATGGTTCCTTATCTTGATCCTTACCGAGGGCCGAGATGTCATCCTCGGCACGCTGGAGAACGAGGACGTAACCATCCTTACTGATGACGAAGACAGCTACTACTCGGATGTAAATCTTGAAGATCAACATCCAGACGAACTCAATCCACCTGGTCCACACAGTCGTTCCTTTCTCTTTATGGGACCTTCGGTTTAAAAGTAGCACATAAATGAACAATTTGTCACTATATTAATGAGGTTGTTGCATAAATAAATTTGAACACTGGATAAAGTCGCTTGATGTGTGTGTTTTCCGGTCTGTTGTTGAAAAACACAAAGGACGCTCCACCCACTCACATCTGCGCTTTTGGGGTTCAGTACAACCTAGGGCTTTTCCTATTATTGATTATGACGATATGATAATATCAAGTCTTAATTTGGCAGTAAGGTTTTTTCAAGGCTTAATGTAAAGGTGTTTAGTCTAATAATTGAAATTGTAGGTTAGCTTGTAAATATTACAATATTCATATATTTAGGTGGTTCATGCTCGAATTTTTTCAATTTTTACACCTCTCTTATGTCTTTTCTTAATAATAACTGAAGATCACGACTTGTTTCAAGATACATATCTTTATCGCCTAGTTTATCCCAACATTCAGATAGATTTAGAAGAATGATTTGTTGGTGATTTTCAAAATTGTGCATTTTGGCGATTGAAAGTGCTTTTTTATAGGGAGTAATAGCTTTAAAGTATGCATTTTGTGCAAGATAATAATCTCCATTCGCTATAAGTGCTTCATTAAGTCTATGAACATCTCTGTGGATATTAGCTTTTTCCCCCTCAGTAACAGCTAGCTCCAGATTGAACTTCGCTTGATTCCATTCCCTTGTTAAAGTAAATAATTTTCCTAACTGAGTGTAGGAAGATACACATAAATATTTTTTTTTGAGTTTGGGTTTCAATTCTAATGAACGGTTGTAACATTCCTCAGCGGTTTGGAAATCCCCTCTCTTCACATTTATATTTCCCAATGTGGTAAGTAGTTCAACCATTCTTTCATATTTTTGATTAGAGTGAGCTAGTTCATAACCTTCGATTGCATATTTTAGGGCATCTTCTAACTCATTTTTTTTAATGTGACAGAGTGCGCGAATTTCAAACATAGTCAGTTTCACTTCCAAATTATCAATATACTGAATTTCCTTCCAGAGATTTAATAATATTTGAAGTGCTTTGTCTGTCTCATTTAATTTTTCAAGGTAAGAGGCTCTTCCTACTAATAGGGAGTATTTGATTTCTTTTTTATCTCCATCATCATTATATGCCTTTAAACCATCAGTAGTGAATTGCACCGCTTTGTTTAGATCATAGTCCCGAAAATAAACGATTCTTGCTAATTCCTTTAGACACAATGCACGTATATTTTTGTGAGGATTTGTTGTTACCGTCATCGCTTGATTTAAAAGATTTTCCGCCTTAGCCCAGTCCTTTCTACTGCTACGAGGATTGAAATGACACTGGGCTTTGAGATAGTAAAGTGTATCTTTAAACATTTCACTTTCATTTAGTTTCATGATTTCCCTAATGTTTTGAAGTGCTCTTTTTGTTTCGTTTATGTTTATATCTGACTCAATAAAAATTATTTTGTCTTTTAGATGTTTGATTTCTCTATCGAAGAAATCAGGAATCTCGTCAAATCGAACACCTAGTTTATTACAATATCGATCTAAGAATTCTTTTTGCACAGATGATAATCCGCGTTCTATGTTGCTGATGGTAGTTGTAGAAATTTCTTTATCTGCTAAATCTGTAATCCGCAACCCTTTTGATTTACGAATTTTTTTCAATGAAGCTCCTAATTCTGGATTATTCAAATGTAATCACCTCTTAAAAAATATTTTAATTTTATTTTTCGCCATATTCTGATTAAAAACCTCTATTACCCAACGATTTTCATGAAATGAATTTATTAAATGGAAGAAAGTTGGTGTTCAATATGATTATGAATGAAATATCATGAAATAACTTTTATAATTTAACAATTCGAATGAATTGCATATGTTTTTAAAAAAATATATGATGTAGACACAAAATGTTGGGAACTATTCCCACATTGTATTAACAACAATGAATGAGTTGTTAAGCTAATTTACGGAGACTATTGGGGGATACTTCATGTTGCAAAATGGGAAAGTTTTGTTTCCGTTAGAGGATGAATTCAAGCGTCTTTTCACTTTAGCACTAACAAAGTACCAAAAAGAGATCGATGAAAGAATACCGACACAAAAAAGTCAATTGAGAGTTGCTTTGTATCAGGAGGAAAAAGCATTGATTCAAAGAGCTTTAAGAAGAATGAATCCCGTAAACAAGGATTTTCTTCCAACAATAGTAGTCAGTGAACAAGTAAAGATGGAGAGATCGAGGTGGGCAAAATGAAGACAGAAGAATTCAAAGTGATAAAGTGTGAAAGTGGTTATACTCCTTTGCAGAAAGTTTTACAACTGGAGAGTGTGGGTGGAAAGATTATAAAAGTTCCAATATCTAGAGTTTGTAAAGTAGAGATATCTCATAAGAAAACAAAAATTTATTGTACAACGTTTGAGAGATAAGTTACTGCTGTAGACCATAAATCTTTTTATCTCTATGATTTCATTAAAAAACAAAGCAGGATGTATCTTCTTTGGAAAAAAGAGGTGGTAGTACTGGAATTAAACGAAGCAATAAAAACAGGAAGAAAATTAGCGGAGTATTTTGTCTATTGTTGTGGCGAAGGAGAACATTATGTAGAGTTGATTGACCATTTAAGGGGATCAAATACTCGTTCCAATGTTCTGATGGCTATCTGTATTCTTTTACGTTATGGGCGATTACATTTGAAAAATGGTATTGAGGGCATAAGTAAAAAGAAAATGGAAGAGCTTTTTCATTTTATCCGTGAGGGAAAAAAAGAAGAGGTGAGTCGGTTTCACACTTCTCTTAGTACTTATATCTCTACGATTGAATTGGAGAAGATTCGTGAACAAGAACGGTATTTATTAAGGTTGCTGAGTTAGTAAAATAGGAAAGGTAAGGTGATTTGGTGAAAGCTGGGAAGCTAATTGTTTTAGAGGGAAGTTGTGGTACTGGAAAATCCACACTTGCTCATGATCTAAAAACTTCATTTGAATCACGAGGCATGAAAACCATTTATAGTCATGGATCACTTTCTTTTACGGAAATTGGTCGAGAATTTAAAAAGATAACTCAATCTTATCCAGAGATTTTCTCCACTTCTTACTACATGGCTGATCTAGTGCAGCTTACTGTACGTTACGTTAAGCCTTGGTTGGAAGATGGATATGTGGTGATTCAGGATCGTTATTCTGACTCCATCATTTCTTATGTAAGAGCTTTTGCTAGAACAAAAAATATCGATGTCGATATCCAACAGGTTATGACTTTGTATAAGGAAATGGGACTCATTGAAACTCCTGATGCAGTTATTTGGTGTTATGCCTCAGAGGATGTAATCTGTAAGCGTTTAGATTCTAAGGATGTTGCCCATCACAAGTATTTTGAATCTCCAAAACTCATTCAAATGGTGCAAAATGAATTCACTCAGTTATATAAAGATAAAGTTCGTAGTGGTGAAGTGTTTTTGTTTGAAACGGATAAAGAAAAAATACAGAATTTATTATTGGAATATTTGTATAATTTATTTGTTATTTAGGAGGACTTTCATGAAAATTATTCTCGTGCAATGTAAACCAAAAAACGAATTGTTTGATTCTCGTTATCAGTCGGAAAACCTTGCAATGGGTTATTTATCATCATCACTTAGAGATGCCAATTTTCAAACTGGTATTTTAGATGCTCATTTATTAATGCTGGAAGTAGACGAAGTTGTGAAAGAAATCATGAATCATAACCCTTGGCTTGTGGGCTTTTCTGCATCTGCTCAAGATACGATTCCTGCAACTTTTGAAGTGATGGAACAGTTACGTCAAGCAGGGTATACAGGTCATATTACTATTGGCGGTCATTTCCCGACTTATGAACACTATAAATTTTTGGAGAACATCCATCATATTGATAGTGTAGTTCGTGGAGAAGGTGAAGCAACTGTTGTAGAGTTAGCTCAATGCATCCAACAGAATAAAAGCATTTCAACAGTGAAAGGTATTACTTATCGTAGAACCGATGGAAAAATAGTGGTCAATGAGGATCGTCCCTTAGTAGAAAATTTGGATACCATTCCTCTTCCACATCGCGACACCATGCCTATTTTGTTAAATAAAAATCGTCGTATTTCGATGTTGGCAAGTCGAGGTTGCTATGCAAGATGTTCTTTTTGTTCGATACAAACATTCTTTAATTATCGTCCGAGAAGAGTTAGGAGCGTTGAGAATGTTGTGGAAGAGTTTTCTTTACTATACCAACAAGGTGTTAGAAAATTTAAGTTTGTAGATGACTTGTTTATGGACCCAAGCAAAAGAAGTAAGCAATGGGTGTTAGAGTTTTGCCGTCAAATTAAGAAAGCAAATCTAGATGATTTGAATCTGTGGATGCAAGTAAGAGCGGTATGTTGCAGCAAAGAAATATTTGTAGCTCTGAAAGAAATTGGACTCAAAAAAATATTTTTAGGTTTGGAATCTGGACATGCCGATACCTTGAAAAGATATAAAAAAGATATTACTCCTGAGCAAAATGTCAGAGCAGTCCAAATTCTAAAGCAGGTTGGTATTCCTGAAATCTCCATTGGGATGATGCCCTTTGAACCAGATGTTTCTCTTAATGGGATGCGTGAGAACATTGAGTTCCTTAAAACGCTAGGAACTTTTGATATTAGAGATGTTACTGGTCGTTTCTTACCTTATGCAGGAACACCATTAACGGAGCAGCTATTGCAAGAAGGTAGGATTAAACGTAAGAGTTGGTACGATATTGGCACTTATGATTTTACTGATCCAAAAGTAGGACAATTGTATCAGATGGTTAGAACCTATTACCAACATGCAAAACCAAGTCTGAAAGCTATTTACAAAATGGATAGCTTAATAAGAAAAATTGAATCCCATTTTATGAATATGGATCAGGAAAAAACAAAAGCCTTTCTTGAATATCAAGTATTGCGTAAAGATGTGGAAAATTTCATTCAAGAGCATGGAGATATGATGCTTTCTTTGGTTGAAGGCACAATAGATACCATTGAGAAAGTGTGGCATGAGTCAGAGGAAAAGAAGTGGGTAGAAAAATCTCAATCGATTTTCCAAGAAGCTGAGAACATGACAAATGGTTTGTTTGATCGCATTGAAGAACTACAGAATGCACTTGGGTTTTATACAAAACAACAAGATATTTTGAATACCATGCATGTAGCAGAGGTAAAAGTTTTAACAGGAAAACCAATCAAAGAGAGAGTGAATTGAGGAGACTGTCATGGAAGGTAAACTACTTGTTTTTGAAGGTGTAGCTAGAAGTGGGAAGAGTACGTTGATTAACATGCTTGGAGATAAGCTAAAGGCATATGGATACGATCCTATTTTTACAGAGTGGAACTCTTATGAACCTTTACAAGAAATCATTAACCACAAGAAAACCCATTTTACTTTCTCTCCATTAACGTATTCCTTGTTGCATTTATCGGAATTTGCTTTACGTTATGAAGAAATCATTAAACCAGCCCTTGAGAATGGGCAGATAGTCATTGCTGATCGGTGGGTATACACAGCATTTACTAGAGATGCAGCAAGGGGTGTTTCTCATGAATATGTTCGTGATTGCTATCGTTTCGCTAGGGAACCAGATATCACATTTTATGTAGAGGTTCCATGTGAGGTTGCACTTCAACGTCATTATTTAACCAAGCCGTATTTTGGATATAATTCAGGAGCTGATATCTGGTCAGAATTGTCAAATGAAGATGCTTTTAAACGTTATTACCAACAATTAACTGAATCTTATTCATCATTAATAGAAACAGAGAACTTTGTTAAATTAAATGGATTGAAATATACCCATCTAGTTGTACATCAAATTTGTGAGCATTTGAATAGGGAATGCGGGTTTGATTTTCATTGATAGAACATTTGTTTATTTGTTGAACTAGAGGACAAAACAAGCTAAGTATGGAATAATTTTTTACAAGGGACGGATTCTTTTTCAATATGGGAATGAAAAAGAATCCATTTTAGTTTTTGAAAGATGAGGGATAAGATGAGCAGTTTAACAGCTATAAAAGAAAAATTAGATAGATCAAAAGTGATGAACTATGTATTTATGAAACATAATGTTCTCCCAAATTTCCAATCAAAAGATGTAAGAAATGCAATTGATAATCTCTTTGGTCTTCATGCTGCACGTTTACCTACTCCATTTACTACGTTGTTTTCGAGAGTCCCTAGTTTTGAAACGCAAACCCTCTGGAATCACTTATATGTCAAGAATGATCATATTAAACTTCGTTGTATGAGAAGAACACTACATATCTTACCGTTGGAATATGCTCCTATTGCACATCGAGCCACTATGCATTTTCGATTAGCGGATTGTTACACTCTATATAAAAAACTGGGTGCAAACATGGATTATGTTGCTAAAATTAAAGAAATCATCATATCCTTTGTGCAGGGTAAACCAATAACTCCAAAAGAAATTGTCAGTTTGGTCAAATTCGAATTGGGAAAGTTGTCGGATGAAGATAACAAAGTAATTACTACAGCGATAAAAGAATTATGGGAAGGTGGCGAACTGTGCTATATAAACAAAAGCAACCATTGGGGAAAAGAAGAACGCTACTATGGATACACCCCATCTATTTATCCAAATCTACATTTGAATCAGATGGATTTAAAAGAAGCTCAAAAGAAATTAGTCTACTATCATATTGATCGTTTTGGACCTGTTTCCATCAAAGACATCGCATGGTGGTCTGGGTTAAGTATAAAAGTCATCCGGGATTCGATAAAGGAATTAGCGATTGAAGTAATCGCGGTTGAATTAGATACAACAAATACAGTGTATTTCATGACTGAAAAAGGTTTCACACATTATCAAGACTCTTTTTTTCAAAAGGATAATTGGTTAACTCTTTTAGCTTATGAAGACCCATCTTTGAAAGGGTATTATGAGAGTCGTTTTTTATATGTGGACCAAAAGTATTATGAATTATTGTTCAATAAAATTGGGGAGTCTAGAGCTAGTATTATCTTGAACGGAGAAGCAATTGGAGTTTGGACAATAGACAAAACGAAAAGAAACTTGGATTGGATGACATTTGAAAAAGTAGATTCAGCAGTAAAAAAGCAGATCAAAAGTAAAATAGAGCAGATGCATTGTTTTTTATTTGGTTAATACATATAGAGCCTGTTGCAACCTCTAATAAAAAAATAAAGTATCTAATACCTAATCTTTAAATTGTTAAATTATTTTAGTTTATGTTGATATAAAAGTGATCACCATTTAAACGATGCAAAAGAAATCACTTACTGTTGTCATTTTCAAATTCATAGATATTTTCTCTTATTTTGGATATTTTTTCAATGAGAAAACTCCCTTGCTAGCAAGGGAGCCCTTTTTATGTTGTCAATCATTATTTACGGCTGGACGTCGGGGGAACCCGGCGTCCAGTGAGTCCGTCAAGATTACTTCAGCTTGGAGCCGAAGATAACCTCACGGGCCTCCAGTGCATCCTTCTGTCGTTCCAGTGGCAGATGGCTGAATAGGAGCGGGCCGTCCTCGTACGGAATATGTACCATATCCGCATTCGGAACAACCACCGCGTACTGCTCATGGTCAGGTGAAAGGCTGAACTCAACCTCACTGAACGGACGACGGCTCAAACAAGGAAACTTCCAGATGCGCAGGGTGGCATAACCACCTTCGATCGGCTTCACTTCTTCCTTACCGATGAAGGTCCGGAAGACCTCGATATCTTCCGGCCAAAGCCCTTCAGCAAGCTTTTTGTAGTTGAGCTCTTCACGAATCTCCCGGGGAATTGCATCAAACATCAGCTCGAACTGATCTACTGCTCCCCCAGCATTCTCGACTCGGGCTCCAGTACCCGGGTCTCCTGCGGCTCGCAGGAGAAGGGGCAGGTTTCCCTGCTTATCGAAAAGGTAACCAACTCCGACGAGCTGTGTCCGGTGAGCATCGGGCTCCAGCTTGAATGAAGTACTACCTGCCGGCTGGAACGTTCCAAGATGACCGTTGACGTTATCCACGTTTTTCCTCTCTGTGTGTGGACCTATAATCTCAAAGTAACATATTCCTCAATATATTGTCACTATATTTTTTAAAAATACAATGTCTTACATTGATTTTCAATTATTTTCACTATTTCGGTTTCTTTTTGATGAATATAAAAATGATCCCCCTCTAACATATACAAAGCAAATTCACTTGCTGTCTGTTCTTTCCACTCCTTTAGGTGTTCTTCTCCCGCTTCTGGGTCTTCTTTTCCACCTAATGCAACAATGGCACTTTTTAATTTTTGACCAAGTTCATACTCGTATGTTTCACACATGGTGAAATCCGCTCGTAATGCTGGAAGAAAAACCGATAAATAGTCTCGATTTTCTACCAATTCTTCAGGCAATCCATTCATCTCAATGATTCCATTTAAAAATTCTTCGTCTGACAGATGATGAATTTTCCTTCCTGGGTCTGGCAAATGGGCTGCGTGATAGCCCGAAACAAATAGAGTCTCCGGCAGTGGCAAATCCTTTCTTTGGAGCAGCCTTGCTACTTCAAAACTTACTAAGGCCCCCATGCTATGACCAAAAAAGGAGAACCGATTACTTGATAAATGCGGGGTAAGGGCTTCTGTGATATCCTGTATCAACAAATGAAAATCAGTATAAGAAGGCTCTGTAAAACGCATCCCACGCCCAGGCAACTGAACGGGACATACCTGGAAATGGTCCGATAAAAAGACTCCCCAATTGTTATAAAAAGCGGGGTTTCCCCCGCCATATGGAAAACAAAACAAAACATGCGTATCGGCATTGATCGCTTTGGTAAAAGGTAACCAAAGGCTTAACATTTTTAATCCCCCTTGCCAGCAAGCCTTTTATCTGCTGTTTGAATAGCTCTCCCCATATCATCAGCCAATTTTTTTACATTGGCTTTTTCCAATAGGGTTACATGATTTCCATCCACTATTTCGGCATGAACTGTTGATGCTGTCCAAAGTGCCCAATTGGAGGAGCCAATGGTCTGGGATCGGTCTTCAGCTACAAAAAGGTGAATAGGTGTCTGAACAGTTTTACAAAGTTGGTAACGAGCAAAAGCAATTCCATTTTCAAGCCACAATTTATTCTTTTCTGAATCTATTGTCGGCAAAAACTCTCCTGATTTCAACTGTTGATAGAGAAGTTCACTCTCTTCTTGGTCTAACCAAGTAGAATCGATCATTGCCAAGAGTTCTACTGTGTCTCCCATTTGTTCTAATTTCACTGTAACACCATGTGCCAGCACTCCACCCAGCGACCATCCTCCCAGCCGATATGGACCAACAGGTTGTACCTGTTTGATCAAGGAAACATAATAATCGATCATCTCTTCCATCGAAGTAAAAATATCTGCTTCTCCCTCATATCCTCTTGCTTGGATACCATAAATCGTCAAATCATCATCCAATTGTGCTACTAAATCGTTGTAACTCAGTACTCCCCCGCCTTGCGCATGAATCAAAAACAGAGGAGTATGTCGGCCATTTCCTTGTTGTAGACTGATCACGGAATGGATAGCATGCTGATGTTCCAAATAATAACACAATTCCCCAATCGTAGGGTACTGAAAAAGCAGAGACAAGGAAAAGGGATAACTCAAATCTTGTTCTACTTTTGATGCGATAGCTAGGGCATCAAAGGAATGACCACCGAGTTCAAAAAAGCTCTGGTCAAGCCCAATAGGTGCCTGCGACAATACTTCTTCCCAAATTTTTGTCATCCCTATGAGCAATTTTTTATTCTTTGAGATAGGACGGTACTTTTGTAAGGATGGGCTTTCTGCTTCTTTTGCATCACCTATATGGCACAGCCGCTTTACAGGTCTGCTTGGCATAGCAATCATTTTTTCTAGTAAAAAAACCAATTCATCTAAAAATCTCACTACTTCTGTTTTGGTGAAACAAGGAGATAAATATTGGAATTTCAGTAATAACTGTTCTCCAGGACCGGAAATCAGCACCAGCGGAACATTACTTTGATCTTGAACTACCAAATCGGTAATACGAATTTCCTGTGAAGACTCTTCTTCTGATCCAACAGTCGGATAATTTTCAAATACAAATAATGTTCCAAACAGTGGTGTACCTCTTGGAATATCACTCCATCCTTGCATATCGACAAGCGATACATATTCATATTTGCGCTGTTCTAGCTGCTGTAGTTGCAAGGTTTGCAACCATTCTGCTACATTTTGGTCTGTGTCCAAGTTCACTCTTGTTGGCAGAGATTGGATGAACAGACCTACCATCTTGTCAATATCTGTTAATTCTGCTGGTCTACCTGAACTTGTCGTCCCATATAACAGATCAGTTTCCTGAGTCATTTGCCTAAGAAGCACTGCCCATGCGCCTTGAACTACGGTACTCATCGTCAATTGATGTTCTCTGGCAAATTGCTGAATCGATTCTGTCAATTGTTTGTTTACAAATCGTTTTACACTATGAGCGGAGGGAATTCCATCTGTTTTTCTCGTCAACGTCGCTGCTGAAATTCCTTTCAACTGTGTTTTCCAATATCGCTCTGCTTCTTCAGTTGACTGCTGCCTCAACCACTCGATATATCGACGGTAAGGCGGAGCGGATTTAGGTAATTTTTGCTGATGATAGAGTTGCATAAGTTCTTGCAGAACCATCGGAATACTCCATCCATCCAACAAAATATGATGATGTGTCCACACCATGATGACTTTTTCTGGAGTTAACCGAATAAAGACAATGCGCATCGGTGGAGCGGATGAAAGATCAAAGGCTTCTTCTTGATCACTTTTGAGCCAATTATCCAGACATGTTTCCTGCTCATCTAGTGCTATTTGCTGCCAATCGATATGTTTAACCTCTAATGAAACCCTGTCATGTACGACCTGATGTGCTTCTTTTAACCCTTTACTCCAAAAACTAGTTCGCAAAATTTCATGGCGGGCTATCAATTGCTTCCAAGCATTTGTCCATCTATCTGGATACCACTGTCCTTCTAACGTCATCGCGAGCTGCGTTATATACTCTCCTTTTGTCTTCGCATATTGAGAATGAAACACCATTCCTTTTTGCAGCGGTGACAAGGGATATATATCTTCCACTCCTCTAGATGGAATCAAGTTAAACTCATGTGTGGAAAGAGAAGCTAGTGGAAAATCAGCTGGAGTATAGATTTGTTCGGAAGTTTCAACTAATTTGGAAACTAAAATGCGAATCTCTTGGCATACTTGATAGAGTAACTCATCAATCGTCTCTTTTCGGTGAATATTTTTACTATAACGCAGAGTCAAGGAGAGTTGATCTTTTGAAATAACTCCAAACCCTTCTAGGATGTAGGCTCGAATCATGTTAGGATACACTGTATCTCCCACTGTTTCTTCTGATCCAATCAGGACGCCAGTATCTTCGTTGAGCTCGCGGAATTGTCCTAGATAATTGAAATTGACGGGACTAATGCTCTTTGTTTGACCAAACTTGGTTTGATGAAATGCTGTATATCGTTGATCTTTTACTAATCGTAGTGCTTCCAAAGCAGTTACATTTTCTTTTACTTGGAAAGAAGCTGAATACAGTTTTGTAAACCATCCCACCGTTCTTGAAACATCGATGTCATCTCCTAGCATATCTCGCCCATGTCCTTCTAAATCGACGAATATATTGCTGTTTGCAGTCCACTTCACCAATGTACGTACAAAAGCAGTGAGTAAAATATCTTCTGCTTTTACCGATGACTTTACTAATTTTTCCGTCTCTTCCTTGCTAAAAGCATAAGTTGCCAACTGACTAGATTTCTCTGTATTTTCTCCAGTTTGATCAACTGGTATTTCAAAATCTATCTGTTTGTGAACTTGATTAAGCTGTCCCTCATGCTGGATCAACTGTGCCCAACGCTGATAGGAGATCGTTTTAGCTGGCAATACCATCGCTTGTTTTCCGGCTAATTGCTGGATCAGTGTCGCTAAATCTTCTAAAATGATCCGCCATGATACACCATCTACTACCAAATGATGAGCAATGATCAATAGGCGAGGTTTGCGTTCTACTCCTAGATGAAAATAGACCAGCCTCGTAATAGGACCATGAGCAAGATCGAGACTGCGCTGATAGTAATCAGCAAATCGTTCCATCTCCATCATTTGTTCTTGTTCATCGAAGTTGGAAATATCATGTACTTTCATCGAAACGATATTTGTTTCATCTCCATAACTAGCTTGCCAGCTATCTTCCATCCTTTGAAATTGCAGACGAAGGGAATCATGATGCTCATGCAATTTGCGCCAGGCTTCTTCCATTTGGACTGGAGAAAGGGAAATGTTTATTTGCACCATTACTGCTTGGTTAAAATGATGAACATTAGCCGGTTTTTGGGCAAAAAACCAAGATTGAATCGGTGTCAAGTTTATCTTACCTTTGATTACTCCTTGTTCAACTTCTAAGACATCTTTTTGAATCGCTACTTTAGCCAGCTCTTCAATCGTCTGAAATTGAAATATTTGCTTTGGAGTGACCCTGATACCTTGCTGTGCTGCTTTGGCAATTACCTGCAAACTGAGAATGGAATCTCCACCAAGACGGAAGAAATTATCGTTGCGGTTGATCATCGAAACACCTAGTACTTCTTGCCAAATCGCAGCGATTTTTGGTTCTATTTCACCTTTGGGCATTTCTTTTAAGACATGAATCGCAGCAGGGGCTGGCAGGGCATTTCGATTCACTTTCCCATTCTCGGTCAATGGTAGTTCATCAAGTAAAACAAAAGAAGAGGGTACCATATAATCAGGTAAAACATGTACTAATTGATCTCTTAATTCATTCGCATTAATCGGGGACATGGAAGTAAGATACGCAATCAGCCTTCCTTCCTTTTGAATTACAATTGCATCCTTTACTTTCGGAAACTGAGCCAGAGTCGTTTCGATTTCCCCTAGTTCAACACGAAAGCCGCGAATTTTTATTTGATGATCTTTTCTACCTAAAAACATCATTGTCCCATCATACAAATAGCGGACAAGATCTCCTGTACGATACAGTCGTCCAAACTCTTCATGCTCGATAAACCTTTCTCGCGTCAGTAGCGGTTGATTTGCATAACCTTTCGCCAAACCATCTCCACCAACATATAACTCCCCAACTATACCGATCGGCACTTGTTGATGCATATCATCTAGAACATATGCAGTTGTTCCTGCTATCGATTTCCCAATAGGCAAAACATCGCCAGACCAATCTGGCGGCACTTGGTAACAACAGCTAAAAGTAGTATTTTCCGTAGGACCATATCCATTGATCACTTGGACACCGCCCATACGGAGCACTTTTTGGACATGTACAGGGGATACCACATCTCCACCTGTCAGTAATTGTTTTAATCCTTTTAAAGCAGGCAATTGGTGATCCACCATTAAACGGAATAATCCCGCTGTCAGCCATAAGGTAGTAACTTCAAAGGATTGGACAGCTTCTCCCAATTCAGAGAGAGAGGGGAGAGCTGCTGGCATGATTGCCAGTTTGGCTCCACTCAAAAGCGCTCCCCAAATTTCAAAGGTAGCAGCATCAAAAGCTACAGGTGCCAATTGCAAAAATACATCATCTGCTGAAAAAGTTGCATAGTCTGGATTTTTCACCAATCGAATAATACCTTTTTGGGGAATCTCTACCCCTTTTGGCTTGCCTGTCGAACCAGACGTATACATTACGTAGGCAAGAGAATCTGTCGTAACTTGGGTGACTAAATTAGATGTTGATTCTTGCCTAATCATCCTCTCTACCTCATCCAACATACAACAATCCATTTGCTTATGTTGAAATCGATTTGCCCATTTTTGTGTTGTCACTACAAAAGACACCGCTGAGTCCGTTACAAGGTACTGAAATCGCTCTGTTGGATAAGAAACGTCAAATGGTACGTACGCTGCACCTGTTTTGACGATTGCTAACATTGTGAGAATAAGTTCGATAGATCGATCAAGACATACCCCTACTTTTGTATCAGGTTTTAACCCTTTTTTCTGTAAAAAGTAAGCCAACTGATTTGCTTGTTGATTGACTTCTTCATAAGTTAAGGAGACGGTTGCTGATTGCAACGCAATTTTTGCAGGATAAAGAGCTACCTGCTCTTCAAACAATGTCGCAATAGATTTTTCTGGACAATTTGATACCAATTGATTTTGTTCTGCCAAAAATCGTTCATCTTCCTTGGTGAGCAATGAGATTTCTCGGATGGGTATCGTCCGATCTGCTACTACAGTTGTTAATACTTGGACATATTGTTTGATCATACGATCTATTGTTACTTCACAAAATAAGTCAGCATTATACTCCCAGGCTCCTTGCAAACCTTGTGGGGTATCCATGAAAGTTAAGGTTAAATCATACTTTGCTGTTTCGTGCTCTAATGGAAAAGGGGACAAATTTAGATCTATCGATCCTTCTGTTTGAACAGGCATATTTTGTAAGACGAACATCACTTGAAACAAAGGCGAATGTTGTAAATTTCTATCTGGAGACAATTCATCCACCATTTTTTCAAATGGAACATGCTGATTTGCATAAGCTTCCATCGAAGTTTTCCGTACCCGACCAAGTATTTCTTGAAAACTAGGGTTACCGATTAAATCTGTTCGAAATACAAGTGTATTGACAAAAAAACCAACGATATTTTCTAGCTCTGATCTTGTTCTTCCTGCGATTGGACTGCCTACTGCAATGTCTTCTTGTCCACTGTAACGAGATAACCAAGTCTGCCAAGATGCGAGCAAACTCATGTATAAAGTAACACCTTCTTCTTTGCTCAGCTGTTTTAAACCTTCTGACAAGGAAAGCGGAATCTCAAAAGATTTCGTTCTTCCGTAAAAGGTTTGTTCTGCTGGTCTTGTTTTATCAGTTGGCAAATCAAGCACAGGAACATCCGCTAGCTTGTCTTTCCAGTAATGAAGGTGAGTTTTTAAATCATCACTTTGGATGTAATCTTGTTGCCAAGCGCTATAGTCTCGGTATTGCAATGGTAAAGCATCGATTTCAACCGAGTTCCCTCTGCTATTGGCTTCGTATAATCGAAATAACTCGTTTCCAAAAATTCCAAGTGACCAGCCATCCATGATAATATGATGAAACGTAAACAGCAATACCCACTTATCTTCTGTTTCTTGATAGAGATGTACTCTCCACAAAGGACCTGTAGTGAGAGAAAATGGCTGGTGATAAGCATGGTTGATCAATTTTTCCAGTGATTCTTCTTCCTGCCTGACATCCGTAAAAGAAAAGTCGATAGGTGGAACTTGATGGATGACTTGAATTGGAATTCCTTCGCGTTCAGTAAATGTAGTACGTAAACTTTCATGACGAATCGCTATTGCTTGCAACGATCTCCGAAATGCTAATATGTCAAAACTTCCATCTATCCTTATCGAGTAGGGAAGATGATACGTAGAACGATCATCGAGAATTTGATCAAGAAACCACAATCTTCGCTGTCCATAAGAAACTGGCGCGAATTGATTCGAACGGTCGTATACCGGTATAGCAGTAAGTTCTGACTGTTCCCTTTGTGTTCCTTCTATTTTGGCTGCAAGCTCTCTAACAGTAGGAAACTCAAATATATAAGTCAAAGGTATTTTTTTGTTCCATATTTCCGTTAGTTTTGAAATAACTTGTGTTGCTAGTAAGGAATGCCCACCTACCTGAAAGAAGTTATCATCAGCTTGAATAGGTTTTTCTCCTAAAACTTGTTCCCAAACTCCAGCTACGATCTCTTCAGATGGAGATAATTCTTGTTTTCGTGCAGGAGAACTGCTCTGACTAGGTGCTGGTAAATTACTTCGATCTACTTTGCCATTAGGAGTTAACGGAAAAACATCCAAGAAAACAAATTGACTAGGGATCATGTAAACTGGAATATATCGCTTGAGATATGTCTCATAATCCGTTGATCGATCTGTCGTAATGACATAAGCGATAAGTCGGCTATCTTTTTCCACTACGATCGCCTTTTCGATATAAGGATGAGCATGTAAAGCAGCTTCAATCTCCCCTAGTTCGATTCGGTATCCTCTTATTTTCACTTGATAATCCACCCTGCCAATATATTGCAGGGTACCATCTGTTTCATACTTGACCAAGTCACCCGTTCGATAGACACGTTTTTCTTTATCATTAGGATGAGGAACATACTTTTCATCTGTTAAATCAGGGCGATGGAGATATCCCCTTGTTAAACCTTCTCCACCTAAATAGAGTTCACCGGGAATTCCTGCTGGGACTGCTTGTCCTTGTGAATCAAGAACAAATACGGTTGTATGATCTATTGGCCCGCCAATAGATGGAGTCTGTCCACTCTCTCTTTCTATTAAGGCAAATGTAGAATAAGTGGTATCCTCAGTTGGACCATATAAGTTATATACTTTCTCGATCTGTGGCAACAAATAAAATTCATCCACTAGATTTCTGGACAAAGGTTCACCTGCCAGATTTATCGTAATTACCGTATCAGGTATAACATTCATTCGGATCAATTCGCTTGCAACAGATGGAACTGTATTTATCAAGGTGATAGGAACCAGATCAGAGGCGATGGTAAGATACAGTGCATTCTCCACGCCGACAACTGTTCCTCCACAGCTCAGTGGAAAAAACAACTCAAACACAGATAAATCAAAGCAGATAGACGTAGATGCGAGAACTCCACTATATTCGTCAGGGTGATACTGTCTATGTGCCCAACTAAATAACATGGAAACACTATGATGCTCAACCATGACACCTTTTGGTTTTCCTGTTGATCCTGAAGTATAAATGATATAAGCGAGTTGTTTTGTACTGCTGTCTAGATTAGGATTGTCAGTTGCATAACTTCTTAAATCTAGTCTATCCATACAACATGGATTCATATTGGTGGTTAGGAGGGAAGATAATTGCTCTGTTGTCAGCACCATCTGAGCCTTAGAATCTTCTAGCATATAGGTGATACGATCCTTTGGATATTTTGGATCAAATGGTACATATGCTCCGCCTGCTTTTAAAATTGCAAGCAAACTGACAAGCAAATCAGTGGATCGAGGCAGCAGAACAGCGACGATTTTTTCCTGACTAATCCCTGCTGAGATCAAATAATGAGCTAATTGATTGGATTTTTGATTTAATTGTTCGTATGTGAGTGAATCCTGTCCCCAAGTAACGGCAATCTGATGAGGAGTTCGTTTCACTTGTTCTTCAAACCATTGGTGAATGAACTTGGATTCTGTTGCAACAGTAGTTTGGTTCCAATCTTCTAGCATCAATTTTGCTTCTGGTTTGGTAAGAATTGAGATTTGATCAACCCTTTGCTCAGGATGACAAATCATCTGTTCTAAAATAATAACCAAACGAAATAAAATATCTTCGATAGTAGATGGAGCAAATCGATCAGCTTGGTACATGATTTTTAATTGCGTTGTTTCGCCAGGCGTACAAACTAAGGTAATGGGATAGTTAGTTTCTTCCCTCCCATCAACATCTGTTATACCCCATTTTGCAGATTCATTTGCTGCCTGTTGGCGAATTGGGTAATTTTCGACGACGACAATACTTTCAAACAGATGAGAACCTCTTGGAATCTCACTCCAATTCTGTATATCTATTAACGATGAGAAAGAATATTCTCTGGCCTCTACTTGTTTGGCTTGAAGATTTAAAAGCCATGTCAAGATCGTTTCGGATGTTAAGGCAACTCGAACTGGTGCCGTATTAATGAACAATCCCACCATATTTTCTGAGCCTGCTAACTCAGTAGGCCTTCCAGATGAGGTAGCTCCAAACAACACATCCTCTGTATGATGTGTCCTTCCTAGCAACAATCCCCATGCACCTTGAAGTATCGTGCTTATGGTTAGCCCATATTTTTTGCCCATCTCTTGGATAAGATTTGTCGTTTCCTTTGATAACATCTTCGTGATAGATTGATAACCTTGTTCGTCTGTCTCTTTACGATCAAAACGCAAAGACAGGGGCGTATCATAACCTTTGAGCATTTCTTGCCAAAATGCTTTTGCTTTCGAATGATCTTGTCTTTTTAACCATGCAATATAATCCCGATAGGCTTTAGGTGTTGGAAGATGTAAGGAGTCACCATTAGAGATAGCTTCGTAATATTGAAATACCTCTCCAAGTATGATGGGCAGACTCCAACCATCCATTAGAACATGATGGTAGCTCCAAATACATGTAACAGCATCATGATCCGTTTGTAAAAAGGTAAAGCGCATCAATGGAGGTTCATCTAATAAAAACTTTTGCTTACGATCACGTTTTTTTGTCTCTTCTATTTCAACTGCCTGTTCCTCTCTGGACAAATGACTCAAATCTACTTGGAGGAATGGTGTCGAAACCCCCGAAAATACAAGCTGCTGAGGCTCTACATTTTCTCCCCACAAAAAAGCAGTTCGCAAAATAGCATGACGATCGATTACCTCTTGCCATGCTTGAAGAAAGGCGGGGAGCTGAAACTCTCCTTGAATCGAAAAAGATAGTTGAGCGATGTACATACCATCGCTCGTTGCCATGTCGGAATGCAGTAACATTCCGTGTTGTAGTGGTGTGAGAGTATACATATCTTCAAGATTTAAAGATATATCGTTTTCTTCCAACCTTTATCTCCCCTTCGATTTTTTTTGAAGAAGTTGAAGTACTTTCTGCATATCTTTTTTAGAAAGATTTGCCTCTGGAAAATCAGATGTTGTCATTCCAACATTTTTTTCATTTCCTGAAATCAGATTTTGTAGTTTGGAATGGAAGTATTGCTTGAACAACTCCATACTCGTTTTATTGTGGATATTTTGGCTATACAACCATGTAATCCGCATTTTCCCTTCATTTACTACTGCTACAATATCGATGAGATGAGGGCGAACAGCCTCAAGAGCACTCATTCTACCTGTAGTTTCTGTAGCTATCCCTTCTAGAAGGCTTGAGATTTCACTTTTCTGCACCGGAGTAAATTGCCCCAAATAATTAAAGCTGATTGCTGCCTCTACTTTTTTAAGAGGAGATAGATGCAAGTGAGCCAATAATCCATAGCTTAATGCTTCTTTGCTGCGATCACGTAGAGCTTCTTTGACAACTTGTATTGCTTCTCCCATGCTTGATGATGGTAGTAGGAACATCACAGGATAGAGGGAAGTAAACCAACCAACTGTCCGAGATAAATCTAGTTCTTCTTGTTCCTCTCTCCCATGTCCTTCTAAATGGATGGTATGAGTGTTTTCCCCGGTCCACTTTTGTAGAGATTGGACAAGTGCCGTCAACAATAGTTCTTCTACCGTTGCATGAGTTCTAGCAGTTGTTTTGGATAACAATTGCTCTGTTTCAGAAGCTGTTAACAGTAATTGTACTTGTTCCACAGAGTCTTCCGTATTTCTCCCATACCTATCTTGTGGGATCACTGTATCCTTTACTTGTTGCCACTGTTCCCTTTGATTTTCGATTTCCTCCGCAGCTGCTAATTTTTGAAGATACTCCGCCCACTGACGATAGGAACTGGTTTTCTGGGGTAACTGTACTGGTTTTCCAGCTGCAAGTTGTTGGTAGATCATCTCGATGTCTTCTATTAGAATTCGCCAAGACACGCCATCCATCACCATATGATGAGCAAGGAGGAACAATCTTCCTTCCGTTTCCGAGAAGCGGAACCAGATCGCCCGGAATACTGGTCCCTCCGTTAGATGTAAGCTCGCTTGGGCTTTTTCTGTTCTCTGTTCCAACCACTCGATGGGATTTTCTTCTCTTCGCAGGTCCACTACTTCCAGTTCTGCTTCCCCTTCTGCTCGGTAGTATTGCTTCCAGCCGGTTTCACTTGGAACCAATCGCAC